>JAYKJL010000318.1:0-6163 GCA_035285725.1 Nostocales cyanobacterium 94392 | reverse complement strand
GTATTTTCTTCTGGGATTCCTTGTAATGCAATGGCATCGCAGCCACCACTATAAGCATCTTCAAACGACCAACCAGCCCCTAGTTCATCATAAAAACCAACTGCAAATTTAATCGCTGCCTCATCTCCAATAGCGCTATTCATACCGACTACATAATCAATATGTTCGGCGATCGCGTTGGCTTGAATTTCCGAATAGCAAGCGTTGAGAAGCACACATTCAAGTCCTCGCGTTGCAAATCGTTTAAATAAGTTTGCTAAAGCTTGGGTGGGGACAAGTTGCGCTAATCCAGCATCATTTTCTAAAATTAAGCCATTTTCACCCGAACCATGACCGCAAAAGTGAACAATTTGGGGGTTAAAATCTAGCAAAGCACGACGTAAATCATCGGGACGAACAGCGAATTTTGGCTGTAAAGTAAATTTCTCTCTATGCTGCGATCTTCGCAAACCCTCATCAATTTCCCGCAATTCCTTATCTAAACGCAATCTCGCTTCATTTGTAGGGCTGGAGGCTAATACTAAAATGGTTTTTCGCGAAAGACTTTGAGAATTTTCTGTTTGAGATGAGTTGGGAAACTCTTCAAAGAGTATAGAACGAACAATTTCGCGGATTTGTGTAGCGTTAGAACCATTAATTACTGCATGAGCAACTTCTCGAATCGCTTCGGCATCAATTCCTTGGTAAATTTTATCACCAACATGAATATTGTCTCCCTTTCCGATATTGATGTTGTACTTACCAACTTGCAGGTTTTGAGCTTGAATATTTTGAATGCCCCCATTATTTAACCATTGACGCAAAGCTTCCACATCATCATCGGTTTGATTTCCGTTGAGGATACGTTGAATTATTTCATTTGGGTTGCTGGGGTTTGGCATCTACCGGAGTTTTTTAGTGCTATTTTAGACAGGTAATGAATTTCACAAAGCTTCTACATAATCGCATAAAGTCATTGGTTCGGCAATTGCCTTATCTCTTCTAAGGTAAATACTGGGACTTTAACCCCCAATTCTTTATCTAGTTCATCCCATAATGACACTTCCTTAGCGATTAATTTCTGGTTAACCACTCCTGGAGTCAGTCCCCGCAAGGGCACTTCTGAAGCTATAGACTGCTTCATACTTTTACAAGCTAGAGTCCAAATAAATCAAGAATTGTTCAGGATTGATAACAAAAGGTCTCCAAAAGGGTAAATGTCCTTCAGGAGCATCAATATTAAAAACTATATCGTCATCTGACTTCCAACTTAAGAAATCAAAAAGAAAAAACGATCTTTTTTTCCATGCTATATTTTCGCTAAAAGCTTTATAATCTTTGCCTGCTGTGATAAAAATATCTCTTTGTTTATGAAAGCCAAATCTACCTTTACTATATATATCCCACAGCAGATCGATTATTCTTATTTGCAATAAATTAATCGTTTTTATTTGCTCTTCAGTAATTTTTTTTATATCTTGTTGATTATGCTCTTGATTTCTATTTTTTGCCAATCTAAATAATATGTTTTTAGTTTCTTCGTTCGCATCTTTCCATTTAGTTGAAGCTAGTGAATTTCGTAATTTTTGATAATCTTCTTTGAACAAATTACTAGATAAGTAATCAATGACTGTATCTTTTTCTTGACAATTTTTAATTGTACGTTGAACGATTACTATATCTTCGCTATTAAAACCTAGTATTTTAATCCCTAATAATTGCTGTCTTTGAATTAAATTGTTCTTAATTTTATCGTCTAGATAGTAGCCTTGGTTGTTTATTAGTTGCGTAAATTCTCGTTCATATTTATCCAGACTTTTTTGATAATATTGCTTGATAATTTGTTGCTCACTATCTTTTATATCTTCACTTTTAAGACATAATGATTTTTGTCTGTCTTTCAACCTATTTTGCTTGGATTTCAACTTATCCAAATATTCTTTAGTTAACTCTGTAACTTCTTCCTTAATCAAGTCTATAAATTCTTGTTCGTATTTATGTAGATTTTCTCGATAATAAGGCTCACTAATCTTTTGCTCACTATCTTTTACATCTCGATCTTTTAATCCTAGTAATTTTTGCTTTTGTTCTAGCTGAGTACGAGCTGTATGACTTACAGGGTAGCCTTCTGTTTTTATTATTTGTGTAAATTCTTGTTCGTATTCATGCAAATTTTCTTGATAATAAGGGTAAATGATTGGTTGCTCAACAGTTTCAATATCTTTATCTTTTAATCCTAGTGATTTTTGCTTTTGTTTTAGGTCTTTACGAGAGGAATTACTTACAGGGTAGTGTTCTGCTGTGATTATTTTTGTAAATTCCCCTTGATATTCTCGTAAGTTTTTTTCGTAATAAGGTTTAATTTCTGATTCTTCAATTGTCTCAATCTCCTTTTTTGGCATTTTGAGTTCTGATTGAAACTCTTTGATTTTACGCAAAGAGTTCTCACTGAAAGGATACTCTTCTTTACATAAATAAAATTGAATTATTAATCTATAAATTTCTTCTCTTTTGTTTTTTTCTATTTCTTGTATCTTATCTGCTTCATTTGTTTTTATTTTTGTTCGTTCTTTAGTTAAATTTAATTCTAGTTCTTTTCTTCTATAAACTATGTTCTTGTTAAGTTCTGCTTTTTGAATCTCGAAATATTTATCTACTTGAGGTATTGTTGGTCCCTGTGATGGAATACTCGCTCCAATTTGACTGAAAGCCTCGATTTCATTTTCAAGTTTAATTAAATTTTGTTTATACTCACGATCCTGTTCCGCATACGAACGATTTACTTCTTCTAATGCTGACCATCCAGAATTTGCATCTGACCAGTTTTTTTCTAACCGATCAATATATTGCTCTAATCTAATTTTTCTGTTTTCTAAATCTCCAAGGATTCTGTTTATTTCTCGATCTCGACTATTCCGATGTTCGTCTTTTATTCTATTTAAATTATTTTGAAAATCGGTTTCCAATTTGAACAGATCATCTCGATATCTACTTTCCAATTGGTCTAATTTTTCGTTTGTTTTATTATTGAGTTCCCGTATTTTATTTTGGTAATACTCTTGTTTTTCACGAATTTTAGGTTCTATAGATTCACCAAATCGAATTATGCAAACCAAGGCATGGATAGCATCGTCGTTCCATTCTTGATAAATGCGATCGCCAATCTGAATGTCCTGTCCCTTTCCAATGTTGACATTATGTTTGCCCACTTGCAGTGTTAATTGGCGATCGTTAGAAGAAAGTACATCGCGTAAGATTGCAATGTCTCCATCAGTATATTCGCCAGCTGCGATACGGTTAACAACGCTGTTTATCTCTTCAGGGTTCGCCATCTTTCAGAAGTTTTTATTTTAATTTTAGACAATTAAATATTTAATTTACTTTAATTTTTATTAATGTCACTATACCCAAAAGCTGTCAGCCTATGGAAGCATAAGCAGGTAATTTAGGGACTGAAACCTTTATCCCATGCATTCGTGACAAGTTAAGCTTATATAGTCAAAAAGCCTATGCTTTATTCGCATCTTTCGTAGCAAAAAATGTGATTATTTACTTTATGAAAGTTACTTGTGATAAACATCACCAATATGAATACCGCGAGCTTCATTAATGTTAGTCATAAATTTCCCATGCTGATTAATAACATCGGCAATTTTATTAATCTTCTGGGTAGCTTCCGGTTTTACTTCATCCCATCCCTTACTTGGTAAACCTTTACCACCCCGTAATTTAGCAATGATAAAATCTCCTCCAGTCATATCAAATTGAGGATTTTGCTCAACATTACATAACTGACGCGCAGTTTCAGATACAGCCTTACCCAGATGATTCATAATATTAGAAACTTGTACATCTGTATCGCCCGGTTTATTTCCAGCACCTTGCAGCGCTTCGAGAAAATGATAAGTGTAAATACTGCATGAATCATCTTTAATATATGATTTTTGCTTGCCTTCGGAGGAAGTAAAAACGATTCTCCCTTTACCTTTCTTCAACTCATCAATAAAACCTTTTGATGGAGCTTCTCGAATAAAATCATCAAATTCTTCTTCTAATTCTAAATCTGCTTCTTTAGAAGTTGCCATTCCCGCAGCATGACAACTATCAATCACAACTAATAACTGTTCCGCTTCAATTTGTCGTAATTCCGACGTGAAAGTTTCTGCTGATAATGCAGATTTTGCAAGTTTAGTTGGCTTAATATCATGTTGTAGTAAATAATATTTTTGTGTATCCTTATCTACCCAACCGTGACCGGAATAGTAAATAAAAATAGTGGCTTTGGGGTCAGATTCAGCCTTTTCTTTTAACCAATTCAAACCTTTTAAAATAGCTGCTTGGGTTGCTTCTTGATTATTTAATACCCGAATATGTTCCTTATCATCGGGATATGCACATAACTCTGGATCAATTAAAGCCGCATAAATTGCTTGGGTATCTTTGACAGTTACAGGTAGAGACAACTTGCTATAAGCTGATTCTCCAACACCAATCAGTAATGCATACCCATGATTGAAAGTTTCATTGATTAATGAAGTTCCTGGAGAATAATTTTTATGAAATTTAAAATAATTTACTTCTAAATCCTCAGCAATCCTTGCATATTCTCCACCCAAACTCCTCAAAACCTCAGCCGTAACTGTTGCAAAATAAGCAATATTATCAGCAATTTCACTATCTCTAATTTGTTGCGGATTCCTCAAAACCGCAGCAAAATTCTCCAAGGATAACCCTGCTTTTTTCGCCACATATTTGGAAACTTCATCCACTACATTCAAAACATATTTTGAAGGAACCGAATCAATTAATAACTCCCGTACCCCGTCCATAAATTCGTACTGAACATAATCGGGATTAGTATCTGCATTTATCTGAGATAATGGCTTCAGTAAACCGCCTAAAAACACCTCAGCCACATGAACTTGTTGAGAATCTTTTAACAGTGCTTCCCGAATCAATCGCACAATTGGTAAACTAATCACAGGTGCAGAAGCTAATAATCCTGCCAATTTTCGTGCCATTGGTGAAGCCGTTACCCTAAATGCCTGTACGCGCTGTTCTGCACTCAAATCACCACGAGCAAGATTAAATAATCCAGTTTCCTTTTTAACAGAAGTTGCATTCAACTTAAATACATATCCTAATGTCCAAATACTGCCTTTACCAGACAACATTTGCGCCCAAGGAACCACCATTACCTCTTCTAAGGTAAATACTGGGACTTTAACCCCCGATTGTTCGTCTAGTTCATCCCATAATGACACTTCCTTCGCAATTAATTTCTGGTTAGCCACTCCTGGAGTCAGTCCCAGTAAACGCACTTCTGAAGCTCTACCTAAAGCGGTTCTTTTCCACAGCCACTTAGGAAGCATCTGGACAATTGCCATTGACCCTTGTTTTGCCCAGAGTTCTAATACAGGTGTAACTTTTCCATTGCGCCAAGAAGATGAGACACAATCACTTACCACTAATATCAAACGCCGACCGCTGGGGTCAATCAACTCTTTGGGACTACGGTTTGTTTCATTTTTAGCAGTCGCACCTAATCCCCGACGAATCTGCACTTGTTCGTTTTCATTCGTAAGCAATCCCCATACCCGCACATCTCGGAAAATGCCATAATTTTTCAGCAGTCGTTCCAGTTCCCTTATTGTATGCCGCCAAATTTGCATGGAAATTGCTTCATCAACCACTAATTCCAAATCTAACCAAGGTTCTAAAGTCGGTTTGAGTATGGGTGTCCACAGCTTTTCATCTGCAATTTGTTGGATAGTCGCGGCTTCATCTAATACTAATTCCCTTCCGGAGGGAATACGTCGCATTAAAGGTTTTAAAGCCCGTGCTAAGGTTAAAGGCTCGCGTAAAGAAGGAGCATCAGGAACTTTAAAGGATAAATTTGAGGACTTTGAGGTATTTTTCTGAGTTCCGAGATAAATACCTGCTTTTTGCTCCTCTAACGACTTATTTGCTGTTTCTTCTTCCGATACTTTTCCCTGATGTAAGAAACTTTTGCTATCTTTAATTTCCCTTTTTTCTTCCGTTAAATGGGATGAGCTAGAGGAAACTGACTCAGTTTGAAATTCCTGCATTTGAAGTGCCAGCCAAATTGTATCAGCAATTTCTTCTGCTGACATTTCTACTTCTTTACTCAATGCAGCAATTAACTGGTCAATCATCTGTCCTC
>JAYKJL010000317.1:0-13524 GCA_035285725.1 Nostocales cyanobacterium 94392 | reverse complement strand
GACTTACGCAACTGGCACATTTTTGTTGCAACGGGTGTGTGACACTTTGAAGAATTTTGAACGGGTAGGATAAGCTTCTTCTGTGTCACGCACCATCCGAGTCTTGTGACACGCAGCCTTAGTCCTGTTAAATTACTAATCCGTATTTCCAAATATTATATAAATTATATAGCAATCCTAAATGATTTGTAATAAATTTATATATAATCTGGTGGTTAAAATCGCTACTACACAAACGAAGTCCACGCAGGTGGACTTAATTAAATAACCCGCTGCCACGGCGGGTGCCGGTTTGTGTAGCTAAGCCACTGCGTTGCGGAGAGAAGTTGCCGGGGAGATGTTCTTTCCGGCAAACTTCGGAGGGTTCCCCCCGTTGTAGCAAGTGGCGCGCGACTTCCAGTCGCCAGGTATGAGTCAAATTTGACTTCTATTCCCAACTTTGAATCTAAGTATTTTCTCACATCTCAATTCGGATTGCTATATCTTCAGTAAGAATGATCAATTAACAACTGTTTGCCAACAACCAACAACCATCAACCAACAACCATCAACCAACAACCAACAACCAACAACCATCAACCAACAACCATCAACCAACAACCATCAACTATCAACTATCAACTATCAACCAACATATAAATGAATAAAACAGTAGTAATTAACGTAGTTGGATTAACACCAAGTCTTTTAGGAAAGCACACACCAATGCTTTCCCGATGGGCTGAACAAGGAAAAATAGCAACCGTGGAACCTGTATTACCTGCGGTTACTTGTTCGGTACAAGCGACTTATTTGACGGGTAAAATGCCTGACAAACATGGTATTGTCGGTAATGGTTGGTATTTTCGAGATGAGTGTGAAACTAAGTTTTGGAAACAATCAAATAAGTTAGTTCAATCTGCCAAAATATGGGATATAGTACGGGAATTCGATTCATCTTTTACCTGCGCTAATATGTTCTGGTGGTACAATATGTACTCCTCCGTTGATTATGCGGTAACTCCTCGACCGATGTATCCTGCGGATGGTCGAAAAATTCCCGATATTTACACTCAACCAAGTAATTTTCGCAATCAATTACAAGCAGAGTTCGGTCAATTTCCTTTATTTAACTTTTGGGGACCAACTGCATCAATTGCATCTACACAATGGATAGCAAATTCATCTAAATGGATAGAAGAAAATTGCAGTCCTAATTTAACTTTAATTTACCTACCACATCTAGATTACTGCTTACAAAAGTTCGGTCCTGACCAAAATAAAATAGCCAAAGAATTACAAGAGATAGATACAGTTTGCGGGGATTTAATTCATTTTTACGAACAGCGCGGTGCCTCTGTTATCCTATTATCAGAATATGGCATTACATCAGTTTCTCAACCGATTCATATTAATAGAGTATTGCGTTCAAAAGGTTTATTAGCTATTCGTGAAGAAGAAGGAAGAGAACTTCTCGATGCTGGTGCTAGTAAAGCTTTCGCTGTCGCAGACCATCAAATTGCTCATGTTTATGTCAATGATACAGACTATATTCCTCAAGTCAGAAGTTTGTTAGAACAAATTGAGGGAATTGACTATATTTTAGACGAAACAAGCAAACCAGCTTATCATTTAAATCATTCTCGTAGTGGTGAATTAGTCGCAGTTGCTAAACCCGATGCATGGTTTACTTATTATTATTGGCTTGACGATAAAAACGCTCCGGACTTTGCCAGAACCGTAGATATTCATCGTAAACCAGGTTACGATCCTGTAGAATTATTTGTTGACCCCAAACTCAAATTTCCTAAACTCAAAATCGGCTCAAAACTACTTAAGAAAAAGCTTGGTTTTCGCTACTTGATGGATGTAATCCCTTTAGATGCTTCTTTAGTTAAAGGTTCCCACGGATGCATTCCTCCTAACACCGATGTCGGACCTTTATTGATTAGCAAAAAAACTGACTTACTCAATTCTGAATCTATCAAAGCAACCGACGTTTGTGAGTTAATTTTACAACACTTACAATTGAGGTTAAAGGTCAAAGGTTAAAGGTAAATTATAACCCCTTGTCCCCTTATCCCCCCTCTCTCCATGCTCTAACTAAAGGTATATAATTTTTCATACCTGAGATGGTAGCGATAATACTGAGAATTTGCTCATCCGGAATTTTACGAACAAAATCATATAAGTGCGAAAAATTGGACATACCTATCGAAGAAAAGTTCATGTATCCTTCATAGGATATCTAGTAATCTTAAGGAGTGTAAATAAAAATTAAAACTTTACTATGAATAGTTAATACAGCAATTCTTAATCAGTGACAAAAATCAAAGTCATTAATATTTAGAATTGTTATAGTTTTGACCTTAATTAGAACTTGCTGTATGCTCGTAATTGAAGCACATAAAAGATTTACTACTTAATTGTTTTTAGATTTTTTAAATTCTGATTAATAACTTAAGTGAAAATAATTACCGTCTTGACCTGATAACGTTTTAGCAAATTTACTTTGCTCAAATTTTGGCAATTTATTTGTAATTAAAAGTAATCCAAGTTGAACAGGAATAGCCGCGATTGTCACAATACTCGGATGGTGCGTGACACCAAAAACCTGATTATTCCGTTAAAAATCAATCAAAGTGTCACAGCACCCTACGGGCAAAATGTGCCAGTTGGGTAAGTCCTATTGAAAATCCACAAATCAAAATTATCAAATAATTAATGCCTAAATATTTTGGACAATTTTTACGCAGTATTATCATATAGATGCGTTACTTAAATTACTTAGTATAACTATTACTTAACTGTTGATGTTTAATTTTTACCGCAAACTCCCCAATTATTCCAGAGGAATAGCCCATGATTGAAAAGCAAACTTATACAACTTTTGGTGGTGTTAATATATCTCGTGCAGTAACGGAAGTCGAGATTAACGCAGCTTTAGAAGATATTTTATTTCACCTCGATTCAAAACGGGGAGGTTTGCTCAAAAGTAGTTACGAATATCCAGGACGATATAAAAGATGGGCTATTGGATTTGTTAATCCACCTCTAGAAGTTGCAACGCGAGATAAAGGTTTCACGATAACAGCGCTGAATCAACGGGGTGAGATACTCTTACCCATACTCTTGCAGAGGTTATCACAACATCCACAATTATCAGAAATTACGTTTAACAAGAAACATAAAATTACTGGTGCTGTCAAGCCAACACAACAATTCTTTACAGAAGAAGAACGCAGTAAACAACCTTCGGCTTTTACGGTTATTCGCGATATCTTACAAGTTTTTTACAGCCATGAGGACGAACATTTAGGGCTTTACGGTGCTTTTGGTTACGATTTAGTATTCCAGTTTGAACGGATTTCTCAACGTTTGCAGCGTGCAGATGACCAAAGGGATTTGGTACTGTATTTACCGGATGAGTTAGTAATAGTTGATTACTATTTACAACGCGCTTACCGCTTGAGCTACGAATTTGAGACAGCACAAGGTAGCACTGATAATCTTCCTCGCACTGGTGAATCAATCGATTATAGAGGCAAACGGCTGACTCCTGCTCAAAAATCAGACCATAAAACCGGCGAATATGCCGAACAGGTAGGAGTTGCGCTCGATTACTTCCGTCGTGGGGATTTATTTGAAGTCGTACCTTCACAAAATTTCTTTATCACTAGTGAAACTGCACCTTCGGAATTATTCACAACTTTACAGCAAATTAATCCTAGTCCCTACGGCTTTATATTTAATTTAGGCGGGGAATATATTATTGGTGCTTCTCCGGAAATCTTTGTCCGAGTTGACGGTAGAAGGGTGGAAACTTGTCCGATTAGCGGTACAATTGCCAGGGGAACAGACGCTTTAGATGATGCTTCCCAAATTCGTCAACTACTCAATTCATTCAAAGACGAATCGGAGTTAACCATGTGTACCGATGTAGACCGCAATGATAAATCGCGGATTTGCGAACCGGGTTCGGTACGGGTAATTGGTCGTCGTCAAATTGAGATGTACAGTCATTTAATCCATACTGTAGACCATGTGGAAGGCTTGCTGAGACCTGACTTTGATGCTTTGGATGCATTTTTAACTCATACTTGGGCAGTGACGGTAACGGGAGCACCCAAAAAGTCAGCCATACAGTTCCTCGAACAGCACGAACACAGTGCTAGACGGTGGTATGGGGGAGCGGTTGGCTATTTGAACTTTAACGGTAATTTGAATACCGGGTTGATTTTGCGGACAATTCGACTCAAAGATTCAATTGCAGAAGTAAGAGTTGGAGCCACAGTGTTGTATGATTCGATTCCCGCAGCCGAAGAGCAGGAAACCTTAACTAAAGCCGCCGCAGCTTTTGAAACTATCCGTCGTGCTAAGGAAAAAGCCAAGGTTCTCGAATGTGATGGAAATTCTTTGAGTGCTTGTATTCCTAAGGTGGAAGCGAGTAAGCGTGTTTTATTAATTGACTGCGAAGATTCTTTCGTTCACACCTTAGCTAATTATATTCGTCAAACTGGAGCGTCAGTAAAAACACTGCGACATGGTTTTGATGAATCGCTTTTTGATACTGAAAAACCTGATTTGGTTGTATTGTCTCCAGGTCCAGGAAGACCGAATGATTTTAAAGTACCTCAAATGGTGGCTACCTGTATGCGCCGTAATATTCCGATATTTGGGGTGTGTTTGGGATTGCAAGGCATTGTAGAAGCTTTTGGTGGAGAATTAGGAGTTTTAGATTATCCGCAACATGGTAAACCTTCACGGATTAATGTGACTGACTCGAATTCAGTGATGTTTAAGGATTTACCCGAATCTTTTATAGTCGGTAGATATCATTCCTTGTTTGCATTACCCAAAAAGTTTCCTCAAGAGTTAAAAGTGACAGCGATGTCAGACGACGATGTAATTATGGCGATTGAACATAAAACATTGCCAATTGCAGCGGTACAGTTTCACCCAGAATCGATTATGACTTTAGCTGGTGAGGTGGGATTGGCAATGATTAAAAATGTTGTTTATAAGTATACGATGTCTGGAGAATCCGAGGTTGTGACGGTAGGTTAGAGTTAGTGAGAAATACAGAGAATGCGGGTATTTTACTCGCGCTCTCTAATCAGGTTTAAGGAAAAAATATACTTTTTAACGCAGAGGAGCGCAAAGGTATACGCTAAGGGACGCGGAGTTTTTTGCTCATATTTAGTAAAGCAGGAAAACTAATTGGTGAAGCTTTAGTCACTGGTTCCTTTACAGTACCGCAAAGAGTTCCAGAAGCGGGAAATACTACAACGTTGGTTGGTATGGGAATTATTGGTGCTGGTTTATTATTGCATAAACGTCAGAAGTCGCCGGTAAGTAATTTATAAGCTATTAGCAATAACTATAAAAGTCTCGCGTTACCCTTCTAAGAAAGTAATATTATGAATAATGTCTCAACTTTTAATGAAATCAATATGTTAACTAAACCCCGGCACATACTTGAGGAAATAGTCTTGTATAAAAAGCAAGAAGTTACTCAAATGCGCTTAGATTTACCTTTAGCTGAGGTGCAACAACAAGTAAAAAATGCGCCGGAGGTACGAGATTTTTTACAGGCTTTGCAAAATAATTCCCACTGTCCTAGTTTGATTGCGGAAGTCAAAAAAGCATCACCGAGTAAAGGAATTATTCGCGAAGATTTTGACCCGGTAAATATAGCTCAAGCTTATGAAAGAGGTGGTGCTGCTTGCCTTTCGGTTCTCACTGATAGTAAGTTTTTTAAAGGTAGTTTTGATAACTTGCGTAATGTGAGAAAAAGCGTAGAATTACCGCTATTATGCAAAGAATTTATAATCGACTTATATCAAATATATTTAGCTAGAACTGCGGGTGCTGATGCGGTACTATTAATTGCAGCAATTCTATCTGACGTACAGTTAAAAGACTTTTTGCGGGTAATTCACAGCTTGAAAATGACAGCGTTAGTGGAAGTTCATACAGACAAGGAGTTAGATAGAGTTTTAAGACTTTCCGACATTAAGTTAGTAGGAATTAACAACCGCAACCTCAAAAATTTTACTGTAGATTTAGCAACCACCGAACAACTAATTTCTCAACGGAAACCGCAATTACAAAGTTTTGGAATTACCGTTGTCAGCGAATCCGGTATATATACCCCTGAAGATTTAACCTTCGTGAATAACGCTGGCGCTCGTGCCGTTTTAGTCGGAGAATCTTTAGTTAAGCAACCCGATGTGGAAGATGCGGTACGGAAGTTGCTGGGGTAAAGAGAGATGGGGAGACAAGGGGATAAGGCGACAAGGTGACATTAACTCCTAACTCCTAACTCTTAACTCTTAACTCCTAACTCTTAACCACTAACAACTAACAACTAACAACCAACCACTATCAACAAACAACATGACTACAATATCTCAACGCTTTGAAGAATTAAGAAAATCCAATACTTGCGCTTTAATTCCGTTTATTACAGCGGGAGATCCGGATTTAGAAACTACTGCAAAAGCTCTGAAAATTTTAGATAAAAATGGTGCTAACTTTATTGAGTTAGGTGTTCCTTATTCCGACCCTTTAGCTGATGGTCCGGTAATTCAAGCTGCTGCTACTCGTGCTTTACAAAATGGCACCAAGTTAGACCATGTTTTGCAAATGTTAAAGACATTAACTCCTCAATTACAAGCACCGATTATTTTATTTACTTATTACAATCCCATCTTAAATTTGGGGATTAAAGAGTTTTTGAAAAAAGTTGCTGAAGTTGGGGTTAAAGGATTGGTAGTTCCGGATTTACCTTTAGAAGAAGCTGAAAAATTAATACATTCTGCCCAAGAATTTGGTATTGAATTAACTTTGCTCGTAGCCCCTACCAGTTCTAAAGATAGGATAAGCGCGATCGCCAAATATTCTCAGGGTTTTATCTACCTAGTTAGTGTAACCGGCGTTACCGGAATGCGTGCTGGGTTAGAAGGCAGAGTAAAAGATTTATTGCAAGAAATGCGCGGAATTACTGATAAAGCGATTGGACTTGGTTTCGGTATCTCCGGTGCAGAACAAGCAACTCAAGCTAAAGAATGGGGTGCGGATGCAGTAATCGTTGGTAGCGCATTTGTCAAAAGATTAGCAAACGGTACCCCCGAAGAAGGATTGCGATCGCTCGAAGAACTTTGCCAGGACTTAAAAGCCGCAATCTCTAGCGAACAGTTAACAATTGCAGGGAAATAAGGTTTAAGGTCAAAGGTCAAAGGTCAAAGGTGATTTATAACTCGATTACCCATTACCCATTACCAATTACTAAAAGGAATATAAATCAAAATGGTCAGTACTCCAGATATCAATACTAGAATCTTATCAACAGCTCGTCCGGATAATTTGGGAAGATTTGGACAATTTGGCGGAAAGTACGTTCCCGAAACTTTAATGCCTGCACTAAGTGAGTTGGAAACTGCTTACGAAAAGTACCGCAAAGACCCTAGTTTTCAGGCTGAATTAAATGATTTATTGCGGGATTATGTGGGAAGACCAAGCCCGTTATATTTTGCGGAACGTTTAACGCAACATTATGCTAAACCCGACGGAACAGGAGCGCAAATTTACTTAAAACGAGAAGATTTAAATCATACCGGCGCTCATAAAATTAATAATGCTTTAGCTCAGGTGTTGTTAGCGAAACGCATGGGTAAACAAAGAATTATCGCCGAAACCGGAGCCGGTCAGCACGGAGTTGCGACAGCTACCGCTTGCGCTCGTTTCGGTTTGAAGTGCGTAATTTTCATGGGTATTCATGATATGGAAAGACAAGCCCTCAACGTATTTCGGATGCGGTTGATGGGAGCAGAAGTTAGTCCGGTGTCAGCAGGAACCGGAACTCTCAAAGATGCAACTTCCGAAGCAATCCGCGACTGGGTAACAAATGTAGAAACCACGCATTATATCTTAGGTTCCGTTGCCGGTCCTCATCCCTACCCAATGTTGGTACGTGATTATCATGCCATCATCGGTATAGAAACTCGTAATCAATGTCAGGAAAAATGGGGAGGATTACCCGATATTCTTCTAGCTTGCGTCGGTGGTGGCTCCAATGCAATGGGATTATTTCATGAATTCGTGAACGAAGAATCCGTTCGCTTGATTGGAGTTGAAGCGGCAGGTGAAGGTGTAGGAACCGAAAAACACGCTGCAACTTTGACAAAAGGAAGAGTCGGAGTATTGCACGGTGCGATGAGTTATTTGCTCCAAGATAATGACGGACAAATTATCGAAGCACACTCAATTAGCGCTGGTTTGGACTATCCCGGAGTTGGTCCAGAACACAGTTTTCTTAAAGATATGGGTCGCGCTGAATACTACAGCGTCACCGATGAGGAAGCATTAGCAGCATTTAGAAAGGTTTCAGAATTAGAAGGAATTATTCCTGCATTAGAAACCGCTCACGCTTTTGCTTATCTAGAAACACTTTGTCCTCAATTAGATGGTAGTCCCCGTCTTGTGATTAACTGTTCTGGTAGAGGTGATAAAGACGTACAAACTGTAGCTAAAGTAATTAATCTTTAGTTAATGTTCAAATAGCATACCTCTTTCCCAGTCTCCTGTGGGGTAAGAAGTCGGGTTTTGATCACAGATAGAAACTCGTAAAAACCCGACTTCTGTTTAAAATTTTTCGTGGGGTAAGAAGTCGGGTTTTTATGACTATTTTCAGTTGTTACGGATATTTATCCTAAAAACCCGACTTCTGTGATTTTTAATATTTCCAGTCACGTTTTATATTTATTTAAGTCAAATAAAATTTAATTCTTCGTTAATTATCAATCCAAAATCTAAAATCTAAAATCTAAAATCAAATGTCCCAAACTTTAGTTAACAATTCCTCAACTGTAGACACTTCTCGCTGGTCTACTTTATTACAACAGCTATTAAATAAAGAGTCTCTTAGCGTTAATCAAGCTACCGAATTAATTCAAGGATGGCTCGCAGATCAAATTCCCCCAGCACTTTCCGGCGCAATTTTAACCGCAATTCAAGCCAAAGGAGTCTCCCCAGAAGAATTAGTGGGTATGGCTCAAGTATTGCAATCTCACTCTTTAGGAGGAATCGAAAATCAACAACATGAGTTCCCATTAATAGATACTTGCGGAACTGGAGGAGATGGTGCTTCCACCTTTAATATCTCCACTGCTGTCGCTTTTGTCGCTGCCGCTGCCGGGGTAAAAGTTGCCAAACATGGTAATCGTTCCGCTTCGAGTAAAACTGGTTCCGCTGACGTATTAGAAGCATTAGGTATAAATCTGCAAGCAGACTCCGAAAAAGTACGGACTGCGGTTGATGAAATCGGCGTAACATTTTTGTTTGCACCTGGTTGGCATCCGGCTTTGAAACCCGTTGCTCCTTTACGGAAAACTTTGAGAATACGTACTATTTTTAACTTGCTTGGACCATTGGTAAATCCCATGCGTCCGACAGGACAAGTTATCGGAGTATCCGATCCCTTTTTAGTCCAAACAATAGCTCAATCTTTATCACAATTAGGAATTCGTCGAGGAATAGTAATTCACGGAAGAGAAAGATTAGATGAAGGAGGTTTGGGTGATGTGAATGATGTAGCAATTATTGAGAATCAACAAGTAAATTTGTTGGAATTAACAGCCGAAAAACTAGGTTTAACTCCTGCACCAATTAGTGCTTTAAAAGGTGGAGAAGTTCAAGAAAACGCCGAAATTTTGCAAGCTGTTTTACAAGGAAAAGGAACACAAGCTCAACAAGATGTAGTTGCTTTAAATACAGCTTTAGCTTTAGAAGTTGGTGAAGCTGTTGATGGAAAAGATGTTTTAGAACGTTGTACAAAAGGTGTTGTCATCGCCAAAGAGGTTTTAAAAAGTGGAGAAGCTTGGAAGAAATTAGAACAGCTTGCTGAGTTTTTAAGATGAATTGATAGTTGACAGTTGGCTTTGCACAATCAATCCGGGTATGAATTTAGATTTTGAGACGTTACACTGTAACGTCTCTACACAGATTTAGGTTATCCACAAAATTTAATTCATACTTCTTTTCAGCAACGTCTGATGATTGATGATTGATGATTGACAACTTATAACTAATAACTCCTAAATCATATATGAGAATTTAAATCCCCGATTTCTTGAAGAAGTCGGGGATTTTAACACTGTGATTTCGATACATACAAATAGGATTGCTACTGTTTATTTTAACCTAAATTTAACCAATGAATTAAATAAAATCCAGGACTTACGCGATTGTCACAATACTCGGATGGTGCGTGACACCAAAAACCTGATTATTCTGTTAAAAATCAATCAAAGTGTCACAGCACCCTACAAAAAAATGTGTCTAAAATCTTTGTAATTGAATTAATTATTATTTGATCAAATCAAGCATTTTGTAATTTTTATTACTAGATATTTTATATATAGATAATATCAAGTCTGGATGATTAGTTGTTATTTCTTACTCCCTATTCCCTATTTCCTCTAAATGATATTTCAGATGAATTGAAATGTTATGTATCAAAAAAAATATCTAAAGAAACGAAAGAATAATCAAAATATTATTCATAGTATTTAAAGCTGAAATCAATTATCTTGAATATGTACGTTCTGCATCTAAGTCTATAGGTGGAGTCTAAGAGTATATTTACCCTATTTTTTTCTGATTTGGCAGATTGATCAGAAAGTAAATAACTTAGATATCCATCAATATATCTAACTTTAATTAGAACATTATTGTTAGTAGATTATCAACTAATCATCTTTATTAAAGAAATTAAGAAACGTTTTCATATTTAGTTTCTTGATTTAGTCAAAAAATCTCAACATAGGAGAATCATTAACAATGGAAGAAACAATGGAAGAGCAAACAAACACTCAACCAAATATTGGTCCATTTACTCGTCTACTCGATATACCGGGTGTAAACGGACCTGAAGACATATTTGGTAATCTTGGCGGTTCTGGTGGTGAAAACCCCTTTGGTGATGGCGAAGGCGGTGCTTCGACAGACATGGATATGAGTGAATTGCCTTACAACGGTAATCCTTTTGCTGGAGATAACTTCTGGGACATATTTGCAGGGGGTGTAAACCCTACAGAAAGTAGTTTCGGCGGCGGTTCTAATCCATTCGCTGGTGGTGATGGCGGCTTCGGTGGCGGTTCCAATCCATTTGCCGGTGGTGAAGGTGGCGGAATCTCATTCGGCGGCGGTTCCAATCCATTCTCCGGTGGTGGAATGTCATTTGGTGGCGGCAGTTTCGGCGGTCGTTAATAGCTTTTTGTAATTGAATACTTCGGATTTAGTTAACAATATGATGCCGACTGTAAGTAATTATTTCATGAGTAAATAATTGACAGTCAATCAAATCATTTTGCAGCATTGTAGAGACGTAACATTGTTACGTCTCTTCTAAAATTATCCAAATAACTTTATCGTAAAAAATTATCGTTTTTTCTATAATCATTAACTGCTATTCTCAGGAGAATATTATCAATGGAATCTTTCGATTTAAATTATATTAATCAAATCAATAACAAAGATATTGAGTTTACAGACACATTAATGAGTACTAGTAGTTCTTTTTCTAGTAGTAGTAATTCATCAAAAAGTAAACTCAAATCTACCCTTGACATTGGTAACATCATTATTGGTAATGGACAATGGACAATCGATGATGAAACCATGCGACAGTCGTTAATTTCGGAAGTAAGAACTGATATTGACGAAAGGATTGATTCTCTGTTCACAAAACTGCGCGATCGATTACCTTTCGATGAAAAAAAACAAGATTCAGCCGGTAATCCGTTTACAGATGAAAATCCGTTTGCTGATGGTAAAAATCCGTTTGGTGAGGGAGAATTTACACCACCACCAGCTTATCAAGGATTACAATCAACAATGGGAGAAAATTTCCCATTACCTTCACAAGAAATTGTAGATAACATTAAATCTGTTCAAGATGAGAATTTTGTTGTAGAAGAAGAAAACTTGTTTACAGATAACGGTGGTGATTCATTCACAAATTATCAAGACACCAATTCTACTGGAGAAAATCAAGCAGGAAATCCTTTTGCTGGTGGAGGAGAAGGTTCCAATCCATTTGCAGAAAGCGAAAATGGAGAGAGTTCACCATCTTTAGATATAGTAGGAATGATTGCTGGTGAAGATTTACCATTCTTAAACACTGGGGAAAACGAATACAGTTACAGCAGTATACCCAATCAATCAACAGCTAAAACTTTAAGAACTGTTAGAGATAGTCTATTAAGATTTAACGCAAACCTTAATTATCCAGGCACTTTTGGTAGTGGTAATAATACACCATTACAAACACCAAATGACTTGTTGACGCTGTTTCGTAATGATATGTTCAGCTTCAATAATTCTGCAAATTCTTTTCAGGAATTACTAGGTGATGATAATCCCTTTGCTAGCGGTGAATTTAATCCTTTTGGTGAAGGTACTTTAGCGGAAGAAATTCCTTTTGATATTATAAATGTTGCTTTGGATGGGTTATTACCATTCAACGGTTCTGAAAATGTATTTAGTACTCCTGAAGGAGAGATTCCGATTGGTAACGGAAATCAAGATTTTGGTAGTGAAAATGCAGTTATCGGTAATGCTAATTGGAATTATGGTAATTTAAATGCAACTATTGGTAATGGTAACTGGAATTGGGATGGTACAACTAATAATACAACTGTTGGTAATGGTAACTGGCATTTAGATTTTAGTGTTGACAATAAAACTGTTGGTAATGGTAATTGGTATTGGGATTCTAGCAGTGAAAATACCACTCTTGGTAATGGTAATTGGTACTTTGGAGAGAATAATACAACCATTGGTAATGGTAACTGGAATTTCGGTAATAATAATACAATAATCGGGAACGGAAATAGAGTTTATACCGATAATAGTATTGTCATTGGTAACGGTAATTGGTCGGTTGTAATTGATAAATCAGCCGAAATTGGTGATGGTTTCTTGGGTGAATTACAAACCATCGCTATGGGAATTGGTGTTAAGAAAAGTGCCGATATGCTTGTTGATTCAGTAATGAATAAAATGGGTGAAATCTTCCAACCATTAACGGAAGATTTTGAACACTCAGCGTTGAATACGTATCAGGAACAGTTTCTTGATTCTGGTAGTGTTATGAATTTTATCTCTAGTTGATTTCTAAGTACAATCGTCAGGAGTTTCAATCAAGGAAATTTTTCTTTATCTCCACGATTAAAATCGGGGGCTTTAAACCACGATTCATCCACCAGTCACACAGAATCCCAACTGAATTCTGGCTCCTGACTCCTGAATTCTTTTTTGGTAATAGTTAGTAATTTTGGATGTGATAATGCAATGTCTCTATTCTAAAAACTCTGCATACCTCCGCGCTTCCTTTCCGTTAAAAGATAGATTATTTGTAACTATTCACATACCCCCAGTTGAATAGGTCAACTGGGGAATGCAAGAGAATGAAAATTAATCTGTTTTATGGCGCCGTAGCTGTTGGCTGCGCTGGATACAAATAAAACTCAACATGTATTA
>JAYKJL010000316.1:0-6909 GCA_035285725.1 Nostocales cyanobacterium 94392 | reverse complement strand
GTAGACCATTTTTACAAGTAATCGTTGACCTTACCACCCTTGAAAAACGAGGTAAATTTCCAGATTTTGAGCATTTAATCTCAGTTTATAACGGTAAACGAGGATTACACCTAGTGGTACTATATCTGGTTGTCGGAAAGTGGCGAATTCCTTGGAGCTTAAAAATTGATTCAGCCATTTATCTTTTTTTCTGAATTATCACGATATATTTAATTTTTATTCTCAAATTATGCGGCTAATTCGTAATTATAAATACCAGCAATTAAACTGGCTCTTAAACCAAATCTGCGGTGACGATTTCTATAAGGATAAGATAGGATTTTAAAAATTTTTAACCGACGATTAACATGTTCAACTGCGATTCTCAACTTGTTAATTTCTCTCCGCCAATTTTTTCTGAGTTTTTGTTAACTTTCCACCACGTGGCTTTTTAAGAGGAGTTTGACTTAACTTATGAAGCTTCGTAATTCCTTGATACCCTTTATCAGCTATCACTTTAAGTAATTTATGAAATTTTATATCACTTTTTTTAAATAGTTTAAAATCATGAGTTTTACCTTTAGAATGCTCTAAACACATGATTTGATTAGTTTTTTGTCCAAACACTACTTGCGTTTTTAATGTATGTTCTCCTTGTTTCCCACTATAAAATCTTTTTTGATGTTTTTTGGGTCTTTCAATAGGGCTTTCCATTACATCCATTAAAATTAAGTCTTCATCAATAGATGAATCTAACAATTTTTTCTTTCCTGGAAGGCTAAATTTGCGGGATTTAATTAATATATTTTCAATTTTAAAAACAATACGACACGTATTTGATTCAGAAATTTTCCAATCTTGTCCTATATGATAATAAGTTCTATATTCTCTTAAATACTGAAGGGTTAATAAAATTTGGTCTTCAATTTTTAATTTTGGAGGGCGGCCACATTTCTTCTTTTCTTTTTCTTTAAATTTTACTGTACGAACCATTAAGTTAAAAGTTTTTTTTAACTCCTGTCATACGTTTAAACTCAGTTGATGATAGTTTTTTTGCTTGCCAATATTTCATTTGACCGCCATCAAATATTTAACACTTTTCTTATCATAAAAGACTGGGGTAATAGTTCTAATTAAGTTTTTTAAGTAATGGTGATACACCCCTCCGGGGTGTCGGCTGAACCGCACAGTAAGGTGAACGCCTACCGCTTATCGCAGCATAGCTGCGCTTGCTGTCAAATCAATCAAAATTTAAAGCCAATTATTATAGCACAAAATACTTTTGCAAGAGGTCTAATCTGGTTCTTTTTATTTAACGCAAAGAATGAATTTACTACAAAAACGAACCCATATTGCTTGGCAGCCGACGGCTGCCACAAACTCCCCCCACTACAACGATTATCATTCTTATTGAGTTTTATACTTAATTCTCTGGAAGTACTGTGTGGTGGAGTGTTAGGATGCCAAAAAGTGAAAACATTGCAGTGCGAGCATCTTGCTCGCTAGTGTTATACAAATTAAATGCGTAATAGCTTAGCCTGTTCAAGGGTAATCCCTTTGCTTGGGTCTAAACTCCCATCTTCTTTAACTAATTAGTTGAGTTCCTTGTTACCTGCAAATTTTACGTCGATGCAAGCTTTTTCGTAGTCTAAATGGAACGGGCGCCCGATAAATAACCTTAAGGTAGATGCAGGTTACATCACTATTATATATAGGCGACTTCATATTAAATTGGTATTACGCCGAATAGAACAAGTATTAAATATTGATTTGGGTGTCAAAATTTATGCATGATTAATTTACATGCAGCGATTGGAGGCACCATTGTAAAATTTTGTAAAGTTTACCAGAAGATTTAGATAAAAGCACAATTAGCATCCGATAGTTTTTAGAGAAGTACGATTCTCACAAGTGAATATATGAATGAGCAACAGCTTCAAGAGCTAGCTCTTATTGCCCAACAATACCCCCCCTTGTCAACTGCTAGACGGATAACGATATCAAAACTAATCGATGGTGTATACCGTTTTGGAAAACTTTGCCACCCATATCAAGGTCAATTTCCAGGGGTTTACGAACAAATTTATCAGGAAGCAGTACAAGACTTATTTTTGTATACTTGTCAAAATTTTGACAAATATGACCAAAAACGGGGCACGTTTATGACTTGGGTAAATATGTTATTAAGTAAACGTTTTTTTAAAGAGGCTATTCCCAAAATAATTGGCAATGCCAATGAAACTAACGTAGAAAGTTCTGTTTTAGAAAATCTGGAGGAGTTGACATTTGACAATAGCGAGTCGGAGAATAATTATATCTCTAATTTTTACAAAATCAGACAATATATAGAAATAGACCCAAAAAGAATTTTTAGACAGAGACATATCAAAAAATATCCCAAAGTAAATTTCCGAGATATAGCTATCAAAAGATGGTCAGGTGTATCTTGGAAAGATATTTCAGTTGACTTAAATATTCCAGTTGCTACTTTAAGTAACTTTTATCAGCGAACTTTAGAAGAATTTCGTAATGAATTCAAAGATTTATGTGGTGTTGAGGATTAAACGTAGAGGAAAAAATTATGAGTAGTACGCCAGCATTGTATACATTTACTGGTCCGATATCAACTGCCGCTTACAGATTAGCGGAAAAATGGTCAAAAGCTCAAGCCACTCCCGAAAAAAGCCAGCAAGTTTTACTTAATAGCTTGTCTGTGTTTTTTGTGAAATTTTATCTAGAGTGTATGGGGTTTGAAGTTGACGCTGATGTGAGTGATAGTTGGAATCCTGTACAACAAACTCTTATGGATGTAGCCGATTTATCAATTAATAATTTGGGAAAATTGGAATGTCGTCCAGTTCTAGAAAATTCACAGTTTGTCTATGTTCCACCAGAAGTTCAGTCAAATAGAATTGGGTATGTAGCTGTACAAATCAGTGAATCTTTACAATCTGCTAAGTTGTTAGGGTTTATTAAAAACGTATCGGGTGATAATTTACCCATCAATTCTTTACAACCTTTAGAAAATTTATTGGAGTATTTAAAAAGTATAGAAGTAACTGATGCCATGTTACCCAGTCAGAATATTGTAAATTTAAAAAGATGGTTTGATAATATTTTTGATTCGGGTTGGTCATCAATTGAATCAATAATCTTTACTGAACCAGTTTGGCAGTTTAGAAGTGCATCTGAGGAATCTATAAATTCTGTTGAACGTGCTAAGTTAGTTGATTTTTGTATAGAAGCTAACAGGGTATCTGTAGGGATAGTGGTTAAGGTGAATCGTGATGAAAGTAATGAGAATGAGTTCAATATTATTGTGGAGTTACATCCAACTAATGGTCAAGAGTACTTGCCACCCATGCTTGATGTCATGATTTTAGATTCTGAGGAAACTGCTCTATTGTCAGCTAAAGCCAAAAATGATAATAAAAAAATTGAATTAGAATTCGGCGCCTCTGTTGGAGATGCTTTCAGTATAAAGATAGCAATGGATGATATTAGCGTAATCGAGAATTTTATTGTATAAAAAGAGACTTATTATCAAATAAACATAAACCCTTGTAGAGACATGTCGCGTCTATTATAATGGTGTTTTTTACGTTGAAATTAGCTATAGTTTCTGAAATTTGCAAAATGATGAATACCTAAAAATAATTAATTATCTGTTCTGTTGATACCGAAAAATACTTAATTAGCAATTGAATTTATTAGAGATACTATTTGTATTAACAGATAACCAAAAGGTTAGTTAACAATTCATTATCGTCATAGTTACAATAACTTATGTCTACATACAACACTGAATGCAACCCTAACGCCTGTGAATTCACTATTCCTATTAAATTAAATATTCCAATCTTCATCGAGCCAACACTGATAATGAAACCTGTTGAGCCTGTGAAGGAAAAACTTAACGTTCATTTTGAACCAGATATCTACCTCAAGCCAGAAGTAACGGCGACTCCACCTGTCTGTGTTCCTCAAAACGGATATAGCAGACAGCAAATATCTGCTTCCCAAATTCTACCATAATGCTGAATTTTAATTAGGGCGCCCTACTTGCGCCCTTATATATAGTTTACCTTTAAAACTTATGTCTACACTCCCCGATTCTATGGAAAAACGTAAACTTAATATCTCTATGATGTTAAAAGTGCCTATTGACCTCGAAGTGGAAGTCTTGGTAGCACCACCTACAAACAGCTACCAAGCTGAGGATAAAAAAGAGGATAAAAAAGAGGATAAAAAATCTTTTAATCTTATAGAAGATTCTAAGCCTGAGTTTGTTATTAATGAGGCAAGCCTAGCTAATCTTGATGAAAATAGTCAGGCTTTAGTCAGTCAAATTGTAGGTGAGCTTGAGCAAACAAGCAAGATTTTTTCCACGTTGTCTCAAACCCAATGTCAGCAAGAGAACCCAGGAGAATATGAACAGAAGATAGCAGATAAGCACGATGAATATGTAGATACTTCATTATCAAAGGAATATTTTACAGCTATTCAACCACAAACTCAACCATATAAGACAAAAAATATGGGGCGCCTCTTGGACTTATTCAACGATGGTTTTACTCTTGCGGTAAATACTATGGGAACAGTTTTGTGTTTAGGTAAACTTGCTAACTATAGCTGGGAATGAAGTAAAGGTATAGAAATCAGCAGTATGGCGAAGTGTCAAGTGTCAGAAGCCCAGTTTATCAAAAACTGGGTTTCTGAGTTTGTTGAATTTTCAAAAATAAAATAAGCTTACTAGATTAAATAATGAAAACTAAAAATAATTAATTAGCATTTTTATTACTACTAAAAATATTTAATTATCAACCTGATTTTTTCAATTTACTATTTTTAGTATGAAATAGCCGAAAGGTTAAACAAACAAAGTGTCAATAAAAAAAATCAACAATGCCAATACAACCTACTTATCCAGGCGTTTATATACAAGAAATTCCTAGTGGTGTACGTACCATAACAGGCGTATCTACCTCTATTACTGCTTTTGTCGGCAGCGCCAAACGTGGTCCTGTTGACGAGCCAATTACCATTAATAGTTACGGCGATTTTGAACGTATTTTCGGAGGGCTGTGGCTAAACAGTACTCTTGGTTATGTTGTGAGGGACTTTTACCTTAATGGTGGCGCCAGTGCAATTATCGTTCGACTCGTTCATGAGGACGGTAAAAAGGCAAGTGTAAATGCGAATGGACTTCCACTAGTAGCAGCAGGTGAAGGAAACTGGGGTAATTCCTTGAGAGTTCGTATCGACCATGATGTACCTGCTGACGACAGACCTGATCAAAACGACTTGTTTAATCTCACCATCTTTGATGAAGCAACGGGTCAAATTGAATCTTTCCGCAATGTAGCAGTAAACGCTGACCATCCTAGACGTGTGGATATAGTTTTGTTGAATGAATCCAGTTTAGTGCGGGTAAGCGGTAATTTACCTGAAGCTAAACCTGGCGCCCATCAAAATCCTGACCAGATTAATCCACTATGGAAGGATAACGCTACTAACACCAAAGCTGAGAATGGTTCAGACGGTGGTACTCTAAATGTGGGAGATTTTACAGGGGAAGGTAAAGAAACAGCAAAACAAGGTCTTTATGCTTTGGAAAAAGCTGACCTTTTTAATCTTCTCTGTATTCCGCCCTATAAAGATGGTAATAAGGATATAGATTATGACTCTCTAGTCGATGCAGCGGCTAGATATTGCCAAAAACGTCGAGCCTTTTTTATCATTGACCCACCAACTAAGTGGGCTAACAAAGACGCTGCTAAGAATGGCATTAATACTGATGTCGGTTCACCAACCAGTTATGCTGCTGTCTTCTTTCCTCGACTCATACAGCCAAATCCTCTGCGTAAAAACGCGATGGAAGAGTTTGCTCCCTGCGGCGCCATCGCTGGTATTTTTGCTCGTACCGATGTTCAACGTGGAGTGTGGAAGGCGCCTGCGGGTACAGACGCAACACTGGTGGGCGTACCACAATTGAGTGAACCTTTGACAGACCCAGAAAACGGTGAGTTGAATCCTTTGGGCATTAATTGCTTGCGAACTTTACCAGCTTTTGGTCGTGTTATCTGGGGTTCACGAACACGGAAGGGAGATGACCGTCTTACCGATGAGTGGAAGTATATTCCTGTTCGCCGTTTAGCACTTTTCTTGGAAGAAAGCCTTTATCGCGGTACTCAATGGGTAGTCTTTGAACCGAACGATGAGCCTTTATGGGCGCAGATTCGCTTGAATCTAGGAGCTTTTATGCATACTTTGTTCCGCCAAGGAGCTTTTCAGGGACAAAAGCCTGAAGATGCTTATTTTGTCAAGTGCGACAAAGAAACCACAACTCAAAATGATATTAATTTGGGTATTGTCAATATTGTTGTTGGTTTTGCTCCACTCAAACCCGCTGAATTTGTAATTATCAGTATTCAGCAAATAGCCGGACAAATAGCAGTTTAAGGATAGCGAATTTAAGGATAAAGGACACAAAGATATGCCATCTATTTCGGGAACTCGTTTAGATTTCTACAAAAACTTCAAATTTAAAGTCATGATTGACGGTCAAGTTGTGGCTGCGGTAAGTAAAGTCAGTGGACTGAAGCGCACAACTGAGGTAATAGAACACCGTACAGGTGGCGACCCTAGCACTGTCTATAAGTCTCCTGGGCAGACCAAGTACGAAGCTATTACTTTAGAACGGGGTATTACTACCAAACATAAACATTTTGAAGAGTGGGCGAAAAAGGTCTGGGCGCTTGGTGGTACTCCAGAAGTTTCCCTCGCTGATTTCCGTAAAGATATCATCATTGAGGTTTACGACGAAGGTAATCAAACTAAAGTAACTTCTTACAACGTTTTTGGTTGCTGGGTTTCTGAATATCAAGCTTTACCTGAACTTGATGCCAGTGCAAATGCTGTTGCGATTGA
>JAYKJL010000315.1:0-14318 GCA_035285725.1 Nostocales cyanobacterium 94392 | reverse complement strand
TTTACATAATGGCGAACCATTTTTCGCTAGTAACCCTGCTTGTCCTCCAAAGCTTAAAGACAACTACAATTTATCTACGTTGATTGACTTTTTATATCACGACGTGGATGAATTGGATTCTTAGCTTGAATTTTCTTCTTAAATATGAATGAAACCTCCACCTCTAATTTCTATTTATTAGTGGCGGTACCGAACTACTTAGTACGGGGGATTTTCCCCCACTACTGGGCAGTAATCGATAACCGCTACCCAATTGTTATTAATTAGAGGAAATCGCAATGTTCACAACTCAATTTATCACAACTCCCGAAATTGTTTGTACTATCAACGATTTATTGTTTCCTATCTTTTTGTTTTGTTTGATATTTGGGCTTTTATGCTATCTAACTTACGATTGTGAGCAACATCTTACAGCAGATTGCAAGTTAGATTGGGTTGAAGTGACTAATATACAATCCGAATCGGAAATAATTCAACTAATAAAAGAAGAAGTAATAACAATTGTTGAGAAGCAGAAACAAGCTGAGTTGTTAATTGATTTGGGTATCCGAAACCTACGCTTGTTTTGTAAGCAACGGCAAATCAAAGGTTATTCCACTGCTTATAAAAGAGGAAAGATACTCATGTTTAGCCGACTTTTTACTTAGTCAAGGATACTTTTACTCGGATATTGCAATTGCATTGAAATAAGCGATTTTTAAATTAGCCCCGTAAGACGAAGGATGAATTTGACGATACTAAAATAGTGTTATTGCTGGATATGTCAACACCTTTAGTTTTGAGCAAGGTGTTTTTCAAGAACCTGTACTTTTTGTTAAACTAAACAGCAATCATCAGCAGCGTCCGGTTTATTTTATTGAGTTGCAGACACCGATCGCAGCAGGGGTAATTACTCAAGTTAAGGGAAATCAAATAGAAATTTGGCTGGGTGGTGTGAATGTGGAAAATTTAGAAAAATCGAATAAAGATATTGTTTTTGAAATCATCAATGCTGAAGATCAGCAGTAAGGAACTGTAAAGCTTAAAGCTTGAAAGTCGCAAAGGATTGGTGTGATATGCAAGACTCCTAGAATCTCCAGTGTCTGTATCGCTGAAACCTGGACTTTTCTTGCGTAAGAGAATTCGAGCTACTTCCTCAAGATGATCGGTTGCAAATAAGTATAGAAACTATTTAGGCCAGGTGTTTTCCCTGACCTCTTATCACTAAATCGTATGCAAACTTATGACTAAAATTCTTAATTTACCACCTCAAATGCGATCGCCATTGCTGCCAACTTCTTAGTATCAACACCGGAGGTTCCTGCTGGAAGTGCGATACCTTCGGTTGTTGTTGTACTACGGGTTGTTGCTTCGAGGTCGGTTTGTAAGCTGCTGGTGAGATTAAGGAAGTCGTCGCTTTGAGCTTCTGCACTCCGTCGAGTATTTGGGTTTTTCTCACTTTCAGCCTGACTTTCAGCAATTTTTTGTAGTACCCGCAGCGATTCGCGTAAGGGTGTGGTGCTGGCAATAATTAATACTTCTGAGGTTCCAAAAGGTTTTTCAACGTTTAAAGTACCTGTGCTGATTGGTTCTCCAGCTTTGACTAGGGCAGCATTTTCACCATCAGACGGTTTGAAAGGAAAAATAAGACCCATTTCTCCTTGAGCATCTACGACTAAAATACTGATGTAAAGGGGACGTGATTCATTATTTTTGACTTCCAGTACAACCCCTGTTCCCACTTTTAATTGCGGGACTCCATAACTCGAATATTGGATTGAGGTTGGGGAGGAAGGTTTATTTTTTGGGGGTTTACCTAAACCACGTAGGGTTACAGCTTCGCTAATTGGCTGTTTAGTCTTGGCTATTTTAAATGATGCACTGATGGCAATACGGGAGGTGTTGGTGTTTCCAGTGATACATTTGATAAATTTGGTGGCAAGTAGGGATTTTAACCGGGGTTTTAATCGAGCGATCGCAGCATCAGGATTTTCTTTTGTATCACGGAAGGATGCGGGGATAATATCGTCAAGGGATGGCATAAATAAACCCCAGCTACCGACAGTAGGTAAATTAGATACTTTCTTTCTCTGTAATTCTCGGTATCGAGTTTGAGTCATACGACCGAAAATATATTGTACTTCTTGCTCTCCCAGTGGCAGTGCTTCCATACGGGGAATTGCTTGAAGTGCTTGTTTTATCTGTGCTTTGCTATTTGCATCTAGTTCGTCATCAAGCCCAATTTTTAAGGTTAAATCGCTGGGGATGTTGCGAAGACGTTCTTGTAATAATGTACCTGGTTTGATGGTTGAGGCGATATTTCCTTCTAGTTTACCCCGTCCAACTAATCCCCGACGGGATTGAAGTATAACTAATCCTTTTTCCTTGCCGTTGCTATCTAATACACTCAAAGATGCATCTTTTTTGAATGTTTCTAAACTTTGAGAATCTACTCCTCCTAACCAAAACTCAACCTCATCACCATTGACTTTGGTAATGACTGCTTCTGCTGGAAATGCTTGGGTAGGAAGAAAATAAATGAGCGGATTTTTATTTTGAGGATTTAAATTTGTTTCTACTTCTGGGTCTTGATAGAATCTTTCTTGTAATGCTCTGCTATTCGTACTGCGACTAACATTAATGATTGTTGTATCTAAAGTTTGAGAACTATATTGTTGCCAGAGATATTGAGTAAATAAATAGCTAAAAGCTCCGGCTCGAAAACCGTTAAAATTAGCGTCTAGAGCTTTTTGGTCGCTTTTTGCAGAGGCAATTACAACTCCTTTGGCAACAGATTTTCTGCGTAGTTCAACAAATTTTTGTGGTGAAAGGGACAGTTTTTCTAACCACTGATTTTGATATTTGATTTCTTCGGAACAAGGTGGAAGTAAATAGCTATCTTCGTAAGAGCGGATGACGAAATTTCCTCGTTTTCCACCTCCAGAATGGCAGCTATCTAAGATGACGGTGGCATTTTCAGTTTTGAGGGCAGACATGAGTAAAAATATTGTATGTCCCATAATGTCACAAGCAAAACCTGGTTGATTGCGAGCATCAATTGGCATAATTGTTGAGTTAGCGCATTCCGTGCTAACTTTTCGGGCTATTTCATCGCAGCTTGGTTTATCGCTAATTCGTGAACCATGTCCGGAAAAGTGAAATACCACCACATCTCCCGGTTTGGCTTGTTTAATTAAATGTTCTTCAAAGGAAGTGAGAATATTTTGACGTGTTGCTTGTCCGTCAGTTAATCTCAGGATATCGTTGGAATTAAATCCAAAGCGATTAATAAGTAGTTCTCGTTGCATATCGATATCATTGACACAACCTGCCAATGCACCAATATTGTCAGGATAATCATTAATGCCAACAAGTAGGGCTAATTTACGTGGTGTATTTTGTGCTAAAACTTTACCATAGCGCTCTCCCTGTTGCATAAAATCTAGCTGGCTTAAACCGATTGTTGCTAATGTTGAACTAGCGAATTGTAGAAATTGGCGACGTTTGATGTAAGACATGGTGATTTTAGATTTTGGATTTTAGATTTTTCAGTTGTTTGTAAACACCGTTGGGTGAATCCCAGTTTTTATCTCTCAGAAAAAGAATAATTTTGTCATTGCGAGGAGGAACGACGAAACAATCGCATGGACTCGTTTTTATTGAGAGATTTTGCGTTCGCAAAGCGTGTCCGAAGGATTCATGCCACGCTCCACTTCGTTACGCTCGCAATGACATACAAAAGTGGGATGTGACCTCTGAGAGCAAACACCGTTTACCATCGCAATAATGGTTATTCCGATTCCCCAATGAGGGTAAATGCAGCCCATTGTAATGGTTGGGAGTATTTTTTTTTAGTTTCCAGCATTGCTTCTCGCAAAGCCTTAGCTTTATCTGGGTTGCGTTCTAAATTTTGATAAAATTTGGTCATGAGAAAAGCAGTGGAACCGTCATCTACAGACCATAAAGAAACTATTACACTTGGCACACCCGCAGAAATAAACGAGCGAGATAAGCCAATTACCCCATCTCCTGTAATCTTTCCTCTACCAGTATCGCAGGCACTAAGAACTACTAAATCTGCCTTGAGCTTTTGCTTGAAATTAAAGATTTCTTCCGCAGTTAATAAACCATCATCTTGATTAGAAGGTGCTAAAGCTATAGCACTTCCTAAACCCCGTATATCATCGAATAATCCATGTGTTGCCAGGTGAATATATTTGGCTTGGGGCATTTTTGCGACTATTGATGTTTCTGTTGCGGCATCACCAATTAGAGGTTTACTATTAAGTAAAGGTAGAGAAGCGATGGTTATTGCTTCTTTTTCTGCTCCCTTTAAAGGAGGTAATTTTATTTTTTCTCCTTCTGGTTGTAAAGATGTAATTGGCATTGTTGGGTTGCCGACTATGAGGGATTGTCCGGGAGAGGTGTCTTTTTGTTTTGGCTTTGCTAATTTTTGTTGACGGGTTAGGTCTAAAACTTGAATTGATGGTGCGGTGAGGATAGTATGTTTTTCAATTAAATATTTACCTTTTTCATCTTGTAGTGCGGGGAAGGGTGCGAGGAATAATGATTCTTGAGGGATGAAGATAACTTTTTCGTTGGGGTTATTCGGGAGATGTTTGGCGATGGGTTGGATTAATAATTTATGGAGTTGTTTTAAGTTTTGTGTTTGGTTTGTTTGAGTATTGGCTTCTGTTTCTGCTGGTTTGAGAGCACCATGACCACGGCTAATGTCCACGACACCCATTGAGTCGCGAGTGTTATTGATTAATTGAGTTAGGCTTGTGTTTTCTTTTTGCCATAAAGCTTTGAGATCGGCTTTTCGGAAGATTACTTCTCCGGTGGGTTTGATGACCCAAATATATAGTTCTGATTCTTTGATTTTTTGTTTACCTGTAATTTTGAATTCATCATAAATAACCGAATATTGAACGAGGATAGCATTTTGTGATTGGGCAGTTTTTTTAATTTCAGCAATATTGGGTGGGGTTGGAAATTTTTCTTGGGAGTTAGTTGATAAACGAGAAGCAAGTAGTTCTACAAAAGCTCGTCCCCGTCCACGTTCGGCAATTTCTAAAGCGGCATCAGTTTTATTCTGAGCAATAAGCACTTGTTGTAGAGTGCGATAGGTGTTACTTTGCTTGTCAAAAATAGAGACTTTCTGATTATCTTTTAATTCCCTACCTCGAAGAGATTCTCTAACTTTTATGCCTTCGATTAGGGTACTCTCGGCTAAAGCTAAATTTCCTTGTCTGTAGTAAACAACTCCTAGATTGTTTCGTGATTGACCCTCACCTTGACGGTCTTTAATTTCTCGCGCTATTCTCAAATGTTGTTGATGATACTCAATGGCTTTGGGATAGTCCTCCAAATAAGAGTAGGCATTACCGAGATTTGCGAGTGCTGCACCCTCACCTTGTCGATCTTTAATTTCTCGTAATATATCCAAGGTTTGTTGTTGATACTTAATGGCTTTGGAGTAGTCTCCCAAGGAAACGTAGGCAATACCGAGATTTCCTAGTGATTGACCCTCACCTTGGCGATCTTTAATTTCTCGTGCTATTTCTAACCTTTGTTGTTGGTACTCAATGGATTTAGGGTAGTCTCCCAAGTAAAGGTAGGCAAGACCAAGATTTCCCAGTGCATTACCCTCACCTTTACGATGTTTAATTTCTCGCGCTATTTCCAAGTGTTGTTGATGGTAATCAATAGCTTTGGGATAGTCTCCCAAGGAATCATAGACATTACCAAGATTTCCCAGCGCATTAGCCTCGCCTTTACGATATTTAATTTCTTTTGCTATAACCAAACTTTGTTGTTGGTACTCAATAGCTTTGGGATAGTCTCCCAAGGAATCATAGACATTACCGAGATTTCCCAGTGCATTGGCCTCACCTAAACGGTCTTTAATTTCTTTTGCTATAACCAAACTTTGTTGTTGGTAGTTAATGGCTTTGGGGTAGTCTCCTGTATAACGGTAGGCAATACCAAAACTTCCCAGTACAGTACCCTCACCTTGACGGTCTTTAATTTCGCGATAGATTTGCAGTGCTTTTTCCCATGATAGTAAAGCAGCTTGAAATTGACTTGTTTCATGCTGCTCATAACCTTGCTCTAACAATCGGCCTGCTTGCCTCTTCTTTGTAAGCATGATCTGCATCTGCACTAGTGTTTCTAATTTTGAATCATTAATTTTCCGTGCAATCACTAAAGATTGTTTGTAGTAATCAATCGCTTTCGGATCATCTTGCAAACCAAAGTTAATGAATCCTAAACTAAACAGGGCAAAACCTTCACCTCTAAGATTTTTGATTTTCCGGCAAATAATAAGTGCTTTTTGAAAAGATTGTAATGCTGCTTCAAGTTGATTTTTTTTAAGCTGATCATAACCTTGCTCTAACAATCGGTCTGCTTCAACTTTTTGTGCATCCACTGTCTGTGCTAACACCAGCGATTCAGTCACCATCAAGAAACTAGAACCTAACGAAGTCGAAAAAATAACCAACAGACAAACCAATACACTTAACCCAACTTTACCGGAACCCATAGCCATTACCCCACTACAACAAACCAACCAACGTAAAACCAGCCCAATCGCTAGGATTTGGATACTTTTTCATTGTTTCCAGCATCGCTTGTCGTAACGCGCCCGCTTTATCCGTATTCTCACTTAATTTACCATAAAATTCAGTCATAAGCGCTGCTGTCGATATATCATCAACATCCCATAGCGAACCAATGACACTATCCGCACCAGCACCTAAAAAAGCACGGGAAAGCCCAATTATCCCATCACCTGTGATGCGTCCCAAAGCTGTATCGCAACCAGTTAAAACAACCAAATCGGCTTTGAGGTTTAGATTCTGAATTTCTCCAGTCCTCAACCAACCATCATCCCCTTCGGAAGTAGCCAGTGCAATTACACCGGGAGAGTCTTCCTTCTGACAATTCTCAGCAAAAGTATAAGTTGCGAGGTGAATAATTCTCGCTTGGGGCATTTTCTGCACAATTGCAGTTTCTGTTGCCGCATCACCTATCAATGGTTGAGTTTGGAACATCTCTGCAATAATTTTGGCTTCCTTTTCCGCACCTGGTAAACGTGATGCTTTACAATTATCACTTCCTGCTGTGAGGGGTGTTTTTGGTGCAGTGGGGTTGCCGACTATTAATAATTCATCACCCGTAATATTTTTGGGAACAAAAGGTTTTTCGTCCTTACGTTCTTTTTTTCGCTGGTAAAGTAAATCTAATACTTGAATTGAAGGTGACGTGGAAATTGTATGTTTCTCAATCAAATATTTATTATTTGCATCTTGTAACGCGGCAAAGGGAACGGTAAATAATTCACCTTGAGGAATAAAAATAACTCGTTCCTCTGGCTTTTGTGGAAGTAAATCGGCAATTGGCTCAATTAATACTTGATGTAGCTTTTTTAAATCAAATTGCAAGGTTTTATCTTCTGGTTTTATTTTCAGCCCAGAACCTTTTAAATTTATACTTCTTGCACCAAGAGTAGGTCGAGTTCTTCTAATAAATAAATTAAAGAATGAATTTTTTTCTATCTTTTCCCAAGCTTTTAAGTCAACTCGACGAAATTGCATATCACCAGTAGGCTTGATTACCCAAATATATAATTCAGATTCTTGTATTTCTCTTTTCCCATTAACCGGAGATTCATCGGCAATAATTGAGTATTGAACAATCGTAGCATTTTGGTGTTTAGCAACCTGCTTCATTTGTTCGGTATTTACTGCTTCTGGAGATTTATCAAGTTGTTTGGTTAAAGGTTCCGCGATTGGCTGAGTTTTCGTTTGCTGCAAACTAACTTTATTTGACGGTAAGACGAGTGATTTATCATTTGCGATATTCTCTGTAGCTGTTGCGACCGCGCTGTTATAACTAGCTGTAATAGTTGTCAAAATTAGAAATGTGGGAACAAGTTTAGCAACGAAATAAGGAAACCTATTTTTTGACGTTTTCATCATGCTTCTATTGATGAGCGATTGTTGGGAAAGTGTTTGGAAATAGTGGTGCGTTACGCTTTGCTAACGCACCCTACAAATCTACAAATTGATTTATTCAACCTCATCTAAAATCCAAAATCGTACTAGCTGGTTTGAATCTTTTCAATCATGTTTTCTGCTTTTTTAGCCAGTTCTGTTTCTCCTTGGGCTTTAAAAAGGCTAACTGCTTGATTTAAGTCAGAAATCGCCTCGTTTTTATTACCTAGTTGATATTGAGTACCAGCACGGAAGAAATAAGCATGGGCAAATTTAGCGTCAAGGGTAATTACTTGGTCAAAGTCAGATTTTGCTGCTTCGTATTTATCTGTGGAAAAATATGCAATACCTCGACCAAAGTAAGCATAGGTAGCACTTTCATTGTTCTGCTCAGTCTGCAAGACTTTGTTAAATAGTGCGATCGCACCTTTGTAATCATCTTTCTTTAAGAGTTCATAAGCTTGCGATAATTGAGTTTCAACGGTGGAATTATTGCCGTTTGTGTTGGCTGGTTTTATTTGGGAATCTCTTAGCTGTGGTTTTGCTTGCAATGGTGAAGCTTGTGCAATTAATTGATTTGGATTGTGGATATCTTTAGCGTTAGCTTTTGCGCTGTAGAAGCTTGCTCCTAATACAACCAAAGTAACTGTAACTGCTAATTTCAATGCTTTCATTGTCATGTCTCCTGTGGTGTTTAAAAACTTGTTGCTGTGTTAAGGGGGTGTATTTCTGAGAGTTGGAAGGATATGCAAAAATTTTGAGATTGTGTTGTCTTTCACTGAATTAAAGGAACTTGTCTCGTTTTGCCCTTACCACCTGTATGTATTTCTGGCTTTGAGGAGGTTATGCCAAAATTGAGCGATTTTTCCAAAAAAATATTTTTTATTTTCTAGCTTTTTTTATTTACAAAAAGAAAAATTATTAGGTATAAATAACAAAAGGGTGAGCATCTTGCCCACCCTGAAATACCTATGAAAAATTAGATAATTATCTTGCCAAATCTTACATTTTGCACAGATTTTGACGTATTTCTTGACGAATCTTCGCTAGCTCAGGTGAAGGATTCTCAACTGCATAAGCTTGTTGCAAAGCATCTGACCATAAGTTACGCTCAATAAAGTAATTAGCTTTTGCAGATGCAATTTCTTCTGGGGTTGCACCTTGCGCTTGGTATTGACTTTCTAAAGCTTTTAATTCTTGAGTAATTTTATTTCGTTGTCCTTCTTCCATAACTTGAAAGGGAACAAACATTCCATCAATTACCCAATGATATGTTTTTCCTGGTTGTAACGGACTACCTTGATAAATAGCGCTATTTTGTCCTTTAAATGGTTGATTCCATAGATTATTGTTTCTATCATTTTCTGGATGCAGTTTCATTTTAGTAATTACTGCACCTTCCGATACTTTCCATAAAAACAGAGGTTGGGTGTTCCAAACAACTCGAATTGTTCCATCTGGAGAATCTGGGGAGAACATACATATCCTGCCACGAGAAACACCTGTTTGTGCTTTAACTGGGGGTTGTGGATTGGTGAGGGGAGCAAATATTTTTAACCAAGAAAAAGGTGATTGTTTGGGTTGCGATCGCCTGGGTTTATTATTTGTTCTATTATTTGACCTATTATTTGTATTTGCTGTTGGTTTTGATAATACAGGTAAATTATCAATCGCTACGGTTGATAATGCTAAAACTGGCAAAATCCAAATAAATTTATTCATGTGCTTTCCTCTTGATTAGTGATGGTGTAACGTATAGCCAAACTGTTAAAGATGGGAAAAACCAAGGTAACAGTATGGCAATAGATGATAGATAAATTTGTAAACTCAATATTCCATAAATCGTGGTAGATAGACTGAGAATGACTAACCATACCCACTTGCGATCGGGAAATTTTTGGATTAAATACAGTAAATATTTTCCTAAAAATATTGCTAATGCTGCCATCAATAGGTCAGGAATGGGTATTACTAATCTTTGGTTGAGTAAATGATGCACCATATATGCATGAGCTTCGCTACCTGTCAATACGGTGGAGGAATTATTTTCTTGTTGTCTCCAATATGCAACAGCAGAAGGTAAGGGAAAATTATCTCCTCCGTCTTCGATTCCTGCTTCCCGATATCCTCCCGCTCCCACAATGACAATCTTTTGTTGTAAATTATTGGGGATATTTTTATCTTCTATCAATTCCGAAGCAGAAATACGTTGATATATTTGATTAGGAGGAATGGAAAAATCCACAATGGGATGTAACCACATTTGCTTGAGTAAATAGCTGATTTTTGTCAAAAGTTGTAGATGATTTCGTCCAGCTTTCAATATTGTCTGCTGTTGTAAATTTTCTTTTTGAATGTGATTGTCTAATATTTCCCAAAAATGTTTATCGCTGCTGAGTTGGGGTTGTGGTGGATTGGGAAGTTGTTGTAATTGATGAATGAGGGTTAATAAATAAGTAAAATGCATACCTTCCAGAGAAGGTTTTGAGGAGTCTAATAGCTGTATATAACCAAGATGAAATTTTACTTCACCTTGTAAACTCCAATTTGGACTCGCAATTTTTGGCAGCACGTACAACCACGCATCATTTTTATCTTTGGTTCTAGGGAAAACAAACCATGTTGCTTGAGGTGTTGAATTGACAGCATTTTCAAGTGATTCAGCAAGAATGCGATCGCGTTCTTTTTGAGTTAAGTCTAGTAAATAATCAATCCCGATAACATCGGCATTTTTAGCTCGAAGTTTATTGATTAATTTTGAGAGAGATGTATAATTGATGGGCTTATAATTAGTGAGTTTTTCTTTTTCTCTAATAAACTCATTATCTATTTGCAGTAAAACAACTTGAGGTTCTTGTTGTAATGGAAATTGTTCTGTTGCATGACGGTATACAGCTTGCGTCCAGAGACGTTTTTCCAATAAAAAATTCTGGATTGGTAACGTAGGAGAAGAAGCTATTAATAAAGCTAATAATGCAACAGCTTCTTTGCTATTTGGGATTATTTTCTTCAACCTTTGCTTAATTCCAAATGGTTCGAGACGAAATAGCGGTGCATCTGGATGACGAAATAAGGAAGGGATTAAGTATGTGCTAGGATAAGTAAGATTTTTTTCTTGTTTAAGATACTGCGAAGCTGATATTAATGCTTCATGGACATCTTTAAACTCTGCCAAAGTCTTTAAAAAGCGTAAGAAAAATTCTTCTGCGACTTTATTATGAATCGGTTCTCGCATGACTGCAACTTGACTTAAGCCCAAATCAATTAGATTATTCGCAATACTTAAACCCTTACAAGAATTAAACAGTGCAAATTGTAATCCCTTTGCGATCGCATTAGTTAAAGCAGGTGCAATTTCACTAATAGATAAAGCTACATTATGAGCAATTGCGATTTCTCCACCAGTCAAAGCTGTTTCATTGCTATGTCCGGCAAAAAATAAAATATCCCACCCTCTATCTGATTCTATGGCATTTTTGATTTGTGTTTTTAAATCCTGAATATTTATCTCAGGTTGCCAACCAATAAAAGTGACATCAGCGATTTTCCGGAAATTTGCGATCGCCTTTTTTTCTGCTGCAAAATCCAAGCCACTTTCATCACCCCAAATCACTAATATTCTGACTTTTCCCGGATGACGATTTATAATTTTTAGCCCATGATGAATATTCAGAGGTTTGCGAACAATCCGAATTTTCGCCAGAGATAAAGAAAACTCTTGACCAATTTCCCAAGCTTCCCAAGGTAAACGTTCTAGTTCTAAAGTATTACAAGTTAGGAAGATATTAACTGTGATTGAACTATTAACAGATGACTCATGATGATTTGCAATCGCACTCCGAATTTCATATAATTCACCACTACGTAACCACTTATGAAATTCCGATAATAGTTTTGCTTCAGCTTGTACTAATTTAGCGTGCAAGTCAACATTCGGTGTTTGCATAATACCGCTATCCACCATCCGTCCTCGTATTTCTGTATGTTTTGTACCACCACCACCATCATCATATTGTTTGTAATAATTTAGATAGGTGTGTTGCCAATTCTGGTAAAGTATATTGAGACTTTGAGGGTAGCCAATTGTCACATTTAATTGTTGTCCTTTACCCCAAGATAATTGAAAATTGCAAATTTGGTCGATGCGTTGAATTTGTAGATGGAAGTTAGACATTTTAGATTGTTTGATTGGTAATATTTAGTTGATGATGTTGATTTTTTAAACATTACAATCCGTTACCAATTAGAATAAATGGTGCCCAGTAATAAGGATGGGAATAGTTTGTAGCTTCTCGATTTTTAGAAGAATGTTCTGGTTGTGCAACTGGTACTAAACCACCCGGAGCGCGTTTTTCATCATCTCCGCTTCGAGTTTTTTCGCCTTTGAGCATACTTAATTGTGCTTGTCGTAATGCTTGGGATTTCGTCATTTTTCCAGTGGCTAAGTTTTTGTAAAAATCTTGCATTAGTTTAGCTGTGCTAGGATCATCAACTAACCATAAAGAAGCAATTACAGACTTAGCACCTTTTACCATAAACTCATGAGCCGTAGAGTTAATTTCTATCCCATCTTGCTCAAGCGAATCAGCAAGAGCGCTACGACAAGCAGACAGTACAACTAAATGTACTTTGCCCAAATCTGGCAATTTTTTAATTCTAGGAATAGTTAAATACTCGCCTCTACCTGAAAGTATAAAAGATTCGTATGTTTTATCTTTTTTATTCGATACAAATTCTCCATGAGTTGCCAAGTGTAAAATTTTCTTCCCAGAAATATTATTTCTTAGACTCCGAAAATCGAATTCTTTATTGAGGAACTTTAACCCTGAATAAATTTTTAAAATGTTATCGATTTCACTTTGCACACTCGGCAGACGATTTAAACCTGCTACAGATTCAGATACGCCCATTGCTAACACTTGGGTATCTTTGGTTGCTTGTAAGTTTGATTGTTCAACATTTGTCAGAGTCGATGATAGTATGTTCTGGACGCTGTATTTCTCAATTAAATATTGTTTACCATCATATAATGCGCTCATAGGAACATACCTTGTTACCCGATCGAGTGCAAAAACAAGATGGTTTACCGGGTTTGCTTTCAGTTCGGGTTCTAAAGGTTTAATTAGCAAGTCATAGAGCTTTTTACTTGCTAGTTGTATTTTGGGAATATCAGCATTTGTGCAATTAACGTTAGGTGTTTCACAATGCTTCATTAAATCGCGAAACTCTTGAACTGCTTTTCCTAATTCTTCTCTACTAACTTCGACTTCAAATGCTTTATGTACTCCCCCAGGTGTAGTCAACAGTAACCACATTTTATCTTGTAGTACAAAAGGAGAAATCATTACTGTACCTGGTTGCGCTTCGACAATTTCTTTAGCTTTACTCTTATATCTTGGGTCAAAACTGCCATCATCCTTAGCAATTCGGGTACGTATTTCTTCTTCAATTACTTTTAAGTCTTGGTCATATTGCGTATTTATCGCTTCAACTTGGTCTAGAAGTTGACTTTTTTCATTTAGTGGACATTTTTTTTGTTCACATTCTTGAATTTTTAATCCCAAAGCAATTAAAGAGTTATTTTTTGCTTGGCTTCTCGCTTCTCTCAGGTCTCGTACATTAATTAAATCTAAAACCTGCTGTGCTTCTGCTGTACGTCCTTGTTTGAGTAATAACTCTGCATATTGACGGTAAATATCGACCGTTTTTACTCTATCAAAATCAGCTATTTGTTGCCAAAAAGATGCTTGTAAATCTGGTGTTAATCCTTGGAAACCGCGTCTTATTTCCTCTGCACGAGTGAAAGCTTCTCTAAAATTTTTAATCGCTTCTTCAGGTTGATTCAAATCAGCATAAGCACGACCTAAGCCAGCATATATACCGGAGTCATCACCTACAGATTTGGCTGAAACTTTAATTGCTAAAGCTTGTTTATATGCGTTTATTGCATCCTGCTTTCTACCAAATTTACGATGAATATTTCCTATAAGCGTCAGTGCAGTTTTTTCATCTCTAGGACTTTTTACTTTTTTAGTAATTGTCAGTAAGGCTTGAGATGATTCCATCGCTTTTTGGTCATTATTTAAATCACCATAACCTAAGCTAAGTACTACATTTGCTAGCATTTCTAGCCAAACCATTCTAGTCTTTTGAGAAATAGCTAGTCCTTGATTAGCCATTTCAACAGTTTTTTGCGGTTCACCTTTAGCAAAATGTACAAAAGCAAGTAAAAATAAACTCATGCCTTCCCATTGAGGATTTTGCAGTTTTTCCGCTGTTGAATATGCTTGTTGAGACAAATCAAGACTTTTTTGCTAATCTCCTACTGAACTATAAAAA
>JAYKJL010000314.1:0-4066 GCA_035285725.1 Nostocales cyanobacterium 94392 | reverse complement strand
GGAATAAAGGACAAAAAGATAGTATTGATTTGGGGTCTAAAAACAATCAGAAGTTTGTCCAAATTCCCACAGCAAGATTAAAAGACCGTATTGCTCAATTATGTAAACAATACGGAATAGATTTTATAGAAACAGAAGAATCATACACTTCTCAATCATCGTTTCTTGATGCTGACAATATGCCTAAATTCGGTGAATGGTTCGACTTCGCTCACCAACCGAAACCCGAAGGGTGGAAAGCAAGTGGTAAACGAGTTAGTCGTGGAGTATATAAAACTTCTGATGGGTTCAAAATTAATGCAGACTGCAATGGTGCTGCTAATATTTTGAGAAAAGTAGCGGTAATGCTAGGAGTCGATCTTAGCGGAATCGGTAGAGGCTGTTTAAGCCAGCCTAAGAAAGTTCGTTTATGGACTCTTTAGAAATCTCCGTGTCTTTAGACCGGAGAAGCTTAACAGGGCGATAACTATGCCTTCGGCACGCTGCGCGAACGGTAAGCTACCGCTAAGGCAATACTCACCACCAAAATCAAAGTCATACTCAAAGCTGAACCAAAACCCCAATTTTGAGTAGCACCGAGAAACTGATTATAAACCAACCTTGCAGCAGTCATACTGGAAGCACCACCCAATAATTCTGGATCAATAAAATCTCCCAATGCTGTAATAAATACCAACAAAGAACCAGCAGCAATACCGGGAAAAACTTGGGGTACTGTCACTTTCAAAAAAGTTTGTACTGGGTTTGCACCCAAATCAGCAGCAGCTTCTAATAAACGTCGATCTAATTTTTCTAAAGAAGCATACAATACTAAAACCATATAGGGTAATAAACTGTAACTCATGCCAATTAAAACTGCTGGAGTTCGGTTCAACAATTCCAAAGCTGGTAAACCTATACTGGTAAGTAAACTATTTAATAATCCAGTAGGACGAAGAATAGTAATCCAAGCATAAGAACGCAGTAAAGAAGAAGTCCATAAAGGCAAAACAAAGCCTAATAATAATAAAGTTCGCCACCGTTTTGGTGACATTTGGGCAATCCAATAAGCTACTGGAAAACCCACAATTAAACAAATAATTGTGGTATTAATTGCCAGAAATAGGGAATTGAAGATAACTCGTAAATACAGCGGTTCTAAAATACGAAGATAGTTATCCAATCCATTAGGATTGACAAGATCACCTGGTCTGATATCCTTAACTAAACTCAATTGCAAAATTATCAGTGTTGGCAGCAATAACAACAGTAATAACCAAATCCCTGATGGTGCAAGTAAGGATAAAGGAGGCAACCATTGGACAAAATGACGATATAATTGTGGTGGTTTTTTAGCAATATTGCTAGGGGATGCTACGGGAGATTTAGGAAGTTGAATAGACACAGCCTGATACCAATTTGCGATCTTAGATTTTCTATCTTATTTCTATCTTATCTGTTTGGGCTGGTAATTGGTAATTGGTAATTGGTAATTGCAAAAAATCAATTAACAGCCATTATTTTAGGTATTTTATGCTAGTAATTGAGTCCAATATCGCTCATAAACTGCTTCAAAATCACCTACAGGTGTGAGGCGTTCACATTTATTTAAAATTGATTCAGGAGGAAATAAGCTAGTATTATTTTGAATTTCTTTTGGTAATTGTTCAAATCCTGCACGATTAGGAGTAGCAATTTTCAATCTTTTGCTGATTTCGGCAGCTACATCAGGTTGCAGAAGGAAGTTAATCCAACTATAAGCACCAGGAATATTAGGCGCTGTTTTGGGAATAACAATAGTATCTGTCCAGAGAGAAGAACCACTGCGAGGAATTACATATTTAAGTTTAGGATTTTCCTTGGATATCTTCACGCCATCGGCAGAATAACACATAGCTAATAATAAATCTCCTGCCAACATCTGGTTTTGCCAAGCATCAGTATCAAAAGCGGCGATCGCTGGTTTTAATGACCGCAATTTTTCATAAGCTGCTTTAATTTCTGTGGCATTTTGCGAATTATAAGAATAACCAAGCATTTTCAATGTTGCTCCCATCACCTCCCGCACATCATTTAGTAAAGTCATCCGTTTATAAAGTTGCTCTTGATTTTGCCAAAGATATTCCCAATCTTCAGGGGGAGTTTTCAGCTTTTCCGAGTTATAGATAAATCCCGTTGTTCCCCAATTAAAAGGTAAACTATAACGGTTGTTAGGGTCATAAGTAGGATTCTGAAATTGAGGAAATAAATTTTCTAACCCTATTGAAAGTTCGTGATTAATTTCTGCTAACAAATTTTTTTCTACCATCTTCTGTACCATATAATCAGATGGATAGATAACGCTATAACTAGCACCTCCTCCAGCTTGGAGTTTAGCCAGCATCACATCGTTAGAATCAAACACATCTGCCAAAACCTTGATGCCGGTTTGGGTAGTGAAAGTAGATAGTAATTCTTGATCAGTATATTGACTCCATGTATATAAATACAATTCATCACTTTTCCCAGAAACTGAACCAGTATAATTATTGGCGCTGACATTAGCTAATCTCCAGCCACAACTACTTAAAGACAAGCTAGAAAGCAACGCCATTGTTTTAATAAATTCCCTTCTCCTGGTTATTGTCATCATCATGGTTTACTCTTAATTCACCTTTGATGTTTGACTAATAGCTAAACAGTCAGTTTCTGCCCACCAAATGTAAATAGGTGTATTCCGGTCTGGTAAACTACCAAAGGTATTAGGTTGTAAAACATTAACATTGATGCCATTAGCTAATTCCACGACATAATTAACATGAGTACCCAAATACATGATATTAACTAACCGACCTTCAAAGCAGTTTGTGGGTAGATTGGGATGATAAAGAGAAATCTGAATTTTTTCAGGACGCACACTTAAAACTACCGCCTGTAATAATTCCCAGGGTGTATCTTTTGTACGAGCAGCAACAATAGAAAATCCGGTTTTAGTCAAAACTCTAACATACTCGGCATCAATGGCAGTAATTTCGCCGCTAAATAAATTGGTATCACCAATAAAATCTGCAACAAAAGCTGTTTCGGGACGTTCGTAAATGGCGCGAGGAGTACCAACTTGTTCAATTTTGCCCTGATTCATCACCGCGATCCGATCAGATAAACTGAGTGCTTCCTCCTGATCGTGAGTCACCATGATAAAAGTCAATCCTAACTCTTTATGGATGTTGCATAGCTCAACCTGCATTTCCTTCCGCAGTTTTAAATCTAAAGCTCCCAAAGGTTCATCTAAGAGTAAGACAGCGGGACGGTTAACCAAAGCTCTAGCTAAAGCAACTCGTTGTTGTTGACCACCAGAAAGCTGAGAAGGAAAGCGCGATCGCAAACCTTCCATTTTCACCAGCTTTAAAGCTTCCGTGACTCTGCTATTAATTTCTGATGGAGATAATTTTTTTAACCGCAGTCCAAAAGCAATATTTTCCCACACATTCAAGTGATTAAACAGAGCATAGCTTTGAAATACAGTATTCACAGGTCTTTGGTAAGGAGGTACATGAGTCATGGACTTGCCTTGAATCAACAACTTGCCTGCGTCCACTCTTTCAAAGCCAGCAATTAACCGTAAGATGGTTGTCTTACCACAACCAGAGGGTCCTAAAATACTAAAGAACTCTCCCTGTCTCACATCCAAGTCCACACCATGTACTGCTGGTTCTTGGTTGAAAAACTTGAAGACGTTCCGCAGTTCAACATCAAGCGGCTGGAAATTGGTTACACTCCTCTGAGTTTGCATCACAGTTTGAGCCATAGTCTTCAGTAGAATGCCTTGATTTTTTGACACTCTGCGGTCTGAAGACACGCAGATTTTTTAAGACTAAGACTTGCTTAAAAGGAATAGTCAATTATTCCCCTAAACGCTCAAAACAACTACTTACGGATAAGTGTTGCAATTGCGCTTACTTTTATATTGTTTTGTTGGCTTTCTGAGTCCATCGAATTTTGGCGGTATACACTCTGTATCTTGCCTTTGCTTGTTTACCCAGGCTACGGTCAAAGCCGAGACGAGATAAATCAGGGGTTTCTCCTTATCAAAATACTTCTTCGTGCA
>JAYKJL010000313.1:0-3560 GCA_035285725.1 Nostocales cyanobacterium 94392 | reverse complement strand
GCTAAAAGCCAACTTGCAGCAATTTCAACCATTATTAATGTGGTTGAATCTTAGTTATTCTGCATTGCGCTTTTTAGATAAAAATCAAGAAAAAATAATTCATTTATCTCAATATCATCATACTTAGGAGTTGTTCATGTATCCTCAAAAATATTGTTTTCATCTGTTACTGTTGCTTTGTGGTTTAGTCCCCTTTGCTGCTGCACCTATTTTTTCTCCGCAAATAGGAGTTGTAATAGCTCACACAAAAAACCAGCCAAAATCAGAACTCATCCTACAAGCTGAAAAAGGCTTATCACTCGTTCATGAAGAAAAACTAGAGGAAGCACGGCAAATATTTGAGCGCACCATACAAGCAGCAAAACAGCAAGGAGAACGCGATGCAGAAGCGCTTAGTATGACTGGATTTGGGCTAATTCACAGTAAACAAAAGCAACCCAAAAAAGCGCTGGAAGTCTATCAGCAAGCTTTAAAAATAGCAGAACAAGGTAAGTTCTCTAGAACAAAAAGGATAATTATGACGCTGATTGGGATAGAATACTATGAATTACAAGAGACTGAGAAAGCACTTGATTTATTTCAGCAAATATTATCAACTTATCAAGGTCAACTTGAGCCTAAAGAGAGAGTTTGGTTGCTAGAGTCAATAGGTAATATTTATAATGAATCTAAACAATATAAACAAGCAATTGAATCCTATCAAAGAATAGTGGCAATTTATCGAGAGATAGGTGAAAACTTTGAAGCAGCAATTTTCATGAATAAGATTGGAGCTATTTGGAGAGATTTGGGTGATTACCCCAAAGCAATTGAATCTCATGAACAATCATTATTACTATTGAAGCTTGTTAGCGAAAAACAAATAACTTCTCAGAAAATACAAACTCAAGAAAGTCTATTTTTAGTAAATCTTGCTAATGTTTATGAGTTATTTGCAGATTCAACTCAAGACAGTACCAAAAATGAAAAATATGATAAAGCCATTGAGTATTTTAAAAAAGCATTACCAATTTATCAGAAATTAGCCCCTGCTCATGACCAAGCTTCTCTATATGAAAGAATTGCCATAATTTATGTTAAACAATCAAAATACAAAGAAGCTATTGATTGGTATCAAAAATCTTTGGCAATTTTCCAATCTTTAAAAGACAACTTACAAGTGGCTGATACACTCAACTATATAGGATTATCTTGGTCTAATTTAGATGAGTATACCAAAGCCAGTAGTTATTATCAGCAATCATTAATGGCACTTACGCTTGTTGATAGCAAAAAAGTGTCTATACAAGATATCAAGCGAAAAGAAAGTTTATTGTTATTTAACCTTGCTCAAGCATATAGTCAGCTATCAAAGCATAAAGAAGCACTTCAAACATACCAGAAATTATTAGCTATTTTTCAAGAGTTAAAAGACAACTTACAAGTGACTGAAACACTCAATTATATAGGTGTTGCTTGGACTAATTTAGGTGAATACCCTAAAGCTATTGAGTTTTATCAACAATCCTTATCTGTGTTAAAAACTGTTGATGATAAACAAATTACGTTAAAAGATAGACAAAGTAAAGAAAGTTTATTTTTAACTAATCTTGCCTTTACTTATGAGCTATTGGGTGACTCTCCTAAAGTTGAAAGCCTCGATGCAAAATATGAATACTATGAACAAGCTATTGGACTTTATGAAAAAGTATTAAAAATCAACCAAAACTTAAATAATTCACCAGGAGAAGCTTCTTCACTGGAGAGAATAGCGATACTTTATCGCAAGCTATCAAAGCATAAAGAATCTATTGATGTTTATCAAAAAGCTTTAGCTATTTTTAAGAATTTAAAAGATGCAATCAAAGTGGCTGATACACTAAACTCTATAGGAATTTCTTGGGGCTATTTAAAGGAATATTCTCAAGCAATTGAGTTTTATCAACAAGCATTATTAGTTTTAAAAGCAGTTGACAATAAAGCAATTAGTTTGAAAGATATACGTAGACAAGAAAGTCAAATTTTAATCAATATTGCATATGCTTATCAGCAATGGAGTAAGTCAACAAGAAATGCAACCAGAGATGCAAAATATAACAATTCACTCAAATTTTATCAGCAATCAATAAATATTTACCAAGAAATTGATGACCAACCAGGAGAAGCTTCTGTACTTTTAAACATTGCTGAATTTTATACCGAAGAAGGCAAGCATCAGGAAGCGATTGAGTTTTACCAAAAGGCTTTGACTATTTTTAGAAATTTAAAAAATAACACCGAAGTTGCGAATACTCTCTACGAGATTGGAGTTGCTTGGGATAAATTAGGTAAATTTGACAAAACTATTGAATATTTTGAAGAAATTATCACTTTGAGAAAAATCTTAAAAGATAATAAAGGTACAGCAGAAAGTTTGATGAAAATAGGAAGATACTATTCTTCAATTCGCAGTCCTAAATCTATAATACAAAGTTTAAAAACTTATCAAGAAGCGCTAAAAATATATCATAAGCTCAATAATATATCTGGTCAAATAGATACCATAAAATTTATTAGATCAGCGTTTATAAGTCAGGGACATTACTTCAAAGCTCTAGATATTCATCGAGATTTATCATTAATAGAAAAAGGGAAAAATATAGAAATATCAAAAATTCTTAACTCGTCTATTAATAATTATGATAAATTATTAGATCCAAAAAATTTTAATAACCATACACAAATAATAACAGTCAGTCCATTTATTTATAATAATAATCTCAGTCGTCTTGTTTCTAACTTTAGTATAATACTTTATCTTGTTGATCATGGAAGCTCAGAACAATCGGCAAAAGCGCTAGATTACTTGAATTTAATCGAGATGTCCTTTTCAAGAAACAGGCAAGTTAATAAAAACACCAGTATTGAATTTAGTGGTAAAGTTAATTCTCTGATACAAAAAATAACGATGGCAAATGTACTAGAATATATCTATTACAATCTTCTGACTTCTTATTATTTGGGTGATGACAAATACGTTTTAGGGGTTAGAGCATCGCAACCATTATTATCTGTTGGGCTAATTTACTTGCAACAAGGAGAAACAGATGCTGCAATCGAGTATTATCAAAGAGCATTAACGATTTCTCAAGAATTAGGCGACCGAGCATTAGAAGGTAATATTCTGAGTTATCAAGGGCTAATGTATGAGCTTTTAGAACAGCCAAATAAAGCATTAAATCTCTATGAAAAAGCTCTAATTTTATTAAAAGAAGCTGGCGATTCCTATGCCTTAGAAAAAACACTAGAACGTCAAGGAATAATTTTACTCAAAACAGGAAAATATGCCGAAGCTGAAAAAGCTTTTTTGGATGCGATTAAGCTATGGGAAGGAAGTAAAGCTTATAGGAAAGAGCATTTAACAGATACTAATTTAGATTTAGGTATTGACGTTGCATTTCTATATTACACCAGAGAAAGTATTTATCATTATCTACAACGTGCATTGATTGAACAAGGTAAAAACAAAGAAGCACTAGAAGTTTCTCAACGCAGCCGCAGTCAAGCATTAGGTGAAATCTTAATTAATCGAAAAATAATTT
>JAYKJL010000312.1:0-12904 GCA_035285725.1 Nostocales cyanobacterium 94392 | reverse complement strand
TAATAAAAATGATTTAATCCCGTAATTTTTTATTTAAGACAGCTACTTACTTTCTTAAGGAGGTTTTACCCGTAATAAGCAATAGTCACTTTGACGAGTAATATTCTTTCTTTTTTCATTCTTAACTACAGCCCTTTGTTCGGGATTATTAGTACACTTTAAATTAGTCAAACTTTCAGAATTCCAAGTAATAATATTACGTCCTAACTGACCTTGAGAACTTTTTACCCAGCGCAAACTTTCCACCTCTGCAACTGTTAGTAACTTGGGTTTTTCAGGTGCATATCCACCATCCAACCATACCCGAACAGATAAACCAGTCAAAACACCAAATCCAATTGCCGCTACAAGTAATCCCATCGCTGGTAACATTACCCTCAAGCGGCTTCGCTCTTTCGACTCGCAATGTTTGATGAGTCGGTTGACCATCGAGCGGATTTCCACTTCCTGACCACTCACAGCAGTACGCTTTGCTTTCTCCAAATGCTCATAAATAGCTTCCGACCAACGTTGAAACAATTGGTTGAATTCATTGGGTTTATCTTCTAACAGCACCTGAAGCTGACCAGTTGACAACATTATTAGGAATAAAGGGTCGCTTGTAGATAGTCCATGCTCAACTGCTACCGCTAAAACCCGTCTTTGAAAATCAGCATCTTTCCCTTCAAGTAAACGATTCAGATAACTTTCATTTTTTGCTTTTCGCAAACTATGCACCATAATCAATTCCTGTTTGTTGCTTAATTTCGCTCCGATCAACTTCGTTAACTGAACGTTCTTCTTCCATTGCGTTTCTTGCTCGTCGAAAATCTTCTCTATCGAATTGATGCAAAATCATCTCAATTTTGGCAGCATCAATATCACCCAAACCGTGAATAATATCAGCGTCGAAAGTCGCAGTAAAAATAGTATGTCCATCTTTCGCATCGCGCAAACTACAGCAACTATCTTCAACATTTATTGTGACAATTCCAAAAGGTTTAAAGACAAACTCATCCATGATTCTTTCAGTTAAATATATTTGAGCATGAAATAATTCATTTTCATCTAATTTTGGAGCAGCTTCACGTTGAAAGTAATTCATAATTTCAGTTATGTTTGTGGTGTTTACTGCTGATTGTTGTTCGTTATGTAGATGATTGTTGTGCTTTTCTATTTCTAATTCTTGTTCTAAAGTAACTAATTCATCCGAAAAAGAATGAATAATTAAATCTCTTAAGAAATTTAGATTGTTAGGAGTAATGCTTAGTTGCTCTGCCATAACAGCTACGTCTTTCTTATTGATTGCATTATCTTCATCATCTTCATTACTACTCGAATCATTAGAATTATTTACAACCTGGGATATATTTGAAATTAGTTCTTCACGTAAATGCGCTAATTCCCACACATACTCCGGACTAAAAACTTGGTCAAATATTTGATTACGAGTTGTGTATTCAAAACTTGGCTCTAAATTTCGGTAGGATGATAAACTCCATTTACCTTCACGATTAATGTGTCCGCTAATCAATACATCTGCTTCTTGATGAGCAAGAAACCATTCCGATTTAATTCCTAAATTCTGTAATATACTATCTTCGGTAGTAAGAACATATAATCTTCCCATGTATTGTTCTTTATCACTAATTATCACGTCACAGTTAAAAGCTTGATTTGTTGAGTATAAAGTTTGAAGTTCATAATTCATAAAATTTGCCTTTAATCTCTGATAAGATATCACGAAATAATTAAACAGAAAGCAATTATAAATTTGACCTAACTACTCTGAGTATTACTAGTTTTAGCTGATTTTTTCTCCTTTACCCACATTTGAGTACTTTCTATTGCTTGACTAGATTCTTCTAAAAAAGTAGATAATCTTTGCTGCGACATTATAGGCATCTTTTCTCCAATTTCTATTGCATCAAATCGAAACTTATTTGAGTCGATAAAATATCTATCTCCCGGATATAGCATTGGAAAATCAATGATTTTTAAAGTTTTTTCATACTTTTTACATAAATCTTTGTAAGTACCATTATCTTTTAAAAAACTCCAATCATCGGTTTTACCAAAATTTCTCACAAAAACATGAAGCATTTTATCTTTGTATAATTTCAAAGATTGGTAAAATAAATCGATAGATTCAAAACCACCATCACAGACAAACCATTTACAAATATCTACATCATATTTATCTGCTACTTCTAACAAACGTCCCTTTTTTATCCAGTTCTTAACTTGAGGAAATACGTTTGCGGGAAGATTGACAATCACGGGTTGCTTTCTGGCTAATTCAAAAATGATGTCAGCCCTATCTCCTTTATTTACTGCTTCACTAAATTCAGCATCAACAGCATAATTATAGAAACGTTTCACATCTTGATTCGTTATATCTGCATCAACTAAAGTATGTTCCAATTTATTATCAATCGCATACTGAACCATGACGCGGGTAAATAACGACTTTCCCACCCCCCCTTTTTCACCATCAATTAAATGAATTCTCGCCATAGTTAACTGATTCCTCCTAATCAAAGACTTCGCTATCTGTTGTCATTCCCGCCAAATTCCATACTTTTAAGTCAAAATCATCCATTTCTTTATGAACATCCGACGGTGGTAACTCAATATTAGAATTCAATGGCTTTTCGGATGCTTTATTACTGTTTTCTAATCCCCCAAACACAGTAGACAAAACATTACCAACTGAAGAGGAATCTACTTTTATAGCAATGCTCACGTACTGTAAGTGATTGGCGATCGCCTTTACTGAATCTAGAAATATCAGTTCTAGAGTTTCATGAGAATGACTATCTTCGCTGTATAGTGCTAAAGCCATATAGTAAGCATTGAGAGCAGTAATTATCATTACGGTTTTATCTTGAAATGGATGCAATTTCTCGTTCTGAATGTAACTAAGCATTTTTGCTCTGTCTGAATTGAGCGGTGGTTGATAGCGCCACAGGAAGTCCTTTTTTTTACTCATATTGATTTTTACTCATTCCCCCACTCTCCCCCTCCTCCCAATAGCTCGAACTTTAATACCGTGATATACCGATAATGCCCACACATCAGCTAAACGATTTCCCAACCACTGCTCGTTTAAAGTTTGTGGCACTTCCACGCCACCATGCCAAACTATAGGTGTTGTTGGAAACACTGAATCTAATTCTTCTCGCAGGTAATCAGCTGTACCACCACAAATAATTACTTCATCCAATTCGTTTTTATTCGGCAATACTTCTGTTAACCAACTCATAAGCACAACAGCATATTCCGCTCTAGATGAATTTACAACAGATATAATTTTTTCAATTTGAGTATCTTTTATGTTACTAGAATTACACAAATGATAAAAATGCTGGGGTTTTGGTTCGCTACCCGCAGCAACAATCCCTTCAATCAATTCTTCTGCTTCTAACCCTGATGTGCGTTCTATGACTAAATCAACCATTTTAGTCATGCCCAACTTAGCTGTTTTACCGCGATTCAAAATACCGCGACGAGATATGATTACCGAGGCATTGCGATACCCCAACATTACCAAGGCTATGACTTTACGCCTTATTGCCTCACCCGTGTTTTTGCAATACATTGCATAAATCCCACCACTTTCAGGAAAACATTCGTAACCGACTAAGTTGGCATTAATCTTCTTGGTTGGTGTATCAAATTCAGCCAAAGCTTCCTTGAGCATAGGTTTGAGCAACGCTGAATCTTCAAATTCCCCCGGTGGTAAAAGTAATGCCAGAGAAATGTCAAAGCAGTCGGATAACTTGAATTTATGTTTTATCACCCATATAGCAGCCAGAGTTTTATATAATGCCAGTTCATACTTGCGCGGTTTTAGTCTCGGTGTCGCACTGTAGATGCTCCGTGCCAAGTAACCTACTGCTCGATAATCTTCACCAATTCCCACCCATGCAGTATTTTCAGGATAAGCATTACCCAAGTTACGAGTTTGAAAAGCTAAAGAAGTGTAAGGAACTTCGATTACAGCAGCTTCTATCCAGAATGCTGTTGGTTTACCACCGCGAATCTGCACTATACCCTTAGTACCACTTCCACCAAAATCTATAGTCAGAGTAACTTCGGGGTATGCAAGATTATTTAATCTACCCATAAGTAATTTCCCCACACAGTATCTCTATTAGGGTAGCAATTAGAAATCCGGGTGAGGATATAACTAAAGTCGTTACTTGTTCTATCACTATTGACGTAAAGGTTAGAGGAGGGATTTGCTAGGGTAAAAGTGTCTGTTATCAAGCTTATGGGCAAATACTCCCTTCATTCCCCCTACTCTTGCTTGCGCGGCAGATTGTCTTCCTTCGCTTGATATCGGGAGGAGCAAGCAGTGGTGGTATACGTATTTATTCTTTGAGAAAATATTTCCTAATTAACCTCTGGTTCATCCAGGCTTTTTTCTGGTTGTGCAATCAATTCATCTAACTGGAAAAGTCTTTCGTGCTAGCATCTTTGTAAACACCTCATCTTCTTCATTGCATAATATTTAACGATCGCAATGCCAGCTAAACGAAAACAACATACAGTCCGATTTGAAATTCTACTGACTCCCGAACAAAATGAGCATTGGCAAGCGTTAGCCGAATCCAACGGTATCAGTAAAGCAGAATTGGTTAGACGCTCTATGGCAGGATGTCGTATCAAGAGTATTCCCCAAGTTAACTGGAAATGCTACTGGCAATTATTAAAAATTAGCGAAGATATTAGTCAAATAGCCGCCATTCAAAATCATGCCATAGCCCAAGGTTTAACCCTACCACCTATTGACTTTAATCCTTTTGAGGAGTTGTTGAGAGAAATTTCAACATTACGTTTATGTTTAGTTTTGGAAAGCGAAGAAGAAATCAGTAATGAGCGATAATTGGTAAGAGTAAATTCAATTCCATCAAAGCTGTACTATGCCGAAACAGCCAAAAATAAAAATAGGTGAGCGTATCTGTCGTCGTACAGATGATAACAAAGTATACATGGGTATTTGTATAAAAATTACAGAAAAAGGAATTCGATGTAAATGGGATGATTTACCATTGGAACTAACGACTGTACTTCTTTACAAAAGCTATGGAGAATTTTGGGAAAAAGTTAGTGATTAATTTAATAGCTTAGTTTAGTAGTCATACAATTTTTAATAGAATGATTGGCAAGATAAAAAAAGGTAAAAGCTTTGCAGGGCTTACCAAATACATCCTTGAAAAAGAACAAGCTGAGTTAATTTGCACAAACCTTGCAGGAGAAACACCCCAGGACTTTTACAAGCAACTCTGTGCGACACAGCAGTTAAATCCGAGAGTGCGATCGCCAGTTAGTCACATTAGTATTAGCTTCCCATTTCACGAAAAACCAGAAAATCAAGAATTAGAAGAAATAGTCGAAGAAACGCTTTTAGGAATGGGGTTTGAGAAAAACCTTTATTTTGCAGCATCCCATAATGACTGTAATCATTTCCACCTACATATTGCCGCAAGTCGTATCAATATCGATGGTGAATGTGTATCTGATTGGTATGATAAACGACGTTTGGAAAAGGTTTTGAGAAATTTAGAATCTCAATTTAACTTAACCCCCGTACCAAACTCATGGTCCGTTGACCGTACAGCACCATCTACCGGACAAAAGCGACGAATGTTTCGAGAAAACCAAGAATTTGAGTTGGGACTGCCGAATAAACCAGCGGATAAGAGTGCAATTGAGAAAATTCAAGATGCAATAGAAACTGCGATTCAACCAGGAGTGAGTTTTACTGAATTTATTGAAAAGTTGAAAATAGTAGATGTAGAAACATCATTGAAATTCAATTCGGAGGGTGTTATTCAAGGTATTTCCTATTCCACAGATGGTGTTGCGTTTGCTGGAGGTAAATTAGGCAGAAATGCTTATGCTTGTACTCTCAAAGGGTTAGCAATGCGAGGTGTTAAATTCGACCTAGAATACGGTGCTTTGATGTTAACTCGACACGAGACTAAAGATAATAAACAGCAAAATGAAGCAAATCATACGAAAATCAGCGGGAGTATACATCCCAAAAATTCCCAAATAGAATTTGATTAAATTGAACTCCCCAAATTGCCATATTTGTGGAGTATTTCATCGGTTGCTAAGAAAATATGACAACCGAGTCCAATACTCTTTAACGCCTTAGTTTTACCACCTTTCAACTGATTGAATACTCTGCTTCAAGAAAAGCCAATATTCGCTCCTGCTTAAGTGTTAAGCTAGATGGGTCATGAACCTTTCCCAACACTTCTAGTACTGCTGCATGGGTAGGCTCATAATCTGATTCAACTTTACTAACTATATGTCTGAGCCGAATGCAATTTTGGGAAGCTGCATCTTCACTCGCTGCATAAGCTCTTTCTAAATGCTCTGGTTTAACAGTTTCCAAATCAACTTTCCAGGTTTTAATACTGCAACTATGAGGATTTATCTGACAAATAATGCACCAACACCCAGAGAATTGTCTTAAATCCGGTTCATATTTTGGCATAATTCGACACACCTCACCAACATGATGTGGATTAGGTACGCGCTGCTTATCCTTTATTTGCCGGACTATATCAGATTTATTTTGCTTACTATGGAGTAATTTTTGTGCCGATTCTTTTCCTTCTTGATCAACAACTTTCGCAAGTGATAAAATATCCTTTTTAGTCAGCCCGCTATTACGAGCTAATATAGAATGCTTGAGTTCTTCACCCAGCGATTGCGCTAAAGTATCTAATGCATTCGTAAACTGAGCATCGTTACGAATAGTTCTACCAGTAACTTTGTACTGCTGTGCCAAACTTTGAGCCACATCTACCGATAGGAAATTATTTCCGTTCGGTGAATTCTGTTTCAGATTGTGATTGCGATCGCCTTTCAAATTGAGATATCGTTTACCTCGTAAGTAACTGGCAACTTCAGGTGTAATATTGCGTCTACCCAGTTGATTATTCGCAATCCAGCAAATAGCAGCTTCTCTTGAAGCAATTTCAATTTCCACAACTTTGTAAAGTATGTGCTCGCGGGTGCATATCTCATAACGGTTGTGACCATCGAGTAAAATATTATGATGTTGCCACACGATTAACGGGTCAAGACAACCAAATTCCTTTAAATTTGCTTCCAACTGTGATTTTTCTTCAGTCGATAGAGGAGGAATTAAATTTTTAAACTCAGGGTCAATAGTTATTGTGGAAACTTCGTCTTGTGGAATTTTGGGAATATCGTCGAGTTCGTCCCAAGTGGGGTCATATTTAACACCATCCCAATCGCCTTCATAACTTTGTTGAAATGGTTGCTGATATTGCTCGGTATTAAAAAACATCGTCATTTTTTACACTCCCATATCAAGTCAAAACAATTGCTTGGTAAATCCTCTATGAGCAGTTATTGCCGTACCAAATTTTTAAAACAAGTAAACTGTGCATCAAACAGCAGTTTTATTATTCCTGTAGGTCCACCTCTATTCTTAGCAACAATTAACTCTGCAATACCTCGATCAATCGTGTCGGGGTGATAATATTCATGACGATACAGAAGCAATACTAAATCCGAATCTTCCTCAATTCGTCCCGATTCTCTTAAATCTGACATCAGAGGACGTTTGTTATTTCTACCTTCCACACCACGATTTAACTGCGACAATATGACAACAGTTGTGTTACATTCCCGTGCTAATTGCTTTAACCCTCTGGTGATTTTTCCAATTTGAAAAGCCAGATTAAAACCATCATCATCCGTCCCTTCCATTAACTGCAAATAGTCAATTCCAATCATGCCAATACGATTATTTTCTGCAATCAATCGTTTAACTTTTGTACGAATTGAATTGATAGTTAATATGGGTGAATCATCAATGTAAATGGGTAATTCACTTAAAAAACTAATCGATTGCGCTATCATGTCCCATTGGGTTTTACTAACAAAGCCATTTTGTAAATAACTTGATTCAATGGGCATATCAGTCGATAGAAATCTATCTCCCCATTCTTCCTTGCCCATTTCAAGACTAAAAATTACAGTTGGCATCTGCTGATGTCGCGAAATATTAAAAGCTAAATTACCTAAAAACGATGATTTGCCCATCGCCGGACGACCAGCAATTGTGATTAATTTTCCTGGTTTAAATCCTCCGATTACCGCATCTAGGTCATAAAATCCAGTGTTAACGCCCCTTGGTGATATGCCCGTACTTTTTTCTTCAATGCGTTCAAAGGCATTTATCAAGATGGATGATAAGGGCGTTGGTTCGGAGGATGATGCAAAAGCGCTGTTATTTACCTCTAAAACCTTTGAAAAGGCTATGGATAGCTGTTTACCTATTTCTTCGGTTTGGTCGTGCGCTAGGGCGTAAATTTCGCCGCTGGCTTTGATTAATTGCCGTCGATGGTATTTATCCATTACCAATTGAGCCAAGGCATCGATGTTAACTGCCGATACCGTCCGGTCTACCAGGGACGCTAATTGGTTTCTACCACCAATTTTTACAAGTTGATTGCGATCGCACAGCCAGTTAATAACTGCGAGCATATCGGTAGGCTTACCGGAGTTATCAAGTTCCAACGCAGCAGTGTAAATATCCCGGTGAATGCCCAGGTAAAAAGCATCCGTCACAAGTATGTCTTTAACTCTTGCGATAGCACCTGGGTCGAGCAAGATACCGCCTAAAATCGCTTGTTCTGCTTCGATATTTTGAGGAGGCAGCTTATTAACACTCGCAAAACTGAGATTTTCAGCCATAGTTCTCCCCAAGAATTGGATTTTTTGCTAAAAGTTCGCGCACGTCCGCACGAGCAGATTTCGCCCAATTGAACCAACATTCGTAAAAATCGTCGTTAAAAAATTGCCGCAAATTCGTATCGTCTGTACATTCTGTGGCACTTTTCACGACAACCTGTAGCTGCCCGTACCACATTTGATGCTGTGGCTCACTGAAAGCCTCGAAATTGTATTTACCCTTTGGGTTTTGCGTTTCGAGCCACTGTCCGCGTAATTCTTCAAAGTTAGCTTCGATCCACTTCATTGGTAGTTGTGGAGGTTTTGGTAACGAAGCTGTTTTCTTTTTAGAAAATTCCCAAAAATTCTCTCTCTCGCCTTCTGAGAGAGTCTGTATAAAGTCTGAATAAGTCTGAGGGGAAATGAAACCATTGCCAGGTAAAGGTTCTGGCTCTCGATTTGGACAATTCTGTCCAAAGTTGGACAAATTTGTCCGGAGTTGGACAATTCTGTCCAAAGTTGGACAAAATTGTCCAGAGTTGGACAAATCTGTCATTTTATTTTTTCCAGAAAATTTACTTGTCTTTTTCTGTTGACAAAGTTCTTTTGCTTTTTTACCTGCTAAATTTTGTCCGCGAACTAAAACAGGCTCCCAAAAATAAAGTTCTAATTCTTCTAAGCGAGAAAGCGAGCGTTTAATTTGTCTGAAGCTTACTCCTATGACTTCGGCTATTTCCGGAATTTTCGGTAATTCAATCATCTTATCTCCAAAAGGGTCTACCATTTGCAAATAAGACCATAACGCCCAATCAGCAGCTGTTAATTTACTACGAATAGCTTTCATAGCCATTGAATTTGGAGTTTGATAAAAACCATTTGGTTCCACACTCCCAATTATCGTCCATAGCTGTTTGTTGTATTTGTGTCATACATCTAGAATTATTTGGTTTACTTGAAGGCAGTCCCAATAAAAAAGATTAGTCTTTCATAAAAACCCCTTGCCTTTTTGCTAGAATCCACTTAAATATTTAGATTCAATCAAATACTCGTCCAAATATTTTTGACCAATTATTGTCAGTGGATTACCTTCACCAGATTCGTTCAGAGATTTCCAAAAAGCGGTAACAACTTCCATGTGAATCATGTCTGTTATGGAGCGATTGGGCATTTGAACGCGAATTGGTTCAACTCCCATTTTTCGCATAAATAAGGTCATTATTAGTAAGACAATTCCTAAACTAAAATTAAAATAGATGACAAAATGTATAACTTTGGAAGACAAACTAATACTCATATCCTGCTCTAAAATTAACTATAAAAATTCCCCCACTCCCCCCCCTGTCCCCCTCCCCCGCTCCACTTTCCCTCCTCCATCTTCAGTCTCCTAGAAAAATAGGCGTATTAACTTTGTAAGTAAAAAACGGAACGGGACCAATAAAATATGGTGTTGCACCACAGGCATTTTTGAAGCGGAAGAATAAAGCGGTGTCAACAGTATCGGTTTTCTCGTCGGGTTCCATCACTACTACTTTAAAAGCGCTTCCATAAGGCAGTCTTCCCGTAGGCTCCTTACCTCCATTTACCGATTTTAAACAACCCCAACCACCGCTCACGCGCTGATATTTTCCGCTAATCCAAGAGCTTCCTTCAAATTTACCTCTAATGTTGCGTCCTGAATTTTCTAAGTCATCAAGTTCAATATGAGGACACTTATCTTCTTCACAGGGAACGGAAAATCTTGCTACATCAGAACCAGATACCGTGCGCTGAGGACGTTTTTCTGCCGTACCCCAGATGAAATCAATTCTGGCAACTTTGTTAACTGATTCTGTTAAGGGAAGGGGGAAAGAAGCTAAAGGAACATCGCTTAATCCTGGAATATCTTTAACTAAAGCGTTTTCCCAACCTTTAAAATTTGATAGTCTTACTGCATCAAGGTTGGGGATGTCATAAATTGTATATGTTGATAAGTCAGTTTGATTGAGTTTGAGCTTTCCTAAAGTCGGATTTTGGGATAAAAGTTTTGTTAAGGAGGTATTGATATTTGTTTGAGGAGATTTAGATTTTAACAATGCCGCGATTGGTAGTATTTCGGCTATCTTAGTTTCTCCTAAATTTGGTATTGTATCTGCTAAATGTCCAATAGTTTGTTCTCCTAATAATGGAAATTCTTTTAAAGTTAAGGTATTAAGTTTATTATTGTCATTGATATTGCCAATGCTTAATAATTGAGGTTTTAGTGCTTCATCAATATCGCCTAAAGTTAAATATTTGTCTGGAGTATCCCCGGCATTCCATCCACGAGCTAATCCGTTAACTTTTATTGAACCACTTTTTTGGATTACTGGCATTTGGTTAAATGATATTCTTTGCCAGTCAGGTAATGAAACAAGATTTCCTTCTTCTGAAGCAATTATCCGAGTGGGTAAATTGGTTTGGTTCTCTGCTAAAGATGACGAAACCCAAATAGTAAGAGAAGTTAGTAAAATAGGAAAAACTTTTAAAGCGATAAATTGACCAATCTTCATTAATCTATGTTGAGATATTTACTTTTATTCTCAAACAATTTTTAGAATGAAAGTGACTTCCTATTAACGTAAATGTGTTTATCACAATAGTGATATTTTTATATCCTGTAAGTTCAATTCGCGGAACGCAATTACTCTTAATATCATTAGAATAGCGAAATATCAATTACGATTGATGATTTACGATGTAGAACATCTCTGTTATTTGTCAATGGCTGTAGAACAATATAGACAATATATTCGACATATTCTCGAAGAGCGAAAAAAGCGAGCTTCGATGTCAAGAAATTACGAAGAGTATGAAGTGCAAACAATTTTTGACGAAAAAGAAGACCACTATCAATTACTTTATGTCGGTTGGCGTGGAAATAAACGCGATGAAGGGTTGTATTTTACATCTTGATATTAAAGATGGGAAAATTTGGATTCAACACGATGGTACAGAAGTTGGAATTGCTAATCAATTAGTTGAAATGGGAGTACCAAAGCTTGATATTGTTTTAGCATTTCATGAACCATATATACGTCAGTTTACTGAGTTTGGAGCTTAAAATTTGAAATCTTAGTACTTTCAATTACCGAACAAAACCTCCGGTTCTTTAGCCCAACGGCTTGTATCTGGCGACGAAGCCGGACGAGCATAAACTGCTTTGTTACGAATCTCCACAATTTTATCTTCTTCCCGAATCATGCTAGGAGTAAATTGCGATCGCACTTCTAAAAAGTCCCTCACAGTCACAGTTAGAGGTTTTTCCCCAAGTCCCTCACCAGAACATTCCTGTGTATTTCGATAAAACGCATCTTCTGCCGTCTTTCTCACCATCAGCGCAATTTCAGCAGGAGTAAGTAGTTTTGTTTCTCTCAGTAAGCGCAACCAATCTTTTTCGCAAAAATCCAATCCTGGAAAATATTTAGCTAGATGTAATTTAAAGATTTCATACCTCGCACCCGCGTGAGGAAGGTCTACAAAAATAATCTCATCAAAACGACGTATTAATTCTGGAGGTAAAAACTCTAATCTGTTGACGGTAGCCATAACTAATACCTGTGATGTTCTCTCTTGCATCCACGTCAGTAACTTTCCTGCTAATTGACGAGATACACCACCGTCACTGTCGGAATCGAAACCAGCAAAACCTTTATCAAAGTCGTCAAAGTAGAGGACTAAACCGTGTTCTCCATTCGCATCGCAAAATTGTAAAAACTCTCGTAAATTCTTCCTTGATTCGTATGCAGTAGCACCCCTTAACCCAGCCCAGTCAGCAGCAACCATTGGTACACCCATTTTCTTGGCTGCTAATTTTGCACTCAAAGATTTACCCGTTCCTGGTGGTCCCCAAAGAATCATACCTTTTGGAAAGCTGAGATTGTGTTGTTTCGCTTCTGGTTTAAGTAGTATCGCAGCACGTTCTAAAATTTCTTCTAATAAATCCAAACCGGCAGCTTGTGGTACATCTGGTTCGCTTATAAATTCCACACCCTGACCTTTTAGCTTACTTTTTTTGTAATCTAATACCCCATCAATTAATTCTTCTAAGGTATCGGTGAATTTTAATAAACGCTTCAATAGCATCTCTAATTCACCAAACGGTAAACCCAAACAGGTTCGGACTAAAGTTTCAAGCTGTTGTGTATTGTTTGCTGTCAATTTACAATCGCATAAATCCCGA
>JAYKJL010000311.1:0-3273 GCA_035285725.1 Nostocales cyanobacterium 94392 | reverse complement strand
GACTGGACTCCACTACTACATCAGGCAAGTTTAATAGTTCTGTCAAAACTCTTTTCATAAGAAATATTAGTGAAATACGGGATAGTTATCTTAACATTTTAGCACGCTAAGTACGCAAGAACCGCATTATCTAAAATAATAACTATTCTTGGTGAACAATTATTAAAATATTCAATATTATTTCCTTCTTCTATCCATTCTTTTAAAATAAAATCATTCAAGAGTTTAAGCTGTTCATAAAATACATCAGCATTTCCTTTTTTTATGACAAAATTAATTCTTTTCTTATCGTGATATCGTAATCCTCCCATGATATTTACTCAACATTTCCTTCTTTGTCCGGTCACTTTTTTCCTGTAACCTTTTCTTCCCCATGTTTTTCGTCTTATAACTCTTAAACTAAATCCACTCTCATCCCAAAACCATACCTGTAAACGTTCTGGGGTTATTTTAGTTATTCTCAAATACTCTGATAGTTTTTCCTTAAATACCTTACGTTTTTCTGGATTCTGTTTATCCTCCAGGCTGTATTTTGCCCAGAGATAAACGTACTTTTTTCTGCTTAATATCCTTTGAACTTGAGAGCCACTTAGCTTAATTCCTGTTTTGGTTTCGAGATATGTTGCTAATCTCGCAGATGTCCATCTACCAAAATCATATCCATATTCTGCTGGCTCTTTGTCAACCGTTTCTAATAATAAATCCTCATATTCTTCGGTAGCTTTACGAAAATTACCTTTTCTTCTTCCATCTAAAAAACTATCTAAATCATCTGGATCGCCATGAACAGCCCAGTAAGCTACAGTTGGATATGCAATATCTAAAAAATCACTAATCTCTTGATACGTTTTTCCGTCATTCATTAATAATAAAATCAAAATTTTTTCTCTCACATAAGGATTCTCATGCTCTTTTAGCACTTTTATTAGTCGTTCCTTCTGTTCCTGAGAAAGATGGTTTTTTGCTGGCATACCTTATTGGCGATCGCACCCGTTACTGATTTTTGTATTATACAATCAAGCTGCGTAGCAGCTTATCTATACCATTTATAATCCACATATAATCAATGTAGATTTAGAATTAGAATGCTTATTAATGAATATATTAAGTGAAGATAATGCACGTATATTAATTTCTGATATAAAAGAAAAATTATCTCTACTTATTTAAAAATTACATCAACGAATACTAACATTAATTCATCTGAAAAACTTATATGATTTTGATAGAGAGAATTACTAAAAGTTACCATTTAGGCGAGGTCACAGTTCCCATCCTCAAAGGTATTAACTTAACCATAGAACGAGGTGAATATGTGGCAATTATGGGTGCATCCGGTTCTGGTAAATCAACACTCATGAATATCCTTGGGTGTTTAGATCGTCCTAGTAGCGGCAACTATTTTCTTGAAGGTCAAAATTTAACAACTTTAAAAGCTGATGAACTAGCCTATATTCGCAACCGACGTATTGGTTTTGTATTTCAACAATTTAATTTACTACCCCGTTCTACCGCATTAGAAAATGTGATGTTACCTATGGTTTATGCAAATATTACTAAGCCTAAACGTCGGGAGAGAGCAATACAAACTTTAACAAAAGTAGGATTGGGAGAACGAATTTTGAATCGTCCAAATCAACTTTCCGGAGGACAGCAACAACGAGTAGCTATAGCTCGCGCATTAATTAACCAACCTGCATTAATTTTAGCTGATGAACCGACAGGAGCCTTAGATAGTCAAACTTCCTACGAGGTAATGAATTTACTTACAGAACTAAATGAGCAAGGTATAACCATTGTAATTGTGACTCATGAATCTGATATTGCTGCCAAAACAAAGCGAATTATCCGCGTTCAAGATGGTTTGATTGTTAGCTAATAAAAAGGAACAATTACTCGCATGAATCTAAGTTTGTATTTTCTATTATATTTTTTTACTGCTATTAGCGTATTTTTGTTAATACCAACTCAAGCAAAAGCGATTGATACTCAATTAAATCTAAATCCTAATCCGCTACAATTTCCCACCAAACCAGAAGAGGTAAAAATTCAACAAACTCAGCCCATAACTTTAGAGGAAGCCATTCAATTAGCACAACGCAATCATCGTGATTTACAAGCAACAAGACTCCAGTTAGAAAGACCCAGTAAAGTTAGCTGGTTTGTGGAATAAGACATTAGAAGACAGTGTTATCGAAGCTTATCAAAATCGACCAGAATTACCGCAACAATTAGCACAAAGAAATATCAACGAGCAAAAACGACGACAAGCACTTTCAGCATTGGGACCACAAATCAGTTTAAACGGTAGCTATAGTTTGTTAGATCAATTCGACGATCGCATTAGTGTTACAGATGGTTACTCATTGGGATTACAAGCCAGCTTGAATTTGTTTGATGGTGGAGCAGCAAAAGCTCAAGCACAGCAAGCCAAAATTGATATTGCGATCGCATCCGTGAATTTTGCCCAACAGCGCGATCAAATCCGCTTTGATGTTGAACAGTATTACGCTCAACTGCAATCGAATTTAGACAATGTGCAGACTTCTGCGGTAGCTTTAGACCAAGCAAAAGAAGCTTTACGTCTGGCAAGATTACGTTTTCAAGCTGGTGTGGGTACGCAAACCGAAGTAATTGCTGCGGAAAACGATTTGACAACAGCAGAAGGTAATCGGGTGAGTGCGATACTCGATTACAACCGCGCTCTTGCTAGTTTACAACGTGCGATTAATGCAGGCAGACAAAGGACAGGTATCTTAACTTCTAATATCCTTAAAACATCAAGTATAAAAACAAATGGATAAACACATAGTCAGATCAAAAATGTTCCGGGTGCGATACGCAAAGCATAAAGCCTCTGGCTTATAGCCTCCGCGAACCATTGTTTACTAAAATAAACAATTTTCTCGATTCTTTTAACTGTAATTATTTCATGTCAATTATGAACAATAAACAACAAGTATTATCACTGGCGATTTCAGTAGCGTCACTACTATTTGCAACCCCTTTAATTGCTCAAGCAGAAGCTCCAGAAGTTGCAGTCTCAACTCAACTCATCGCTCAACAATCGATTTCATCAAAATCAATCGAGGGAATCTGGCAAGCCCAAGATAAATATCGAATTAAAATTTCCCAAGAGAACGGTGTCTACAACGGCAAAATTATTTGGATAGCACCAGGTGCAGAAACAAAAGATGTGAAAAATCCCGACAAGAAATTGCGCGATCGCAATTTAATTGGTGTGGAAATGCTCACAGGATTTAAATACAATGC
>JAYKJL010000310.1:0-10103 GCA_035285725.1 Nostocales cyanobacterium 94392 | reverse complement strand
GCGCCTTGGATCTTCTACATTAAACCCAATTACTTCATCAATTGCTTGTTGTTGAATCACTCCTTTACCCAATATTCTCAACCACAAAGTTTCTGGGGTGTGAGGTAACTCATTTACAGCGATGATTGCTGTTCTTAAAACTTTTGGTAAAAAATAAATACCAGTTAACCAATCTTCACTGTAGACAGCACAAGCTTTTGAAAGTAAATCATCGGATGCAGAAGGGGTAATAATCCACAACTGTGGAAGTTCGTCTTCTGAAACAGTTTCCTCTTCACGCTTAGCTTGACGTTGAAAATCCGCGATGACATGAAACAATTTAGACAAACAACTACGAATTTCTGAAGATTTGGGCTGATTGCGAAAGGGTTCCAATAAACATGGCAGAGTCGCAATTTTGGCAAGTATTCCCAAATATTCCGTATTTACACCCTGTTGATTTGATGGAGTAAACCAAATATCGATAAATCTTGGCTCTCCCGGAACTTCAAAATTTGTCTTTACCTCACCCAAAGGACTTAAAAAGGCTTCAAAAAACTGTTTAGCAAATTGGTCAAAGGTCGTTCTGCTCATTGAAATGCACTCACCTGTGTAGTCTAATTGTACTATGAAAGGTGATGGGGGAATGGGGAGACAAGGGGACAAGGGGACAAGGAGATGGGGCGATCGCAATTAGTCGTCTTACAGAAGTCGGGTTTTTACCAGAAATATCGGTGACACCACAAAACAATCATAAAAACCCGACTTTTTGCCCCACTAGACAAATTTAAAATAATTTTTAATTATGTATACTGCTGTAATGTATACATTATAATTAGGACTTAGGCAAAAATAACGTAACTGCGTCATTACGAGCGATGAACCGCACCCTTCGGGTGATAGCGACGTAATCGCCAGAATCCTGCGATTGCTTCCCTACACTCCGTTTCGGTCGCAATGACAATTTCGGTTTGCGTAAGTCCTGATAATAATGAACCGTATTATAAACATCGTGTCTAGTAAAGTCCGAAAACAAATTTACATAGAGCAGAGCCAAGATAATTTGCTCAAATCAATAGCCCAACAAACAGGTATCAGCGAAGCAGAAATTATTCGCACCTGCATTGATTTACATATAGGTGATGCGATCGCAACTCCCCAAATAAATCTTTCTGCTTGGTCGGTAGAAAAAGCATTTATCGATATGATCAAAAAGAGACCTTCATTACCACCCGGACGCGACTGGAAACGAGAAGACCTTTATGAAAGGTAGAGTATTTTTAGATACTAACATCCTAGTACTCCACCACATTAATTATGCTGGGTTTGTAGTTGGGCTTCAGCCCTCCGGATTCCTGGTGGATGAGGCGCTGAAGCGCTACTACGAACCCATTATTTCACTTCACAACTCGACGCAATACTTCCAAATACTCCTGAGCAATAACTTCAGGGGTAAAATGTAACTGCATATACTTACGAGCCGCCTTACCCATATTCTCTACTAACTGAGGATTATTACTCAACATCCGAATAAATTCAGCCAAACTCTGACTATCTCCATTATCAAAAGTTTGACCGCAATTACCCTCTGCAATTAACTGTTTGAGATATGAATGCTGGGGACAAACTACAGCTACAGGTTTTCCAGTGGCTAAAGCTGAGTAAAGTTTACTCGGAGCGACCAAACTTTCAAAACCTTTATCCATACTTACTAAAGATAAATCGCAAGCTGTCAAAGAATAAGGTAAATTCGATTTTTCTTGATAGGGAAGAAATTGGAAGTTATTTAAACCTAATTTTTTAACTTGCTCAATTAATATTTTCTTTTTAGCTCCACCACCAACGCATAAAAACTGAATTGGTTCATCTTTGAGCAGCTTAGCAGTTTCTAAAATAGTATCAATATCATGACACCTTCCCATATTTCCTGAATAGAGTACGGTAAATTTCTCAACGGTATTGTATTTCCGCGCAAACCAATTGTCTTGTTTAAGGATAGGGACAATTTTCTTTGCATCTCCCCAACTGTGAATTACCGATATATTATTAGCTGCTTGCGGACAAATATCCGCCACCCGTTGCTTCATCGCTGGACTAAGAACGATAATTTGATCAGCTTTTTGCCAAACCTGTCGATTGACAATTTGCCAAAATCTCCCTAACCAGTGATGTTTGGGAATTACATTTAAAGCTATAGCTATATCTGGATAAAGGTCATAAAGTATACAAACATACGGCAGTTTAAATAATTTATGAGCTAGATATCCCAAAACGGGTAAAAAAGGAGGCGCAGTGGTTACTAATAAAACATTGTGATGACGGTTATGTCTGAGTATATGAAGAGCAGCACGCAGAGTAAAGAGTACACCACTAAGAGCTTTTCCGCGAATCCGCTGATACCAAACTTGAGTAGCGCGGGTACGTTGGATTCGTACTTGTCCAGATTGTTCTCGTGCTGGAGCATTATTTTTCTCAAATGCGTAACCTGGTTGACCTGTAAATACTTCAATATCTACTCCCAAATTTCCCAAGTGTCTGACAAGTTCTTCAAGTAACTGTCCTGTTGCAGCGTAATCTGGTGGAAAAAACTGTGTGATTAAAGATAATTTGATTAACTGCTCTGTGTTGGGAAAATTAGATTTTGGCAAAGAAAAAATAGAAGTATGTTGATAGTATTTTTCAATTTCAATATCCTTATTTTTTGTCTGATTAAAAATAGTTTTAGAGGTCTTTTGTTTTCGTTTACCAAGTGTCATCTGTATAAGAATCCTAAATTACAAAAAGTTTTAGAATAGACATCGGACTGATAAAAGCTATCTAGGTTTATTAAATTGACCAAAAAATTATTATTAATTGATAATTATGAGCTATGAATTCGATTGACTTTCGTACAGAATATAAAAAAATAAAGGAATTATTTAACCTTTGACCCTTGACCTTAAACCTTTGACCTTGAATTCGATTGACTTTCGTACAGGATATAAAAAAAATCAAAGAATTATTTAACCTTTGACCCTTGACCTTAAACCTTTGACCCTTGACCTTTGACCTTAAACCTTTGACCCTTGACCTTAAACCTTAAACCTTTGACCCTTGACCTTTGACCTTAAACCTTTGACCCTTGACCTTTGACCTTACTATACGCAAGTATGAATGAAAAATTTGTTTTACGAATCACAATAGAAAACAAAATGCACAAAAATTTATTTATTTGTCTATAGTAAATAATATCCGGCGAATAAATTCGCTACTACACAAGCAAAGTCCGCCTTTGCGGACTAACACCCGCACTAAGGATTATAAACCCACGGAGATGGGTGCGGGTTTGTGTAGCCAAGCCACTGCGTTACGGAGAGAAGAAACCGAAACCTTGGGAGATGTTCTTTCGAGGCTTCTGAGTCCTGCGGACACGCTACGCAAACGGGGGGAACCCAGGCGTTGTAGCAAGGGGCGTGCGAATTATATTCGCGCAAAATTTTTCAAACTGTTATATATTGATTTATGAAAAATATTTTTAAACAATCAAATGTAGGCTAAAACACATATATGCAAAATATATTCTGTAGTTTGATAAAAATGTAACAATTATGGTTGGATGCTTGTTTAAAAGTAGCTAAAATCTACAATAAATTATTCAAGATTGTAATACAAACATCTGACATATAGGAGTCACAATTTATTTTTGAAAAAAATACCGTATATGAAGAATGCCTCTTCTTATAACCCTGTTCCCTACTTCCTATTTTCAAATCAGTTCGATTATTTAAAATTCCTGTGATGGGGAAAGTGAGTTTATCCCAATAAATCCTACGAACCGCTAGTAAACACATCTGAGTAAATAATGCAGAATACTTCTTCTCAACCTTTAAATGCTAATCTAAACGGACATTCTGCACCTCGATTTCTTCCTCCGGAACCTTTTGGGTGGAATGAAATGGAGGAGAATGATTGGGATTTGAGTCAATTCTTGGGACTTCTCAAACGAAGAGCGTTAGTGATTGCAGGTGTTGCTACTACCGTGATGGCTGGTGTTAGTTATAAAACGCTGACTCAAGTACCACAGTATGAAAGTAACTTTCGTTTGTTGGTGGAACCTGTAGATGAAAAAGACCAAAACAATTTATCAAAACTCACTTCTGCTCTAGATGCAAACCTGGGAAAATCTGGTTTGGATTATGAAACTCAGATTGAAGTTCTCAAAAGTCCCGAACTGATGAATAGTATTGTTGAGGAACTGCAAAGGAAGTACCCAGATATTACCTATGAAAATCTGATTAAAGATAATGCTTTAAATATTATTCGTTTAGGTGAAACTAAAATTATAGAAGTTCGTTATCAAAACGATAGCCCAACTCAAATAAAAGAAGTATTAGATACAGTTGCGAGAAATTATTTAAAATACAGTTTAGAAAAGCGACAAACTCAGTTAAATCAAGGAATTCGCTTTGTTGAGAAGGAACTACCACCAGTAAAAAAGCAAGTTGATACGCTGCAACAACAATTACAAGCTTTCCGTCAAGAATACGAATTTTTCGATCCTAGTACCAATTCAAGCCAAGTCAGCGAGCAACTGAAACTATTAGCAGAACAAAGACAAGGAGTCGAGCAGGAGTTAGCTAAAGCTAAAGCTAATTTTGTGATTCTTCAGCAAGAGCAAGGAGCATTAGCTGTTCTCAAAGATGCAGCGGTGTACCAGCAGTTAGTGACTCAACTGCAACAGCTGGAAACTCAAATTGCCGAAGAATCAACTCGTTTCCAAGATGATGCTCCGATTATAAAAAGATTACAGGAGAAACGAGAAAAATTGTTGCCTTTGCTACAGCAAGAAGGACGAAGAATTTTAAACCTTACTCTTTCAGAAGCAGCAAATCAAGTCCAGATATTAGAAGTACAGAGTCAACAACTTTCAGCAGCGGAACAGCAACTCAGTCAGCAAATTAATCAATTACCAGCTTTAGCACGTAGATACACGGAATTAGCGCAAAATTTACAAATAGCTAATGAGAGTTTAAATCGTTTTCTGACCACTCGTCAAAATCTGCAAATTGAGGCAGCCCAGACAGAGCTTCCTTGGGAGTTAATTAAAGCAGCAGTAAAGCCGGAAGAGCCAGTATCTCCTAACATTCAACGCAACTTGATTTTGGGATTTGTTGCTAGCGTTTTATTAGCTATCGGTGCTGCTTTACTCAGAGAAAAATTGGATAATACCTACCATAACGCTGAAGCACTCAAGGATGATTTGAAATTACCTTTACTTGGTGTTCTTCCTATAGATAAAAATTTGCAGAAACATCAACAGCGTACTTCCAAAACTGAATCTTCTCAAGATATAGAAGCAGAGGATGTTACAAAATTAGTGCCGATGTTTCATCCCGAATCAACACCCAGCTATTTCCAAGAATCCGGACAATTTGTGGAAGCTGTACGGATAATTCATACTAATCTCCAAATGCTTAGTAGCGATCGCCAAATTCGCTCGATAGTTATTAGCTCGGCTTTACCTGGAGATGGAAAGTCTACAGTTGCATACAATCTCGCTCAAGTAGCTGCATCAATGGGACAAAAAGTACTTCTTGTAGATACGGACTTACGTCGTCCCCAACTTCATGCTCAAACGGGCTTATCCAATCTCTGGGGATTAAGTAATTTAATATCTGGAAATATGCCAGCAGAACAGGTAATGCAAGATTTACCTGATTTTTTCGGATGCTCGGTAATTACTTCTGGTCCAATACCACCTGACGCGACAAGGTTGCTTTCTTCTGTTAAAATGAAACAATTAGTGGCAGAATTCCATCAAAAATTTGATTTCGTAATTTACGATTCTCCTCCTTTAGTTGGACTGGCTGATGTGACCTTGCTAGCACCTTATACTGATGGAATTGTGCTGGTAGTGAGGATGGATCAAACAGAACGCTCCATAGTTAAACAAACGGTAGATAGTTTGAAAACATCTCAAACCAGTGTTTTAGGTGTTGTCGCGAATGGTGATAAGACCAGATTTAACAAATATTATCATAAATATTATCATTCTTAGAAGATGTTTTTAAAGTATAAAGTAATACTTTGTACTGCCAACTTACTTGGTATGGGCATTATATACTTTTTAACGCAAAGGAACGCAGAGTGTTAATCCTGGATTCTTAGATCAACCACGGTAGAGTTAATGTCGTAATTAAAGCCTTCTATTTTTGCAGGACTACCGATTTTAACTAAACTTTCACCGATAAGTGTACCAGTATTCTGAATTTGTGCGTTTGCTGTTAAGGTGATAAGTATATCTGCTTTGTATTTAGCGCTGGGGTCTGGTAATTCTTTTACTGAGCCATCTGGTTGGGTTACGTTTGTAGTTATAGGTAGCTGTTGGACTGATTTTATTATCATTTCACCAGATGGTTTGTTATCGATTGTCAAGTTGGTTTTTGCACCTTTTTTTAAGCTTTGTTCTAAAAAAACTTGAGGACGAAGTATGTTTAAACCGTTTACAAGTAAATCCACTTCTATGGGCTTTGTCGGAGCCTTACCTTGAGCGTTGGAAACGGATATGTGAGAAAATAAAATTAGAATTGCGATCGCGATGACAATTACTGGAGTCAGGGAAAGATTAAAAATTTTTCTTAGCATAACATAATTAAAAAAAAATGAAATTCCGCCGCTGTGTTTTGGTAGAGCGGGGAGTTTGAACTGTCATATGATATTAGCGCTGATTCGATAAATAAATTAATTATTAATTATATAAAAATCTAATATGGGAATCTGGTTTGATTTTCGTATAAGTTGTAAGGAAGAGGGAGTAGGGAGTAGGAAGTAGGGAGTAAAGAATGTTAGGTGTTGTCTAATCATAAGTATGTGATGCCCATGAATCAGTATGAATCAAATTTTATGGATAACCGAAACCTCTGTAGAGAGGTTACACTGTAACGTCTCAAAATCTAAACACTGTAACGTCTCAAAATCTAAATTCATACCCGGAGGAAGCAACGCCCCTGTTCCCTACTCCCCCCAACCCTACTCCCTGAAATGACATAATATCACTTAAACAATCTCAAACTCTAAATTATGACTTTTCAAAAAGCTATGAGTAAAATGGTCAATTTCATTTGTATTACTCAACTCTAAGTTATAAAAATCGACTATATCATGTTCAAAATAAGGTCCTGCGTGCCAAGTTCCGACATTTAATTTGATAAAACAATTTCCGGGGATGTGAAAAGCGGCAATATCTTGTAATGCTGGTTCTTTTATATTATTGGGCGGACAAACTGCGATAAACCAATCTTTTCCAGCTAAAGAACCTAAGCATTGTGTACATTTTGCGTGACGGGTGATGTTGTGAAATTTGCGTCCGCGATGCTGTAATTGCATGATGTAAAATCTAGGGATGCCGTTATTTAGTACTAATTGAGCATCTTCTGTATCGAATGTTTTACCATCTTTGCTAGGGAAAATAACCTGTCCGTAAGGTTGAAAGTTTTCTGGAGTTATTGTTTGCGCTGGTAATTGTTTTATTGTTGAAGTATTCATATAATATAAAATTTATTATCTACAAAATCTCAAAAAGCTCAGTATCTTAACTTATTTATTTTTTTATTGTCAATTCCTGAACACGGATTAAAACGAATTAAAAAGATTTCACTGTTTTTGTTTTCAATTCCCTAACAAGTTACAATTCTAATTCTTTAGGAATTATTGATTTAGGAATTATAGAAATTTGTTTTTCTTTATCGCTTGGTTTTGTATACCAATAAGCCCAAGCGATTAAAACTCCTTGCAGAGGAAGTCTAATGGCTTGGAATAAAGGGGAACCTGAATATGGCATACTTTCAATTTCGATATGATTAATTGCCATATTGATATTAGCTGGATAAACGGCGATAAATAAGGCAATTAATCCCCAAGCCGCAGGTTGACTTAAAGGTGGAACTAGTAAACCAATACCACCTAATATTTCATAAAAGCCACTCAAGTAAACTAAACCCAAGGGATAGGGAAGCTGTGGTGGCATTATTTTTACATAAGGTTGGGGTATTGTAAAATGTGTGATTCCTACAATGATTATAGATACGGCGAGGACGACTCTTAGAAGTTCTTTGTTATTTTTTATGAGTTCCATTTGGATAAATTAGATTATTAGATTAAATCTATTGGCGTTGCTGAAAAAAAGTATGTTAGCGGAGCGTGAGTGCAAGATCATATCAAATTTTATGGATAACCGAAACCTGTGTAGAGACGTTACAGTGTAACGTCTCAAAATCTAAATTCATACCCGAAGGAAGCAACGCCAATCTGTTGTTATCAGAATTATATACTTTTTTAACGCAAAGGAACTATTGGAAGGCGCAAAGGGACGCACGGTTTTTATTAGGTTCAACGTGGGAATGAGAATGAGTAAACAATTATTAATTATTCATCAGTGATTCAAGGTTGAGAAAACCACTTTGAATTAAGTACATTGAATAGGTGGTAAATAATTCTGCATTGATGGCTGCACAAGTTATACCGCTTCCTGCAAGAGCGTTTAAGGTTGCTTGACAGCTAATGGTTGGTCTGTTGGATTGTAGGTATAAATCGGGTATGGTAAGTTGTTTTTCTGACCAACGTTCGAGTAAAAATGGACGCAGAGTGTATAAGGGATTTTCACTAGATGTGACGTTGTTAATTAATTGGTTTTGCCATTGTTCGTAAGGAATCATTTTGATGGGGAAACCGAAGGAATTCAACCAGTCAACTAGTTTACTTAAAGGTGCGGGTTCTGGATGTTGGAGATGGAAGGCTTTTCCGAGGGATTCTTCTTGTCTTGATAAATGCGCGATCGCCTTGCTTACATAGTCAACGGGTGACATATCGAGCATATAATCTACTTCTGGAAAGGCTCCCATCTGAAGACAGCCTTTAGTCATTAAGTTTACAAAGTCGTCAGTATTTCCAACGCCGGTTTGGCTGTGTCCGGAAATTAAAGGTGGTCGGTAAATGGTGATGGGAAGTCCTCTTTGGGAGGCTATTTTAACTAGTTTTTCTGCTACCCATTTGGTTTGAGAGTATCCTAGGAAAATACCTTCCCAATGGTCAAAGCTATCTTGTTCTGTAACTAATTTACCTGCATAGTAAGGTGATTCAAATACTGCGACGCTGGAGACGTAATGAAGGGGTTTAACTTTGATTTTGCAAGCTAAACGTAAGATTTCTTGGGTTCCTAAAACGTTGGCTGTTTTCAGTGCTGAGTAGGGAAATACATAGTTAAGCATTGCTGCACTATGATAGATGACATCTATGTTTGTTGCCAGCATATCAAAGCCTTCAGTGCTTATACCTAACTGTGGTTGGGATAAATCTCCAACTATGGGAATAATCCGAGGACTAAATTCTTCGTTCCAAATGTTATAGGTTTGTAAATTCTTTTTCAGTTTTTCTTTACCGGATGTTGCATCTGTTGCACGTACCAAACAGTAGATATCTGCATCGGTTTGCTGTAAAAGTTCGTGGATTAAAAATGCTCCTAAAAAGCCGGTACCCCCGGTTAAAAAGATATTTTGGGGATTGGGATTAAATTTAAAAGAAGTTGATTGAGGACGAATATTTTCATCAAGGACAGCTTCTGCTGCTAAATTAGGAGTGTTATTAGTATCAATTAATGGTTTGGTGGTTTGTTGAGATTCTTCGGCTTGTTCGGCTAAACGTTCGGCAAGTGCTTCAATTGTCGGATAATGCCAAAGCAACATCGGAGACAGTTCAAATCCCAGCATTTTCTGTAATTTGGTAATCATTACCATTGCTTGAGTTGAGTCTAAACCGTAACTATCTAAAGGTTGAGTTACGTCGATTTCTTCGGCTGATATATGAAGTAATTCAGCTAGGTTAGATAATAACCATGTTTGAATTTCTGTTGCGTTAATAGATTGTTTTGTATTCATTTGATTTGAGATTTACGATTATGTAAGGGGTGAGAAGTCGGTTTTTTTTGAAAAACCCGACTTCTATTTATATTGCAATACAGTTCAGTTAAGAAAATTAATTAATATTGCGATCGAACAGACTGACTTTTCTGGAGGGGGCTTGGGGGACGCAGCCGTCCCCCAATCGGGGGTTTGGGGGAGAATCCCCCAATTCTTGGTTTTCCCACAAAA
>JAYKJL010000309.1:0-3346 GCA_035285725.1 Nostocales cyanobacterium 94392 | reverse complement strand
TGTCAATTCATCCATTTTTTCATAATGCTCAACATCATCTATACGTAATTCCCACTTCACATCATGCAGATTGTAGTGATTTGAAGCATACTCGGAATAGGGAAATGGTTCATATTGATTTTCTGGGATAGGAAAAACATTCTCATACCAATCAATTCTTTCACCTACTCCTGCAACGACTTGTGAATGGGAAAAACGTGGATGAAACAACCAAATTTTTAAATAAAAAGGCTCTCCTCTTTCAATAAGTTGTTTTTTCCAATTGTGGTAAATTTCCAACAGTGCTGATAAGATTAACCGTCTATACCACAATGGCGGTGATAGTTCGGCAAAACTTAAACTTCTTGGCCAAGGGCTAATCTTGATTTTGACATAATCATAGTTAGAATTACTTAAACTCACATTGAAATTTTGCTGTTTCCATTTTTGAATTTGTCTAATCCGTCTTTTCAACCCTCTAATCTTTTTATACCTGTACTGATTTGCCATAATTTCCTCCGTTATCGATTGGTATTCTCACACTAATTGCATTGATTAATCAAATGCGGGGTGCTATTCCAGACACCAAACAATAGTACAGATTTCTTGTTTTATTCTGCTATTTCGGAGTTTTCAGAGCCGGATACCAGGTTTTTGGCAGTATCGTTGCCTTAATACCTAAACGTGTTTGTAGGAGTTTTAACGTAGAACAAACTATTACCCGGTTTTAGCAATTGGTGCATTGGCTACTTAAAAATTCCATTGCTCGTTTCTCAGTTTTCTCAGATAACTCTTATCATTACCTCAGTTGTGAATCATTAGTTCCTCAGCATCATCCTCGATATTAGTAATCAAGGAAACGAACACAACGAATTTAAACAAGAGGTAACTAAAATGAAATTCAACAAATTAGCTGGACTAGGAATTGCATCAATTGTATTATTCGGTAGCGTCGGACAATTAACATTCAACGCACAGCCAGTACAAGCACAAACAGCACAAGGTATTAGAGTTGCTTCCGTATCACAATCGTTGATTTCATCCGGTAGTTTCGTTACCACAGAACAAGACCACCCCACCAACGGTAAAGCCAAAATTGTTAAAGTTAACGGTAAACGTTATCTAGAATTTGACAAAGCTTTCACCACAGCACGTGGACCAAAGGTAAGAGTTGTACTGCACCGCAATTCAACTGTACCCGTTAATTTAAAACAAAAAGATTATGTAACGCTCGCTGCCCTACAACGCTTCGATGGCGCTCAACGTTATGAAATCCCAGCAAGCGTTAATTTAAATAACTTTAAATCCGTAGCGATTTGGTGTGAACAATTTAACGTTACTTTTGGTTACGCTAGATTGCAAGGTGCTTAACGGTTTTTATATGTAAGTTTTATTTTCTTATTTCTTATTGCAGGTTCAACGATATACACCATTTTAATCGGCAGTCCTAAAAAACTTTGGTACTGCTGATTTTTTTTGATGTGGCCCTTTATCATAGGGAATCTTACCTTTTTTTGCTCTTAAAGAATAAGAAGTTGCAGCTTCGCTGCAACTTCTTAGTTATGTATTAATACTTTAAAAAATGTAGTATTTAAAACTTTTACGTTAAGTATAGGTATGGCGATAGGCGAAGCCGACACCGAAGGTGTATCGCACTGGTTTTCATAAAATCGCGTTGCTCCCTGTTCCTGCTTATCTTCAGCTACTACCGATGATTCCAAGCGATCGCGCCCATCATTAGTAAAGTTTTGTAGTCAGAGATGTTCTTTACCGTTGCTGAGTAAGGTTCAATGCCTTACTCGCTTGGCGATCGCACTTTCGCGAAAAAAGCATCTTCTTGTCAGCTATCATTCGTCAGGTTTTTACAATGTAGTCGAAAAATCTGATAAAACCCGACTTCTCAAACCAGGGAATAGGAAGTACAGATATAAGAATAATTCCCAAATTGCATAAACTCATCTACCTCACTCCTACTCATTTAATAATGATGCTTTGACGTTCTCGCATGGTAGCTATTATTTGGAATTTGCATGAAAAGCTTTAAAACCCAGTTTTTCGGTAAAGACGAATGATTAATAACTTTTTTATACCATGGAAGCAGCAAAATACCAATGGGAGAACAAAAAGAGTAGTATTCAGGATAATATTTTGAGTATCACTGAAATTTTGTGGCAGAACTATAATTATTTTGTCTACTTACTTAAACAATTAATAAATATGAAAATAGAAAAGAAAGTAAATTTAATTTTGATAATTCTGTTTATTATCGGTATTTTAATTAGCGGAATTGCACTATCAAATGTATTACAACAAAAAGCCCAAAATGAGATAAATTCTAAAGCAAGTGCCTTAATGGCAATGAATAACTCAGTGAGAAACTATACAAATGACCGAGTAGGACCTTTGTTATCACCACAAGTAGAAATTCAAGAGAATTTTATTGCAGAATCAATACCATCTTATTCTGTAAGAGAAGTTTTTGAATATTTTCGTAATACTCCGGAATATACAAATTTTTTCTACAAAGATGCAACATTAAATCCGACAAATTTACGAGATAAAGCTGATGATTTTGAAACTGAAATTGTCAACAGCTTTCGTCAACAACCCGATAAAACATCTTTATCTGGTTTTCGTACAATGTCAGGAATAAAACTTTATTATACTGCTAAACCTTTTGCGATTAAAAATGAAAGTTGTTTACGATGTCATAGTATTCCAGAAAATGCACCGAAAAGTCAGTTAAGAACCTATGGAAGAGATAATGGTTTCGGATGGACACTAAATAATATTCTTGGTGTTCAAATTGTTTATGTACCCGCCGAAGAGATTCTCGAAAATGCTCGAGATTCATTTATACTAGTAACAGGCATTGTGGCGATGGTGTTCACGGTGGTAATTATCATCATTAATTTGTTGTTAAAAAGAACCGTATTACGACGAATAAAGCGTATTGCTACAGTTGCTGAGCAAGTTAGTGTTGGGAATATGGACGCTAATTTTGGTAGACAAAATAAAGATGAAATTGGAGATTTAGCTGAAGCTTTTAACAGGATGAAATATAGTTTAGAAATTGCCATGAATATGTTGAATAGAAAAAAGAATAATTCATAAATCTGATTATTGAATAGCTACAAAATTTCTGTAGGATTAGAAGTCGGGTTTTTATGACTATTTTCTGGTGTTACCGATAGGAAATCGAAAAAACCCGACTTCTGTAATTATTGGAATTCTAATAACTCAGGAATAGCCGCGATTGTCACAATACTCGGATGGTGCGTGACACCAAAAACCTGATTATTCCGTTAAAAATCAATCAAAGTGTCACAGCACCCTACGGGCAAAATGTGCCAGTTGCGGCTATTCC
>JAYKJL010000308.1:0-17220 GCA_035285725.1 Nostocales cyanobacterium 94392 | reverse complement strand
TATCTCCCTATCTCCCTATCTCCCTATCTCCCTATCTCCCTATCTCCCTATCCCCTAGTCCCCTAGTCCCCTAGTCCCCTAGTCCCCTTGTCCCCTTGTCCCCTTGTCCCCTTGTCCTCTTCCCCCCCCCTCTCCCATTGTTCTTCTGCATTTTCTACCCAACGCAAGCTGTGAGCGTAGCACTGCTCAGATTCATCGATGGCAATTAAAGTATTTTCTGGTAAATAATCTAATAAAGAAGCAGGTTTTTCGTAAGCTACTCCTAAAAATCTACGGGTTCCTTCTAAAAGCTGTCCCGAATCAAATTGTTCTTTTTCTTCTGGTGAAAGATAATCATCTACAGATGCGACAAATTGGGTTTGTGACATCAAAATCGGCGCAAAACTGGTAGGAGTAAGAATTAATTGGTCAATTTTATCCAAAGCAGAACGCTGGGTAGACGGATCAAATTCGCGGATTTGCTCAATTTCGTCACCGAACCATTCCAAGCGTACTGGTAATTCCGAAGATACGGGAAACACATCCACAATATCACCGCGCCGACTCCAGGTTCCTTCCATTTCTACTAAAGGAACTCGTTCGTACCCCAAAGTCGCCATTTTTTCGGCAAACTGACCCAGATTAAATTCCATTCCCTTGCTGATATTCAAGCAAAAGGGTTTAAACGCTTCCGGGGGTGGTAAATGTGGTTGTAAGGCTGCGTGAGTGGCAATGACAGCTAATGAAGCAGAGGAATTATCCGATTGGGAAGCAAGTTGGATTAAATCAGCAAGAACCTGCATTTGACCCCAAGTCATTTCGGTTTCTGGATCAAATGGTTCGTAGGGGGATGCTTCAGAAGTTGGATAAAAGTGTACCGTCTTCCATCCCATTGCTTCTAACTGCGTAGTCCAGCGTCCGGCTTCTTCCAAAGTAGCGCACACCACAAATAAGTGATTCTGGGAGCTATTTGCCAAGGCTGAAGCCACCAAACCCTTTGGTAAACGTGGAATCCCATTTAATCGTAATTGTGTTTGTCTTTTTAATTTAGCAAGAAGTTCGGTGGTGAGAGGGGAACGTCCCAAAGCACGCACTATGGAAGAAAAAGCCATAACATTTACAAGTGGAGTAGCTCTTTAAAACAATTTGTTGCATCCTTATGGATGTTCTACACCGCACAACTTAACGCGGGTAAGGCGATTCATGAAAATTTACAGTCAGGTAATTAAACCCTCAATTCAGGTTAAAAATAAACATAACAGACCTTTTTGCTGGAGCAATCAAGTATTTTTCTGTAAATTCGTCTTTTTCTAAAATACAGGTTAAGAAGTCTTTTTGACGAATGTCTACCCCAACTATTTTAGGGAACAATGCAGAAAATGTTGTTTTAAAAGTCTTTTTCCCTAGTAAAATTACGACTGACCCAACGGGTAACTTATACGTAGAGTGTGTTCTGTATTTGGTCATAAATTCCTTAGTCGCAGGAAAATTTATGTATTTAGAGTCTTTTATTTTTGCCCTTTGGATGCTAGATACTTAAAAATTAAAACGACTCATATTTAGCCGCTTTTTCAACGGCAATTCTAAGAATGTCCCCCAATATCCAATTAGTCATAATTTTTCTCTTAATTGTCGCTAACGCCATATTCGTCATGTCAGAATTGGCAATAGTCTCCGCTCGTAAAGTCCGCTTGCAACAGCTTGCTAATCAAGGGAACACCAGAGCCAAAACCGCTTTTGAGTTAGCTTCTTCTCCTACTCAATTCCTGGGTACCGTTCAAGTGGGAATCACTTTAATTACTATCCTATTTGGGGCTTATGGGGAAGAAGTGATTACCGCAAGAATATATCCAAGTTTAGATTTTATTCCTTTATATCAAATTCAGTTTTCTCGTGGATTATCAGTATTAATAATTACTTTTTTAGCAATCATTTTCGGCGAACTCGTACCCAAGCGTGTGGCGTTAAATAATCCGGAAACTATTGCTTATATTATAGCTTTACCGATGAAAGGATTAATTAAAATTGCGTCTCCGATTGTTTTTATTTTAAGTACTTTTACAGATGCAATAGTGCGAATATTGGGGATTAGAGCTTCCACCGGACCACAAATTACAGAAGAAGAAATCAAAATATTAATCGAACAGGGTACCGAAGAAGGAACTTTTGAAGAAGTAGAACAGGACATGGTTGAGCGAGTTTTTCGTTTGGGCGATCGTCCAGTAAGTTCGTTCATGACACCACGTCCAGAAATCGTCTGGTTAAACTTAGAAGATAGTCCCGCTCAAAATCGCGAGAAAATTATTGAAAATGGTTATTCGCGGTATCCTGTATGTCAGGAAAATTTGGATAATGTACTGGGAATTATTCCGGTAACTAACTTACTGTCTCGCAGTTTCTGCGGTGAACCAATGGATTTAACTATTGGATTACGAGAACCGATATTTATCGCAGAAAGCACCCGTGGATTAAAAGTTTTAGAGTTATTCAAGCAAACTATTAATCATGTGGCTTTGGTAGTAGATGACTACGGAGTTATTCAAGGATTGTTAACTCTTAATGATGTATTAATTGAAATTGTCGGTGATGTTCCTTCCGATGAAGATGATGAAGAACCACAAGCAGTACAAAGAGAGGATGGTTCTTGGTTATTGGATGGAATGTTAACTATGGATGAGTTTTTTGAACTTTTTGATATGGAAGAAGAAATATCACTGGAATCTCGCGGTAATTATCAAACATTAGGAGGTTTAGCAATGACTAATCTAGGCCGTATTCCCGTTCCTACAGATAACTTTGAATGGAAAGGAATGCGTTTTGAAATCATCAAAATGGATGGTAATCGTGTTGATAAGATTTTGGTAATACCATTCGTCACTGAACCAATTAATTTCGATGAATCGGAATAATTACTATTGGTAATAGCCAATAGAGGACTATTACTAATAGCGGTGTATTTTTTTATTTTTAAAAACTACATTTTACCATTTTGCATTACTTGCTGAAGATGGCGACGAACTTCTTGAGCTTGTTGCATCTCGGTTTGACGTAACTTTTGGAACAATTCTACACAAGGCTGAGAATCTGCTTCTTGTGCATCTTTGATATAAGTATCGTAAGCTTTGATTGCTTCAGCTTTGTTGTGTAATACGGAAATAAAATCGTATTCAAGATTACTAATGGGTTGAGTGGTTGTGTTAGTTGCGGTCATAAATATACCCTCTAATTAATTGCTAATTAACTTTTAGCGAGTGATTAAAAGATATTCATCTATCAAAAAGGGTAAGATTAAATATATTCTTTCTATAGATTTACACTACCTCTTAAGAGGTATATTCCCATAGAAAACAAAAGAAACCCGTTGAGCACGGGTTTTCATGGAATTAAAATATTGATCAATCTGAGCAATGCTAAGTCTTAACTTGTTTACTATCGCGATCGCGATGTGATGAAGTTCTTCCTTGGGTACATTCTGGGGAAGATTGTTGGTTTTCTTCACCGTAGATAAAAGGACAATATTTTGTATTTGCGCTTATACAATCCATGTGTGGAGTTTTAGCACAAATCAGTAGTAGTACACCTAAAATTATTAATAAACCACAAATAGACGCAACTTGAACCCCCGAAATTTCTAAAGCACCATGAACAATCACTTCTCGGAGTAAAGATACAATTGTTACTTCTACTGCAACTCCTACTGCAATGCTATGCTCTTGTAAATACACCATCAACAGTCGAAATAACTCAACTAAAATTAAAATAAATAGCATTTGTGCAGTTATTTGCTGATAATTAAAGGAATACAAAATATCGTTAAATATTCCCCATAACTTAATTATCATCACAGCAAACAAACAAAAACATAGAGCGATGACAATTATGTCACAAAAAGTCTCCATGTTACTAACTATCCTATGCCTATCTAACCAACGATTCCACAATAAAAATTGGCTTCTGGGACGTTTTTTCACAAACATAAACATGAATTTCCAAGTGAACTACAGACTACACCAGCCATTGTTCAAGCAATTCTTTTATTGTGACGTTAGTTAAACCAATTAGCAGCCGTATTGACAACTTTTTATCGACGTATTTGATAATTAAAATTCTGTGCTTGCTGCATTAATTGTTCAGCACTATTTGCCCATTGAGGATTATTTTGTGCTAAAAATAAATCTCTCGCAAATTGTAATACACGCATAGCATCCGGATATTGTTTTAACTGTATAAATGCTAATCCCGCACCGTAATAAGCACTGGGATAATTAGGGTTAGCATCAGCAGCTTTTCTAAATGCTTCTAAAGCTTGTTGGTGTTTGCCTTGAGTGTATAAAATTGACCCAATATTATAATGTGCTTCCGGATATCTAGGATTGATTTTTACTGCTTCATTAAAAGCCTTGATTGCTGGTTTTAATTTGCGCTCTTGTAGATAACATAATCCAATTTGATAAGCTGGTTCTGGTGCTTTTTCACTATATCTCATCGCTTTTCTAAATGAATTTACTGCCTTGTTGCAATCTTCTTTTTGCTGATACAATAAACCCAAATTGTAATGAGCAACTCCTAATCTAGAATCGATTTCCAACGCTCGCTGTAAATAACTTTCAGCTTGAACAAAATTATTCCCTTCCAACAAAGAACCACCTAAATTTGCATAAGCTAAAGCAAACTTGGGATCAACTTGGGTTGCTCGATAAAAAGCATCCGCTGCTGGTTGTAATCGTCCTGTCTGTCGCAACGCTAATCCTAAATTATAATGTGCTGGTGCTAAAGATGGTTCTAATTGAATTGCTTGGTTAAAAGCTGCGATCGCATCTTCGACTCTTCCCACCTGAATCAACTGTAAACCCTGATTTAAATGAGTTGTAGCAGTTTCACGAGCGTATTGCGCGAGCTTTTGAGGAACAGGATCAAAGGGGTACAGTTCGGTTTCATTCGCTTTAGCAGGAGCAATACTCGCACTTAGTAATATTGCACTCAAAAATGCAGTGAATCGATGTTTATATAGTAGTTTTTTCATGGGTATTCTCCCGAATAACTTTTTTGTCTGAGGTTTCTATCTGCTACAACTAGATTTGTTGGCGAAATGTTTAATTTTATATAGAAATGTTCTATTTATTACCGAAGCTTAGAAAAATTTTACAAGAAAATACCATAAAGTTGATTGTAATCCGATTAATGTTCACCTATCGATCAGATTTTTCGCGATCGCTTTGGGCTTGGAAAAACAAATCAAACGTCAACCCTGAATTATTTTGTTAGACCATTTAATCGGAATTTTGTCAAGAGTAATTTAGATCGGTTTATCGTGAGCTTGATTAGTTATCAGGGGTAGAGGTAGTGCGAAGCGCGTTTACGCCTCCCGGTGTGGGGCGAGTATGTATCCGCAAGGACATACGTCTTGCTCACTGGTGACAATAAGTGAGCAAAACGCTCCCACTAAGTAGGTAAGTACGAAAAATCATCATTGAGACAAGGCAGTCCCGATGAAAAACAATTTACACCACCAATTATCTAAGTCTTAATATTTCTTCCCACTGCCGACTGCCAAGTTAGAAGGCAGGAGGCTTTTATGGAAGACGATTTGAGCTTAATTTATATTTCTTTGTATAGCTTTATTTTTTGCGCCGACTTACTTACAACAAATAGGATTACTATATTTAAGGTAAAACAAACCCGACGAATGATAGTGATTTGTTGGGTGAGAAGTCGGGTTTTTAACTTACATATCAATCACATAAGACAACTCTGATACAAACCCGACTTCTTAATAATTGTTTATTTAAATATTTAATTTATGGAATTATCACAATCTTGGTATATTGTCAAGCAATCAAGCGGAAACTGCAAAATCGTCTCCAGCGAACTAACATCTAGAGACGATACAGAGATTACACAGAAGTGGGGACCTTTTAGTTCGCAAGAAGAAGCCATAGCCCGTCGTATAGGCTTAATTAGAACGGGGAAATGTCAACCGATGTGAAAAATTAGGGGCAAGAAATCAAAACTTATAATTTGCAGTTCTTAATTAGGAACCGAGTAATAATACTCCTAACTCCCGTACAGACGTAGCAGTGCTACGTCTCTACAACAACTCTCAACTTCTAACTCCGGTGGTACTAACTCCTAACTAATTTTTCCCTGCTCTGGTATTGCCTTGGGCAGCAATTGTTTTCCTTAACTCTTCCACAGCTTTGGCAAATTGAGGATCTTGTAAGGTAGCTAGTTTATCCCGTTCTTTGAGCCACAAACTCTGTCGCTGTTCGTCATTCAAATCGACCTTCACATCTGGTTGAATTCCGGATTTATTAATATCTACACCGCTAGGGGTTTGATATTTAGCAATCGTGACTGCAACTCCGGAACCGTCATCAAGAGGACGAACTGACTGCACTAAACCTTTGCCAAAGGTTTTACTACCAACCAAAACAGCACGTTTATTATCCCGTAAAGCACCGGAGAGAATTTCACTAGCGCTAGCACTTCCTTGATCCACCAAAACGACTAGCGGTTTCTCGGTAAGGGAGCGTCCGTTTGCTGTTTCTTTTTCAACTAACCCCTTACGGTCAATTGTGGAAACAATAGTACCATCCTTGAGCCACATTCGGGCAATTTCAATACTAGAGAATAATAGACCACCCGGATTATTACGCAAATCTAAAATGTATCCATCAACGTTCTTTTTCTCTAAAGCTCTAATAGCGTCGCGCATTTCTTTTGAAGCATTAGCGCTAAACTGCTTGAGACGAATATAGCCAATATTACCCCCAGGAGTTTGTTTTTGGGAATATTCGACCGGATGAATTTCGATTTTGGCTCGGGTGATCAAATAGTCAGTTTCTTTCCCATTACGAGAAATCGTTAACCGAACTTTACTTCCGGGTTGACCTCGAATTAAAGTTACAGCTTCGTTCGTATCCATCCCCTTGGTGCTTTTACCATCAATTTTGGTAATTACATCTTTTGCCAAAATACCAGCTTTAAATGCTGGGGTATCTTCCAATGGTGCAATGACAGTCAACTTCTTAGTTTCTTCATCAAGACCAATGGTAATACCAACACCAGTTAATTCGCCAGAAGTATCCACCTGCATATTCTGGAATTCTTTGGGGTCCATGAATCGGGTATAGGGATCATCCAGCTTTTTGAGCATTTCCCGGATGGATTTGTAGGCTTGCTCCTTGTCCGTGTAAGACTTATTCAAGTACTCACGACGAACAGCCTGCCAATCTACCTGATTAAATGTACCATCTACGTATTGGCGGTAAATAATTTGCCATACTTCATCTACTATCTCTTTGGGACTTTCTTTAAATAAGGCTTGTCCTTGTGAATGGATGCCGAAACCCGCCACAGCAATCGTTGAAAGCGTCACGGCTGTAGCACCTAAAACAAGTCCACTTCTAGTAATCACCATATTACAGCTGCGCCAGACTGAATTTACATAGTCAGTATGCTCAATCTAACACAGCCTACTACTGTACAGACCGAGCATAATTTGTTATTTCGATAAATTTTTTAGTTAATCCGGCTAGCTTTGCACCATAGAGCAAAACTAGCAAGATTTTTTTGGAGAAGTTTTTATTTTTTTTAAGACGGTTCTACCCAACGTCCATCGTGTTTGATCAAGTTTATCAACTCTTCTACACCTTTATCTTCAGGAACCTTCTTAATTTCTTCTCTACCTCTGTAAAGTGAGATCAAACCGGGAGTTTTCCCAACATAACCGTAATCAGCATCAGCCATTTCTCCGGGACCGTTGACAATGCAACCCATAACTGCAATATCCAACCCTGTGAGATGACTGGTTGCTTCGCGGACTTTGTGCAACACTTCTTCTAAATTAAACAAAGTACGACCGCAGGAAGGACAAGCTACGTATTCGACCATGGTTTTCCGCAATCCCAAAGCTTGCAAAATACTATAGCAAACGGGAATTTCTTTTTCTGGAGCTTCGGTTAAAGATACGCGAATTGTATCGCCAATGCCGTCGGCTAACAAGGTCGCGATGCCAGCAGTAGACTTAATTCGTCCGTATTCTCCATCTCCAGCTTCCGTAACACCCAAATGCAGGGGATAATCCATACCTAGAGCATCCATCCGCTGTGCCATTAACCGATATGCAGCCAACATTACCGGCACTCGCGAAGCTTTCAGTGAAATTACGATATTATGAAAATCCAAAGATTCACAAATGCGAATAAATTCCAGTGCCGATTCCACCATCCCTTGTGGAGTATCTCCATAAGTAAACAGCATTCTTTCGGCTAGGGAACCATGATTAACCCCGATTCGCATCGCTTTTCCTTGGTCGCGCAAGGAAACTACCAAAGGTTTGAGAGTTTCGGCAATTTTTTCGCCAATTTCATCAAATTCAGTGGTTGTATATTCGGTTCGATTTGGGTCTGGTTTTTCAAATACGTACAACCCCGGATTAATCCGTACCTTTTCAATATGCTTGGCAACTTCCAACGCGATTTTCATGCCGTTGTGATGTACATCGGCAACAATTGGCACATCTTGGTAAGTTTGCTTTAACTTTTGTTTAATTTCAAATAAAGCTTTAGCATGAGCCATACTCGGTACCGTGACTCGGACGATTTCGCAGCCGATTTCATGCAAGCGACGAATACCAGCTACGGAACCGGCAATATCCAAAGTATCCTCATTAATCATCGACTGTACCACCACGGGATACCCTCCCCCAATGATGACATCTCCGATTCTTACAGGACGGGTTTTGCGCCGCTGAATAGTGGTTTCAAAAGCGGGTGCAGTAGACGCAATATTAGTAGTTGTTGGTGTTGGCAGCGTTTGCATAACCTGTTTAAGTAAAATTCTGTAGCGAGGATATCAACTTTTCAAACATTCTGTTCTTCAGATTGCCATAATTAAGCGTGATTTGATGTTAATTTTCTTGGAAAAAGCTAATAATTAGTATAAAGTGGATTTAATATAGCGAATTAAGTATCTAAGTAGCTATAAACTATACATTACATTAATTGTTGTAGACAATAATTCTTCGTTGGATGAAGCGTAATCCAACAATAAATCTTGGTTTGTATTAAATCATTTTTCGTTTTACCCAATTGAAAAATTAAATATGAAAAACAAGCCAATTAAAATTACACCAATAAAGCAACATCAAATTGATCAAGTAAAGCAATTAATAATTACAGTATGTTTAGAGATTTGGGATGGTTTATTAAATGAAGATGATATAGATCGTATCGATTCCAAATCCGATATCGACAATGTAAAATCCCATTATTTCGATAACGACGGTACATTCTTGGTATTGCTAGAAGAAAGCCGAGTTGTAGGTACCGGAGCCATCCGAAAGCTTGATGATGAAATCTGCGAATTAAAGCGGATGTGGTTCCTTAAAGAATATCGAGGCAAAGGTTACGGTTGGCAAATGGTTCAAATATTGTTTGATTTTGCAAAACAAGCAGGATACCAGAAAGTTCGGCTTGATTTAGCATCGAGAGAACGTCAATCGGAAGCACTTAGATTTTATGGAAAACTTGGGTTTTACCCAATTGAAAGATATAACGATAGTCCGTGTGAGGTGTTTATGGAAAAGTTGCTTGGGTAAATTGATTATTTAATCAGTGGGTAACAAGATAAAAATAAGTAGAATTACAATAATAGCAAAAGAGATTTTAATGTGCCGAAAATAATACAAAGCAATAAAAATGAATACCCAACACCCCATTCCCCCACACTTCAACCCCACAAAAGTCGGCGAAATTTGGCGGGTACCCTACCAACAACGCGCTACCGAAGCTCAAGCATGGGCAAAACAACAGGATATTAAACCTGCATCTGAAGATAAAATCCGGGTTTGTCTGCTGTTAATCGATGTCCAAAACACTTTTTGTATACCTGAATTTGAATTATTTGTCGGAGGCAATTTGGGGAAAGCTGCCGTAGAAGATAACCTGCGTCTGTGTGAATTTATTTATCATAATTTAAGTGAAATTACTACAATTATCCCCACAATGGATACCCACACCGCGATGCAAATTTTTCATCCGGTATTTTGGGTAAATTCCGCAGGAGAACATCCGATTCCTTCAGCTACCAACATTACCCCAGATGATATTGATCAAGGTAATTGGAAAGTTAATCCAGCAGTCAGTTACAGTTTGGGATATGACTACGAATTTTTAGAAAAACACGCTTACCATTACGTCAAGAAACTCACCGACAACGGTAAATATCCCCTTACTGTTTGGTCTTATCATTCCATGTTAGGGGGAATTGGTCATGCTTTAGTTTCTGCGGTAGAGGAAGCAATATTTTTTCACTCTATTGCTCGTAACTCTCAAGCTCAATTTGAAATCAAAGGAAATAATCCTTTAACTGAAAATTATTCTGTATTAAGTCCGGAAGTTTTACAAAGTTTTGATAACCGTCCCATTGCAGAAAAAAATACCCGCTTAATCAAACAGCTTCTAGAATTTGATCAAGTCATAATTGCTGGACAAGCAAAAAGTCACTGTGTAGCTTGGACAATTGACGATTTCTTGACAGATATTAAGCAAATAGATATTAATCTTGCCCAAAAAATTTATCTTCTCGAAGATTGCACCTCACCCGTAGTAATCCCCGGAGTCGTAGATTATACAGAACAAGCAGACGCTGCATTTAAGAGATTTGCAGATGCGGGAATGAAGTTATTGAGGAGTGAGGAGTTAGGAGTGAGGAGTTGAGAGTTGTTGTAGAGACGTAGCACTGCTACGTCTGTACAGGAGTTAGGAGTAAGAATTTATTACTTATTACCCATCCCCTTGTCCCCTTGTCCAATTATTTAAAATAGTCTTTCGGATCTTTCGCTACCCAACCTAGAGACGAACTCGAACGTATTTCAAAATGAAGGTGGGGTTCCTTGATGGTTGGTGTTCCCGTGGCTCCGACGGTTCCGATTAAGTCGCCTTTTGCTACTTCCTCACCGACGCTAATTTTGATATCCTGAAGATGGGCATAACGACTTTGCAGTCCGTTGCTATGATTTATAATGACTAAGTTGCCGTAAGAACCTTGTTCTTGGGCAAATACTACTACTCCACTACCAACTGCTTGTACCGAACTTCCCAGTGGGGCTGACAAATCTATTCCGCTGTGAAAGAAAACTTCACCGTTGCTTGGATTTATTTGCCATCCATAAGGGAAAGCTACAATCCTATTTTCTGGTAACGGATACCCGGTTATTTTATTAGAATTAGAAATAGTATCTAGAACGTTCGATTCTTCTGGAAGCGAATTTTCGAGTTTTTTCTTGAATTCTGGAACAAAAACGACTCTAGGATTTTCTTGACAACCGTTGACTTCAAAAAGCGCATCGGCACGGATTTTGTGTTTTGCTGCTATTTCTCGTAAAGTTTGTCCCCTGGGTACTTTTTCAACAATCCCATCGTAGGGAGGAATGATTAAATTTTGACCTACAGTAACTTTACCGTTACGTATTGTCGGATTCATGCGGATAATAGTTGCAGGAGTAATATCATAGCGTTGAGCTATAGTTTGTAAAGTTTCTTCGGCTGCTACTTGGTGACGTACAAAACGCTCTAAGGCTGGAGTTGGACACTTTCTTTCTTCTGACTGTGCGGAGGCTAAATTAGGAAATGTAGATATTATCCCAAATATACCGGCTAAACTCAAAAATAAGACTGAACAATAACGAAAGCTCATGTATATAAACAATGATAAGTTTATCTTTAAGTAGATGGGTGTTCAAAATTGTCTTTATCAAAAGAGACAAGAGAGAAGGGAGTAGTTAAATTCAGACAAAGCTTTGAGTCTAGTTTAACCTGGCTGTTACAAAATGATAATTGTTTGTGTTTACTTACTTCAATTACTTGAAATATTTAGTTTTAATGAGCTACATTCCCTTAGTAGCTAAGAACTAACTTCTAGTAATCAAAATTATTCTTCACATAATTTAACATCAACGAAATTTGATTTTTGATTAATTACTAGGAATCTAAAGTAATAGTTAATAAACCCGAAATTATCGTCTATGTTTGAAATAGCTGCTCTTTTCACAGTTAGAGCCAACACAATGAATCAGTTTATAGCCCGGTTTAGTCAAATTCCCAATCCTGGCGATTCCTTTTTCAAGTTCATATAAGTTAATATTTTATTATAAATCGTAAATCATCAGGTTGATTAATTCTGATTAATCTTAATATTTAAAGCTCTTTATTTTAACTTTTTTATCGTCAAATTTATCAGTCAACTGATTAATAAATTGACTACACTTATAAATTAGCATCTGCATTGCTGTCTTTGAGCGTTATGGTTATGAATTTATCTGTAAAGCAACTGGCTATTTCCCTTTCTTTACTAGCAATTGGTGGTGGTGCAGGTTTATTCGCAAGTCGCTTTATCCTGCCACAAAATCCCTCTTTTAATGAGTTCAAAAATGTTACAGTAGCTTTATCTCCAGAAACTGTGATCGACCGTCCTATAAGACCATCTGGTGGTGTTAATGAGGGGGGTGAAATGAATTTTATTGCTACCGCAGTACAAAAAACTGGGTCTGCTGTAGTGCGAATTAATGCGACTCGTAAAGTGGCAAATCCCATATCAGACGCATTAAAAAATCCTCTCCTACGTCGCTTTTTTGGAGAAGATGAACAACCATTTCCCCAAGAACGAATTGAGCGGGGTACGGGTTCTGGTTTTATATTAAGTGACGATGGCAAATTGCTCACCAATGCTCATGTGGTATCAGATACAGATACCGTACAGGTAACGCTCAAGGACGGTCGCACTTTTGAAGGTAAAGTGGTTGGGGTTGATAAAGTTACTGATGTGGCTGTTGTTAAAATTCCCGGTGATAAATTACCGAATGTCAAATTAGGCAGTTCTCGAAACTTGATTCCGGGACAATGGGCGATCGCCATTGGTAATCCTTTGGGTTTAGATAATACTGTGACGATTGGAATTATCAGCGCTACGGATCGTACCAGCGCTCAAGTAGGTGTTCCAGATAAGCGAGTTAGTTTTATCCAAACTGATGCTGCAATTAACCCCGGCAATTCTGGGGGACCTTTATTAAATTCACGGGGTGAAGTAATTGGGGTGAATACAGCGATTCGAGCCGATGCACAAGGTTTAGGGTTTGCAATTCCCATCGAAACTGCTGCTCGTATCGCGAATGAATTGTTTTCTAAAGGAGAAGTAAAACATCCATTCCTCGGTATCGAAATGGTGGATTTGAATCCGACAAAAGCAAAGCAGCTCAATCAAGAGACATCACTAGACTTGAAGGAAGATACTGGTATTTTAGTTAGGAGAGTTACACAGAAATCTCCAGCACAACAAGCAGGATTGCTTCCTGGGGACATAATTGAAAAAGTTAATAACCAAACTGTTAAAAGTTCTGCACAAGTACAAAAATTAGTTGATTCTTCAACAGTGGGAGATATTCTCCAAATTCAAGTCAAACGAGAAGGCAAACTAAAAACCTTTAACGTTGAGTCTGGCGTTTATCCTCATGGTTAAATGATAAAGGGAATAGGGAATAATAACTAATTATCCGGACTTGATATAAGTAAGCTGGCACAAAAAAATAAAGCTACAGAAAGAAATGTAAATCAATCTTAAACCAAGACAGCCTATTGCCTATTCCCTGTTTCATTAGGAGTTAAGAGCAAGGTTAATAGTTTTCCGCCCTAAGTTATCGCAGTTTATGGTTATAACTTAACAGTGGTAAATCAATTAACACTTGTTTGCTCATAACTATTTACTCGTATTAATCCTATTTGTTAGTTAAATTATCCAAATTCATTCTTTGTTCCATTTGGCGTAGGAAATACCCCGTCATCATTGCTGAAGCTAAGAGTCCAGCAAGATTATCCCTATCTGTTGTCACTTGTACGTGAAAATTTGCTGGGGGTAACATTCCCACAAGCCCTTGAACATTTTGTGAAATAATTTGTTTAATTTCCGGGCTGACAGACTGAGCGACCCTTGCTAGAACCTCCGGAGGTTGATGTTCAAGATATTTGAGCAACTGATTGGGATTTTCCTCAATGTTGTCAAAAATATTTTGATTGGGGTGTTGCTCGAAGTTGTCGTTCAAAAAGTCTGGATCAAACACCATTGGCAATTTATTCGCTCTCGTTGCTAATTCTACTCTAAACCATAGTAAGAGTATGAGACACCTTGACCCTGCTGGAATTTTAAGTTAGCTACAGTTTTCTGTTTACAGCCATATAGAAGACTATATTGCAGTGTTAATAGCTGTCCTGGCTATTTTTGGTAAGTTTCGTTAATTTTGTCTGAGATTATTTAGATAATGTTTCATGCGCTTTCCGCAGTTGCGCTGGGTGGGGACTCTAACTCTAATTCGAGTTGTCGTTCCTTTTTAATATTAGAAAAAGGTTGAGGTAATTGATCTATTTGAAAATATTGATGAAATTTTGGAGTAACTTGCAGCGAGAATGACCGAGAATCGCCACTACGTCGTTTACGGACAAAACCTTGTTCAACCAATTCTACCACGTGTTGATAAGCCCCCGAACCCCGTAAGTTAATCAAATCGCTTTGCACCATCGGACTATTAAGAGCAATTGCAGCCAAAGTCCTTAATGCTCCCACACCCAGTTCTACAGGAATCAGAGTTTGTACCAACTCATGAAAATGCGATCGCAATTGCAGACTATAGCCCTGGGGAGTTTCTATCACTTCTAAGGCGCTATCTCGACGAGCATATTCATCAATTAATTCGATTATCCCTTCCTCCGCAGTAGCGCGATCGCACTTTGCCACAGCAGCTATCTCACCGATTAACAAGGGTTTCCCCTTCAGATACAAAATGGCTTCTATCTTTGATGCCTCTAAAGTCATGAGTTCTTAATCCAAATTCAAGAGTTAATCGCAATGGACAATGCACAACTCAAGAAAACAAACTATTAGTAAGTTGGCACATACAATACCATTTTACGAAAAAAAAGTCAATGTTAAATAGGGAGGAGTTAGTTGATGGTGGTTAGTTGATGGTTGTTGGTGGTTAGTGGATAGTGGATAACTTATAACTGATGGTTGTTGGTTGATGTTTAACAGTCAACAGTTAACAATTACCAGTTTCGACTTTTCAAAATAAATTCTGCGATCGCTAAATCTTGTGGGGTGGTAATTTTTAAATTAGTTTCTTCTCCCTGGACTATGGATACGTCTAGTCCGCATTTTTCAAACAAAGCAGCATCATCGGTGACTTGCCAATCTTTGCTCACGGCTTGTTGATGGCATTGTGTTAATAAATTGACATCAAATCCTTGAGGAGTTTGTGCAGCCCACAATTGCCGTCGGTCGGGTGTTGATTGAATTATATTATTTTCGTTGACAATTTTAATCGTGTCTTTTACCGGAATTGCGGCAATCAAACCATTAGTATAACCAAGAGTTTCCGCACACGAATCAAATAAATTTGGTGTAGCAAGGCATCTTGCTCCATCGTGAATTAATACTTGCGAGGCAGAAGGTGGCAATGCCCTTAAACCATTGTAAACGGATTGTTGACGAGTAGAACCACCTGTAATTAATTTTACTGGTTTGTGCAATTTCAACTGAGCAATAATTTCCTCAAAATCTTTCCAGTCATCCGGCTGAGAAATTATTCCAATCCAACTAATACAATTAGCTGCTGTAGCGGCTTGGATAGTCCAGCTAATGATCGATTGTCCCAGCAAATTTAACAGAAGTTTATTGCGGTGACTATTCATTCTTCTGCCGCTTCCCGCTGCGGGGATTAATAAATACACTTTGATAATTCCTCGATTTCAATCAGTAATATTTTTTGAATGCACCTCGGAGGGGAAAAGGTAGAAGAGGAGGACTAAATTATTCAAAACTCCTAACTCCTAACTCTTAACTCCAAACTTTTCTTGAATTGCGAATTGTCTCCCTATCTTCCCCTAAAATAAATAGCCAGTAAACGTAAATAAATAATATGCGAATAGTAGCCCTTGTCCCTGGTGGAATAGATGAACAGATTCTATTCTTTCCGACTCTAGACAATCTCAAGCGGAAGTATAATACATCGCGTGTTGACGTGGTGTGTGAACCTTCCTCAAAGGCTACTTACCGAATAAGTAAGTCCGTAGACGAAGTGCTAGCCTTTGATTTTAAAGACCGTAATAGTATGGCTGATTGGGGTAACTTGATTGGTATGATTCGCGATCGCGAATATGATATTGCGATTACTCCATCCCAAAGCTGGTTTACTGGTTTGATGCTCTGGTTGACTGGGATCAATACGCGGGTTGGTTTTAAGGGAAATAGTTCTTTATTTTTTAATCGTGTAGTACCCCAAAATACCCAGCAGTATGCGGCTTATATGTATCACGATTTGCTCCAAGGGTTGGGGATTAATTCTGGTTATCCGGAACTAGCAATTAATGTACCAAAACCAGATATTGAATGGGCAACTTCCGAACAATTGCGTTTAGAAGTTAAAGATACAGGCTATATTTTAGTTTGTGATGAGTCAGTTAATACTGATACTTCTTATCCACCGAAACAATGGTTATCTGTGATTCAAGATTTTAAACAAAAGCAACCAGATATGCCGGTAGTGGTTTTTTCTCAACTGGATAATCAAGATTTACTAACTACTCTCAAACAAGCTATACCAGATATTAAAGTCATTTCCCCCGATAATATTGGTAAATTAGCAGCTGCGATCGCCGGGGCTAATTTAATGTTGTGTACTGATAGTATACCGATGCAACTTGCTGTATTTTTACAAACTTACACTATTGCTTTATTCGGCTCAACTGAACCAATCAAGTCATTGCCTCAAAGCGATAAATTTATTGCAATTAAATCGGATACCGGCATCATCGGGGATATTCAACCAGCAACGATTTTAGAAAAGATTTGGCAAGGCTAAGTTAGAATTTTCCGATTCTGGCAAAGCCAAGAAAGTGAATTCCGTATAAATATTTCAGCACCGGGTATAAACCAAAATGCCTGGTGTATTTTTTTATCTACTTTTATAAGGGAAGATATCGGACTTTGTTTTGATAAAAGTAAAAAATTCTCCTTCCTGTAAACCCAGAAGTCGGGTTTCTGCGATAAATCCGACTTCTATCTCCTATAGGAATAGCCGCAACTGGCACATTTTGCCCGTAGGGTGCTGTGACACTTTGATTGATTTTTAACGGAATAATCAGGTTTTTGGTGTCACGCACCATCCGAGTATTGTGACAATCGCGGCTATTC
>JAYKJL010000307.1:0-22401 GCA_035285725.1 Nostocales cyanobacterium 94392 | reverse complement strand
GGACTTACGCAAGCCAAATTTGTCATTGCGACCGAAACGCAGTGTAGGGAAGCAATCGCAAGATTTCGGCGATTACTTCGCTATCGCTCGTAATGACGAAAATACGTTACTTTTGCGTAAGTCCTATCTACTTGACAAAGGGTCAATTATTTTTTAGATTTTTTTATCTGATTTTGGTTAAAAAACTAACTTTATTTAGAAAGTTAGCTTTAAATAGCGGTCAGAATTTTATTTAATCTGCCGCTTTACTTAATCAACTTAGAATTTCGTGACTTATCTAATACTTATCAATTAAAAAAGGTTGGCTATCTTCAGAGTCTTTCTTTATATACAAATTAAGTTTTTGTTTCAAAATTAATAACAAGAAAGGAATATCATCGAATAAATATCTTTTCCATAATCTTTTTGGTTCGCATAACAATCTAAACAACCATTCTAATCCGATTTCACTCATCCATTTTGGCGCTCTTTTTACATTTCCTGCTTCAAAATCAATGGTTGCCCCTAATGCCATAAATATTTTGATTGAGTTTAACTTATCCTTATATTTGTATAACCATTTTTCTTGTTTTGGCGCACCCAATCCTATCACCAATACTGTCGCATCTGAATTATTAATTATATCTACTACTTTCTGGCATTCGTCTTCATCTTGCTCGAAACCAAAAGGTGGAGAATATGTATTAACAACAATCATTCTTCCAATTTTATTATTAATTTTTTTTTGTGCGCGATATGCTACACCTTCAGCGGCACCTAATAGAAAAATTTTAACTTGCTGATTATTTTTATGATAATTACAAAAAGCCGGAAATAAATCAGAACCAGATATTTTTTCTTTAATTGGTGTTCCTAAAAATTTAGATGCATACAGCAGTATTTGACTATCACAAATTTTATAGTCTCCAATACTATAAGCTCTAAAAAATTCTGGATCCCTTTGAAGCTTAATTAGATGGTCTACATTTGGCGTAAATATTACCCCTGATTTTAAGTTGCCAAGTAATTCTTTTATTGACCAATTATCTATTTGTAAGTTCAAAATTTTAACTCTGTCCATGGTAGTTTTCAGTAACTCTAATAACTAGTTTTATATTTATTGAGTTGAAGGTATGATTCAAGATAGTTGACTATAGAAGCAATACCATTTTTATAACTTTAATTGCAAAAATAAAAAAATATAGTACCTCTGTAACATAAAACATAAAATTATTTTTTAGACAATAAAATTACACTCTGCGTCAAATTATGTTTAAATTAATTTAATCAAAAATTAATTTTTATTCTCATACTAATAAAATATTACTAGCATTAAAATATATAAATTTAATTAGCTCCCAGCTTTGCTGATACCTGCTGATTTTATGTATTTAAAAGTATGACAAAAAATAGCATACATCAATGATTAATCTTGTCTTAATAATAAATAAAGATATCATATAACTTCCAATCAAAATTGCATCTTTACTTATTTTTTACAAAAAATAAATAGATTTACGAAATATTTCGGTTGATGAAAAAAACTAAATAAGATAATTACACTTTTTGTTTGGAATATAAATAAATAGATAATTTATATTAATTTTTGATGAATAATTAATGAATTTTTTTCGTTATAATTGAATTGCGAAAAAAACTCATGTGCGGTTTTGAATTATCTTTGCAAGTCGCATTTTGAAGATATTTAATCAATCAGTTAGATGAAATCAGAAAATCTTGATGGGAGAATCCTATATTAACGGGAGTATGATCCTAAAGAATGACCAAAGAAGTCGGGTTTTTAGAAAATTTGTCCGGTGTTACAGATACTTATTTTAAAAACCCGACTTCTGTAGTTTAGGAATCGAAGAGTTGATTGCGGAGCGCGTTCTACGAAAAATAAATTTTTTTATATGTATATTATCTTTTTGTCAACCGTTTAACTAAGGATATTACAAAGACTTTAAATGTTGTCAATTTACATAAATTCTCCCTAATTATGGATGTAGCTGATTTTTTTTTGATGTTAAATGTTCAATATCGCCAAAAATAGATTAGAAATAAGCTAGTCAATATTTAAATGGCTATATTCTTTTAGGAGTGGACGTGAATACCATCTTTGTTCGTAAAAGCGTTTTTTCGCTGTCGTTGGCAACCCTTACATTATTAAGTGGTGCATTGTCTGTCTCTGCTCAAATAGTAGATGACGCTGCGGATGGTTTTTTTGTACCGTCAATCAACCAAGTTCCTTCTGAAAAGGAAAGCGGAGATGTTGAATATTTCAGTCCCAGCTTTTCCGATGGAAGTTATGATCAATCAAATTTATCCGCTAATACGGATAACCAAATACCTCAAAATGCTACACCTGTTCCAGGAACAACAGCAACTTCATCTGCCGAACTTGCTCGTGAGCATCAGCAAACAAATGTACAATATCCACAAGCAAATCTCAAACCATCTATACCCGCTTCTTCAGATTTAGCTCAAGCAGATATTGATTTTGGTGGTTCTACTCGTGGTGGTTCTAGCTATGTCGGTATTGCCGGAAATATCGGTTTGGGTGGTGATTCCGCTTTAGGAGATGGTAACTTTATGGTTATCAGTAAACTTGGATTGACAGATATTTTGTCGGTGCGTCCTTCAATCGTTCTTGGTAATGATACTGTAATTTTAGTTCCCGTTACCTATGATTTTTCTTTCGAGCAAGTAACAGATCCTTTCCGTGAAAGATTACCTTTTGCTCCTTATGTTGGAGCCGGTTTAGCTTTAGCAACTGGAGATGATTCACAATTATCGTTCTTAATTTCTGGTGGTGTAGACGTACCGTTATCAGATAAATTTACAGCCACAGCTGCTGTGAATGCAGCATTTTTTAATGAAACTGACCTTGGTCTTTCTGTGGGAGTTGGCTATAACTTCAGAGGTTTTTAAAACCCACCCGATAGATATATCATAATAATAATGGTGCGTTTAAACAAAAGTTTGAACGCACCATTAATTGTATTTGCTTAATTTAGAAACTAATTTGAGTCATTCAAATTTAGTAACGGAGAGAGAGGGATTCGAACCCTCGGTACGACCTTAATCGTACAACAGATTAGCAATCTGCCGCTTTCGACCACTCAGCCATCTCTCCCGGTCTAACAAATATAAATAGTAGCAGATAAAAAAGAACAAGTCAATATTTAAATTTAATTTAAATCAAAAAAATTTAAATTAAAAAAATTGTATACACACTAGGATAAATTTGATATCCCAGTGCGCTGATGTTCTTTATACCTAAGATATTTGCGATCGCAACCAAGCAAAGGGCAGAGTGCCGATTTTTTTCCACTGTGGTACGTAGGCTCGTTGATTGAACACATCGTAGTCATTGCGCTCAATCACGCTTAAGATGCGACTGTAATGAGTTAAAGCCGCCCAAACTGGTAAACGAGCATCGGGAGAGAGGTAACTAATACCTTTCTCTGCTTGAGCGTAAAATTGCCGCGCTCGTTGAATTTGACATTTCATCAAGGAACGCCACCTATCATCTACTATACCTTTAAGTAAATCGTCTTCAGTGTAATTAAACCGGGCTAAATCTTCTGTGGGAATATAAATTCGCCCTCTTTGGGCATCTTCACCAACATCGCGAAGAATGTTGGTAAGTTGAGATGCTATTCCTAAAGAGATTGCTTCTTCATAGGGAATATAAAGCTGCTTATCACGGTTCCAAGCAGCAGTATTTTGCTCAATATCTACCCCCATCACCGCTGTTGACATTAAACCTACAGTACCGGCTACGCGATAACAGTAAAGATATAAATCATCAAAAGTGGAGTAACGACTGCGGTACAAGTCCATACGCTGACCGGAAATCATATCCCGAAAGGGTTGAATATCCATGGGATAGCGTTTTAATGTATCCGAAAGAGCTACATCAACATTTTCTTGGGGCTGTTGAGCAAAAATGGATTCGAGCTGCTGCTCCCATAAATCTAGAGTTTCGGGAGTGGTCATAGCAGCACCAGGACCGTCCACCAATTCATCAGTACGACGACACCAGGCATAAATTGCCCAAATTGCCCGTCGCTTTGCTGGATTCATCAACAAAGTGCCTAAATAAAAAGTTTTGGCATACTTTGCTGTGATTTGCCGACAAATTTGGTAGGACTCATCTACAGAGACCGACGTTTTCATGCATGGGGGGGAATCAGACAGTTGCAGCATTCGTTGCAGGCTGGATGGAAGGCATTTGCACGCTGGAAGAACTCTTTACTGAAAATGATTTATTCACACCGAGCGCTGTTAGTTTACCAGAAAGTACCGCTCCTTCCATACTTCCTAAAAAGGGTTGCATGGTGTAACTTCCACTCAAGAAAAAGTTGGAGATGGGAGTTGTTTGGTCTGGACGGTACTCCTGACGACCAGGAATCGCTCTGTAAACTGAACGCGGTGTTTTTACCACATGATGTTTCAGTAACTTTGCTGGTTCAGACGAGCCGAAGTGCTGAGGAAACAGTTTCGATAATTCGCCAAGAGTTACTTGCAATATTTCCGCATCAGATTTATTAATCCAATTTTCAGCCGGTGCAAGAACTAACTCCAGCATAGAACGGTTTGGGTCACTATATTCGCGACAAGTATTGCTCATGTCAGCATAAACGCTCAAAAGTGGCGATCGCGAAAATAATAATTGGTCAATATCTGTAAGTTTACGGTCAAACCATAATTGGATATTAATCACCGGCACCCCTTCTAATCCATCCAGTTTTTGGAAGCATTCTATATCCTTCCAAGGTTCTGGTAGCATGACTTTGATCACATCAACCGGCATTGCCGATACATAAGCATCAGCGGTTTCGATATAGTCGGATGCTCCATGCAAACCACGCATCAAAAATCCTTTGACGCTACCATCTTGATTAAGCAAGATTTCTTTCAAAGGCGCATTTATCTTTACTTGTCCACCACCTGCTTCGATATAATCTACTAGGGGTTGACAAAGACGCTCGGTAGGAGAACCATCTAAAAAAGCCATCTTTGAGCCGTCTTTTTGCTTGAGGAACCGATTGAGAGCAGTCAACAGCACAACGGCGGATATTTCATCAGGATTAATAAAATTTAACGATTTAGAAGCAGCAATAAAAATATCTTGCTGTACTTCCTCGCTCACTCCTTGAAGCTTAAGCCATTCAGAAAAAGTATATTTATCTGTAGAATCAACATACTTCTGACCCCGGAGCATAGCCGGAACTAATCCTTTAGCTAACTCAATTTTTTCATCCCAGGTCAACATATCATTATTTCTCAGAATTGCCACAATCCCATTTAACGGTGCCGGCAAATTCGGAAAATCAAAGCGACTGTAAGTACCTGGCTTTTCCGGTTGATTGAAAATCATCGTGTGTTCTTTCCACTGCAAACGCTCTTCAATACCGAGTTCTTTGAGTAACTGCAACATATTGGGATAAGCCCCAAAAAATACGTGCAGCCCAGTCTCATACCAGTCGCCGTCATTATCTTTCCACGCTGCTACTAAACCACCCAATACCTCTCGGCTTTCCAAGACTATGGGGGTATGACCTTGATCGATTAGATATTTGGCACAGGAAAGCCCTGCCAAGCCTGCTCCGGCGATAGCTACTCGCATTTACCAAACTTTATTTAATATTTTTCAACATTTCGTAGTTTTCATTATACTTTGCATTCCGTTACATTTTGCATTTCTGATCCTACGCTTTTGCCAAATTTTGCGAATGCGATCGCCCTTATTACCTATTTACCCCCAAGCTTTGGCAAACAAGTAACAAGTTTAATGGAAAAAAATCATCCGCATTGCTTTTTTGGGTAATTACACCTTGATGCACTCCTCGCTTATTTTCACCAGGGAGCGAAACGCTTACAGTACGAATTTATTACACCGTAATGTGGTGAAGTACTAATTATTTTCATGAGTGTTGGAGGAAAATCCTCCCATGAACCGCTCTACAACAACCAACAACTAACCACTAACCACTACCATTACTCGTTCTAAATCTCGACTCGTGTAAACAAAGCACGATAAACAGGTTGGTTTTTTTCTAAGGTAAACAATTCTCGTTCTGTTGCAACGTTTAAAGGATTTTCTACTAACCATTCTTTGCTTTCTCTGTGAAAAGCCGAGTTTTGCTGAAAACGTTCGCACATCTCTACTGCTACAAATTTAACATCCGATTGTAAAAATACATTTCCTCCAGGTGCAAGATAATCTGCTAATTCTGCAACTAATTGCGGTTGTGCAACTCTTCTCTTTGCGTGACGATGCTTAAACCAAGGGTCGGGAAATTGGATTGTCACTCGTTGTAAAATACCTTTTGGTAAGGAAGATAAAAGCGGTTTTAATGAATTGTTCGCATTGCAAAATAGATAATGTAAATTTGTTAATCTTAACTCCGAACGGGTTTTGTTGGCTGCTTCTACCAGAGGTTCGCGAATTTCTAAACCCAAAAAATTCCAATTCGGTTCTAATTGAGCCATTTCGATTAAAAATTGACCCCTAGCACAACCAATATCCAAAAGTAAAGGTTTATTCTGATCTAAATAAATATTTTCCCAATCAATTGGATTGATCGGTGTTTGATATTTTATTCCTAATGGATTAACGTGCTGACGAACTCGAACGCGATTCAATAATTTTCTCCTTTTTTAAGATCAAAAGTCTCTATGTTAAAGGTTAAAGGTTAAAGGTTAAAGGTTAGAGGTTAAAGGTTAAAGGTTAGAGGTTAAAGGTTAAAGGTTAAAGGTTAAAGGTTAGAGGTTAAAGGTTAAAAGCTCCTGACTCCTAACCACCAACAACCAACAACTAACCACCAACCACTAACAACCAACAACTAACCACCAACCACTAACAACCAACAACTAACCACCAACCAATAACAACCAACAACTAACCACCAACCAATAACAACCAACAACTAACCACCAACCACCAACTCCTAACTTTTTCCGCGTTATACTCTATTTTAAAAGCGCTTTTTTACACCCTAATATAATATTTTATTTGGTTCAATGAGTCTAAACTTTCGTTTTGCGATCGCTAGTGATTTACACGTTGCACTTCCCCATACTATCTGGGATCATCCCAGTCGCTTTCATCTGGTGGAAGTTAGTATCCCGGCTTTTAATAGTGTGTTGGAACATTTGACCCAACTCGATTTAGATTTTCTTTTACTACCGGGAGATTTAACTCAACACGGGGAACCAGAAAATCATACTTGGTTACAAGAACGTTTAGCAAAACTGCCTTTTCCAACTTATGTGATACCTGGTAATCACGATGTTCCTGTTCTCAGTGCCAACAACCAATCGATCGCTTTTAAGGAATTTCCCCAGTTTTATCGGAAATTTGGTTACGAACATACAGAACAGCTTTACTATACTTGTGAATTGTTACCGTCGGTTCGGTTAATTGCTCTTAATTCTAATAACTTTGATGACGAAGGTAAGCAAATCGGACGTTTAGATGATAATCAGTTGCGCTGGTTAGAAAAGGTTTTAGCAGCAGCTAGCGATGAATTAATTTTAGTAATGGTTCATCATAACGTAGTTGAGCATTTGCCTAATCAAGCCCGTCACTCGATGGCAAACCGCTATATGTTAGATAATGCAGGGGAACTTTTACAAATTCTGCGACGTTACAACGTTCAGTTAGTCTTTACCGGACATTTACATATCCAAGATATAGCTTACCAGGATAATGTATATGATATTACTACAGGTTCTTTGGTCAGCTATCCCCATCCCTATCGATTATTAGAGTACCACCAGGGAAAATACGGACAAGGTAGGTTACAGATATCGTCTTGCAAGGTAGAATCAGTCACTAATTTTCCCAATTTACAACAAACTTCGCGGCAATGGATGGGCGATCGCAGTTCTCCCTTCATCATCAAATTACTAACTTTATCTCCACTAAATCTCACCCAAGAAAAAGCTGAAGAACTAGCTCCGATATTACGAGACTTTTGGGCGAATATTGCTGCTGGAGATGCCATATTTGAATATCCCGAATTTCCCGAAAAAGTACGTCTTCACTTCGAGAAATACGGTGCAATTAGTCCCGATGGTCATCATAGGTTTATTGATAATCATGCGACGTTGTTGCTCAGTTGACAGTTGACAGTTGACAATTACCCATTACCCATTACCAATTTCCCTACATATTGCAAAAACCGAGGTGTAACCGTGGAGAAAAGTGCTCGCACCAACGGGACCGATTTCACCACCACAGAAAAATCCTCCCACGGGTATATCTTTGATATAGCGTCGAAATAATGTAGAATCAAAGTTGGGCTTTCTATAGAGTCCTTGACCTCTACCCAAGCAAGAAAACATTAAAGCACCTACAGGTGATGGAACCGAAGTTTGTTGATCTCGATATTTTTTGAGCAAAAATTCTAAATCTTGAGCAGAAGTTTGACCATCACGGAGGTGAAATTGTAGTCGCTGCCCGGGACGTAGGTAATCGCCAACCGCGATCGCACCAGTTGTTGGATCTACTCCGAGAATATTACGAATTAAGAAGTCTCCTGGCTGTAAATCTTGTTTAAATTCGTCCATCGCTACACCGACAAACAAAGAGTTTTGAGCGAGGATTTTTTCTGATTCATTTAAACTCCCAATCAAATCGCGCAACAAAATTAATGGTACTTGTTCGTCAAGTTCTAAAATTATATTGCGATCGCAGTTGCTAATTTGGCACGGAATACCAATTGGACGACAACCTTGAGCGACGATTGTATCTAACTTAATATTGCCAGCTAAAGCTACTCCTACAGTACCCTGATGATAAAGTTTATTGTTGCAAAATAGAGCTATATTATTTCCCATCCCACCATCGCTTGCTTGCCCTCCGACAGTCACAGAACCCGGATAAGCAAAATCCAAACCTTTCAATAAATTATTGATCCCACTTGCGAAGTTGCTTGAAAGCAAAATAAATTGTGGTGTGGGTGAAGGTGGCAAGCCGATCAAATCTATCCAAGCATTGGGTGAACTGTCTAAATCTGGTAACTCTTCAGCAACAATATGAAACGGACGAATATTTACGGATGGTAAATAGGCTAAAGTCAGCGATAAACCCGCTTGGGCTTCCAATTCTTGAGCTTGTCCCCAACCGTTTGTACCAACAATACCACCACCACTACAGCCAATTAGTACGGGTACATTTAGTTGCTGTGCAAGCAAAGGTAACAGCCGCGAATACTCACTTGTAAAAGCAGACGAGATGAACACTAGTCCTAAATTTGGTTTTGTCGATAACTTCCTTAAAGCTTCTTCTACAACTTCAGAAATAGCTGCTTCCAGAGAAGGACGAGTTGACAAGACGTTTATCCACTGCATTTTATCTACCATGAGTTTAAAAGTTGTTATATTTTGATGTTTTGAGGAATCATACTTTTATTTTTATTTTTATTTCTCTTACATATCTGCCCAGGAACCTTAAATGCATCTTACAATAATTGACTGTTTGAGTGGCTCTATTCTGAAACTGGGTATGAAAACTTTGCAAAAATCTTCAAAATATTAAAAGTTTAAGTTGGAGACTCTATACACCAGAATATTTGCGGTATTTTGATAGTGCCGCTCGACTACATCGCGTTACTGACGCGCAAAGCTAGTTACAATGGTTAATACCGTCAAACTGTCTTTGTCAAACTTTTTCTATACTTGTATTAAGAACTTTCTAACACAATAAAAGCCATGAGCGATATCAAAGATAAAATCCAAGAAGAACTCGAAGAAGCTCGCGCTGTTTGCGATACTTCCGGAAGCAACTCCGCAGAGTGCGCTGCTGCTTGGGATGCAGTAGAAGAATTACAAGCAGAAGCTTCTCACCAGCGTCAATCTAAGCCCAAAAACTCCTTAGAAAAGTACTGTGATGAAAACCCCGAAGCTGATGAGTGCAAAATTTACGACGACTAAAAATCAAGTTCGTCATTTTCGTGTTTAATGTTTCTTTCCCCACGTGAACAATCAGACTCGTCCCCATGCTCTAGATAATCGTTTTTTTAACTCACAAAAGTTGAAAGCCCCCGATTAAAATTGCAGGTTTATCCCGCATCCATCAGCATGAAGGATACAAGCGTGGTCTTTTCCTCTCAAAACAACCCAAAGCAATTAGTGATTTGGGATACTCAGGGTGAGTGATTTAGCTCTCCCTGAACTTGGGAGGAATCAAGCTTTTAACTGTGTAGCAAATTCATATTATTCCCAAGAAATGGGACTGTAGAAGCAAGTAACCCACCAATAATTGTTGTCAAATCAAGTCTTAATAATTAAAATCTTCAAATATTTAAATACTTTACTTTTAAATATTGACTTTCTTGGTTAAAGTCTGGAATTATGTATACTCAATCGAAATTATGAATGATGTTTGGTTTCGCCCGTTAGTTTGGATGGACTACCGTTTGGCTGTTTTATTTACGGTGCTTATTCCTTTAGTCTTACTTATTTGGGCATTCGTTGAAAAAGCTGAAGGAATCCAACGTCTGTTGACTATTTACTGGCGTGTCTCAAGTTTACTTGCAATTACAGTTTATTTGATGATTGGTGGTTTTGGAGTCAGTTTTATTTCGTCTTTAATGGCACGTATCTTGATCCCAATTTCATTATGGTTCTGGATAGACTTGAACGATGAAATTCACTACGGTTCCGAGGGAGCATTAAAATTTGTTTTTACCTCTTGGCGTTGGGCTACAACCATTTATTCTATTTTGGGAGCGCTTGCAACTATTCCATTTTTAGGTTGTGCTTTTTCTGAAACTGTTCTCCAGTCTTCTTACTGCAAAGTTTGGTTGGAAGCACCATTATTATTCAAAGAGTATTTCCACCCCAATACCAATACCGGCTTCTTAGGCTTTCTAGGTATTATTGGCTTAGTTTTCTACGTTCTTTGCCTGATCTATTTCGTAGCCGTTAAGCTCGGTAAGCAAGGACGTTCTGCTGCACCACAGTAGGAGAGACAGTTGACAGTGGCTCTCTCGAAAAGCTACCAACCATTAACAACTAACCACTAACAACCAGCAACCAACAACTAACCACCAACCACTAACCACTAACAACTAACTACCAACTCCTCACTCCTGCCAATTTTCATGAACAATCCAATTAATAAACGACTTGAACAATACACAGCTAAACGTCCTCAAGAAGTCTTGCTTGTGACAGTGGAAATCAACGGTGAACGAGACGAAGTTGCTATTTTTAGAGGTTTTTCGAGTTCTTTGATGCGTCCAACAGCTTTCGATCCTGATGTTCCCGTCATACCCCAACAGGCAAGTATAATTACTATCGACCGTTTAAAAAGTCCTTATAATCCCGACTCACCCGAATATATCCAACAAGGACTTTCTATAGAAAAAATGCAAAACTTACTCATAGAAGCTAATGTGTAAAAAATTTAAAATTCTTGAAGTAAATTTTAAATTTACAGTTATATATTATATTTATCTTTACAGAAGAGATAATACCCCCGTTCTGGGTTGATATATTACCCAAAATGTCTTATGGAAGATATGATCGTTCTTTATCGAATTTCCGCCTATTTGCGATTGATGTTTCTCAAAAACTCAGCTATTGCTACACAATACAACCAGAATAAACTTTAAAAATTTGGATTATTTGCAAAAAAATAAAGTCTCTTTTACGCATAATTACGAATTTGTGGTAAGTTAATAAAAATAAACATAAGAAATTCAAATTAATAAGTATATCTTTTTGGAGCCGGTTTAAGGTAACTTTTTAATCTTAATAGCATTGATAGATATTAGAAGTGCATGCAGCAGGCGCATATATCGATATTGCGTTTGATGCAAAAGTTGTTAAAGAATTTTGACCGAATACAGCTGGCCCTTTGTGGTATTTAGCCAAACCGGAAGCTATCGTAAATCCTTACTCTCCTAATTTCCCCATTATGAACACAGCGGTGAGTCTACTAAGTAAAGATGCTCCTCAAGCTCAAAAAGTAGAATCGAAAAAGCAAATTAATCGTCAAATGATTGCGATTCTAGACTTTGGTTCTCAGTATTCCGAACTAATTGCTCGTAGAATCCGCGAAACTCAAGTATATTCCGAAGTTATTTCCTATCGCACCACAGCCGAACAGCTTAGTCAACTAAACCCTAAAGGAATCATTCTTTCAGGTGGACCTAGTTCGGTTTATGATGCCAAAGCTCCCCATTGCGATCCCGAAATATGGCATTTGGGAATCCCGATTTTGGGTGTATGCTACGGTATGCAGTTGATGGTGCAACAACTCGGTGGAGAAGTTAAAAAGTCCGATCGCGGTGAGTATGGTAAAGCCGCTTTGTATATAGACGACGCGACAAACTTGCTTACCAGCGTTGAAGATGGTACCACTATGTGGATGAGTCATGGTGACTCGGTAATTACAATGCCTTCCGGATTTGAATTACTAGCCCATACAGATAATACTCCTTGTGCGGCGATCGCCAATTATGAAAAGAAACTTTACGGTGTGCAGTTTCACCCAGAAGTAGTGCATTCTGTGGGTGGATTCTCCTTAATCCGCAATTTTGTTTATCAAATCTGTGAAAGCGAACCTACCTGGACAACCGATGCTTTTGTAGAAGAAGCGATTAGAGAAATTCGCGCTAAAGTTGGTGACAAGCGAGTATTGTTAGCGCTCAGCGGAGGAGTTGACTCTTCGACACTGGCATTTTTGCTACATAAAGCCATTGGAGACCAATTGACTTGCGTTTTCATCGACCAAGGCTTTATGCGGAAGTTAGAACCGGAACGCTTGCTCAAATTATTCTCAGAACAGTTTCACATTCCAGTTGAATATGTGAACGCTCGCGAACACTTTATCAAAGCTTTAGATGGAATCACCGATCCAGAAGAAAAGCGACGTATCATTGGACGTGAATTTATCCACGCATTTGAAGAAACATCCAAAAAACTTGGTCCTTTTGATTATTTAGCCCAAGGAACCTTATATCCCGATGTAATTGAATCAGCAGATACTAATGTTGATCCGCAAACTGGAGAAAGAGTAGCAGTCAAAATTAAGAGCCATCATAATGTTGGTGGTTTACCCAAAGACTTGCGTTTCAAATTAGTAGAACCCCTACGGAAACTTTTTAAAGACGAAGTTCGTAAGGTAGGACTTTGCGTTGGTTTACCAGAAGAAATTGTTCAACGTCATCCTTTCCCCGGTCCAGGTTTAGCTATTCGCATTATTGGGGAAGTCACCGCAGAACGATTAAATATTTTACGAGATGCCGATTTAATTGTACGTCAAGAAATTAATCGTAATAATCTTTATCATAAATACTGGCAAGCATTTGCTGTACTCTTACCAGTGCGGAGTGTAGGTGTTATGGGAGACCAAAGAACCTACGCTTATCCAGTAGTTTTACGGATAGTCACCAGTGAAGATGGAATGACAGCAGATTGGGCGCGGGTACCTTACGATATACTCGAAGTCATTTCCAATCGGATTGTAAATGAAGTTAAAGGTGTGAACAGAGTTGTGCTTGATATTACATCCAAGCCACCTGGAACTATTGAGTGGGAGTAATTAATAAGAGTTAGGAGTTAGTACCACCGGAGTTAAGAGCTAGGAGTTAGTTGTTTTCTCATAACCACTGTCAACTGTCTCCCCATTCCTAACTCAAATCGGTAACTTAATCGCAAAAGTACTCCCCTGCCCCTCTCCACGGCTAAAAACTTCAATGTTTCCCCCGTGGAGTTCAACAATATGACGAGTAATTGTTAAACTCAATCCCAAACCACCTTTTTTCTAGTTGTTTCGCCTTGACGATAGCGTTCAAAAACATATGGTAAAAATTCTGCATTAATCCCAATCCCCCTATCGCTAACAGTAATCTGAGCATAGTTTGACAAAATTACATAGTTTCGCTGGGAATTTTCCCGCAGATAGCCTTGATACTTTTGGGAATCTTGTAAATTATCGTCAATAATTAAAACCGTTAGTTGCTGTACCATTGCAAATCAAATATTATATTTAAAAATATTGGAAGTAACTACAAAATTCAGCAATTAATTATTAATAATTAATAGACAACTAATATTATTGAATTTTCGACTCTAATCATTAAATAAAAAAAATAAAAATTAATATTTTGCGATTATTATTTTACTATGAACGTAGCAATTGGTAAAAAATAATCATTTTTTCTTAACAAAGATGATACTTTTCCAAGGATTTGCAGCGAACTAGGTATATATTGATAAAAAACAGAACTTTTAAAAGCTAATTTGATTGGATTTATAAGCAGGAGGTTCGACGTGAATCAAAATTCTTGCTGGACTAAACTTTACTTCCAAACGAGTTTCCACCTCTTCAGTAATACGATGAGCAGTTTCTATATCTTTAGCATCAACAATTAAATGCATTTCGATAAAAACTTGACGACCGACAATACCGCGAGAAGCGATATCATGACAGTTGACAACACCAGGGACATTTAAAGCAATATCGTAAATATTTTCCGGCGCGATCGCCATGGAATCTACTAACCAAGGTAAGTTTTCTTGGATTACAGTCCAACCACTAAAAAACACTAGTAAAGCTACAGGAAAAGCTAAAACTACATCCAACCATTGATAACCCAACCAAACACCAATCAAACCAAGCATGACACAAATAGTCACCCAAACATCGCTCATCGTATGATGAGCATCAGCAATTAAAATTGGGCTAGCAACTCCTTTTCCCACAGTTCTTTCGTAGAAAGCAACAAAAATATTAATACCCAATACTAACAGTAATAACCACAATTGTGGACCAGAAATAGTAACTGGTTTGCTTCCTTGAATAATTCTTTCAATCGCACCCTGGAGAATTTCAAAACAAGCAATTGCTAAAAATGCCGCAATTCCTAAAGCTCCTACAGCTTCAAATTTTTGGTGTCCGTAGGGATGTTCTCGATCGGGTAATGGAGAAGAAAATTGAGTAGTAATTAGACCTAAAACATTATTAGCACTGTCCGTGACGCTGTGCAAAGCATCAGCGACTAAACTCAGAGAACCTGTGACAATTCCTACTGAGGCTTTTAATCCCATCACAAATAAGTTAAGCAGTAGAGTCACGATTAAAACCTTTCTGACTACTGCGCGATTATCCTTAATCATAGAGTATTTTTAATATCTGGTGTCTTACATTCTAATGTAAAACTTAAGACCAGCATTAGATGTATAAAATTGTTGCTTGTGAAAAAAATATGTTTTAACTAGAAAATATCAACTACTTTATTGAGATTTTTTAGAATTAGAAACGTTTATAAGCCTTGACAAGGTAAAGCTTTGACTATAAAAATTAATTATATTTTTTTCATTAGTAGTATAAGCAATTTAATATTTGTAATTATTAGCCTTACAGGTAAGTAATTTTAGTTAAGTCAAGCGTTAATTACTTAGGGGAGTAAATACTAGTAAGATACAAGTAATTTGGCGCAAAAAAATAACGCTATCTAAAGAAATGTAAATCAATCTTAAACCCTTTTAACTTTTGCCTATTGCCTGTTGCCTTTTGCCTTGTCTCAATGATACTTTTCCGCACTGACCTACTTATTATGAATTATGATGCCCCATAAAGAGGGAAAATAAAAATGTAACGAGATGTTTTGATAAGTCACTCATGTCTGAAAATCATTTGACACTTAATCTGATTGAAGGTTCCGTATCTTTTAGCTTTTCACCCGCAGCAGCACAGGAATTAAAAGCAGCTATCGATGAATTGATGCAGAAACTTAAAGCAGTTGCGGCTAAAACGAATGGTGGGGTGGGTAGAACAACTCCCCAGTCGAGTATGGAATATCGCTATACAGGAGAAGTATTTATAGAAATTTTTTGTAATCCTAACATCTGGGCTAGTCCTTTCGCAGCAAAAGTTTTACTTACTGTCCGCTCTGACACCATTCGTTTGACAACCGAAGCTGAACTTACCCGGATTGTAGAAGATATCAATCAGTACTTAGAACAAGTTAATTAAGTAAGACAAAGAATATTAAAGAAAAATAGTTCATGACTAATTGCCGATTTGTGATTAGTCATGAGCAAAACGCGAGATAATAAACTTAAGTACCTTAAAAAGATAAAATAGGTAATTGCAAAACTATAAAAATAAATAGTTATCCAGTAGAAACAAAAATTAACAAAGTATTTGTAATCATTCAAAATGCAGTCGAATCAGATAAAATGCGGATTTGATTTTTATATAGTATTTTTTACCGTCTTTAAGACAGGTTATTTTATTTTAGTAATTATAGGGATTAAATATAATTTGACAGCGTTTACAAGGATAATTTTGGCTTTATAATACAAAGAGTTTTTTCTCAACAACTTTAACATATACTAATTTTTATTTATACTCAAAATCATCCACGGAGGTAACAGTTATGGGCAAATACGATAAATTTTTTAGTTCGAAAAAAACATTGAAAGAGTCATTGACTCCAGAAGAAGCAGTAGCTGCAATTGCATTGATAACCACAGTTGCTGATTCTTCCTTAGAAGATGTAGATATAGAATTTTTGGTCGATATACTTTGGGGATTCGAGATTTTTGAAGAATATTCTGATGAAGATTTATTAGAAATGCTTGAGAAACTTCTCAATCTAGCCGAAAAACAAGGAGCAGGAGCGCTGTTTAATGCTGCTAACGATAAACTTGAAGATGAGTTTTTAGAGGATGCTTTTGCGGCTGGGGTAAGTGTAATCATAGACGAAGACGAAATGCATATTCCTAAAAGCAAAACAGCTTTACTAAAAAGTTTGCAGCAAGCTTTAGAACTTGATGATCAAGAAGCCCAAGAAATCATAGAAGATGTCATTGCGGCTTTCGAGGAAGCTGAGTTAGAAGAATTGCTTGAAGACGAAGATGAAACAATAGTAGATATCGCTTTTAGTATAGAAGAATATGAATCACCATCGGACAATTTTACAGTCCCAATTCCCGTAGATCCTCATCAAGGTGGTAAAGTTCAAAGTCAAGAAGGTGCAGTTAGTTTTTCTGATGATCAAGGTACTTTTTTAAGAATAGATTATTATCCTTTACCTACCAAACAGATGGAGGAAATGGAAGCCATTGGACAAGAAGAATATCTCAAATCTACTCTTGTGAATAAATATGTGCCTAAAGAAATAGTAGCTAATTTGCCAGAAGCTGAAGTCGAATACAGTGAATATATGGCAAAAACCTTAGAAGGTTCTTATTTCGTGCTACTTTATATGCCTGGTGGTTCCAGAATTTATAAAACCGGAAATAATGGTACTGCCACAAAATTAGATGCTTATAGAGGATTAATCGCATTTATTAACGGTGAATTTCTCTATATAGTTAGCAGTCAACGTACATTTTTAGATGGCAAAACTCCTAGTTTTATGAAAGAAGAAGCTGTTGCACTCAAGCAAATAATTTTGGACTTTATCGATACCATTGACTTTAATTGAAGTTTCCCAAAATATTCCTTGAAATAGAGGGTGGTTTTTTGAAATAAATCGCCTTCTTTTTCAATTTGTATTTTGTAAGTAATTTCATACAATTCCTTTGACTTTTCAAAGCTAATACGCTATCGGATGCGCTCCTTTTCCTGAAAATTCCAAACCTTCCTCAAATATTTCTGGCATATAAGCCCTCAAATCATTTGCATTTACGCTGCATAACCCAGTTTCTATGTAAAATCATGATTTCTATGACCAGATATCCAGGAAAAAACCCAACTCCTGACCATCTAAATCGATATCGCGATCGCAATATTCTAATTCGATAATATCTAATCTTTGCTATACATTATTCTCTAATGCCAAAACTTGATTGATTACAGTTTTGGTATAGATTGATCGGGATTTATTTTTGACTTTTGACAATAAATCTATTTGCAGCAATTTTTACATATAGCATTTATATAAAACCGGCTTTTTCTCAATATAAATACGTTTTTATCGTTTTTGTTGTAATATCAAAGACTTATATTTTTACGTAATCAAATAAGTTTATATCTAATTCTTAAATACATCTGAGTAATGCTACGACGCTAAAAAAACCACCTTTTAATTACCTAGGACTTAGCAAAAAAGGCACATTTTGTTTGTAGGGGAGGCAAAAAGGGGTGTAGATAATATCCCCCTTTTATTGCCGTTGCTTGTACACAGCAGGAATTCTTAACGCAATCATATGAAAGTGAGAGTAGGGCACTATCCGAGTATTGTGACGTTTGCGGACATTCCTATTACCTTTGATGTGGAAACAAGCAGTTTTGAGAAATCAGATTTTTATCACTGTTATCTCCTGTTAAAGATATTTATCCTTAAAACCCGACTTCTAATCATTGTCTGTCAGTTTCATCTAACTCTTTATCCCAATTTTTCTAATTTCCGATTATTCTCAGTTAATATACGGTGTCATGATTTTTTGGGTGATATGAAATACCTGAAATTCCCTTTAAAGCAATAAATCTACACATAAACATAACTTTTTTCTCAGTGCTGAGTGATAAAAAAAGGCAAAATTCGTGATAATTGAGAATTTGGTCATTAATAATGCGAATTTATTCATTAATTCCACGAAATTGCGTTGTTTTTGGGACGTGACATAGGTCACTTTTATAGTTTAGAATAAAGTACTGTGTACAATCTGTTTGGACTTATTTTATGTTTTTAAATTAAACAGATTCTTTCGGCTATCTTTCCAATAAAGTGTCAATCAATATTGTTTATATAAAACATAAAGTGATTTATAAATTACTTTTGTAATTTTTGAGTAAGAACAACTCAGGATAATAATTATTCTCAATCACGTCAAAATAGTTCCACCCATTAACTTTTCATAACGGCATTTCAACTCATCTTTCATTAACGTCCATTGTTCTAAAGTTGCATCTATTTCGATAATTTTTTCCGCAGCTTGACGAGCTAAAACTAATATTTCTTCGTCTTCGACTAAACTTGCTAAAGTAAAATCTGGTACACCGGATTGTCGAGTCCCCAAAACTTCACCAGGACCTCGAAAACGCATATCCATTTCTGAAATAAAAAACCCATCTTGAGACTGTTCTAATACTTTCAATCTTTGTTGAGCGTCAGCGCTGCGAGAGCCGCTGATTAAAATACAAAAAGATTGCGCTGCACCTCTACCAACACGTCCCCGTAATTGATGTAGTTGCGATAACCCGAATCTCTCCGCGTTTTCAATTAACATGACTGTTGCATTCGGGACATCTACTCCCACTTCCACCACAGTAGTAGAAACCAAAACTTGGGTTTGGCGATCGCGAAATTTAGTAATTGCTGCATCTTTATCTGCGGAACTCATGCGACCATGGAGCAATCCCACTTGAAATTCGGGAAATACTGCTTCCTGCAACCTTTTATGTTCTTCCACCGCTGAACGCACGTCGAGTTTTTCCGATTCTTCTACCAAAGGTAAAACGACATAAACTTGTCTTCCCTGAGCAATTTCTCGACGAATCAACTCATAAGCGTGACTACGTTCACTTCCCCTCAAAGCTGTAGTTTTAATCTTCTGTCTTCCGGGTGGTAATTCATCAATTTGACTCACGTCTAAGTCACCGTGAATAGTCAGCGCTAAAGTTCGAGGAATCGGAGTTGCAGTCATGGTTAAGACATGAGGCTGTTCCCCTTTTTGTTGTAACCGCGCTCGTTGTTGAACTCCAAAGCGATGCTGTTCGTCAATTACCACTAAACCCAATCGCTGAAAGTTTACTGGGTCTTGAATTAAAGCATGGGTTCCGACTAAAAGTGGTAATTCTCCCGTTTCTAACTGAGCGTGAATTTGTCGCCGTTTTGCAACTTTTGTCGAGCCTGTTAGTAAATCTACTGGTAAATGCAATAAATTAAACCAGCTAACTAACTTACGATAATGCTGTTCTGCTAAGACTTCTGTGGGAGCCATCAAAGCAGCTTGATAACCGGATTGAATCGCCGCAATAATGGCAATCACCGCGACAATAGTTTTACCTGAACCGACATCCCCTTGTACCAAACGATTCATTGGTGTAGATTTTTGTAAATCGTTGAGAATATCTCGGATAACTCGTTCCTGAGCTTTTGTTAATTGAAACGGTAAGATTTCATAGAATTGTTTTAATAACTCACCTTGGGGGGCTAGAATCGCGCTAGTTTGAATTTGACGGGCTTTTTGTTGACGTTGTAGTAAACCCAGTTGCAGGTAGAAAAATTCATCGAATACCAAACGACGACGTGCGGCTCGCAAACTATCGCTATCAGGAGGAAAATGGATATTATTAATTGCGTCTTTTAATTCCATTAATTGATATTTCTTTAATAAACCTTTTGGTAAAGGTTCTTTCAACTGAGCGGTTGCTGGCAAAGCCGCAATTACTGCTTGTCGCACCGTATTCGCAACCAATCCTTCTGTCAAGGAATATACTGGCACGACTCTACCCACAGTCAGCGATTCAATCGCATCTCCCGGATTTGCGAGAACCTCTAACTCTGGATTATCAAGAGTTAAACCGTACTTACTTTCCTTGACTAATCCACAAGCAGCTACAGTACTACCCACCGCGTAGCGACGCTTCATACTTTCTTGCCAAGGGCGACTGCTATAACGAGCGCCTGCGTAAAAACGACTAATTTTTAAAATTCCGGAGTTATCTTTTAACTGAATTTCTAAAATCGATAATTTCTTATTTTTAGGACTACAAAAACAGTTACAGCGCTTCACCGTTGCCACTAAAGTAACTGTTTCACCTGCTTGTAGTTCACCAATACATACTTGATTCGCGTAATCAATATGGTCACGCGGAAAGTAAAATAGTAAATCGCGTACCGTATTCAAACCAAGACGCTGAAATTGACCCGCTTTTTTAAACCCAATTTGGGGTAAATCGCTGAGTTTTTGGTCTAAATCCGGTACAAATCGGTGATTTATCTCAGCGACAATTTTAGTTTTAGGAATTTGGACTTGAACTTGAACTTTTGACTGGGAATCATCATTATTGACAGTGCTTTCCTGTTCCCCTTGATGCTGTAACTTGTAAAGATAGCGACGAGTTTCGGCTACCAAATGCTGTCTATCCTCAGTTTCCAGATTGGGATAATTTGCAAATTTAACAGCAAAATCCTGCCATCGACGACGTTCATCTGTAGGTAAGCCGACAGGGAATTGACCAAAAGTTAAAGTCAAAAACTCATTAAATAGATATTGTCTACCTTGCAAGTTAATAAAACCTTGTTCCGTTTCCACCGTCAAGGCTTTTTGCAATCTAATCCAATCTGGTTTGTCATTATTCATCTGCGACAGTTGACAGTTATAAGGCACCAAAATAATTAATCAACTCATAACTCATAACTCCTAACTCATAACCTAATCCTCATACCAACTAGCACGCCAAGCAGCTTCTGCATTGGCTACAGAAAGCTCTCGCTGTTTATGTTGATATTCTCTACCCAATTTGGCTAATTGATTCAAAATATTGCGAATTTGTTTGCGTTCGGAAGAAAGTTTAACATCAGCAAACTCTATTTCAACTAACCGTAGGTTTAAAGCCATCACTTGAGTCAAGTTTTCTGTATTCAATTGCTTTTGTTCACTTTCAATTCCAACAACCAAGTTAAGTAAATTGGGAGGCCCGGGAATTATCTCTGTGGATGCTTCAACAGAAGCTGCTGCGGCTGACAAAATTGGTTCTGGCAATTTTTGAGGTAGTATATCAGCTTTTTGTAATAAACGATTGCCATCGCGGGACAAACTTTTCAATATGTAATTAATAGCTCTTTCTAAGTTTTTTTGCCAAGCAGCTAATTCCATCGGATTGGAAGTATTGGGGCTAAACGAGTTTTTTCCATTTTTACTGAGTGAGGGTTCTAAAGACAACATCGGAAAAGAAAAATTCTCAGAAAAAGATGGTATTTTCACATTTGGGGGAATTGAAGTATAGGGAGTAGTTTGAGGAAAACTATTTGTCAGTTCTACATCATCTTCTGCTTGCAATATTCGGGAAATCTCTGCCAAATCTTCATCATCTTCCATATCCAATTCTTGGGCAATTTCTGCTAAATTTTCTTCCTCTATCTCTAATTTGTCTTCTATTTCTTCTTCATCTTCATCAACTTCTTCTAATTCCCGATCATTAATTAAAGCTTGCATATCTTGGGATGCAGATTTTGCTAAATGACGCATAGCTTGCTGCAATTTTTGACGTTGATTTAAAGATAATTTCAGAAATCTTTGTGGATAACCTTGAGTACACAGATGATAACTTGCTAAAATCAACTGCTGAGATAGAGATTGTCCCAAAACCAACAAATAACTCTCATAAGCATTTTTGAGTTGTATTGCGATCGCGCTGATGGCTGTTTCTAATTCAACAATATCCTGTTCTATTCGCTCAATTGGTCTTGCCATATATTTTTTCCATTTTATCTT
>JAYKJL010000306.1:0-12780 GCA_035285725.1 Nostocales cyanobacterium 94392 | reverse complement strand
CGACTTGCCAAAATGACCAACCAAGTACACTCCGCAAAAATACTGGTAAACCCACTACAAACCATACATCTCGCGAGCCGAAAAGAAAGAAGCGAGCTGCCGAGAGAATATTAATTTCCGAACTTTTGGAGAATAATTGACTAAATTGGATTTTTTTCTTGATTTTGCCCATGCCATTCGGCAGCATTAAGCCGCTAAACATCAACAGGAATAAACCTGCTGACATAATCCACAAGGTTGGTACAAAACCAAACCATGACAGCAGTGCTGCACCAAGGAAAAAGCCAAGTCCTTTGAGGGCATTTTTTGAACCTGTGAGAATTGCTACCCACTTAAACAAAGCAGATTGAGCATCCTGGGGAACAACCAAACGAATTGCACTCTTAGAACTCATCTTAGTTAGGTCTTTAGCAATTCCAGAGAAAGCCTGGGCTATCATCACGAATAATACTGCAAACCATTGCTCCCAAGTCTCATTCAAACCTGACAGCATTACCATGGAAAATACTTGTAAACCAATACCCAAGTAAAGGGTTAACTTTAAACCAAATTTGGAGCCAATCCAGCCACCAAAAAAGTTGGTGACGACACCAAAGATTTCGTAGAACAAAAATAAAGAAGCGATTTGAATGGGGGTGTAACCTATTTGGTTAAAATATAGTAACACCAACATCCGTAGCGCTCCATCGGTAATAGTGAAGCCCCAGTAAGCAAGGGTGACTAGGATGTAATTCCTCAAGTTGGCGTTTGATGCAGTGGAAGTCATGGGAATTTTGGATCAGAGGATTTTAAATTGAAGACGTGATGTATCTTGTCTCTAGATTGTGGTAGCGACTTTTCGAGCTAGTTCAACCATGCGATTGGAATAACCCCATTCGTTGTCATACCAAGAGAGAATCTTGACTTGGGTTTGATTTACCACCATTGTCGAAAGAGCATCAATAATTGATGAACGGGGATCGTCTTTGTAGTCAATGGAGACTAGCGGTAATTCTTCATAACCCAAAATTCCTTTGAGTTCTGTTTCTGCGGCTGTTTTGAGTAAACTGTTGACTTCTTCTACTGTTGTAGGTCTAGTAACTTCAAATACACAATCTGTTAAGGATGCATTCAATAAAGGTACTCGCACTGCTAACCCGTTGAGTTTTCCATTCAGTTCTGGATAAATAAGTCCAATAGCTGTAGCTGAACCTGTTGTTGTGGGAATCAAAGACATTCCCGTGGCTCTAGCGCGTCGTAAGTCTTTGTGGGGAGCATCCACGATTGTCTGCGTATTTGTATGGTCATGAATCGTTGTAATTAAGCCATGCTTGATACCTAACCCTTCATGAATTACTTTCACGATGGGAGCTAAACAGTTGGTAGTACAAGATGCTGCTGTGAGTAGGTGATGTTTTTCTGGTTCATATAAATGATCGTTGACTCCCATGACGATATTCAAAGCTTCTTTCTTCACAGGAGCAGCGACAATTACCTTCTTCACACCTCTTTCAAAATAAGGAGCCAAATCTTCGTTCGTTTTAAATTTACCCGAACATTCCAAAACCATATCGACTCCCAAACCAGCCCAGTCTACATCTCCCGGCTTGCTATACTCGCTAAAACTGATAGACTTGCCTTCAATCAAAATTTGGTCGTCTTTTGCTGTTATTTCCTTGTCCCAGCGTCCGTGAACCGAGTCATATTTGAGCAGATGAGCAGAGGTTAGCGCTCCTCCCTTGATTTCATTGATGTGGACAAACTCAATTTCCGAGCATCCCCACCCTGCTCTTAAATCAAGACGACCAATCCGACCAAATCCGTTAATGGCAACTTTTACTGTCATAGAGTCCTATTCTCCTTGTTGTAAATTATCAATCAACTTTTCTTGATGTATATCATACTATTATTTCAAAAAAAATTGATAGGTGTAGTGTGGGGAAATACATGGTTTACCGGGAAAATAGGGATGATATATTGAATTGATTGGATTAAATTAATCGTAATTGGTAATTAAATATAGGAATCCTAATTGAAAATTGAAAAGAAGGCAGTATACTTAACTGTTCCCTATTCCCTAGTGCTTACAACTTATTTAAAAATCAAACAGGATTCCTATAAATAATGTCACTAATAGAAGAAATCAACAACGCAAACGCTTTAATTGTCGGTGCAAGTCAAGGTATTGGATTGGGTTTTGTCAAAAGTTTATTGCTAAATTATAATATTGCCAAAATTTACGCTACTTATCGTAATGCGGATACTGCCATTGAATTAATGACTCTGTACAAAGAATATCCCGATAAATTAGTTTGTTTCCCAATGGATATTACCCAAGAGTTGCAAATAGCAGCAGTTGTCGAAAAAATTAGCGCAGAAACAGATAAGTTACATCTAGTAATTAACTGCGTAGGAATTTTACATCAAGGAGAACTGCAACCAGAAAAAAGCCTACGACAAATCAATTCAGAAAATTTAATTCGTTATTTCCAAGTCAATAGTATGGGAGGAATTTTATTAGCGAAACACTTACAACCTTTATTTAAGCACGAGCAAAGAAATGTATTTGCCTGTATTTCTGCCAAGGTAGGAAGTATCGGCGATAACAATTTAGGTGGATGGTATGGATATCGAGCATCGAAAGCAGCCTTAAATATGTTTATGCGAACCGCAGCGATAGAATATAGTAGAAGATGTCCTAAAACTATAGTAGTAACTTTACATCCAGGGACTACAGATACCAACCTTTCTCAACCATTTCAACGCAATGTACCCCCAGAAAAATTATTCCCCGTCAAACGTACCGTTGAGCAATTACTCAGCGTCATAGCCAACTTAAAACCAGAAGATAGCGGTGAATTTTTCTCTTGGGATGGTAGCCGTTTACCTTGGTAATTTTCTAATAATACAAACAACTAATGTAGAGGCGTTGCAATGCAACATCTGCCAAAATTTAGTTCCCAACTGTAAATTCATTCCCGTGTATATACAAATTGCCATTTATACTAAACCCTATTCTCACCGTGTATATACAAGACATTATTCATTCTCCAATCCCTCGCCACGAGCAAACATTTCAATAATTTCACTGCGGCTGAGTTGGTTTTGTTTTGCAATTAAGTCTAATTTTTCCCAAGCTGTATCGGTAAGTCTCATAGAACGTAAACGTTTTGGCTCGGATTTGTAATCTGGCTCGAATTTACCTGAATCGCTACGGTTACATCGGTGGGATTTATGTTTTGTGGCTGAAATGCCTTGATTGCTGGTTAACAAGTAAATTAAATTATCAATCAACCTGTCTTGGTCGATTGGCATAATATCCTTACCGTGCAACACTTCGCTTGTCATTACGAAATGCATGAATGTCCCCATGAATATTCTGGCTGCTACTTCTGCATCGGGTAAATTTAATTCCTGATGAGACTCGAAAAATTGAGTTAAATCCTGTAAAACCGATTTTTTAAAGTTATTTACCAAAGCCCTTGCTAATTGGGGAAACCGTCCTGACTCTCCGATAATTATCCGTAATAATCCTAGCGCTTCTTGATCGCCCATCATCGCGAATAACATACTGTTTGCCAAACGACGCAAAATAATGCTTACTTCTCCTGATGTCGATCGCGCTTTTTGGGGATTAAATACTGTTTGATATTTCTGGTTTATCAATCGCTCGATTAAAGCTAAAAATAAACTTTCCTTATCCTGAAAATAGCTATACACGGTAGTTTTAGATACTCCAGCTGCGGCCGCGACTTCATCCATCGTTGTGGCAGCGAACCCATGTACTAAAAATTCTTGTATTGCTCCTTTCAAAATAACTTCGGCTTTTTCGGATAGTTGTGATTCTTTCATAGAGAGTAGTTGATTCGGGAGTAGGGAATTCATACTTTAGTTAGATACCCCTTGACATTATTGTACTATACAGTATAGTTTATAAATATAGCTAAACCGATTAGTCCATTTTTATCCTTATCCTATCCAGGAGGCACCCAATGGTGCGCGATACAGCAGCGAATAGTAATAATAGTTTCTCGTTTAAACCGAGTTCCCGGCAGCTGTTGATGGTGTTAATTACCGCAACAATTGCTGTTGGTGGTGTCACGACTTACAGACAATTTAAGACAGCGGAAAATAATGTAGCAAAAGAAGCTGAAGTTAGGATACCTGAAATTACCGTCATTACTGCTTTAGGAAGTTTAGAACCGAAAGGAGAGCTTGTTAAGGTTTCCGCACCGACATCCAGCCAAGAAAATCGAGTCGAGCAACTTTTGGTGAAGGAAGGAGACAAAATTGAGTCTGGACAAATAATTGCGGTTCTAGATAACAAAGATAGACTGCAAGCGGATGTTATTAAAGCCGAGCAACAGGTAAAAATTGCTCAAGCTAACTTAGCGAAAGTGAGAGCGGGAGCAAAAAGCGGTGATATTGCGGCTCAAAAAGCAACAATTGCTCGTTTAGAGGCACAATTAGAGGGTGATAAAGCTGGTCAAATTGATGCAATTATCCGGTTAAAGGCTCAGTTAGAAGGGGATATTGCGGCTCAACAAGCGACAATTGAGAGAATTGAAGCGGAAGTGAGAAACGCACAAGCCGAATATCAACGCTATGAAAAACTATATAAGGATGGTGCTATATCTCGCTCGGTTTTTGATAGCAAGCGTCTAGGGATGGAAACAACCCAGAAACAACTTAGTGAAGCAAAAGCTATTTTAACAAGAATTGAAGCGACAGGAAGTAAACAAATTAGCGAAGCCGAGACTGTTTTGAGACGGATTAACGCTACTGGGAGCAAGCAAATTAGCGAAGCGGAAGCGACATTAAATAGTGTTTCAGAAGTGCGTTCAGTGGACGTACAAGCAGCATCCGCCGAGGTTAACGATGCTGTAGCGGCTGTAAATCAAGCTAAAGAGAAGCTCAAACAAGTATACGTTAGGAGTCCCCAAGCTGGTGAAGTGTTGGAAATACATACTCGTGGTGGGGAAGTTGTTTCAAATAACGGGATTGTCGAGATAGGACAAACCTCTCAGATGTATGCGAATGCGGAAGTTTATCAAACAGATATTAGTAAAGTAAAAATCGGACAAAACGCGACAATTACCAGTAATTCTTTACCAAGTGAATTACAAGGAACGGTGGATTGGATTGGTTCAAAAATACGTCGTCAAAGTGTTATAAATACTGACCCCAGCGAGAATATTGATGCAAAAGTTGTAGAAGTTCGTATACGTTTGGATAATAAATCTAAGGAGATAGCAAGCAAGTTTACTAATTTGCAAGTTGAAGTAAGAATTGAGCAGTAAACAGTAATAGCTGGTGAGGTGAGAAGTCGGGTTTTTAAGATAAATATTTGTGATATCAGACAATTGTCATAAAAACCCGACTTCTGTGCAAATAATCTAAAATCCAAAATCTAAAATCTAAAATTAATTATGATTGGGTTTATTCAACAATTACGGCGGCGGACTCCTTTAGGATGGCTGCAATTAAATCATGAAAAAGGTAGATTATTAGTAGCAATTTCGGGTATTGCATTTGCTGATGTTTTGATGTTTATGCAGCTTGGTTTCCAAGGAGCATTATTTGATAGTAATACTCGACTAAATAGGTCTTTAAATACAGATATTGTATTGATTAGTCCTAAAGCTAAAAATATGCAGAGTTTATCGACATTTTCGCGACGAAGATTATATCAAGCAAAAGATATAAAGGGGGTGAAATCAGCCGAACCCATGTATGTAAATGTAGTGAAATGGAAAAATCCCCAAACTCGCAAAGAAACTTCAATTCAAGTATTAGGAATCCAGCCAGATAAACTAGCTTTGAATTTACCAGAATTAAAGCAACAATTGCCATTAATCAAGTTGCCAGATACTTACTTATTTGATAGAGGAACTAAAGGGAAATATACAGAAGTTATAGCTCAAATTGAACAAGGAAAAACTGCAAATACAGAAATTGAAGGAAGAGGTGTAAACCTGAGAGGACTGTTTTTTTTAGGAACTTCCTTTGGTGCGGATGGAAACTTAATTACTAGCGGTGATAATTTTTTAAGATTATTTCCCAAACGGAAAGCCAGCAGCATTAATCTCGCTTTGATTAATGTAGAAAAAGGCTATAACTCCGTAGAAATAGCAAATGATTTAAAATATAGATTTCGAGATTTTGACGATATTAAAGTTCTTACTCATGAAGAATTTATCCAATTTGAAAATAACTTTTGGTCAACAGAATCTCCCATCGGTTTTATCTTTGGTTTGGGGACTGCGATGGGATTTATTGTCGGCGTAATTATTGTTTATCAAGTTCTTTCTACCGATGTCAATGCTCACATGAAAGAATACGCTACATTCAAAGCAATGGGATATCGCAATTTCTACTTATTAGGTGTAGTATTTGAAGAAGCATTGATTTTAGCACTGTTAGGTTTTATCCCAGGTTCCCTACTACCTTTGGGACTTTATCAACTAACAAGAAAAGCTACAAACTTACCGATCGCCATGACCATAGCAAGAGCAACCACAGTATTTATCTTAACCGTAATTATGTGTGCCATCTCCGGCGCGATCGCAACTCGTAAAGTTCAGTCAGCAGATCCTGCTGATATGTTTTAATAGATGGGGAGATCGAGGGATGGCTAGATAGAGTGATGGGGAGAAAATCACCAGATTTATAACCTTTAACCTTTAACCTTTAACCTTTAACCTTTAACCTTTAACCTTTAACCTATTCTCATGTCTTCTGTAATTTCTATTGAAAATCTTGACCATTTTTTCGGTAAAGGAAAACTCCGCAAACAAGTATTATTTGATATCAATTTAGAAATTAATGCTGGTGAAATCATCATTATGACGGGACCTTCTGGTTCTGGTAAAACTACACTGTTAACCTTAGCGGGAGGCTTGCGCTCTGCTCAATCTGGTAGTTTAAAGGTTTTAGGACAAGAGTTATGCGGTGCTAATGCGTTTAAATTAACCCAAGCAAGACGCAGTAACGGTTATATCTTTCAAGCTCATAATTTACACGGTAGTTTAACAGCTTTGCAAAACGTGAGAATGGGTTTGGAAGTACACAAAGGTATTTCCCCAGCCCAAATGAAAAAACATTCTATTGAAATGCTCGAAGCAGTAGGATTAGGAGACCGTGTAAATTATTACCCAGACGACCTATCAGGAGGACAAAAACAAAGAGTTGCGATCGCCCGTGCTTTGGTAGCGGAGCCGAAAATAGTCCTTGCTGATGAACCGACAGCAGCATTAGATAAAAAATCTGGTCGTGATGTGGTGGAATTGATGCAGAGTCTCGCGAAAGAGAAAGGTTGTACGATTTTACTAGTTACCCACGATAACCGCATTCTTGATATCGCTGACAGAATTATATACATGGAAGATGGACGTTTAGCAAATAATCCCGATGTTGTTGCGAAAGTTGGGTAACGACTAAGAAGTCGGGCTTTGATCAGAATTGCCTGTTACTATAGATATTTATTTTCAAAACCCGACTTCTGTGATATTCGTCGAATTGAAGTTAAATTTATCATAAACGCGATTTTAAACCCAGGTATAATCCGACATATACATTAGGTATTTGTTTGTAATAAATGATTAAAAAACTACATATTAGTCGATTGTACCAAACGCTGACTAACAATAACCATAGCTTGTTGTAGAGCTTCTAAACGTGTATTTATGGGATTTTGTTCTAGGGCTCGCTGCAATATTTTCAATCGTCGCAATCTATCTTCTACTATGCCACTAGCCCCGACAAGATATACTATTCTTCTATTTTCGTAGGCTTCTTTAACTATGTTTTCTATGGCTAAGGTTGCAGTTACACCCACATAAGGTACTTCATTTAATTCTAATATTAAAACATCATAATTTTCGACTATAGACATTTGTTGTGAAATTGCTTTTGCAGCACCAAAACTCATCGGTCCGCCAAGATGAAATAATAAAATCCGACCTTTGGCTTGATTTAAAATTTCTTCTTCTTCGACACTTAAACGTAATTTGTGATTATTACCGTTAGGAATTGTTACTGCTTGAACTTCTTTGGCTTGTAAATCGGATAAACGCTTGAGAGTTAATAAATTAGCACAGAATACTCCCACTCCGACAGCAGTAATTAAATCTACAAAAACTGTGAGAAATAATACCCCATACATTAATCCAGTCGCTCGTATTGATATCATATGGGCGCGTTTGAGAAAACTCCAATCGATAATATCTATACCAACTTTGATTAAAATACCCGCTAAAACTGCATTAGGAATGTTTTCGGTTAATTTACCAGCACCTAAAACAATTATTAACAAAACCAAAGCATGAACCATTCCTGAAATTGGCGTTTTTCCTCCAGCACGGACGTTGACAACGGTTCGCATCGTTGCACCCGCACCCGGTAATCCTCCGAATAAACCAGCGATTAAATTACCGATTCCTTGTCCGATTAATTCTTTATCGGAATCATGAGTTGTACGAGTAATATTATCGGCAACTAAGGAAGTTAACAGCGAATCAATAGACCCTAAAGTTCCCAACATCAAACCATAACCTACCATATCTCGTATTTGACTTAATTCAAATAGCGGTAATCGCAGCTTGGGTAAACCTGTGGGAATCTTTCCAATCACCGGGATACCACTATCGGGGAATACAAAAACGGAAATCAGCGTACAAACTACCAATGCTAATAAAGGTGCGGGAATAATTCGGTTTAATTTTGAAGGAGAACCGAATACTATAATCAGCGTTAAAATAGCTAAACCTGTTGCGATTGGATTGGGGTTATTTAAATATTTAGAAAAATTTTGCAGCGATTCGATGACATTTGCAGAACTTGGATGTCCGAACAACGGTCCGATTTGTAAAAATAAAATAATAAATCCAATTCCCGACATAAAGCCGGAAATTACAGTGTAGGGCATTAAGGTGATATATTTTCCTAAACGCAACAATCCAAAAAGGATTTGAAATATTCCTCCCAACATTACCACGGTAAAAGCCATAGCTAAACCCGTTTCTGGATTTTTATTGGTTAGAGTACTAAATACCGTTGCCATTACTACTGTCATCGGACCTGTGGGACCGGAAATTTGGGATGGAGTACCACCAAATAACGCTGCAAAAAAACCGATAAAAACAGCACCGTACAGCCCCATAATCGCTCCATCTTGCGATGAAACTGAAACCCCGAACGCTAAAGCTAATGGTAAAGCAATAATTGCAGCAGTCAAACCACCAAATAAATCTCCGCGCAGATTTCTAAAATGTAAGCCGTGAACAAGTTGCATAGAGATTACTCTTTATAAGATACAAAGAATATTATCGGCTATTTTATTTGTTAAAAAATTTATGAATTATTTTATTGATTTACATAAAGAATCCTATTTTGCTATAAATATAAATAAAGTTTACAGTGAACTAATGAATTATATATTTTTGTCAAGCTTAATAGCTTTGTTCACAGGTTGTTAGCTAATACAAAATTAATCGGAGAAAAGTCAGTTTTTTGTCTTAAATATATGTCAAATAAGAAAAATCTTTAAAAACTCAACTTGCCATCGAACAGTGAAAGGTGATTGAGAAGTCAGCATCGAATTCATGTTAAATTATTCTGGATGCAGCCTACCCCCATTTACACAGGTAGATAATTTTAAAAAAGACAAATTCCTATCAGAATAATGTTCTTTTCTATAAAAAATATACAACATACTCAAAAAACTCCACCCACATAAAGGGATGGAGTTTTTTATTTTAGAACTTACTTATTTCTGAAAAATCGATCAAGTTGTAAACATTTTCTAATTGAGCCGTTAAAGCTTACATAAATTTAACTTGTTGAGGCTCGTGAGTATCGTAGTAGATATTAATTGTTTCTGAAGTTTTTGTGGGAGCAATTTTTGTAAATTGAGATATTGATGGTAGATGATTTTGCATTGCCTGCATTTGTAACATCATATCTCGAAGCTGTCTTTGTAGTTGCTCAAATTCTAATGGTGTTATGCTAGTTTGATTTGCTTGGGATATATTAGCCAGTTCTTGTTTAATATTGTTGTTTGATTGAGTATAACCCAGGAAATTTTGAGCAGAAGCGAACCCTGATGCAGCATTTGCTGGAGTTCTGTCTCGTCTTTTATCTTCAAGTACCCTATGTGAAGCTTTTTCTGCTTGTGGTGAAATTTGCCCTACAGTTGAAGTCGGATAATCCTTGCTTGATTGGGATGAGACTTGTTCATCCAAAAAATTATTCAGTCCAGAAACTTGCAATCGAGATTCTGAAAGTTTAAATTCCTTAAGCAATTCTTCTTTTTGCTGTAACTGCTGCTCTAATTGCGATAGTTGTTCTTCTATTTCTGCTGATTTACGAGAAGAATTTCGCCATCCACAAATCGCTACAGCAGCAATTCCAGCTCCTAAACTAAGTCCGGTAGAGACTACTACATAAGGTAAAGCAACATCTCTGAGTTTACCAAAGAAAAGCGTTTCTTCTTGAAACTTGATATTAATTTGTTTGTCACCGATTGCAGCAAGTGGTATTGTCATTGCCGAGAAAACAGCCGCAGAAGCTAAAACTGGAGGTAGAATAAATTTTGTTAATGCAGATAGAGACATATTTTAAAGTTTAGTTATTTAAACAAAAAACGACGATGCTGACCTTACTACTTTTATACTCTTTGTTTGGCGAGAATCAAAGTATTCATAAAATTTGTTTGCTCTATTGGTTTCTAATTTATTCGTTAAACACTTAATTCACAAGGGTTTAAAGATAAAGAAATAGGCAAAGTAAATAAATTTTCGATAAACTCTTTTTTGTAGTTAGTCTTACTAACCTAAATTAAATTTGACGCAGATGGCATTTGATGCAGTTCGGAACAATTTATCTTCATCGTTTTTCATACTTAAGTAATAAGTGATGTATGGCAATAATCTATCTCAAGTGTTAGTTTATTTATTTAACTGTTATGAAGCAGCAACGCCTATTTTTTTGATGTTCTTCATCTGCAAATAAACGGATCAGATATCAATCAAGATGCAACGCCGGATTAAATCAAAATAGGACTCAGTAATTATGCGTGTTTTATTCATATTTTTATCTTTAATTAATCTATTTCCCAAAATTTTTCTGCTGCAAGCAGATAGCGTTAAAAAATACTTAAGTAAAAATAAATTACGAAAAATCAAACTCTACAAGAAAATACTGGTATTTATTGTCACGTTAGTCTTGTGTTTTAATGGCAATTTTACAAACACGTTATACAAACACACGAATTATGCTATGGCCACAACAGCCATGCAGCTACCACTCTACACCCATGGGGCTAAAATAATTGACAGTCGAGGAAATCCCGTATTACTTCGTGGTGTCAACTGGTTTGGAATGGAAACCGAAACCCACGCTCCCCACGGTTTATGGCTACGGGATTATCAAGAGATGTTGGCGCAAATCAAGAAACTAGGATATAACTTGATTCGCTTACCATACTCCGTGGAAGCACTGCGTTCATCCCAAGTTAGCGGTATTGATTTTACTATCGGTAGCAATCAACAACTTGAAGGTAAAACTCCCATAGAAATAATGGACGCGATCGTTGAGGAAGCACAAAGTCAAGGTTTGCTGATTTTACTGGATTCTCATCGTCTTAACGATCAACGAATTCCGGAACTGTGGTACGGAGATGGATATACTGAAGCTGATTGGATTAATACCTGGTTGCAGCTCGCTCAAAGATATCAGAATCAAAATAACGTTATTGGTGCAGATTTAAAAAACGAACCCCACGGTAAAGCTAGTTGGGGTACTGATGATTTAGCGACTGATTGGCGTTTAGCAGCAGAACGTGCTGGTAATGCTATTGGAAATATAAACCCTAATTGGTTAATTGTTGTTGAAGGAGTTGAAAAAAATGTTCCTGGACAATATTTAACTGAACATTGGCACGGGGGTAATTTGGAAGGTGTGCTGAAATATCCGGTACGTTTATCAGTCCGCAACAAGTTAGTTTATTCTCCCCATGAATACGGTCCTGGGGTATATAATATGCCTTATTTTTCGGACGATAAGTTTCCTCAAAATCTCGTCCATCGCTGGCAAATCGGTTTTAATTATATTTCTAGTCAGCAGAAGGCTCCAATTTTTGTGGGAGAGTTTGGCGGACGTTTGAATAATACTGAGAAGGAAGCCGTTTGGCTAAATAAGTTTGTTAAATACATCGATGAACAAAACTTGAGTTTTGCTTTTTGGAGTTGGAATCCAAACAGCGCCGATACAGGAGGTATTCTTTTAGATGATTGGAAAAGTGTAGATTTACCAAAACAAAAAATAATTTCTCAATTACTTCCAGTTAAATTTACAGAGATATTTAGAAAGGATTAGGTAGTAGGGGATGGGGAGATGGGGAGATGGGGAGACGGGGTGAAGATAATTCTTACTCCCGTCCTCTTAACTCTCAACTGTCAACTGTCAACTGTCAACTGTCAACTAACTAATCGTCCTCATCCATAAAGTCATCGTCGTCTTCATCTTCATCTTCAAATTCCCCTAAAAGAGCATCGTCATCAAAATCATCGTCATCATTATCAACATTAACTTGCATTGGTGTTAACCCTTTGATATCTTCATCAGCATTGACACCCAAGGCATGACCCATCAAGTCGTTATCGTCATCTAAAATCGATCGCGATGTACTCCTCAACCCAAATCCTTCTGGTGCGATGGTTGGTGAATCCAAATTATAGTTACGGGCTGTCCTGTCGTCTAGAACCATGTCCAAGGGGTCATCGACTTCATCGAGTATGCCGC
>JAYKJL010000305.1:0-21957 GCA_035285725.1 Nostocales cyanobacterium 94392 | reverse complement strand
GGTAGGCACTAAAAAACCTTCATTATGTAACGAAACGTAAAGTTGCCCAAAAACCTCTTCCCTTCTGCCTCCTGCCCTCTGCCTTCTGCCTTGTCTCAACGATAAATATTTATGCCCACCTACTTAGATAGATACTATGCTAATAATAATCAAGCAAAATTATAACTTCCTTTTACTGCGGATAAATAGGCGAAATACCAGCTAAATAATCTAAAAATAGGCTGTTTTCTGCGATAATTATCTTATATCATCAACCTAAGCATGATTAAATACTTTTGATAAAAAGGGAGTTACGAAAACGGAGTATAGACCTGAGTATTTGTGATCGAAATCACAACAATTACATATTTAGATCACAGGAAAAAGTAAGTAGTTTACATAACATTTATTGGTTTGAATTATTTTAATGATTATGAGTTCTGTTCTTTCTGCTCTAATATTGCCATTGACATAGTGGGAGAACTTTTCCCAAGAAGCAGTCCAGATGAAAAACAATTTACACTACCAATTATCTAAGTCCTAATATTATCAAGAAAGGCAGAGGGCAGAGGGCAGAAGCCAGAAGGGATTTATCCCTTCTCTGATTGCCCGAACCGTCTGCGCGACCGGAGGAAGCAAGGGTTTAAGCACGGAGCCAAATTGAAAATTTGGTGGCTCTCGTTCAGGTGGGGTTTGAATCCCCATCTGAACGAAACATAAAAGCCCTCAGCAAAGCTGCCTTCTGCCTTCTTCAATTATTCCACTGTGCCTACTGTCCGACTGAAAAGTCAGGAGAATAAGAAATTACATCGGTAATCCGATAGCGCAAAGCAAGTAATTCCTAAGTTTTTACTTTGAATGACAACTAACTCTTAACTACTTTTTAATCTCGTGCGTTCAGTTACAGTTCTTATGGGTGTAGGTGAGCCAAAATGTGAATAAACCCTTTTCTAATGCAGCTTTTTGTAGTAATTTTGCTGCTTTTATATGAAACCCAGAATTATTGTCTGTAATTTAGGACGCACTGGATATAAAATCTTTCGTTTGCTCAGACAGCAGGGAGCGTTAGTTGTTGGTATTCATCATCAAACCATTTCCGGTGAAAGAGCGGGAGATGTGATTGTAGGAGATTTACACGCAGCTAGTACCCTTAAAGCAGCAGGGATTCAACAAGCAGATACTTTAGTCATAGCTGGAGGTGATGATGCATTAAACTTGTGGATTATGATGCAAGCACGGGTGCTTAATCCCCGCATTCGGATAATCAACCGCTTTTTTAACACTAGTTTAGGTGAACGTTTAGATTATACTTTACCAGACCATTTGAGTATGAGTGTTGCCGGATTAGCAGCACCCGTGTTCAGTTTTGCAGCATTAGGAAACAAAGCCATTGGACAAATAAAATTATTTAAACAAACTTGGCCCATACACGAAGAATATATTCATTCCTTCCACCCATGGAACGGTCGTAAACTCAATGAATTATGGGAAGATCGATCGCGAATGCTGATTTATTATTTACCCGTGGAGGGTGATTTAGATTTAGTATCCGCAGTCATGTCTGGACACGAACTTGAAAAAGGCGATCGCTTAATTGTCGGTACTCAACCCCAAGTCCGTACAACTCGTAAATCATTGATTGCAAAACTGCTGAAAGTTATAACTAATTTACGTCAATTTAGGCATCATGCTCAATCAGTGTTGGTGGGAGCGATGTTGTTAATGATAGTTATTACACTCGCAACTCTTACTTATGTATCCACTGAATTGAATATGTCTGTAATTGATGCTTTGTATTTTTCTGTAGGTATGATTACTGGGGCAGGTGGTAACGAAGAAGTAGTTGAACAAGCTCCTGATAGCATTAAACTATTCACCATTATCATGATGTTGATTGGAGCAGCCATATTTGGTATTTGGTATGCTTTGCTCAACGATTTTGTATTAGGAACTCGTTTTAAACAATTTTGGGATGCAGCACGAGTACCCCGACGTAATCATTATATTGTCTGTGGTTTGGGTGGACTTGGCATCAAAATTGTTCAGCAACTTCATAACAGCGGACAAGAGGTTGTAGTTATTGAACCCAATGGCAACGGTAAATTTGTGAATACCGCTCGCAGTTTGGGTATTCCGACAATTCATGCTGATGCTAGCTTTCCTGAGACTCTCAAATCTTGTAATGTAGCGAATGCAGCCGCTGTAATTGCCGTTACCGGCAACGATGCAACCAACATCGAAATAGCCCTGAAAGCCAAAGGATTATCGCCGAAAATTCCCGTAGTAGTCAATTATGCCGACCCCGATTTTGCCCGCATGGCACAGGAAGTATTCGATTTTGAAGCAGTATTAAGTCCCGCAGAGCTTGCAGCCCCAGCTTTTGCCGCCGCCGCTTTGGGTGGTAGAATCCTCGGCAATGGCATCACCGCCGATAGCTTATGGGTAGCTTTTGCGACAATAATTACACCGACTCATCCATTTTGCGGTCAAAAAGTCAAAGAAGCAGCCATGTCAGCCGATTTTGTACCTTTATATGTAGAAACCAATTCTCAAACTATTCACGGTTGGGAATTACTTGAAACCTGTCTCAGCGGTGGGGATATGCTGTATCTCACTATGCCAGCAACTAGATTGTATCAATTGTGGCGCTATACTCCGAAGATTGATGCTGTTACTTATTGACAGTGGACAGTTGACAGTTGACAATTACCCATTACCCATTACCAACTTTTAACTTTCCTATCTCTTCGACTACACAAAGAAAATATTGCGGAATATTAAGGCGATCGCGAACTACGGAAATATTAGTTTTTACTTGTACTAACTCACCATTTTTATGAATCAGTCGTTTTTGTATTGAGTTAGTATCTGTTTTATGATTAAGAATATTAAACATCAACTCAGTGGAAGAGTTTAAATCATCAAAATTTGTAATATCTTGCCAAGTTAAATCTAATAATTCTGACTCGCTATAACCAGTAATTTCGCAAAAATGGGGGTTAACTTCGATAAATTCCCCAGATAGTTTAATTTGATAAATTCCCACTGCGGCTTGCTCGAAAATAGCACAAAAACGTGCTTCACTTTCCCGTAAAGCATCTTCCGTCCATTTGCGTAGGGAAATATCTTCGACTACACCAAGAAAATAATCGGGTATTCCTTGTTTATTACGTACTAAGGAGACACTAACATTAACCCATTGCTCTCGATTATATTTATTCAATTTACGAATAAATCTTTTTTGTAAAGAGTAGTTAGAAATTTTGCTTGTAAATAACTGCCGCAGATGCATTAATTCGGCTTCAATATCATCTTGATGAGTAATACTTTGCCAACTTATTTGTTTTAAAAATGATTCTTTATAACCTAATATTTCACAAAAGCGCGAGTTAACCTGCATAAATTCACCGTAGAGGGAAACCTGATAGATTCCGACAGCAGCTTGTTCATAAACAGCACGAAAACGTGCTTCACTTTCTGTTAAAGCTTGCTCTGCTGTTTTGCGTTGAGTAATATCCCGTGCTACCCACAAAACGGTTTTTTCCGAAATAGGAGAAATGCTAGCGCTAAACCAAAATTGATGTTGTTCCTCTTGTAAAAGATAATCAAAATGTAGGGTTTGTTGTGTATCTAAAGCCTGTTGAACTTGTTTTGAGTAAGTTGTAGCGGTTTGTTCCTGAAAAAAAAGTTCCGCAGTCTGATTAATTAATTTGTTATGATTAGCATCGGTATTGCTCGCACAAGTCGGTAAAATTTCTACATGAGAAAAATTATTATCTTGAATGCTTACTATTAAAATAATGTCTTGTATCGCCTCAACAATACCACGTAACTTAGCTTCAGAAGTACTTAACTTGTCTTCAAGCAATTTGCGATAGCCAATTTCTTTTTGCAATTCTTGATTTAAATTTTGATTATTCCTAGGGGCTGAAGAGTTTTCAGAGTCTTGCATAAATAAACAGTTTTGAGCAAATTATTAATGGTGACAGAATTTATTTTATAAGCAGCTTATATGTTGATTTATCTTACCAACAAGGAAATTTCATTTATCTAAAGTCAAAATGTGTACTGCTATTCAATCATAATGACACCGACTTCTATGTAATTACAAGTCGCATTGACAACATCTAAGGTTATGTAAAGAAGTCGGGTTTTTGAGAAATATCTGTAATACCCTTAGAATTCTCATCAAAACCCGACTTCTATCACTCCAAACTCTTCACTCCCGTACAGACGTAGCAATGCGCCCCGTCTCTACAATTCCAAACTCCTAACTCCAAACTCCAAACTCCTAGCTCGCAAAATATAATCAGATAGTTCGCAAAAACCTTCACCTTCTTTCTTTTGGGTTATGTAAGCTGGTTTGTGCTGTAATTGATCAACATATTCCAAGACATTAGCAACACCTACAGATAAAGGAAAGTAATTTGGATCAAATAAACTTTCATCATTAGGGCTATCCCCCACAGTCACAACTTGATCCGAGACATATTCCCCAAAATATTTTCGCAGCACTTGCGATAAACCTACAACCTTATCTTGTCCTAAAGGTTTAATATGGCACTGAAGGTTACTGTAAGTAAATCCCCAACCCAATTCCTGACATTGATGCTGCATCATTTGTAATGAAGTGTGATCTAAACCTGCAACATCAAAAGTCCAATCACTAATACGAAAACGGTTATCGGATGATTCTTGAATTTGAGGAAAATCAAGCTTTAATTTTTCAAAAACAGTCGCTAAATCTTTTCGATGCTTCTCTAAATTTGGTATCGGTGTAATCGAAACCGCTTGTTCCGTTATACATGAATAAAATAAGCCCCCATTTTCGGCGATCGCCCCTACTACTGGTAAATAATATGACAACCCACTAACCCAACCAGCAGAGCGCCCAGTAACAATTAAGACTTTGATATTAGCGGCGGCTAAATCTTGTAAAGCTTGTAGTAGTGTGTCCGTAAATTTTCCCTTTGTAGTTAAAGTGCCATCCATATCAGTAGCTACAAGGAGAATTTTGCAAAAGCAGTCATCAGGAGGTTGAGGAAGAGATAAACAGGACATTTAGATCAGAAAGCTTGGGTAAAAAAAGCAAAGATGAAAATTAATTTTGAATTATTTTTGAAAGTTTGCCGAGAAAATATAATCATATCGCAAAATAGAGTTGCAAATTTGGGCATCCTAGCAATTAGGAGTCCAATTTTGATTGTGCTTATTATGCCAACTTTAAACCTTCTTGCTCAATCCGATCCAGCAAAAACCACAAACACATCTCAAGCAATACCCGCCCCTACGAATACTCTAGATAATCAATCGCCTTCGTTGCCAATTATTGTATCAGGAGGACTTACCTTAATGGTAATTGCCTTGATAATCTACGGCAAAATCCAAATCAGTAAACTAGAAAAGAAACTTCGGTTTGAAAAATTCCGCACACGAGAGTTAGAGAAGAAGTTGAAGCTATCTCTCCAAACGATTCGCAAAATGGAAACAAACCCCGATTTGATTAACTCACGGGAATTCAATCTCGATTATTTACGAATGCGGATGGAAGAAGAAGTGTTTCACTTCGCCATTGTTAATCAAATAAAAATTAAAATCAAAGATAAAATTACTCAAGCACTCCGTCCAAACCACGCTCAACAAGGAGTTGTGGGAATCGCTAGTAGCGCTGCAAGACAAGTAGATGAAATTTTTGATGTAGAATATGAAACCGGATCTGCTACAAATAATGGTAAACGAGTACTGTTTCGTATTCAAATTAGATTAATGAAATTGCCTACACAAGCAACTTCAGCGACTATCAGCCAATTAATTGACTGTGTTGAAACTTACCTAAGTCCCGCAGAAGATCATGATACTTGGCAACCTACAATTCAAGGTAGAATTGCCTTTATGCATTGGGATCAAAAAGCCAAGCCCACACCTTTATTAGTATTAGAACAGTCGAATGAAGGCGTTAACGTAACTTTTCGTACTAGTCGTCCCCCCAATATTACATAATTAATTCCAGTTATCAGTTAACAGTTATCAATTAAAAGTTATCAACCATCAACTAACAACCATCAACCAACCATCAACCAACCACCATCAACTAACAACCATCACTTATCATCCTCTTTCAAAATCTAAAATTGATTTAGCTATTAAATGTTAATTGTTCGCTATTTAAAATACCATCTTCCATATTGATAATCCGGTCTGCAATATCTAAAATACGACTATCATGAGTAACTAACAAAATAGAAGTACCTTGTTCTTTAGCAAGGTGCTGCATTATTTCTACAACATCCCTTCCAGATTGTTTATCCAAAGCTGCTGTAGGTTCATCAGCTAATACTAATGGAGGATTATTTACCAAAGCACGAGCAATAGCAACTCGTTGTTTTTGACCTCCAGAAAGATTATCAGGAAAATAATCAACTCGATTTCCTAAACCCACCGACCTTAAAATATCTTCGGATTTAGCAATAGCTTCTCTTTGAGAAATGTATTTATTTAATTCTGCGGCGATTTGCACGTTTTGTCTAGCAGTTAAAAATTCTAGCAAATTATGTGCTTGGAAAATATAACCGATATTTCGTCGGGTACTAACCAATTTTTTCGGACTAGCTCGATAAAGTTCTTCTCCCAAAAACTTTAAACTTCCTTCTTGTACCGAACGTAAACCACCGATTAGGCTAAGTAAAGTTGTCTTACCAGAACCAGAAGGTCCTGTCATAATAACTATTTCACCTGGATAAATATCCAGATTTATATCATACAAAATTTGTTTTTTTAGCGAATCTTTTCCATAGTAGTGATTGAGATACTGAATTGAAATAACAGGTTCTTTTTTCATCATAAAGGTGCTAATGGATAGTTGATAGTTGTTAGTTGATGGTTGATGGTTGATGGTTGATAGTTGTTAGTTGATGGTTGATGTTTGATGGTTGATAGTTGTTAGTTGATGGTTGATAGTTGATGGTTGATAACTGTTAACTGATAACTGTTAACTGATTAAAAGATATCTGCGGGGTCGGCTGATTTCAACTTTTTGACGGCAATTATACCCGAAATAAAACACATTAAAATAGTTAAAATTAGTACCATAATCGCTCGACTACTACTCATAAAAACTGGTAAAAGAGTAGCCGTTCTTGCTTGTTTGTATAGAAATAAAGCAAAAGCTAATCCTGGTAAATATCCCAACACAGCCAAAATCAGAGCTTCTTGAAGAATTACAACTAAAAAATAATTATGTGAATATCCAATTGCTTTGAGAGTAGCATATTCAACTAAATGGTCTGAAACTTCTGTATAAAGTATTTGATAAACAATCACAGTTCCCACAATAAAACCCATGATTGTTCCCAAAGTGAAAATAAAGCCAATAGCCGTACTACTAGCCCAGAAATTTCTTTCAAAATCAATAAATTCTTCTTTAGTGAAAACTTTAACATCTGTATTTAAATAATCTTTCAACTGTTGAGCAACAAGCTTTGGATCTGAACCGGGTTTGAGTTTAACTAAACCAATATCAATTAATCCAGGCTGACGATTTACAAAAATTCTCAGAAAATTAATATCACTAGTAATTAAATTACCATCTGCTCCAAATGAAGCACCTAAAGTAAATAATCCTCCGACTTTAACCAACTTTCTTCTAACTTCTGCCGTGACTTCATCACCTTGTTCAAATTGAGTCGCAATTGGTCCATACTCTTGTCGAGAAGAACGGTCATATAACACTACATTTGGTAATTGAATTTTATCTAAATTTTCTTGGACACCAGGAAGTTCAAATAAATTGTGTTGTGGATTCATTCCGATGACTAAAAGATTTCTCGGAATACCAGTTTGTGGGTTTTTCCAACTTGTGTAGTCTAGATATATTGGGTGTACTGACTCCACAGATTTTAAATCTAGAGCTTGGTAAAGTCGATTTTGAGAAAAAGTTTTCATCGACAGTAAAGCACTTGACTGACGATTAATTAACACTATTTCTCCTTGCAAACTATTGTGAAAACGAACGTTACTGTAATATAAAGAATCGCGAAAACCAAGCTGCATAAACATTAAAACATCAGCAAAAGCAATTCCAGCTAATGCCACTGCTAAACGAGAAGCTTCACGCTTAAGTTGTAACCACGCTAGAGGTAATTTTCCCATACTAAAAAGTTAGCAGTTGACAGTTGACAGTTGACAGTTATCATTTAACAGTTCATTGAGCGATTGGTAATAGTCGCGTTCCCTTTAACCTTTAACCTTTAACCTTTAACCTTTGACCTTTGACCTTTAACCTTTGACCTTTAACCTTTGACCTTTGACCTTTAACCTTTGACCTTTAACCTTTGACACTTTCACCCTTCAGAGAGATTACATCATCAACCATAACAGCGTAATCTTCCGAATATACCTGATTTGATCAAATGTGACAACAATGGCAAACCTCAAACAACAAAAATGTACTGCCTATACTAGTGATTCAGCTGCTGTAACCGAGGAAGAAATCAACCAACTCCAGCCAGAAATTCCTCAATGGAGTATTAAGGAAGAAAATGGCGAAAAACGTTTGGAAAGAGTTTTCAAGTTTCCCGACTTTAAGTCAGCTTTGAATTTTACCAACAAAATCGGTGAAGAAGCTGAAAATCAAGAACATCACCCAGCTTTACTCACTGAATATGGCAAAGTAACTGTCATGTGGTGGACTCATGACATCCAAGGTTTACACCGCAACGATTTTATTATGGCAGCCAAAACAGATGAGATTGCCAACAAGTTGCATTAACTAAGTACAATTAACTAGTCACTGATAACTAATAATTGATTATGTCAAAAGCAATTTGGAATGGTGCAGTCATAGCCGAAAGCGATGAAACTATTGTTGTAGAAGGAAATCATTACTTTCCCGCAGACTCGATCAATAAACAGTACTTCAAGGAAAGCGATAAGCATACTGTTTGTCCCTGGAAAGGTACTGCTAGTTATTACGATATTGAAGTTGATGGACAAGTCAATAAAGATGCTGCTTGGTATTATCCCAGTGCTAAAGAAAAAGCTAAACAAATTGAAGGTTATGTCGCTTTTTGGCGCGGTGTAAAGGTAGAAGCTTAAAATGGCATTGGTGAATAAAAATATCAATTGATAATATTTGTGTTGTGTTACAAATATTTGAGGTAAAAACCCGACTTCTTATATTCGTCAACTATCACAGAAGTCGGATTTTTAGGATAAATGTCTCTAGTCACAGACAATTCTGCTAAAAACCCGACTTCTAACCCCACTTTAACCAGCAATCGAATTCGTGAACATCTAACTCACATTAATTTTTCTCCTGTAACTGTGTTAAGAGGTATTTTCCCGAACATCGCTAGCAAGAACTATATATTAAAATGATAATCGTTATCATATATGAGTGATTGCGCTATGGGAAATAGCTTTTTAACATAAATAATAATCATTATCATACAGGAGAAATTAGTGTTAGAAGTAGAGCATTTGGACGTAGATTACCGGGGTATAGTAGCGATAGAAGATGTAAGTTTTCGTGTTACTGAAGGACAGATGGTAGGTGTAATTGGTCCAAATGGAGCAGGGAAAAGTACATTAGTAAAAGCAATACTCGGTTTAATTCCTTCCGCATCTGGGATTGTGAAATTTCGTAACTATCCCGTCAAAAAGCAATTGAATTCGATTGCTTACGTACCTCAAAGAACTCAAGTAGACTGGGAATACCCGATTACAGTGTTTTGGGTGGTGATGATGGCTCGTACAGTAAGCACGGGTTGGTTTCGTCAACCGAATCGTAAGTCTCAAGAAATCGTTAAATCTGCATTAGAGAGAGTAGGGATGTGGGAATTGCGTTCCCGTCAAATAGGTGAATTATCTGGGGGACAACAGCAGCGAGTATTTTTAGCTAGAGCATTAGCACAGCAAGCAGATTTATTTTTTTTTGATGAGCCGTTTATTGGTGTTGATAAACGTACTGAAGATATTATGTTTGATATTTTCAATGAATTAAAGCGAGATGGCAAAATCTTAATTTTAATTACTCATGATTTGGGTGATACATTAACAAAATGCGATTCTTTATTGTTGTTAAATAAATATATTATTGCCGAAGGTTCTCTTCAAGAAGTAATTACAACTGAAAATTTGCAACGTGCTTATGGGAGTAATCTTTTATTTTTAAATAGCGAAAAAAAAACAGCTTAATTAATCACTGATCACGGATTAAAAAGGATTACACTGATTACACGGATTTTAACTACCCATTACCAATTACCAATCACCAATCACCAATTACCAATTACCAATTACCTACCAATTACCAATTATTAATAATGTTAAATCTGCTTACAGAACCGCTGACTTTTGGGTTTATGCGAGATGCTTTATTTATTGCTACTAGCTTAGGTGTTCTTTGCTCTGTTGTTGGCTCTTATTTGATAGTACAACGCCAAGGAATACTTGGTGATGTGATTGCTCATGCTGTATTACCTGGACTTGCGATCGCGATGTTTTTAGGTGTGGATATTTTTCTGGGTGCATTTATTTCGGGAACTTTCAGTACCTTTGTAATTGCTTGGATCGAATCCCAGTCTCGGGTTAAAGTTGATGCCGCGATGGCTCTGGTATTTTCGGCTTTCTTAGCATTAGGTATCATGTTAATTAGCGTGTTAAAAAGTAAAGTTGATTTGCATCATTTTTTATTTGGGGATATTTTAGGAGTTACAATAGATGATGTTTGGCGGACTTTAATTATTACATTTATTACCTTATTTTTAGTTAAAATTTGTTATAAAGAGTTGCTATTTTATACTTTCGATCCATTAGGCGCACAAGCAAGTGGACTACCAATAAATATAATTCAGTTTGGTTTAACCGCAGCAATTACATTAACAATTATTGCTAGTATGCAAGCTGTAGGAGTAGTATTAGTAATTTCTTTATTAATTGGTCCTGGAGTTACAGCTTATTTGTTAGTTAAAGAACTACATCAAATGATGGTTTTAGGTTCGGTAATCGGTATCATTGGTAGTGTTGGTGGTTTATATATCAGTTATTATCAAAATGTACCTTCGGGAGCATCAATTGTATTAGTTATTTGCGGATTATTTTTATTAGCATTGTTTTTCAGTCCTTCACAAGGTATATTAACTCGTCCGAGAACAAAGAAAAATCGTTCCGGAAGGGTTTTACAGCGAATAAGTTCGGTGAAGCGTAAGTAATATTTTGGTTTTTCCGGATATCTTATTTTGATTCCTAGACTGAGCCTGGGATTGTTCGGCATAATAAATATACTATCGTAAATATCTAATCCGTCAGGGACTATAAGTCCCTGTCTAACTGTGAAAGTCCTCTTAAGAGGACTTTTGCTATTGTTCATGGTGGGTATGTTAACTTACCCTGAGCGGTACTGGTATTTTGGATGATTTATAATCACAGTTAAAAATCGGATAATTGTTTCATAAAAAAGCTAGCTTTTCCGTTTCATTTGTTACTAAAATAATTATTAATTTATTGTATAAAGCTGATGAAGCGTTAGTTTTTACAATACAATAGATATTTTTTGAAATAAACAGGATGTTATTAGTCACTTGACAAAAATGGAAGCTTGAAGTAACCTTTCCATATATTGGAAATACCTATATTTAATAATTTAGGTAAAACAATTTCCGGTTTATATATCAACACCTAGAAAGTCGTAAAATTTGTATCTACCTAGTTATTAGTGATGAAATAAGAAACAAAATATTCCTATTTGAGGTTTGTAATATTGTCTTGTTTCTTAATTTGTTTAGGTTAAGATAATTAATTGATTGCGGATTATTTTCTGAAAAAAGGAACAAGATTTCTTTTTTATAGTCTGTGTTGTCTAATCATCAGTAAAAACTAACTTTAAAGGATGATATTCGCTGTCCAATACCCTGAGATTTAAGCTAACTTGGGTAAGTTAGAAAGCAGTAGTCAAAATCTATGAAAATCTGCCAAAATCCTGACTGTTCTAATCCTTTTAATGTAAGTGGTAATCGGTTTTGCGTTGGTTGTGGTGCGAATAATTTTGGTAATCTATTAAGAAACCGTTACCGTGTCAAAAGGTTATTGGGTACGGGTGGGTTTGGTAGAACTTATGAAGCACAAGATTTAGATCGACTTGAGTCTGCTTGTGTGGTAAAGCAGTTTATCAGGGAATCTCAAGGAACAACGGCTCGTGTAAAAGCAGCCCAACTTTTTCGTCAGGAAGCCAAGCGTTTGTTTGAGTTGGGGGAAAATCATTCCCAAATTCCCCGTTTGGTGGCTTATTTTGAACAAGGTACCTGTATGTATTTGGTACAGGAATTTATTGATGGAGATAATTTATATCAAGAGTTACAACGACAAGCTTTCAGTGAAACCCAAATTTGGCAAGTTTTAACTGATTTACTTCCGGTTTTGGAATTTATCCATCAACGTCAGGTAATACATCGTGATATTAAACCTGAAAATATTATCCGTCGTGCTAATGATGGTAAATTGGTTTTAATTGACTTTGGTGGTGCAAAACAAGTTACACAAAATAATTTGGCGCAGAAGGGTACGGGAATTTACACCCTCGGTTATGCCGCAGCGGAACAAATGGCGGGTTATGCTTGTGCTGCTAGCGATTTATATGCTTTGGGTGCCACTTGTGTACGGTTGTTAACTGGTTGTTTGATCAAACAGGATGAATATGGGAATATTTATGACCCAATTTATGACCCAATTAATGGAAAATGGTTATGGGAAGAATATTTAGTAAGCGTTAACATTAGTGTTAGTCATAAATTGACGCGAATTTTAAATAAGTTACTCAAGCATTTTGTTCGGGAGAGGTATCAATCGGCGGCAGATGTGCTGTTAGATGTGAAGGATACTTTATTATATGATGCGACTCATGTAAGTGTTGCTAATGGGACTAATTTTTCCCTATCCGGAGAAGAACAAGCACATCCCTTACAAAAGTTTGAATTTGACACAATTACTGTAGATAAATACGCCAAGATTGTCAATCGCGATCGCCATCAAGCAGAATATTTTGTGGAAGAGTTGGATAATGGCATAAATCTGGAAATGGTGTACCTTTGTGGTGGTACATTTATGATGGGTTCACCAGAATTTCAAGGTTATGATAGCGAACATCCCCAACATTTCGTCACTATCAAGCCTTTATTTATGAGCAAGTTTGCAATTACTCAAGCACAATGGTTAGCAGTTGCGAAATTACCCCAAGTAGAACATTCATTAAATCCAGAGCCATCCTATTTTAAAGGTGATTTGCACCCCGTAGAACAAATATCTTGGCATGAAGCGGTGGAATTTTGCATCCGATTATCTAAATACACCGGAAAAGAATATCGTTTACCCAGTGAAGCAGAATGGGAATATGCTTGTCGTGCTAACACGATTACACCTTTCCATTTCGGGGATACTATAAGTTCCGATTTAGTCAACCATGATGGAAATTACACCTATGCTTTAGCACCCAAAGGTAAATATCGTCAAGGTACTACACCAGTAGCAAGTTTTCCTCCCAACGCTTTGGGATTGTACGATATGCACGGGAATGTGTGGGAATGGTGTGCCGATTCGTGGCACGATAGTTATGATAACGCTCCCTGCGACGGTAGAGTTTGGCACGAAGAGGGGGATAATAATTTACGAGTCATGCGTGGTGGTTCTTGGTTTAATGTACCCCGGTTTTGTCGTAGTGCATTGCGTTATAAAGGTGAATCAACTTTGCGGGATGTTTTTATTGGTTTCAGAATTGTCAGCAATGCATAAATCAAAAAAAGTCAAAGAAGTCGGGTTTTTGAGCAAAATTTTCTGGTGTTATGGATACTTATAAAAAAACCCGATTTCTATAGTCATAAATTTCAAAAAAGTCAAAGAAGTCGGGTTTTTGAGCAAAATTTTCTGGTGTTATGGATACTTTTGTTAAAAACCCGACTTCTGTAGTTGTTAACTGATTTTTACAATTTTGTCCCACACTCTGGACAGAAATTATTTGTAGAAATATTCTTAGCACCACAATTGCTACAATAAACAGGTTCAGAATCAGCTTTTGGGGGCTGTTTAGCTAAACCAACCATTTGAGCATTGCTTTTACCAGGTCCTACCATAGGATAACAGTTTTCATCCCTGGTGACACGAGCATTGACAACAACTGGACCGTCATGAGCTATCATTTCAGCTATGGCATCTTTAAGCTGTTCTCGCTTTTCAATTACCATACCTTTAATGCCATAAGCTTGACAAAGCAATTCAATATCTGGCATTCCTACTTCCATATTAGAACTAGAATACCGTTCTCCGAAAAACGCTTGTTGCCATTGACGCACCATTCCTTGCCAACCATTGTTAATAATTACAGTCTTGACATTTATCCCGTATTGTGCAAGCGTTCCCAATTCTTGTAAATTCATTTGAAAGCTAGCATCACCGCTGATACAGATAACTTCTTCATCGGGAAACGCGACTTTTGCACCCATTGCAGCAGGAACACCAAAACCCATTGTTCCCAAGCCAGCGCTAGAAATCCAGCGACGGGGACCATTTTTGAGAAATTGCGCCGACCACATTTGATGCTGTCCCACATCCGTAGTGTAGAAAGCATGGGGTGCTTGACGAGCGATTTCGCTAATCACTTCTTGAGGGGAAATACTATCGGCGTACTGCGGTACTACCAAAGGATAATCCTCCTTCCAACGGTTAATTAAATTCAACCACTCTTGAGTTTGCTGTGGTGGTTGGTTGATATTTCTTTCCTTACACCGACGCAATAATTCAGTTAAAACTCTTTTGACATCACCAACAATCGGCACTTCTGGGGTGCGGTTTTTACCTACTTCCGCCGGGTCAATATCAATATGAATTACTTTGGCACGAGAAGCGAATTCATCTAACTTGCCGGTAACGCGATCATCAAATCTGGCTCCGACGCAAATCAATAAATCGCAATCTGTGACCGCAAAATTTGCGTATGCTGTACCGTGCATTCCCAACATTCCCAAAGCAAGGGGATGGTGTTCGTCAAAAGCACCGATACCCATTAACGTAGTGGTGACAGGAATCGCGAATAATTCCGCTAATTGTTGAATTTCACCATGAGCCGCCGAGCTAATTGCACCACCACCTACATAGAGCAAAGGACGACGACTTTCGCGAATCAATTGAATTGCGGCATTGATTTGTCGGGGATTTCCCTTCACCGTCGGGCGATATCCCGGTAATCTCACCGAACCCGGTGCTACAGGAGTGTAATCAAATTCCTCAAGAGCAACATCTTTAGGAACATCAATTAAAACAGGTCCCGGACGACCAGTACTAGCCACATGAAAAGCTTCCGCCACGATTCGCGCCATATCTTTAGGGTCGCGCACTACATAGGAATGTTTGACAATGGGTAGTGTAATTCCGTAAATATCAGTTTCTTGAAACGCATCCGTACCAATAGCCGCTCGTGTCACCTGTCCCGTAACAATCACCATTGGAATTGAATCCATATGAGCCGTAGCAATGCCGGTAACTAAATTAGTGGCACCAGGTCCAGAAGTACCAAAACAAACACCAACTCTACCAGTAGCACGAGCATAACCATCAGCAGCGTGGGCTGCACCTTGTTCGTGTCTAACTAAAATGTGCTTAACACCACCGCTCGCTTCATCTTTATATAAGTCATCGTAAATAGGTAAAATAGCACCGCCGGGATATCCGAAAATATATTCAACCCCATGACGTTTAAGGCTGTCAATTAACGCAAAACCGCCCGATGCACGTTTAGGAAAAGTGTTTGATTCGGGAATAGAAATTTGGGAAGAGGTAGATCCAACTTGTGGAACAGTGATTTGGGAAGGGGAAGACACGGCAAACCTCAGTGATTGGCTAATTTGACGTAAAAACGTAAAAACGTAAAATTTTGTAGCTAAAACTTCATTTTAATACTCTACGCATAACTTTTGCTTTAAATCAAGGAATGGGAATGGAGAAGAGTTAGTTGGTGGTAGTTAGTTGTTAGTTGATAGTTGATGGTTGATAGTTGGTGGTTGATGGTTGTTAGTTGATAGTTGTTATTTATTTCCCCTCATCTCCCCATCCCCCCATCCCCTCATCCCCTCATCCCCCCATCTCTCCATCCTTTAATACAACCCCTTAACCCATTCCCATTCTCTGCTCAACCCTTCTCTCAAATTCACCGAGGGTTGATAACCGAGAATTTTCTGTGCTTTGGAAACATCCGCCGCTGTATGACGTGCGTCTCCCATTGCTTTTTCAACATGGTTTCTCTTGATGGGTTTACCAGCAATTTCTTCCATAGTTTCCAGAACTTCTTTTAAAACTACCCGACTACCACCACCAATATTAAAAATCTCTCCCACCGCAGCTTCTACTGTGGCTGCGGCTAAATTAGCTGCAACAGCATCACTAACAAAGGTAAAATCGCGGGTTTGCAATCCATCACCGTAAACCGGAATTGCTTCATCTTGGATGACAGCTTTATAAAATTTGTGAAATGCCATATCCGGACGCTGACGAGGACCGTAAACTGTAAAGTAACGCAACGCTACGAAAGGAACGTCAAAGTTTTTGTGATAAAGTCCGCACAATCTTTCGGCGGCTAATTTGGTAATTCCGTAAGGTGAAACTGGTTTGGGACAAATTAATTCGCTCGTCGGTAAAGTTTCCGCATCACCGTACACGCTGGAAGTAGAAGCATAAATGAATCTTTGCAAATTTTTCGCATCCTTTGCAGCTTCAAGCATTACTTGAGTCGCGCTGATATTACGTTCCGTGTAAAAACGGAAACCTTGCCCCCAACTTGCCCTGACCCCTGCTTGTGCTGCTTGATGGTAAATAATATCAACATCTTCTAACAGCGATCGCCATTCTAAAAACTGAATATCTCCTTCAATCAACTTAAAATTGGCATAGTTTTGCAAAGATGCAATATTTTTATACTTGAACATCGGGTCGTAATAATCGTTGAATTCATCAATACCAATTACTTCTTCTCCCTTTTTTAACAATGTTTCTGCTAAATGAGAACCAATAAATCCCGCTGCACCAGTAACGATATTTTTAGTCATGTTTTTTGATATTTAGGTATTTTGTTAACTCAGTATTAACAGGTTAATCCCTATATACGGGTAGTTGCCACTACTTTTTATTTTTTTGTTTACACAGGTCGAAAGAGGTCAAAGGTTAAAGGTTAGAGTAAAGGTCAAAGGTCAAAGGTCAAAGGTTAGAGGTTGAAGGTTGAAGGTTAGAGTAAAGGTCAAAGGTCAAAGGTCAAAGGTTAGAGGTTGAAGGTTAAAGGTTAGAGTAAAGGTCAAAGGTTCACTGTCAATTCCTCACTTTAAAATTGAAAACCATACCGTTGAGCCGAGATAAGTATTAAAATTGGTGGAAAAATAAAGCGCATCATCAAGGTGACTTCGAGGAATAAGAGTGAAAATTTTAGTTGTAGGTCGTGGAGGAAGAGAACACGCTTTAGCTTGGAAACTTCTTCAATCAAGTCAAGTTGAACGAGTTTTCTGTGTACCGGGAAATGGTGGTACGGCTAGTTTGAATCGCTGTGAAAATATCTCTTTAGCGATGGATGATTTTGCCCTTATAGGTAATTTTGCGTTAAACGAAGGAATTAATCTCGTAGTTGTCGGACCAGAAGTACCTTTAGCGCAAGGTATTACAGATTATTTGCAATCTCAAGGATTAAAAGTATTTGGTCCAAACAAAGCCGGAGCGCAAATCGAAGCAAGTAAGGTATGGGCAAAAACACTGATGCAGGAAGCTAAGATTCCTACAGCAAATAGTGCGGTATTTAACCGAGCAGCACCGGCTAAAAGCTACATAAAAGACCACGGAGTACCAATTGTCATCAAGGCTGACGGTTTAGCCGCAGGGAAGGGCGTTACAGTGGCGACAACCCGCAATCAAGCAGTGGAAGCGGTGGAAGCAATTTTTCGCGGTCAGTTTGGTGCCGGAGAATTTGTAATTGTTGAAGAATGTTTGATAGGACAGGAAGTATCGGTTTTAGCATTGACAGATGGTTTAACAATTAGACCTTTATTACCAGCCCAAGACCATAAACGCATTGGTGAAGGTGATACGGGAGAAAACACAGGTGGGATGGGAGCCTATGCACCAACACCGATTGCGACTGTTAATTTAATGGAACGGGTTCAAAAACAAGTTTTAGATAGAACTATAAATGCTTTAAGAGCTAGAAAGATTGATTATCGCGGCGTACTTTATGCTGGTTTGATGATAACTCCCAGCGGTGAATTCAAGGTTTTAGAATTTAACTGTCGTTTTGGCGACCCAGAAACCCAAGTAATATTACCATTATTAGAAACGCCATTAGAAGAGTTAATGCTTGCCTGTGTTGAGCAGCGTTTAGAGCAAATGCCCCCCATCGAATGGAAACAAGGAGCCTGCGCCACCGTAGTTGCTGCTTCTGGAGGATATCCCGGAGTTTATGAAACAGGTAAAGTTATTACAGGTATCCCCGAAGCCGAAGCCGCAGGAGCAACTGTATTTCATGCCGGGACAAGCTTAAATCAACAATTAATGACAAATGGAGGTAGAGTTTTAAATGTAACGGGTATCGGAGAAAACTTCGAGCAAGCATTACGATTAGCATACGCTGGTATTGAACAAATTAACTTTGAGGGAATGTATTATCGGCGAGATATTGGACACGGAATTTTAGATTTTAGATTTTAGATTTTGGATTGAGGGAGTTAGGAGTTAGGAGTTAAAAGTTAATACTATAGATTTATTCTCATGCTCAATGCCCAATTCCTATTTTTAAAATGCTGGTTCTTTTAAAAACAATTGAAGACGCGATCGCCAATTGGTGGTCAGATTTTAATCTCCAAACTAGGCTGTTGGCGGCTGTCACCTTGGTTGTATCGTTGGTGATGAGCGGTTTGACGTTTTGGGCGGTAAATACGATTCAGCAGGATGCACGTTTAAATGACACCCGCTTTGGGCGGGATTTGGGCTTGTTGCTGGCTGCGAATGTTGCACCTTTTCTGGCTGAGGAAAATTACACCGAGGTGGCACAGTTTTCTCAACGTTTCTATAGCAGCACTTCTAGTGTGCGCTATATGCTTTATGCTGATGAAACTGGAAAAATCTTTTTTGGCATTCCTTTTTGGGAGCCAGAAGTAGGAAATTCCCTGACTATTAAACGCAAGATTGAGCTACCCGAAGACTACGCTGCTGACGTGGAAAAGCCAATGGTACGTCATCATAGTTCACCGGATGGGGAAGTTACTGATGTGTTTGTCCCCTTGAAGGCAAATGGTAAATATTTGGGTGTGTTGGCAATTGGGATTAATCCTAATCAAACTGCTGTAATTTCTACTAATTTTACCCGCGATGTCACAATCGCGGTGTTTATTTCGATTTGGGTAATGGTCATTTTAGGAGGGGTAATTAATGCTTTGACTATTACTAAGCCAATTAAGGAATTATTAGCGGGCGTAAAACAAATTGCTGCGGGAAATTTTAAGCAGCGAATTGAATTACAATTTTCCGGAGAACTCAAAGAGTTAATTATCAGCTTTAACGAAATGGGTGAGCGTTTAGAACGCTATGAAGAACAAAATATTGAAGAGCTAACTGCTGAAAAAGCCAAGTTGGAAACTTTGGTTTCTACTATTGCCGATGGTGCAGTTTTGATTGATAACGATATGCAGGTAATATTAGTTAATTCCACCGCCAAAAGAATTTTTGGTTGGGAAGAAACTCAAGTGGTTGGTAATACCATATTGGAACATTTACCTTCACAAATGCAGTTAGAAATTAACCGCTATTTACACCAAATGACGGGGGGAGAGTTAGAAAGCGCCGAATTTCGGATTACAATAAATCAACCAGTTAAAAGAACTATTCGTATTCTCTTAACTACGGTAATTAATCAGCAGCGAGAAAGCATTAAAGGTATTGCAATTACCATCCAAGACATCACTCGCGAAGTAGAACTAAATGAAGCAAAAAGTCAATTTATTAGTAACGTTTCTCACGAATTAAGAACGCCTTTATTTAATATCAAATCTTTTATTGAAACCTTACATGAGTTTGGCGAAGATTTAGGTGTAGAACAGCGAAAAGAATTTTTACAAACTGTTAATAATGAAACAGATCGACTGACTCGTTTAGTTAATGACGTATTAGATTTATCCAAGTTGGAATCTGGACGTAGCTACAGTATGGATGGAGTCGATTTAGGACAAGCAGTCGAACAAACTCTACGTACTTACCAATTAAATGCTAGAGATAAAGGTATTGAGTTAATTCAAGATATTGCTCCTAATTTACCTTTAGTAAGGGGACATTACGATTTACTATTGCAAGTGTTAGCGAACTTAATCGGTAACGCACTCAAATTTACCAAAGCCGGTGGAAAAGTCGCACTCCGGGCTTACCAACTCCGCTCACACGAAGAGCTACAAGAAACCACACCTCACCGTGTGCGCGTAGAAATTTGCGATACAGGCATTGGTATAGGTTCCGAAGATCAACAAGCAATTTTCGACCGCTTTTTCCGCGTTGAAAATCTAGTTCATACCCTTGAAGGTACAGGCTTAGGATTATCAATTGTCAGAAATATTCTTGAAGAAAAACATCGTAGTAAAGTGTTTTTGGTTAGCGAAGTTGGTGTCGGTACCACATTTTGGTTCGATTTGGAAGTATTTGAAGAAACTCTTAACAGTGAGGAGTTAGGAGTTAGTTGACAATTGACAGTAATGTATCTTAAACCCGTGTAGACGGGTGCCGGTTTGTGTAGCTGCGGTTTCAACCACCGGATAATAAAATACTGATTATAACCCTTAATCTTTGACCTTTAACCTTTAACCTTTAACCTTTAACCTTTAACCTTATTCCCAATTTAAACATCTTTCAACGGTTGCTACCACTGATTGAGAAAGTGCTGGTAAATCGTAACCACCTTCTAAGCCAAATAAGATTTTAGGAGTTACTTTTAAGCAATATTCCGTAAACAAACGGTAATTTTTTGGTTGTAAATTTATTCTTGCCAAGGGATCATCGGCATTGGCATCATAACCAGCGCTGACTATTAATAAATCTGGCTGAAAGTTTGATAAAAAGGGCAATACTTCTTTTTCAAATGCCAATTGATAAATAGTCACATCGCTACCGGGAGGTATAGGTAAATTTAATACATTATTATCTATACCTCGTTCGGAAGATTTACCAGTTCCGGGATAACAGGGATATTGATGCAGCGAACAGTAAGCAATTTGGGGATTGTTTTCCACAATTGCTTGAGTTCCGTTACCATGATGTACGTCCCAATCAAGGATAGCAACCCGGTTAATTCCCGGTTTTTTCAAAGCATGAACAGCAGAAATTGCTGCATTGGAAAACAAACAGAATCCCATTCCATAATCTCTTTCCGCATGATGTCCCGGAGGACGTGCTAATACAAAAGCTGGTTTACCAGTTTCTAGTACAATATCAACTCCATCCAGCCAAGCATTCACCGCTAATAAAGCCACATCATAACTACGGGGAGATACATAAGTATCAGTGTCTAAAAAGCCACCACCATCATCGGCAACTTCCTTAACTTTACGGACATAGCGCGGTGAGTGAATTTCTTCAATCAGAGGAATTGGCGAATTTTGATTAATTGGAGTTGGCGATCGCCATTCAATTAGATTAGAAAAAGGAGCCGACTTCAAAGCCGAAGTAATCGCGCTTAAACGTTCCGGTTTTTCGGGATGTCCCCTCCCGGTTAAATGTTCGAGAAATTCGTCGGAGTAGATGAGAGGGAACATAGGAGAGTTAGGAGTTAGGAGTTATGAGTTAGGAGTTAGCAGTTATCAAGAAGGCAGAAGTACGAAGGCAGAGGGCTTTTATGGAATCTGTCTCGTACTTCTCGCGACCGTAGAGAGCAAGGGTTTAAGACCCCCGCCACAACGAAGTTTGGCGGCTTACAATTAGTGG
>JAYKJL010000304.1:0-27370 GCA_035285725.1 Nostocales cyanobacterium 94392 | reverse complement strand
GGTAGGCACTAAAAAACCTTCATTATGTAACGAAACGTAAAGTTGCCCAAAAACCTCTTCCCTTCTGCCTCCTGCCCTCTGCCTTCTGCCTTGTCTCAACGATAAATATTTATGCCCACCTACTTATACATCTTAATTGCTGATAATTTAATGTTTTTCCTGAGATTTTGCAACAACTTGGTAGAGTTTCAATTCAAATTTTTCCATACAAGCTGACCAATCAAATTCGATAATTGAAGGGCGAGCGTTTTTAGTCATTTGTTCTTTTAATTGAGGATTTTGTAAAATTTGAATGATTTTATCAGCAAAATCTTGAGGGTTATTCGGTTCTGCTAAAAAGCCATTTTCACCCGGTGTAACTTGCTCTGCTGTGGAGGGTGCAATTGCGGCAACTACTGGAGTTCCAGAAGCTAAAGCTTCGTTATTTGTAGTGCAGAAATTTTCGGTGATCGAAGGGTTAACAAATACATCTGCACGAGCAAACCATCCTAATAATTCTTTTCCATGAGATTCTCCCCAAATCGTTACACCGGATGGAAATTCTTGAGCGCGTTTTTTTATTTCTGTTTCCATGGGACCGCTACCAACAATTACTAAATGAACATCTTTAATTTTATCGGCAACTATCGGATATATATCTAAAAGTTGACTTACATTCTTCTCCGCTGTGATACGTCCTACAAATAGTAAAGTTGGTCTATGGTCGTTAGGAATAGGATTATAGATAATATTTTCAGGATTAAATTTTTGACAGTCAACTCCTTGATAGGGAAAGTATTCGCTACGTTGACATTTCATTTTTTCGTATTTAGCAAGTTGTTCTTGAGACGAAAATAAATTTAGGTCGTAATTCCCGCTAAATCGTTTAATTAAGGTTGGAATAATCGGACGAAATAGACTAAATAATTGATTACCCAAGTAATATTGAATATAAGCAACAATATCAGTATGAAATAGAGAAATTACTGGAGTGCCGGTTTTTTTCGCGTATTCCACTGCAATTGGACGACCATAACCTTGGAGAAAAAGTGAGTATAGTCCTCTCATTTGTGCGGCTTCTTCGACTAAGATAATATCGGGTTTAAAATCTTCTAATAATTTAGTATCGCTCCAATGTCTATAGTTTAATGGTTGGGGAAGAGATTTGTAAAAAATCAGCGGTTCTGTAGGAAATGCATAAGAACTAAAATTTGCATATTGTTGTAGTTCATCCAATCCTGACATCGGACGTTTGCCAACATTTGGAGGATAGCGATCGCTAATTTGGGGATGAATCAAAAAGACTTGATGTCCCTGTTGCAAAAACCAGCGTACTCGTTGATGTACTGCAACAGAAACTCCTGTTAAAAATGGAGCATATAATCCTGTGGCAATTGCCAGTTTCAAAGGTTGTTTTAACATGATTAAATGAGGTTAAAGGTTAAAGGTTAAAGGTCTGCATTTTAGAGGTTAAAGGTAATATAGGAATCCTATATGAAAATTTAAATGAAGGTAGTACAGCTAACTATTGGTTGGATAATGGATGAGAAGCCACTGTTACTCTAAATAAATGCTAACTGATTATTTTCTCTTGTTAAATAGAAATTTGATTATCAACTGCTTGATTGTCCGATTGATAAGGATGATATTCAGTTAACTGAATATTAAATGGACTTTTGATGCGGTAGACTATATTACGCCAAGAAACTTTGGAAATCCACATTGATGATATTAATGCAAGTCCGTAAAAGCAATGAGTTAATGGAATTCCAATTAGAATTTTTGTTAAGTTTGCGGCAGAAAATTTCGGCATTGATTTCTTTGATACAATTACTTGTCTAACTGCTGTTTCCAAAATAATTATTATCAATAATAATCCGAATATATAGATGCTATAGCAAACAAACAATAGTTTTGAAATTCCCCATCTATTGACAAAAGAATTCACCAAACACAATACCAATATCAAATTTGGTAGAAGTATAGAAAACACTGCATTCACAACTACTAACCACCATTGGGGATGATACAATCTAGAAGCAAGTAGTTGACGTTTCATCCAGTTCATTAAACCTGATAAAGCGCATTCTTCTCGATTCAATATTAATAAAGAAGGTACGAATTTTACTTTTAAAGTATGTTTTGCTAGAATACTTTTGACCATTGTATCTTCGTTAAAAGCTCTAGTCCATTTCTCAAGCATTCCGGTTTCATGAATCACTTGGGTTTTAATTGCTAAGGTACCCCCCCAACAAATACCGTATAAATACATCTGTATAACTGCGGAAACATTCCACAAATACCTGACTAAAGTTCCCCAATATCTGCCCTTAGATAGATACCAGCGGTTCCCTGTGGTTGCTCCGACTTTGGGATGCATTAGAGGTGTAACCAACTCTCGTAACCAAGTAGGATGAACTACTGTATCTGCATCTACAAGAGCAACTACCTGATAAGAGCTATCCAATTCAGAGACAGCTTGTACTAAAGAACTGCATTTCAGACTACAAGCAGTACTCGCTATCTTTAAAGGGCTAATTTGGACGTTTGTAGCACCACAATCAGCAATAGTATTATTTGCTACTTGCCATGCAGGGTCTTCCTGACTATCAACTATAATTTTTAAATCGTATTGAGGATAGTCTTGTTGCAATAGAGCTTTCAGGCAGTTGGGTAAAAAAGGATCACTTCCCCGTAAACAGAGAATTATTGCTGTTTTGGGAAGTTGGTTATCGGAAACTGAATTAACCTTATTTGAACTCAGGTAAAAGACAAAGACAAACATTAAACCTACCTGAATAACCAACCAACCCAGTAAAACTTGCAGTAGCGCGATCGCCAAAAATTTCATTTTGAAAAACCTTACACAATTAAATCAATAAATTTACTTAGAAGTAGTCGATCAATATTGAATTTTAGATTCAGAGACCTCAACAATAAAAATTAGGTTGATAAATGAACAATCAAGCTTTTGCTTGATAGAAAGTATCTATGGTTTTTTACTGTTAATCCGTGAGCGATTTTGGGAATTAAAGCAAAATAATCTAAAATCGTTTAATGGTTTTGTGGTTGAGAGCTTTTTTGTTGATTGATTTTTGATTTTGCGATCGCAATTTGATTAAAATCGAAATTCTGCAATAAATTATTATTCTCTCTCACATAAGCTGGAGGTAACAATTTATAGAAATTTAGCGATTTTAGTTGTAAAGCATCTGTTGAAAAAGGGAAATTTCTTGATTTGTCTAAATTAAAAATTGAACTATTGTTTGCTAAGTGAAAAGACTGTTTTTCAAATTGACGATGGACAATAATAATTTGGTTGGGTTGTGTTGTTCTTGAATGAGTAAAGCGGTGTATTGTCACAGAAATTCCTGTAAATAATGGAACATATAGTCCCATAAAAATTGCCATACCTAAAGCTTTTCTATCCATAATTGAGGTGTAATATCATGTCCGGCTAATTAGTTATAATTCCTACATCTGTGCAAAAATCTTACAGAGCTTTTTTTCCCTACTCTTTATCGTCATCGTCTGAATTATAGTTATTAAAAGGGAAATGTATAATTTAGGAGTCAAGAGAATATTTCATTACAATATCAATAGTTTGATTTTGTATTAATGAAAAACTTGATTGCTCAAATTTGGGAGTTCCAGTTTTTATTGACACTCTAGGATTATTTGAAATACCAAAACCTTCTTCAGGGATACCAAGAAAATCTCGGTCGAGTTTGGTATCATGATTTTGGTCATCAATGACTGCAACAGCATAAGTACCTTTTTTTAAACCTGTAAATTCCTGTTTGAGGGAATTACCGATTATTTTTGTGCATTGATTTTTGACTCCGCTATTATCACCTAAAGGAAATCCGTTTTCATTGTCATAGATTCTTAAGCAAATCTGACCTTGTTGATTTTGAATTCCGTTTATCGTAACAGTTAGGGTTGCAAAATCTTGTACAGCATCAGCTTTAACAAACAATCCAATATTTGCTAAAGTCGAAAATAACAAGCAGCCAATTTTAAATATTTTCATTTGTTATCCATCTTGATTAAAACATTGTCTGTTCCCGCTGAAATTTCTCTTAAAAACCCGACTTATGTGGTCATTGATTTTTCGTGGGATTAGAAGTCGGGTTTTTATAAACATTGTCTGTTCCCGCTGAAATTTTTCCTAAAAACCCGACTTATGTGGTCATTGATTTTTCGTGGGATTAGAAGTCGGGTTTTTATAAACATTGTCTGTTCCCACTGAAATTTCTCTTAAAAACCCGATTTATGTGGTCATTGATTTTTCGTGGGATTAGAAGTCGGGTTTTTATAAACATTGTCTGTTCCCACTAAAATTTCTCTTAAAAACCCGACTTCTGTGGTCATTGATTTTTCGTGGGATTAGAAGTCGGGTTTTTATAAACATTGTTTGTTCCCGCTGAAATTTTTCCTAAAAACCCGACTTCTGTGAGAGTGTCGAACTAACGTTAAATAAGCTGTATACAGCTTTTATTGATGATATATCAATAATTTATTTGTCTTGTTTTTGCAGCCATTTCTGAATCCGATTCATTCCTTCATCTAAAGAAATAACTGGCTGATAATTTAATAATTTGCGTGCTTTATCAATAGAAACAGCATAAGGACGACTCATAAAATCTGCTGCTTCTGGAAGAATATCTGGTTGTTTACGAAAAAGTTTTTGTCCTTGACAACGTAATTTCAGAAATATTTTCATTTCTTCTTTTGGTAAAGATGAAGGAGCAGGATAACCAGCGGCTTCTGCTAAACGAGTGAAATATTCTTGAGGAGAAGTTTCTTTACCGTCGGTAATATTAAATATTTCACCGTATTGCTCGTTTTCTATAGCTAAGAAAATTGCATCAATCAAATTATCTACATATACATGGTTAATAACTTTTCCTTCATTAGTATAAGCAAATAATTTTTGCTGCATCAAAGAAATTGGTCGGACTGTCCAAGGAATAGAACCAGGTCCATAAACATCCCCAGCCCGAATAATAATCATCCCAAAATTTTGCAAACTATTTAGTTGCTGTAGAGCTTTTTCTGCTTCTATTTTTGTTTGACAATAAGGATTTGTTTCTTTTACGAGTTGTTGGTTCTCTGTTACCCCGTTAGGATAATTAAAACCATAAACTAAAGCATTGGAAAGATGAATAAAAGTTTTTATTCCAGCATTACGAGCAGCTTTACCGATATTGATAGTTCCATCGATATTTACCTCGCTAAATTCCTTGATTGAACCTCCTTCTTTTGCGACTTCTTCAGTATGTAAAACTATGTCTACTTGCTGGCAAGCTTTTTGAGCAATCGATGGATCGACGACGCTACCTATATGTACTTCAGCACCTAATTTTTGAGCTTTTTTAGCTGCATCGGTATCTTTTTCTAGTCCACGGACTTTTAAGCCTTTGCTAATAGCTATTTCGGCTGTACGTAAACCAATAAATCCACCAATTCCGGTGATAAGTAAAGTTTTATCTGTGAGGTTCATTTTTACAAGGTTAAATAAAGGTCAAAGGTTAAAGGTTAAAGGTTAAAGGTCAAAGGTTAAAGGTTAAAGTCAAAGGTTAAAGGTATAACAAGTATTAACAACCAACAACTAACAATCAACAATTAACAACCAACAACTAACAACCAACTCTAAAAGATATCTGCTGGGTCCGCAGAACGGAGTTGATTTACTGTTAATGCACCGGAGATAAGACACATTAAAGCTGTGGCTATCAATACGAATAATGCATTCTCAAGACTCATTTTTATGGGTAATTTAGTTGCTTTCATCGCAAACTCATACAAGTATTTAGAAAAAATAAAACCTGGAATATAACCAAGTATTGCTAAGATGAAAGCTTGCTTAAAAACCACTCTTAATAAATAATTATTGGCATAACCGATAGCTTTTAAAGTCGCGTATGCTACTAATTGACTAGCAATGTTGCTAAATAATATTTGATAAACAATAACTATACCAACAACAGAACCCATTGTTAACATTAAGTTTAAAATAAAACCGATTGGTGTTCTGGTAGCCCAATATTCTTTTTCAAAATTAATGAACCCTTCGTGATTAAATATTAGAACATCATTGGGTAAGTTATCTCGTAATTTTTGCACAATTTCTTGAGAATTTGCTTGGGGACTCAGAACAATGGCTCCTATATCTATTTTATCTGGAGGTCTGCTATTAGGAAATATCCGTAAAAAGGTTGTATCACTTACAATTAAGTTTCCATCTACTCCAAAGGAAGGACCCAAGCTAAATAATCCACCAACTCTAACTCTATAACCGGCTAATGAATCAAAGGGAAATATTTCGATTACTGGTTCGGTATCTTGCTGATGAAACTCCATGGCAATATTTCCAAATTCCGGTCGAGAATTTTCATCAAATAACACTACGTCAGATAATTTGAGTTTGTCTATATTTTCCTCAATTCCTGGTAAATTAATTGTAGACTTTCCTGGTTGAAAACCCATCACATATATTGAGTATTTTTCACCCGTGTCAGGATTTTTTAATTTCGCAAATCCTAAATAAATTGGAGTAACTGACTCTACACCTTCAAATCCTAATGCTTGGTATAAACGAGTCCGAGAAAAGCTTTGAGTAGCAGTCAAAGCTTTATATTGAGAACTAACTAAAAATAAGTCTCCTTGGAGACTTCTATGGACTTGAGTTGCACTTTTATAAAGAGCGTCTTGAAATCCAAGTTGCATAAACATCAGTATCACAATAAAAGCGATACCAGCTACAGCTACTAAAGAACGAAATTTGTTTCGTACTAGCTGTAACCATGCTAAAGGGGTTTTTGAAGCCATAATTGTCAAACAATTTTGGATTTTAGATTTTAGATTTTAGATTGACTGTTCCCTATTCCCTATTTCCTTACACTTAAATTTGAATGGCAACATCTACCTGTAGGTTAGTTAAACCCATAACTAGTTTGTTATCTGATAACTCGTCAATACGAATTTTGACTTCAACTATTCTTCTATCAGTATCTGCTCCTGGATTAATATTCAGAATTCTTTGTCTATCAACTAACAATCCAATTTCGCTCACAGTTCCTTTTAGTTTCCGAGGAAATGCGGTACTGGAAATAAAGGCTTTTTGACCCAAACGTACTTTCTGAATATCTGTCTGATAAACTTCTGCGACTACATACATCTGATTGGTTCTACCTATCTCCATGATTCCTTCAGAGGAAACTACTTCTCCCGGTTTGGTGTTAATTCTCAAGACTGTTCCGGTGATGGGAGATTTAAGGATGCTTAATTCTTGCTCAGCCTTTGCTTGTTCGACAGCAGACATTGCACTTTTTACTTCAGCTTGTGCGACTTTAACGTCTTGAGGACGAACTTCTTGAATACTATCTAATTTAGCTCTCGCTTGCCTGATTTGGTCTTGTAGGGTATTAACAGTACGATTGAGGGCTGCTTGCGCTTCATTTAATTGTTGCTGTAAAGTCCTGACTTGCAAGCGTTTGCTGTCTGCGACAGAAGCGGAAACCGCACCCTGTTGATATAGCAAACGATAGCGATTATATTCAGTTTGAGCATTATCTAACTCTGCTTGCAACCGTGCAACAGTCGCATTTCCTGTAGCAATTTCTCCTTGTAACTGCGATTGTAAACTGGCGATCGCCGCTTGTTGAGCATCGATGTCTCCTCTTTTGGCTCCAGCTTGTATTTGGGATAATTTGGCTTGAGCAACTCTAACTTGATCTAAAGCTTGCTGTACGTTGACTGTAGCGCGAACGTAACCTTCTAGTAGTGCTACTATTTGTCCGGATTTGACTCCGTTTCCTTGGTTTACCAATAATTTTTCTACTCTTAAACCGCTAATTGAACTAGGAGCTGATAGTTGAATCACTTTTCCTTCAGGTTCTATACGTCCTAAGGCTGTAATTGCTACCCTTACAGGAGTTGCAACTGGAGTAGACGATTGTGAAGAAATATCAGGACGCAATCGCAAATAGCTGTATAAACCAATGAGTGCTGTAGTCAAAGCAATAGAAGTCGCTAAAACTACTCTCCACCGAGTATTAGGTTTTGCAATAAACTCCCTTTCCTTATCTACTGACATATTTTGATTCCAATTGTGAAGAGCCAATGTATAAAAGTCAGTTAACAGTTATCAGTTATCAGTTACCAGTTGAGAGATAAGATAGGGAGAATATCAATAAATTACTGTTAACTTTTGACTGTGTACTGATAACTGTTAAATATCAAGACGGATTTTACTCAAAAACAGCAGATGGTAATGTGTTAAAAAATTTATCCTCCTTAAATAACCATTACATATAAATGCTTACAGAAATAACTAAAAGTGGTTAGGGGAAATGCATTACTAAATCAATGATTGTTATCTTACAAGCAAATGTAACAAGCAAATATTTAACTTGTAATACTTAAAGGTTCGCAAATACCGAAATGAAAAATAAATGATTCCCCGGCGAAATATTTCCTAATTTTTATTCTATATTATTAATAAGGTATTGTTCTAGGAAATAGCAGTAACGCTCTTCACAAAAAGTAGATTTTAATTGCTGCGATTAAAGCAATGAAGCGCTGGAAGCAACAGCCTTAAAAAACTTGTACTTAAGTATGACAAACAAGTTGGATATTGTCAACCCACTTTCAAGAAGATGTTTTAAAAGTATCCGACGATTTAAACCGCACGCCAGTTGCTACAACGGAGGGAGCCTCCACAAGGCACTGGCTCTACTACACAAGTAAATAACACCCGCATCAAGAATATTTAAACCCACAGAGGTGGGTTTTGACTGTTACAACATTTAAGTGACAATAAATACAAAACTAATCGTAATTTTAGTTTGCGATGATCGGGAGCAAATAACTGTAAGTTAACGTCCGTAACTTTCAAGCATAAAAATATTTTTTTCAATTGCTTGACTTTATAAAGATTGTTTTTAACTATGGTGTTTTTGCTATCAAGTTGATTGATTTAAGGCAATATAGGAGAAATAAGATTATAAGACTTGGACTTTTGTCGAATATTGATTGTGAAAACAAGTTGATATGAAGCTACTAACAGTTCTATGGAATAAAATTCCTTTTTGACATTTTCAAGGCATACAAATATCAATCAAATGACAGTCGGTATATCGTTCTTCCATAATTTTATGATGTCTGGAATATCTCAAGTATCGATAGAAAAAATCAAATTTGACACCAATCGTCGTCCAATTAATGACGAAAAAGTAGAGCAGTTAAAAGAATCTATCCAATTAAACGGTTTACTCAATCCCATTGCAGTAGACCAAAATTTTAACTTGATTGCTGGATTACATCGGTTAACAGCTTGCAAGTTGCTCGGTTATGAACAAATTGAATGCAATATAATTACTTATGATTCCGACGAGCGCTCTCGACTCGCTGAAATCGACGAAAATTTAATTCGCAACGAATTAGAACCCCTTGAAAGAGGAAAACTGGTATTAGAACGAGAAAAAATCCTGATTAAATTGGGAATGAGAGCCAAAGCCGGAGACAATCAATACACCCTCAAGACATCCCAAGATGGTAGTGAAATAATTTCACCACCAGCCAAAACCACGCAGCAGTTAGCAAAACAAGCCGGTTATAGCGAACGCAGTTGGCAACATGACAAGCAAATAGCTAGAGATATCGCTCCCAAAATTCAAAAAATCATCGAAAAAACGGCGATCGCTGATAAAAAAACCACCTTGTTAAATATCGCTCGGGCTGGAAGAAAAGAAAGAATTTTGGCAGAAAAAGCTCTACAGGCTTATGAATTAGCCATCAGTAGGGGTGATGACAAAGAAGCCGAACAACAAGCCAAACTCGCAACTAAATTACGAGCCGAACAAGAACAATTGCAGCTACAAGCTTTTCACAGCGCAATTGCAGAGCTTCAAGCTAAGTCAGAAACCAAAAAGGAACAACAAAGAGTGGAACAGCCAAAAATGATCAATTCGCTACTTTTACATCAAAACTCGCTGTCCAAAATTGGCGATAAATGGACGCTGGGCAACCGCCATTTGGTATATTATGGTGATACCGCAAACAAAGATTTTATTCAACTGTTACCTTCAAACGCGGCTTTAGCAATTGCAACTGGTTCGGATGGATGGAATCACGATTATTTAGTGGATGAAGCTAATATTGTGGCTGTATTGCGTTCGGAAGACAATCTATTTCAATTTTGCAGCACTACACGCATGACTTTTCAATACGAATTACTCTTAGGCAAAATATATGTAGGAATTTTTTCGCGACAACCAGCATCAAAACCACAGATACCAATCAATTTGGATAATGTGGAAGGCATCATCCAATATTTGATCAATATGTTTACAACTCAAAACAATTATGTTATTGCACCGTTCATGGGTAACGGCGAAATTTTAATGGCTTGCGAAAAAATGCGACGGGTGTGTTTTATCGGCGACGAAAATCTAGATTTAATTCGTAATGGTATCTCACGCTGGGGAAAATGGACTGAGAAACAACCTGAAAAAATCGCACGTTCTAATTATTTATATTTTTGAGTCAAAATTTTTGTTTTAAGGGAGTAGGGAATAGTAACTATAGAAGTCGGGTTTTTAGAATAAGTATCTCTAATCGAATGGCACGCTTGTTAACAAGAAACCTTTGCCCCGGCTTCCAGGCTTTCCCTAGAAACGAGGTGGCATTGACCTTTAACCTTTTACATTTATCTAATTGCTCAAAATGAACTCACAATATTTTAAATAGTTTCATTAAATTATATCAAGTCCAGATGATTAGTTATTATTCGCTGTTGTCTGGTAATTGGTAATGGGTAATCGGTAATTTACCCATTACCAATCCCCAATCCTAATTACCAATTGGCAATTACTCATTACCAACCTTCACAGATATACAGGAGTGTTTAACCGAACATGATATTACTATTTATCTCTTATTTGAATGAGTAGGTCGATACTAATTGCTAATTACCCATATCAAACAATTAGTAAAAATAAAAAAAGCACAATATTAACTGTATTTGTGAATGTAAATTGATATATAACTCATAGGACTCTCTTCTTTTTGGTTAAGAGTTTCACCCAACCCTACTCCCTATCCCCTTAATTAATATTGAGATATCAACTTGATTTTACACAAATGATTATAAAAAGATACTCTGTAAATTATCATGTTCCCTTGAGAAAAACACTTGCGGCAAGATAACTATTAAACTGTATATATATATTAGCAATATTGCTTTACTACGAACTTACAGCGACTTCACAATCAACAATGACTTATATTTTTGAAGTTTTTTATCAAATTACCCTGAGAAATATGAAGTTATGAATGATACTATTTTTCGATACTTTTTATCTGATAAACATTTTCTCAAATCTTTTTTTTTTCAAAATAGTTTAAACTCTATAATCCGCTTTGTTTAAGCTGTGCTAATGTTGGTATTACTTCTAATTATTGGAGTTAATTAGACATTTAAGAATTAGTTACTTAATTTGGTCATGGATAACTAAAAACTCAAAAAAGTAGTCTAATTACTAAGATGGACGATACTTGAAATTATTTGTCAATTAATTTGAGAAAGTCCCAATTTATTGGTGTATAGGAGTAAAAGATTTATGAAAAAATAGGTATTTTAGATGGTGTGGTTTTGTAACTAACTTGTCAAACATTCTTGTTTACAGTTCATAAAATTATCTTCCAAGGCGTTTTAACTAGCTATGACATTTATAAAAATACAGAACGTTGTCATTAATACCAATTATATCGCCGCAGTAAGGTTTAATAATCAAACTGACCGGGGAACGCCGGTTGCCGCAGGCTCTGCCGTGCAACGGCGGAGTAACGGCGACTCCGATCAAAAGAGCGTTTCTGTTTTAGTAGCTATTCCCAAATCTCCTTTATTTGAATGGGAAACAGTATCTTCAAGTCATTATAAAGAAGAATGGATAGAATTCACAGACCTTGCAGCAAAAGCATTGGAAGATTATTTTTCCAGCTTTAATAATGTTGTTGACCTGTTACCTCAATGTCAAGAAATAAGTTTAATTTAATTTTTTTCTTCTACCGTAGGATAGACGCGCTCTGGGGACAAAATATTTCATCATTAGAGGAAAGTATTTAAAAAATCTAAAATAATAAATTAATCGGGGTTGCATTTCTCCTCATATTGGTGTTTGGAGAAAATTATTTATCATTTATCTATCCAACTTATGTTGCCAATTTATGATCCAATTTTTGATTGGGCAGCTATTTTACCTGGTATTCAACTCAGGTGTAGCTGAATTTTATTCTCGCTACAAGTTTTCTTTTTCCCAGGAATAGCCGCAATTGTCACAATAGGCTGCTTGGTGCCGTACTCTCACTTTCATCTGATTGCGTTAAGAATTGCTGGATTGTACAAGCAACGGCAATAAAAGGGGGATATTATCTACACCCCTTTTTGCCTCCCCTACGAGCGAAATATGCCTTTTTTGCTAAGTCCTGTTTTCCTTCTGAAAGCAACGATACTAATTTATTTTATGTCCTATGTCAGCTCAACCCATAGATAATGCTTTGGCACAATTAGAAGAACAAATCAGCAATTGCGAAAAGGCTGTGAAAAGATTTATTAAGGTCAAACAAAAGATGTCCTCACAAAAATCTACATCAATGAACAAAATTAACAGACAATTGCAACATACTCCTATAGCTATTATTGGGATGGCTTCGATTTTCCCCGAAGCCAGGAATTTACAGGAATATTGGCGGAATATTGTGAATAAAATCGACTGTATCACTGAGATTCCCGAAACCCATTGGAATGTAGAAGATTACTACGACGCTAATCCCAGAACACCGGAAGATAAAACTTATTGCGATCGCGGTGGGTTTATTCCCCAAATTGATTTTAATCCCATGGAGTTCGGTATTCCCCCGAACATTTTAGAAGTTACTGATGTTTCGCAACTATTAAGTTTGGTGGTTGCAAAGGAAGCAATGGAAGATGCGGGGTACGATGAAAAGCGGGAATTCAATCGCGAGAATATCGGTGTTGTTTTGGGTTCTGCGGCTTTGAAGTTAGGAGTACCACTCAGTGCTAGATTACAGTATCCCATATGGAAAAAAGCTTTAAAAAGCAGTGGTTTATCCGACGAAGATACTCAAAAAATTATTGAGAAAATTCAAAGCGCTTACGTGCAGTGGGATGAAAATGCATTCCCCGGTATGCTGTCGAATGTAGTCTCCGGACGTATTGCCAACCGCTTTAACTTTGGCGGACTTAACTGTACCGTGGATGCAGCTTGTGCTAGTTCTCTCGCTGCTTTGAAAATGGCGATCGCGGAGTTGGCTGATTATCGTGCTGATATGATGCTGACTGGGGGAGTGGATACAGACAATTCGATTACAGCATACATCAGTTTTAGTAAAACACCGGCGGTTTCTCCCGGCGACAAAGTTAAACCTTTTGATGCTAAATCCGACGGGATGATGTTGGGTGAAGGTTTGGGAATGATGGTTCTCAAGCGTTTGTCAGATGCTGAGCGAGATGGAGATAAAATCTATGCTGTTATCAAGGGAATTGGTACTTCTAGCGACGGTAGATTTAAGAGTATTTACGCACCTCGTAAGGAAGGACAAGTAACAGCTTTGCGACGGGCTTATGAAGATGCGGGATTAGATCCGTTGACTGTAAATTTAGTGGAAGCTCACGGTACGGGTACAATGGCAGGAGATCCTACGGAGTTTGCCTCTTTGCGAGAATATTTTGGCGAAAATAATACCAAGGGGCAGCATATTGCTTTGGGTAGCGTCAAATCACAAATTGGGCATACCAAAGCTGCGGCTGGTGCAGCTAGCTTGATTAAAACAGCTTTAGCGCTGCACCACAAAGTATTACCACCTACGATCAACGTTACTCAGCCCAATCCCAAACTCAACATCAAGAATTCTGCATTTTATTTGAATGCAGAAACTCGTCCTTGGATTTCTGCTGCTGGACAAGCCCCTAGACGTGCGGGTGTGAGTTCTTTTGGCTTTGGCGGAACCAACTATCATGTAGTCTTAGAAGAATATCGTACTGACCACGATAGTGCATACCGTTTGCATGATGCACCCGCACAATTGTTGCTGTTTGCTGAAAATCCGGCTCAATTATTGCAAACCTGTGAAGAAACTTTGACAAAGCTACAATCTACCACAGGAGATAAACATTATTCTGAGTTGGTAGAAGCTTGCAAATTCAAAGAAATTCCCCAATCTCACGCAAGAATCGGGTTTGTTGCATCCTCGTTATCAGAAACTTGTAAAAGACTGCTTTTAACCATCGACTTGTTGAAAAACAAGCGGGATGAGGCATCTTGGGAACATCCCAGCGGAATTCATTACCGAAAAGAAGGTATGGACTTGACTGGGAAAGTAGTTGCGTTGTTCTCCGGACAAGGTTCGCAATATCTTAATATGGGTAAGGAAGTAGTAATGAACTTTCCCCAATTGCGTCAACTCTACGGTTACATGGATAGTTTGTTGCTCAAAGATAACTTGCAGCCGCTTTCCGAAATAGTCTTTCCTCATCCGGTGTTTGAGGAAAACGAGAAAAATGCTCAAATCGCTGCATTGCAACGCACAGAATACGCTCAACCAGCGATTGGAATGTTGAGTGCGGGATATTATAAAGTACTGCAACAAGCTGGATTTAAGCCTGATTTTGTGGCTGGACATAGTTTTGGTGAACTGACAGCATTATGGGCTAGTGAAGCTTTGAGTGACGAAGATTATTGCTTCCTAGTCAAAGCTAGAGGTCAAGCAATGGCTGCACCCAAAGACCCCAATTATGATACTGGTGCGATGTTGGCGGTCAAAGAAAACTTAGGTAAAATCGAAGTAGCCCTCAAAGACTATCCTCAAATCCACATTGCCAACTTGAACTCACCTACTCAGGTGGTATTAGCAGGTCCCACACCATCCATTCATCAATTACAAAAGGTTCTGCACGACTCTGGGTGTGCGGCTGTAGTTTTACCCGTAGCCGCAGCTTTTCACACACCCCTGATTGCTTTCGCTCAAAAATCTTTCGCGATCGCAACCAAAAGCATCAAGTTCAAATCTCCTAAAATACCCGTTTATACTAACGTTACGGCAAAACAATATTCTACAGAACCCCGTGAACTGCAAAGAACCCTCGAATCACAATTATCAAATTCTGTATTATTTAAACAGGAAATTGAAAACATCTATGCAGAGGGTGGTTATTGCTTCGTCGAATTCGGACCAAGAAAAATTCTTACTAACCTGGTTAAAGATATATTAGGCGATCGCCCTCATATGGCAATTGCTTTAAACTCTAGTCCCAGGAAGGATAGCGACTACTGTTTAAGAGAAGCTGTCATTCAGTTACGGGTTGCTGGGATAACTTTGAAAAACCTCGACCCCTATCAAGTACCGGAAGTAGTTAAATCTACTGAGAATAAAAAGGGATTAAACATCAAGTTGAATGGCAGTAACTACGTATCTGAAAAAACCAAACAGCGATGGGAAAAAGCTATTAGCGAACCACATCAAGTAGCAATATCGACGAGTAAGCCTGTAGAAGTTGCAGTAACATCAAATACAGCAACTATTCCACAAATTGCTTCTAGTAATTCTGTTAGCAGCAACGGTAAAGGTGTAAAAGTGGGACAAGGTGACAAGGAGATAAGGGAACAAGGGGACAAGGGGATGAGGGGACAAGGAGATAAAGTAGGAAATTCTACTTCTTCTGTTCATCTCCCTATCCCCACCAATACTAACGGAAACGGATATAACAAAGCAGTAGCAATACAAGAGGATAAGAAGACAAGGAGACAAGGAGATATAGAAAAACACGGGCAAATTTCCCCAATTCCTCTTCTCAAACCGCAGTCAGTACAGAAATTAAATATGCATATGCAAACTACAGCAAACAAAGTTATAAATTACGAACAAGTTTTAGAAAGCTTGGAATATCTCTTAACTCAATTTGGACAAAATCAAAGTGAAAATGTACAAGTTCATGCACAATACCTTGACCATCAAGTAGAATATGTAAGAACATTTTTCCAATTGATGCAGCAACAAAACTCTTTGTTTGTCAAAACTGAATCTTCAACCGACTCAATCAAGCCAAAAGTTATCGAAAGCTTAGAGCGTGGAATGATTAAGTTTCACAGTCATCAAGGTGATACCCTACGAGTTCACGAACAGTATTTACAAAATCAAGTTGAATATACCAAAAACTTCTTCCAACAGGTACAGCAAGAATACGAACAGATAATTCACAACAACCCAAATCACGGATTAGAAGGATTAACGGGATTAACAGGATTAGAAGAAGAATCTTCTACTCCCCCCATCTCCCCATCCCCCCATCTCCCCATCCCCCCATCTCCCCCCATCCCCCCATCTCCCCCCGTCTCCCCATCTCCCCATCTCCCTTCTCCTACTTCCTCTGTAGACTTATCGGACTTGGATAAAAACCTTCTAGCTATCACCAGTGAAAAAACGGGTTATCCGGTAGAAATGCTGGAGATGGAGATGGATATGGAAGCTGATTTGGGTATTGACTCGATTAAACGAGTAGAAATAATGGGTGCATTACAAGAAATGTATCCGGACTTACCAAAATCTGATAATTTAGAAGAATTAAGCGAACTGCGTACTATCGGTCAAATAGTTGAGTATCTCAAATCGATGTCTTCTGGTTCTGCTGTTACCACTACGGTAGAAGCAGTAGAAACGACAAATGAAGAAATTACTCAACCGACAACTGATACAGCTTCTATTCCAGAAACAGTAGAAACAGAAGCACCTGTAATTTCCACAGTAACAGCAGCAACTGTTGATATTAGTGGTCTTGGTCAATCCATGTTAGAAATCACCAGCGAGAAGACTGGTTATCCTGTGGAAATGCTGGAAATGGACATGGATATGGAAGCCGATTTGGGTATTGACTCTATTAAAAGAGTAGAGATTATGGGTGCATTACAAGAAGCGTACCCGGACTTACCCAAACCCGATAATTTAGAAGAAATCAGCGAACTACGCACCATCGGACAAATAGTTGAGTATCTCCAGAGTTTATCTGGAGGTGAAAAAAAAAAGTTACAGTCTGATGGAAGTCAGCAGCCGTTAAATGAGCCGTTAAATCAAATCGGGGGGGTTGTAAGACATCCCGCAAAATTACAACCCCTCCCCGCACCCGACTTTTTAGAATTTGCATTACCATCTGGACATATTGCTTTAATCACCGATGATGGTTCCCTCACCACTTCCGAACTAGCCGAATCCTTAACTCAAAGCGGTTGGGAAGTAGTAGTTATCAGCTTTCCCGAATCAATAATTCCCCGACGTTCGGTATTACCGAGTCATATCAAAAATATAACTTTACAAGACTTAAGCGAAGAGCATCTCCAACAACAATTAATCGCGATCGCAACTAACTGTGGTTCCATCGGTGCTTTCATCCATATTCATCCAATATTTAACGCTGCATCCAAGAGTGTAAAATATTTTCCCGAAGAAAAGGCGATCGTCAAACAAGTTTTCTTGATTGCTAAGCATCTCAAAAAATCTCTCAACGCAGCAGCAGAAAAAGGACGCAGTTGCTTTTGTACAGTGACTCGACTTGATGGAGCTTTTGGATTAGAACAAAAAATCAACTTTGGTGCCATTGCTGGTGGATTATTCGGATTAACCAAAACACTTACTTGGGAATGGGGAGAAGTTTTTTGTCGAGCAATTGATATACATCCCGAAATCGACACCCAAAGTTGTGTCAACTACATCAAAGCCGAACTACACGATTCCAATCGTCTAATAACCGAAGTTGCTTACGGGAATCAAGGAAGAACAACGATTACGGTTGAGAGTTAGTACCACCGGAGTTAGGAATGAGGAGTTAGGAATGAGGAGTTAGGGGTTAGGAGTTAGGAGTTAGTGCGTTAGCGAAGCGTGTCCCCAAGGACATACATCTTGCTCGCTAAAGAAATTTTAATCTTTAACCTTTAACCTTTGACCTCTAACCTCTAACCTTTGACCTCTAACCTCTAACCTTTGACCTCTAACCTCTAACCTTTGACCTCTAACCTCTAACCTTTGACCTTTGACCTTTAAAATATCATGTCTGAAAATCAAAAAAAAAATTACGTTGGTCGCATTGTTGACTGGAGTAAACAAGCACCTATCAGAGCAGCAAAAGTAACATTTGAGAACCATGATGGTACCTCAATCATTTCTTATACAGATTTAGAAGGTATTTACCGTTTTTCAGCAAAACCCGATAGTAATGGAGTTATTCAAGGACAAATCACGGTAGAAGCTAACGGTTATCAAACGTATAAAACCTCGATTAAATTACCCGGAGATAAAAAAGATTTCGGGGATATTACAATTGTTCAAGGAAGTAGTAAAACTCATACAGAAAATACCGAGCATACTTCTAGTACAAGTAATAAAACGGATAACGAAAATAAAACGGATAACGAAAATAAAACAGATAACGAAAATAAAACAGATAACCCAAATAAAACTAATAACACTAATATAACTAATACTGAAATCGACAAATTAGTGCCAATACTAATAGCTTTGATGGTAGTTTTTTTCACATTTACCACATTTGCTCTTGTATCCGCGATGAGAAAAGAGCGTTTTAATAGACGTGACAATTACATTAATTTTCATCTACCGATTAATCAGGTTAAAGGTTAAAGGTTAGAGGTTAAAGGTCAAAGGTTAGAGGTTAGAGGTCAAAGGTTAAGGGCTAATATCTGTTGTTAATAAATATTTTGTAAGTTATTAATTACCATAAAGTAGGTCAAAAACAATCATGAGAACAGCAACTTCAATTCGTCCCGAATCGGTTTTTCTTGTTAGTGGTGGTGCTAAAGGTATTACTGCCAAATGCGTAATTGAATTGGCACAACAATATCCGTGTAAGTTTATTTTATTAGGACGTTCTTCCTTATTAGAATCGGAGCCTTTATTTGTAAAAGATTGCTTTGATGAAGCAACTTTAAAAAAACGGATTATGGAAGATTTGCTGGAAAAGGGAGAAAAACCTACTCCCATAGAGGTGAAAAAGATTTATAATCAAATTATTTATGACCGAGAAATTAAACAAACTTTAGAGTTAATTAAACAAGCAGGAGGTGAAGCAGAATATATTAATGCTGATGTTACAAATACTCAGGATTTACAGCAAAAAATAACTGCTGTTACAGAAAATATGGGTACAATAACTGGTATTATTCATGGTGCGGGTAATTTAGCGGATAAACTAATTGAAAAGAAGACCGATGCGGATTTTGAAAAAGTTTACAGCGCTAAAATTCAAGGGTTAGAAAATCTACTTGGTTGCGTTAATCTCGACCAATTAGAACATTTAGTTTTATACTCTTCTGTTGCCGGCTTTTACGGTAATATTGGTCAATCAGATTACGCTTTATCAAATGAGATTCTCAACAAATCGGCTCATTTGTTTAAACAACAGTATCCCCAATGTCATGTAGTAGCGATTAATTGGGGAGGTTGGGATAGTGGTATGGTAACACCGGAGTTGAAAAAAGAATTTGCCCGTAGGGGTATTGAAATTATTCCGGTAGAAGCGGGAGCAAAAATGTTAGTCAACGAACTTCATGACTCTTATCGTGATTCGACGCAAGTTGTGATTGGTAGTCCGATTTGTCCCCCACCAAAACCTTTAAATTCTCAGTTGAGAACTTATCGAATTCATCGTCAATTCACGGAAGCAGCTAATCCTTTTTTACAAGATCATATAGTAGGTGGAAAGCCTGTTTTACCTGCTACTTGTGGAACAGCATGGATGATTAATGCTTGTGAACAGCTTTATCCGGGATATAAGTTTTTTTACTACAACAATTTTAAGGTATTAAAGGGAATAATTTTTAATGGTAAGCAAGCAGATGAATATATTCTAGATTTAGAAGAAATTGCTAAAAATGAACAACAAGAAATCATTTTTAAAGCAAAAATATGGAGTAGAAATAGTAACGCAAAACTTAATTACCATTACAGTATTGACGAAATTCATTTATTATCTCACAATACTCCAAGCCCAACTTATGAACAATTAAATATGACAGAAGATAAAATCATCCCGATTATAGGTAATGATTTTTATCAAGAGAATTCATCAATATTTCCTTTATTCCACGGAGAATCTTTTAAAGGAATAACAAAAGTAGTAAACATTAGTCCAGAAAAAATTACTATCGAGTGTATTTGGAACGAAATCGATAGAAAACAGCAAGGACAATTTCCCGTACAATGGGTAAATCCTTACTCTATTGATTTAAGTACTCATCCTTTATGGGTTTGGTTACAGCATTATCATCAAGAAGTTTGTTTACCTGCTGAAATTAAAAAACACGAACAATTTGCAGCAACTCCTAACAATAAACCTTTTTACGTTTCTTGCGAAGTTCGGAATAAATCAAATAGTAGCGTCAGTGCCGATTTTATCATCCACGACAATCAAGGTAAAATATATTCCCGTTTATTAGGTGGTAAAGGAATTATTATTCCCACACAGTCCTTAAAATCCTAATTATTTCTCTGCGTACCTCCGCGAATACCTCCGCGAAACTTTGCGTTTATATCTTTTATTTAGTTCATTATGGAAAAAATAGCAATAATTGGGTTTTCATGTTTATTCCCCGACGCTAAAAATGCGGAAGAATTTTGGCACAATTTAATTGAACAAACAGATTCTACTTCCGAGTTAAGTATTGATGAAATTGGAATAGAACCCACTATATTTTATGACTCAGAAAAAGGAAAAGCAGATAAAGTTTACTCCTTACAAGGGGGATTTGTTCGTAATTTCAAATTTGATGGATCGGGATATAATTTGCCTGCTTCATTTTTACAAAATCTAGATGATACCTTTAAATGGTCGCTTTATGCTGCGAAGCAAGCATTGCAAAATAGTGGTTACTTGGAAAACAAGTCTGTGCTTTCCAAATGTGGAGTATTATTGGGCAGTCTCTCGTTACCTACGAAGTCATCAAACCAACTGTTTGAACCGATTTATCAACAGGTATTAAAACCTGCAATCAGAGAACTTTTACAACAAGAGGACTTTGATTTAGCAAGTTTACCAAACTCGGAGGATACATCATTTTACAATGCAATGATATCGGGTTTACCTGCTGCTATTGTTTCTCAAGCTTTATCTCTATCCCATATTCATTTTTGTCTTGATGCTGCTTGTTCTTCTCCTTTATACGCTGCGAGATTAGCATCTCATTATCTGTGGACACATAAAGCTGACTTGATGTTAGCGGGGGGTATTAGTTGTGCAGATCCGATTTTTATCCGGATGTTATTTTCCGGTATCCAAGGGTATCCAGAAAATAACGATATTAGTCGTCCTTTAGACAAATCTTCGCGGGGATTACTGACTTCGGAAGGGATAGGAATGCTAGTACTCAAGCGCTATAGTGACGCAGTTCGAGATGGCGATCGCATTTATGCAAGTATTGTAGGTAACGGACTTTCTAACGATGGTAGGGGTAAACATTTACTCAGCCCTAACCCCAAAGGACAAACTTTAGCTTTTGAAAAAGCTTACTCGGAAGCGCAACTAAACCCGAAAGCCATCGACTATATCGAATGTCATGCTACGGGAACCTTATTAGGAGATAGTACCGAATTTAACTCTATAGAAACCTTCTTTGGCAAATATGGAGCAACTCCCTTATCAGGTTCGGTGAAATCGAATATTGGACATTTGCTTACTGGTGCGGCTAGTGCTAGTCTGATAAAAGTGCTTCTGAGTATGAATAAGGGTATCATTCCGACAACTATCAATATTACAGACCCGATCGGCACGGAAGATAACGTAATATCACCTAGCCGTATTGTCACAAGTCCTACCAATTGGCACTCGAAAAGTGCATCAATAAAACGTGCTGCTGTCAGCGCTTTTGGGTTGGGTGGAACCAACGCTCACACAATTTTAGAGCAAAATAAAAATACTCAAATTGTACAACCAAGTTTCCCTCTCAAACCAGCAAAAATGGCGATTGTGGGAATGGATGCTTTTTTCGGTGGTTGTGATGATTTAGATACTTTTGAAGGCAGTATTTATCAAGGAAAACAACATTTTATTCCTCTACCTTCTCAAAGATGGCATGGTGTAGAAAACGAAACTGAATTACTGAAAAAATATAATTTACCCGAAGCAAAAGCACCAATAGGGGCTTATATTAGTGAATTTGAAATTGATACCATATCTAGTAAAATTCCGCCCAATGAATTAGAAAAACTCAACAAACAACAATTGTTGATGCTCAAAGTAGCTGAACGTGCTTTACAAGATGCAGGTATCAAAGAAGGGGATAATGTAGCAGTTTTAATCGCGACAGAAGCTGAATTTTCTGTTCATCAACTCCAGCAAAGATGGAATTTATCTTGGGAAATTAAAGAAGGATTAAATACTGGCACAATATCTCTATCATCGGATAAAGTTAATAAATTAGAAACGATAGTTAAAGACGGCATTCATCAACCCGTTGATAGCAGTGAATTTGTCAGCTACCTCACTAATATTATGGCGAGTCGTATCTCCTCGCTTTGGGATTTTACGGCTCCTGTATTTACCATTTCCGCTGGAGAAAATTCTACATTCAAAGTTTTAGAAGTAGCGCAAAATTTATTAACTACCGGGGAAGCAGATGCCGTATTAGTGGGTGCTGTGGATTTAGCCGGTGGGATGGAAAATGTTTTATTACGAAGTAAAATAGCAAGTATTAATACAGGTGTAAATACTCTTTCATACGACCAGAAAGCTAATGGCTGGACAGTTGGTGAAGGTGCAGGTGCAGTAGTTTTAAAACGACATGAAGTAGCAAAACAAGAAAATAAGTGCATTTACGCGGTCATTGATGCAATTAGTTTCACGCAAAAAAATGCGACCAAAAATGATTTGCAAAGTCGTTTGGGAAGTACAGACGATAATGCTGTTTATGCTGCTTGTCAACAAGCTTTTGAAACAGCAGAAATCAAACCTTCAGAAATATCTTATCTGGAAGTTTTTGCCAGCGGTATTTCCCAAGAAGATGAAGCAGAAATTAACGGTTTACTTCGGGCTTATCCAAGCGGTGCAAATAAGTTAACCTGTGCTATTGGCAGCGTTAAAAGTAATATCGGTCACACCTATGTTGCTTCAGGAATTGCGAGTTTAATTAAAACAGCTTTGTGTCTCTACTATCGATATATTCCCGCAACACCAAAATGGACTGGTGTGAAAGATATTAAAAAGTGGGAAAACAGTCCTTTCTATGTTATTCCGGAATCAAGACCGTGGTTTCTTAACCCGGAAACTAATAAAAGAACGGCAGCCATTAATAGCATTGGTATTGATGGGACTTACGCTCATTTAATCATATCAGAAGAACCTAATCAGCAAGACCGTAGCAGCAGATTTTTGCAACAAATGCCTCTTTACCTGTTTGCGATCGCAGGTAATAATCGTAATGATTTACTACAGCAAGTTGACAATTTACAAAATGTAGTAAATAGCGGAACTTCCCTGAAAAAAGCTGCGAGCATCACTTTTGCTAAATACCAAAAACGCAGTCAAGAAAGCTATAATCTAGCAATTGTGGCGCGTAATGCCAAAGAATTAGCGAAAGAAAGCGAAGCAGCCATCAAAGGTGTAAACAACGCATTTGATAACGGTGAAGAATGGCAAACACCACTAGGCAGTTATTTTACAGCTAAACCGTTGGGTAAAAAAGGAGATGTTGCATTTATCTATCCTGCTGCGGTCAATTCTTACCTCGGTATCGGTAGAAATCTTTTCCGTCTGTTTCCGAAAGTACACGATGACATCATACTGCAAAATTTAGACAATCGCGTTGATCATGTCGAAAGATTAGTCTATCCAAGAAGCTTGAATAAACTATCAAACAGAGAATTAGAAGTACTAGAACAGCAACTGCTAGATGATTCAGCAGCAATGTTTGAAAATGAAATAGTCATAGCAAGACTGCTTTCTAATATTCTTCGAGATGACTTTCAAATCAAACCGAAATTTGCCTTTGGTTACAGCTTGGGTGAAGTTAGTATGATGTCTGCTGTAGGAGTATGGAATCAATTTGGTCAGATGAGTAATGCTTTAAATTCATCTAGCTTATTCGGAGACAGATTATCAGGTGCAAAAAATGCTGTCCGCGAATTTTGGCAATTACCACCTGTAGAACAGTCACCAGATAATAACTTTTGGTGTAATTACGTTCTTATCGCTACACCATCTCAAGTTAGAGAAAGTATTATAGGAGAAGAAAGGGTTTATTTAACTCAAATTAACACACCAGAAGAAGTCGTAATTGCAGGTGAACCGGGAGCTTGTGAAAGAGTAATTCAAAAGTTAGGTTGTAATGCATTTAGAGCACCTTTTGACCATGTAATTCACTGTCAAGCAATGGCTTCAGAGCATGAAGAAATTGCCAGAGTTAACACTTTACCAGTCCAAGAAAACCAACAGGATATCACACTTTATTCTGCTTCCGAATATGGTCCAATAAAGTTAGAAAGTAAAGAGATTGCTGAAGGTATTGCTACAGGACTCTGTAAAGAACTTGATTTTCCCAGGTTAGTTAATCGACTGTATAACGATGGTGCAAAAATATTTATTGAAACGGGTGCTGGTAGCGTTTGTTCTCGATGGATTGATAAAAATTTAAGCGATAAAGAACACATGACAATTTCTCTGAATCGAAGAGGTGTAGACGACCATAGTAGTATTATCAAAGCATTAGCAAAGTTAGTTAGTCATCAGGTGGATTTAGATTTATCACCGTTATATTCCCATGTGGAAGAAACTAATAAACAAGGTAAACTTAGCCATAAAAAAATTATATTGGGAGGTTACAGTTTTACCGAAAGTATTTTGACAGCAGAAAACAAAAAGTTTTTCCAAAATCAAGTAGAAGTTAATCAAGAACCGATTGAAAAAAAACAAACAATATTTTCACCTGTCGAAATAGATTTACCTGAGAAAATAATTCCCAAATTTCAGCCAGAAAAACCTGAAATAAATCCGATGAAAAAAGTCGCCGTACCTATTATAGAAAATCAAAACAAAATACCAAATAATACTCCGGCGAAGATTAATTCATCTAAATCTACCTTTACAGAAAAATTGGCTTCAACGGTGAGTTTATCTAGTAATAGACAATCTCAATATCAAAAAGTAAACATGAACAATTTAATGGTTCATAAAACTCATTCTACATTCTTACAATCCCGCCAAGAATTTAGTCAACAAATGAGCGAAATAATTGAGTTGCAAATTGCTTGCGCTGAACAGTTGTTTAATAGTTGAAATTATCATTTATCAATGAGCAATAGTATATATAAAACCGCAGAGACGCAGAGAGCGCAAAGGGAAGAGGGGAAGAGAGAAAGGGAGTAGTTGTTCATTGATAATTGATATCGAAATTGCTAGATACATTTAGTTGTTTATTGATAACTGAAAAAACGTGCTAAACAAAGAAAATAATGGACTGATATTTCATGGGTCTACTTCCACTAGAAATCGAGTTTGGAAAGGTTCAGTAAGCTGTATTTCCTTTGATTTAGATGGAATGAAACAACAATTGCTGGAAATAGATAAACCTTGTTACATTGTTAAAGTAGAAGATAGAATTGGTGTGACTAACTATGGTTATTGTCCCCTGGATAATAGTCAACCAGCAGAAATAGAATTATTAATTGCAATTCCACCTGTTTTTACCAAAAGTTTTGGGGACCCGGATTTTCTGACTTTTCATAATGTAAAATATGCTTATGCAACTGGTGCAATGGCTGGGGGTATAGCCTCAGAAGAAATGGTCATTGCACTTGGTAAAGAGCGTATTTTGAGTTCCTTTGGTGCGGGTGGTTTAAGTCTAGCTCGCTTAGAAGAAGCAATTCAAATTATTCAAGCATCTTTACCTAACGGACCTTATGCTTTCAATTTAATTCACAGTCCCAACGAACCAGAAATTGAAAGAGGTGCTGTAGATTTATATTTAAAATATGGGGTAGAAACTATAGAAGCTTCGGCGTTTTTAGACTTAACTCCTAATATTGTCTATTATCGTGCTGCTGGATTAAGTTTGAATTCAGCTAACAAAATCCAAATCAATAATAAAGTAATTGCCAAAATTTCTCGTCGAGAAGTTGCGAGTAAATTTATGCAACCAGCACCGTTAAAAATGCTCAAGGAACTGGTTGATAAAGGCTTAATTACGGAATTACAAGCAACTCTTGCAGCACAAATTCCCATTGCAGATGATATTACAGTAGAAGCCGATTCTGGAGGTCATACAGATAATCGTCCTTTAGTTTGTGTCTTACCTTCTATCATTGCTTTAAAAGACGAAATACAGGCACAATATGGTTACGAAAAACCCATCAGAGTTGGAGTAGCAGGAGGAATTTCCACACCTCAATCAGCTTTAGCAGCATTTATGATGGGTGCTGCATATATCGTTACAGGTTCAATCAATCAATCTTGTGTAGAAGCCGGGACTTCTGCTCATACCAAAAGATTATTAGCACAAGCTGACATTGCTGATGTGATGATGGCACCAGCGGCTGATATGTTTGAAATGGGAGTAAAACTACAAGTTCTCAAACGTGGAACGATGTTTCCTCTCAAAGCACAAAAACTATACGAAATCTATCGAAATTATAATTCCCTTGACGAACTTCCGGCTGCGGAAAAAGATAAATTAGAAACTCAAATTTTTCGTAAAAGTATTGCCGAAATTTGGCAAGAAACTGTCGCTTATCAATCACAAAATAATCCCCATAAACTTACGAAAGCAGCGAAAAATTCTAAATACAAAATGGCTTTGATATTTCGTTGGTATTTAGGATTATCTTCGAGATGGTCTAATGCTGGTGAAAAAGGTAGAGAAGTAGATTATCAAGTATGGTGTGGTCCAGCCATGGGTAGCTTTAATGATTGGGTGCGCGATTCTTATTTATCAGAACCAAATAATCGTAAAGTAGTTGATGTTGCTAATCAATTGATGATAGGAACATCATATTTATATCGCATTCAAAGTCTCAAAATGCAAGGTGTACAATTACCTAATTTCTATTCTCAGTATCAGCCAATTAAATCTACATTAGAGATGTAAAAAAACTCCTTAATTAATTAGAAGTCGGGTTTTTCAAACAAAAACCCGACGAATTACCCCCCACGACAGTATAAATCAATACGGTTCAGTTAAGGTTGCTATTTGATTGATCAATCGATCTATATTTCATTTTGTGGGAAAACCAAGAATTGGGGGATTCTCCCCCAAACCCCCGATTGGGGGACGGCTGCGTCCCCCAAGCCCCCTCCAGAAAAGTCAGTCTGTTC
>JAYKJL010000303.1:0-10720 GCA_035285725.1 Nostocales cyanobacterium 94392 | reverse complement strand
CTGTTGCAATCAGCGCTCCCGCAATCAACGGTTAATAACTAAATAATAATGTAGAGACGTTGCGTTACAACGTCTTCACCAAATACAGAAAACGTCTTCCGAGTAATCGGGAGGCGTTTTTTGCTGTTTTTAAACCAAACTTTTCTCTAAGCAACTGACACAATACTGAGTACCTCGCCACATATTATGGGAATTTTTAAAAAAGGAAAAGCCCATCTTTTGGTAAAGCTTCAAAGCAGCAGAGTTATCTGATTCCACCATAATAGTTAATCGGTCAAAATGACGGCTTATTGCTTCAAATTCAACAGCTTGAATGAGATTAAAACCGATTCCTTGTCTTCTGTAATTCCGATCCACTAGAAGCGATTGTAAGTAAGCAGTAGAGGTTCCATCTGCTAATTCAATGTCATCATGGTGAGGAACAAACTGTACGGTTCCTACAATAGTTGAATTAATTAAGGCAATGAAGATAACTCGCTTTCCTTCTTTGTGTTCCATAACCTCTCTTCGCAGTACATTATAAATGTAAATATCTGCATCCCGCCATAAAAAAAACTGTTGGATATCTTCAGGATTTATTTTTCTAATTAAAATCATCCATGCTCAAATACAAAATAATTAAATAATTAATAATATAATCGAAATTAACAATCCTATGATAAAACAACTCAAAATATCGGGACTATTACTTGATTTTTGTTAAAGACTTTTCTTGGTTGATCTGCTTGTTCCCTTCTCCCAGTAAAATAAGCAGATAGTCTCAACTAAATCTTAACTAGATATTATGGAAGGTTCTTGGCAACACGAATGCATCGTAACTAATGGGGTAAACCTGCACTACGTAACTCAAGGAAGTGGTGCTTTGATGTTAATGCTTCACGGATTCCCGGAGTTTTGGTATTCGTGGAGACATCAAATTCCAGAATTTGCTTCAAATTTTAAAGTAGTTGCACCAGATTTACGAGGTTACAACGATAGTGAAAAACCTGCATCCCAGTCTGCTTATGTGATGAATGAATTAGTTCGCGATGTCGAAGGTATGATTCGTGGATTGGGATATGAAAAATGCGTGCTGGTAGCGCATGATTGGGGAGGAGCAATTGCTTGGAATTTTGCTTATGATTATCCAGAAATGGTAGAACGATTAATTATTATGAATTGTCCCCATCTGGCAAAATTCTCGGATGGTTTACGAACTCCTCAGCAATTATTACGTAGCTGGTATATGTTCTTTTTTCAACTACCTTTAATTCCTGAATTATTTCTGCAAGCTCAAGACTATCAGTTTATTGAAAATGCTTTTAAAGGTATGGCAATTGATAAAAGTGCTTTCAGTAAAGAAGATATTGATGCTTATAAAGACGCTGCTGCTAAACGTGGAGCTTTAACATCAGCGATAAATTATTACCGAAATCTTTTCAATTCAGCAATATTTAATCGAAATTGGAGCATTCTCGAAGTTCCAACTTTGATGATTTGGGGAGAAGAGGATACTGCATTAGGAAAAGAATTAACTTATGGTACCGAAGCCTATGTAAAAGACTTCCGAATTAAATACATTCCCAACTGTAGCCACTGGGTACAGCAAGAACAGCCACAGTTAGTAAATCAATATATGCGAGAATTTTTGAGTGCTTGATTTCATCTTTATTTTCGCGAGATACCCCATCCAGACTCGAAGCAGGGTGGGGAGTGATAATGTGTTTAATTCATAATGAAAAGGAAGAGTAAAATAATCAGATTCACCCAAACTAAGCTAAAAGTTGCTCACACAATTTATCAAGTTCTCTACTTTGTTCTTGGATAATTGTATGTGCTGTTTTCTCCAATAATGCCATATTTTCTTCTTGAGTATTATCTATATCATCGCTTGCTTCATCTAATTCTTTTTGAAAACGATAATACTGTTTATTGTTATTCTGAGCTTCGGGTAGTAACTGTTTTAACTGATAATTTGCAACTTCGCTAGCACCATCAAGAAAAATATTTATTAATGGCTGTATCCATTGGATTTTACCCCAATTAACAGCTTTTTCGTAAGGGAATCTTCGAGTTAGAGAACCAGTACCCAACGAGGTTACTAAAATATCTTTTAAACTGATTTTTTCCTGATTATTTTGAGTATAGATAATCGCTTCAACAATTGCTAAAGCTGTAGGATTATTAGAAAAAACGGCACCATCAACTAATGCATAAAAATCATCCTTGTCACAATGATTGCAACCGCGAATCGGTAATTTGTAAGGTTCAAAAAATGTTGGAGCGGCAGAAGTTGCCATTGCTGCTTCTATCATTTTATAATCATTACAAAGTTTACGAAAATTAGTTCCTGTATGTCTTTGAAATTTAGGATTATTGATAAAAAATACAGGTAATCGTATCTGTATATCATAACTAGTGATAAAGATATTAGTCAGTGCATCTTTAAGAAAAGCATCTTGAAAGTATTTTTCGGCAATTTTTTCTCTACCTTCAGAAGGGTACTTTGGTTTTAACAAATCATCAAGACCTGTTAAACTTTCTAAAAATGGTTCATAAAAAATCTGTTTTCCATCTACTCGGTACATGTTGATGATATCTTCCATCGAATACCGAGCTTCAGTTTTATTCTGTGGATTATTCGGCATAGTCAAAATCATTGCTAAGAAACCTCCAGTTGAAGTTCCAGCGATTAAATCAAACAATTGCCAAATCCGTTTTTGCGTCCGTTGTTCAATTTCCTTGAGTATGATTGACGGAATAATACCCCGAATACCGCCACCATCGATTGACAATATTTTGTATTTAAAAGACATAATTATCGTTGATTGAATTCAATTTCTCAATATCCTACAACTTTGAAGCCAACAATTCCTGACCACGGATTAAGAAGGATTACACTGATTACACGGATTTAATTTCTCAGTTGAGAGTTGACAGCGAACAATTACCAATTATCCATTATCAATTCCTAATAAAAAAACTTGGAGTTCAAAACCCCAAGTTGAAAATATTGGGTTTACATTGTCAAAGATTGAGAATTAGTTTCAATCAACTTGGCTAAATCTTGCAAGAATGCTGCTGCATGAGCGCCGTAAATAACCCTATGGTCGCAAGTAATGTTTACTTTCATTTGTTGACGTATACCCATCATACCGTCAGGGGTGGCTACTACGGTCGGACGAGATGCGGCGATCGCCAATATTGAACCTTGTCCGGGTGGTAAAATCGCATCAAATGTATCTACGCCAAACATACCCAAGTTGGATATGGTAAAGGTACCACTAGTGTATTCTTGGGGCTGTAACTGTTTTGCCCGAGCGCGTTCTACTAAGGATTTCCAGTTGCGCGATAAACTGTAAATATCTAGTTGGTCGGCATTTTGCAATACTGGTGTAATTAATCCTCCGTCATCCATTGCTACTGCTACGGCAATGTTAATGTTGGCAGGATGTACCATTCCCTCTTCTGAATAGTTGGTATTCAATAATGGGTGTTTTTGTAATGTCATCGCTACAGCTTTGGCTAGCAGCGCTGTCATTGTCACACCTTTAGATTTTATTTGTTTGTAAAGTTTATTTAATTCATCGGTGGCAATTGTGTAACCGACATGGAAGGTAGGTACGGATAAGCTGTGAAGCATAGTCCGCACCACGGCATTTTGTAAAGTAGTCAAAGGTACTGTTTGTCCCGGTGTTACTGCTACGGGCATTGGTGCAGGTGTCGCCGCAGGGGTGACTGTGGGAGCGCTGGGGGCGGGTGCAACTACTGATTGAGGGGTAGACTTACCAGCAGCGTTTTCCACGTCTTCAGCGATAATACGACCGTGAGGACCGCTACCAGAAATGCCGCTTAAATCAATTTTAAATTCTTTTGCTAACTTACGAGCGCGGGGGGAAGCTATTGTTCTACCGCTCCGGGGACTAGAACCATTTTGAGCGGTACTGTTCGCTCCAACGCTTACAGCCGTTGGTTGCGCTGCTGTTTGTCCAGGGGCTGTAGCCGCAACTTCGGTTTTTACTGGTGCTGTACCTTGAGATTCGGCTTTAGCTACTGCTGCTTCAATTTCGGCTTCGGTTTCTGCGAGGAAAGCGATCGCAGAACCCACAGGAGCGCTTTCTCCAGCTTCTACTAAAATATGAGCCATGTATCCTTCATAAAAGGATTCCACATCCATATCCGCTTTATCCGATTCGACGATTACCACCGTTTCGCCTTTTTCAACCTTGTCCCCAGGGGCTTTTTCCCAGGATACTATTTTACCTTCAGTCATCGTGGAACTCAGCGCTGGCATAAATATTTCGTGAATACTCATAAGTAAATATGGTGAATTGAATTTGTAATTTAGGGACTTTAATAGTTTTTGACAGATTGCATTGTATCGCGATGGCGATCGCAACAAACTATCTTAAAACCACACTTATCCGCTAATCTGTATTTTTGCGTACTCAGTTCATCAGTTGATGTCGTTTCTATAAAGAAATTTTGGCGCAGCTTCCTGCGGGTATGAATTTAGATTTTGAGACGTTACAGTGTAACGTCTGTACACAGGTTTGGGTTATCCATAAAATTTGATGTTCCCTACTCCCTAGATAATATTACTTAATTCTTTTTCCACAAATTTTTGAACAAATTTTGCGGAAATTCCACTTCAGGTATGAAGTTATAAACCATGTCTCGATTTAAAATTCAAGATGGATAAATAAAAACAAACGGTTTAAGATTCCCTTTAAATTTTATGTCGGCAAAGTTCAAGATATTCCTGGTATTAACGCTCTCGCTGTTTGCGACTGCTGTTGTTGCTGGAGTTTACATAATTAAACGATGGCATTTTAGTACGGTTTCTACTACCCAAGAGCAACAGCAAATTAGAGCAAAACAAATTTCCACTCAAAAGATTGTCACAAATCCTTACAGAGCTAAATATAAGTCAATACCATTAACTCGTTTAAAATCTGTACTCAAAGGTACAGATCCAGCGACTCTTGCAGTTAATGCTTTTGATCCAAATTACTCGAAGCAATTAACCCGTAAAGTCGAGGTGTCTTATCCACAACCGGATCGAGCGATGGTAACAATAACCCAAACTAATTTGGCTTCGTCTAAACCCAAACCAATAAAATATCGAGTTGAACTTACAAGTTTTGGACGTTCACTGTTTGTCAGTTCACCTCAGTTGTGGCAAATTGTTTGGGCTGGTTCTTACGAGCAATGTTTAGCAGGTGGAACAGTTCCTTTATCAAATTCAAATTGTCGATAAAAATTGAATAATTGATAATTACCTCTTTATTAATTAAACAAGAGGATTTTTAAGGCAGAAAAAATATCAATAATCAATAATAAATGAGCTGTGTGTGAGAAGCGATAAAATTTGACTGCTTAGGAATAGTAGCAGCATTTTTACGAGTTAAAATAGACAATAAAATTAGATGCAGTATTTTGACCACATCTAAAATTTTCGACAATTTTTAGCTAATAAAAACTCTAAATTATCAGAAGAATTCGACCATTAGCATAGAAGTCGGGTTTTTAGGATAAATGTCTGTAGTCAGAGGCAATTCTTCTAAAAACCCGACTTCTAACAAAGCGGAAACATCAAGGTTTTAGAGTTTTCTTATCATTATCGAACTCAAGTTAATTCTGAATTCATCTTGGTGAATTCAGAATTATTACATTGTCTTTTGTCTAAATATCGCCGCGAATTTCTTCGATAACACCATCGCGCAGAACAATTTCAACCTGCATTTTACTAATTAAGTTATCACCTTTTTCTGCTCGGAAAAAACCTTCTAACTGAAATTGATTAACTTCTTGATTCAATTCAAGCATTTGTACTTGTTGCAGGTTTTGTAGGCTTTGGTTTTTTTGTTCTAGCATTTCGCTTTTTTTCTCATTTACCTGACCTTGAATATTCTCAATTTGTTGTAGAGTTTGAGGTCCGGGAGGTTGTAAACCTTGCTTTTGAATTTCAGTAATTGCTCGCTGTCCTTGGACATCGATTTGTTGTAGCTGCTGGTCAACTTGATTAATTTGAGTTTGTAGTTGCTGCGTTACTTCCTCTTTCCATAGAGGTGTGACAATGGCTTTAACATTAATAACGCGCTTTAGCAGCAATTGAGGATTGGAGATGTCCATAAAAGTGTCTTTTTTCCTTTTTTAGTTCAACTTCACAGATTTAATACATGGTGGATTAATTAGGGTTATACATCCGCTCTATCGTATCGTGATAGCTTTCCATCACGACGTGTCGTCGGACTTTGAGAGTTCGTGTCATCATGCCATTTTCCATAGAAAACGGTTCTAGAATCAACTTAAATGGTCCAATACGGTCATCCGGTCGATATCCCGGACGATTTCGCACAAACCGAATCAACTCTTGCCTAAACAAATCCTGGATCATTTTACTCTCAAGGTTGATTTTTTGGCTGGTGGATGTCGTAACATTGTCTTCTTCAACACATAATTCCAAGTTTTGAGTTTCTGCCCATTTTGCTAATGCTTCCAGATTTGGGACAATCAAAGCTCCGAGATTTTTTTTATCTTGTCCGACAAGCATTATTTGATCGATAAATGGCGATCGCAAACAAGCATCTTCGATGGGAAGTGGTTCAATGTTTTCTCCGTTGGTTAAGACGATGGTGTCTTTTGCTCGTCCGGTTAAAACTATATCCTGACGGTGTGTTAACCAGCCCAAATCACCGCTATTAAACCAACCTTCCGCATCAATGGCTGTTTTTGTCGCTTCGGGATTTTTATAATAACCTTGCATGATTTGCGGTCCCTTGAGCAATACTAAACCTTTTTCCCCGGTTGGTAATTCTTTACGAGTTTCTAAATCAACAATTTTTGCTGTGGTACCGGGTATCGGTAATCCCGCAGAACCACGTAAATTAGTCCAATGACGACGAGCATGAGTAACTGGAGAAGTTTCGGTTAAACCGTAACCAACAACGATGGATACACCAATAATCTCGTAGAAATCATCTATATGTTTGGCTAAAGCACCACCACCGCTAATCAATTGTTTGACTCTTCCTCCTGTGGCTTCTCTGACTTTGGAGTAAACGATTTTTTCAGCCAAAGCTTGTAGTGGTGAAAGAAATTTTGCTTGAATGTTAGCAGCAATTCGTTCTCCCATCGCAGGATTGAGATTTTCTAAATCCAATTGTTGAGCAATTCGCCGTGCTTTAATATATTTATCACTAATACCTAAAAACCGATTAATTAAAGCTTGCTTCGATGCTGGTTGTTCGCGAAACTGCTTTTGTACTCCTTCATAAATAGATTCCCAAATACGCGGTACCCCAATCATGTAATGAGGTTTAAATTGTTTCAAATCATTTTTGATCGAGCGCAAATTTGTATAAACTTGGGTGCAACCTTGAGAAAGCAAAAAATATTCTCCAGTACGTTCAAATACGTGCCAGGTAGGCAGAATACTTAAAACCACATCTCCTACTTCCGGTTGAACTATGGTACGTAAAGTTGTGACTTGATGCATCAAATTTGCATGAGAAAGCATTACACCTTTGGGCTTTCCGGAAGTTCCCGAAGTGTAAAGTAAAGTGGCTAAAGTATCCCGGTTTTGCTTAACTGGTTCTAAATTAGTTTTTGCACCAATTTCCATTAACTGCTCGAAGTTTAATACTTGGAGAGTCTCTTGTGTCGGTGCTGTTTCTCCTGTTAATAAAATTACTAATTTAATTGGTAAATCATCTAAACGGGGACGCAGTTTCTCAAAAGTCTGTAAATCTTGGGCTACTAACACCGTACTATCACTATTTGCCAAGATATACGCCAATTCGTCCGTATCTGCTTGAGAACTGCGTACAGCATTTACAGCCCCAGCAGTCATTATACCTTGGTCGGCAATCAGCCAGCGAGGACTATTATCCGCAATCAAGGAAATCCGTTGTTCTGGCTTGACTTCCAACGCTTGTAAACCAGAAGCAAATTGTTGAATTTGCTGATAAAGCTCAGTATAAGTTATTATCTCCTCTTTCAGTCGAGCATGGGGATTATGCAGTGCAACGGTATCACCAATGCGACTTGCGATTATTCCCCAAATTTCAGGCAAAGACTCCACATTTGAGTAATCGAACCGGCTTTTTAAAGATTGTTGGTCTTTTTGTGTAAACTTAGAAAGTAAATTATTTGTACTCTTAGTTTTAGACATCACACACAAATTTTATAGTCAATAATTTGTACTTCCAGCATATTCGTTCATTTATTAAAAATAGACAACTTATTATATATACAACAAATAAAACTGTCTCTATCCGAATCTAGATTGAGTCTTACCGCCAATGTAAAATTATATTTATAAAAATTTAGTTATATAAACCTACATCGACTGAATATTTATCTTGATTTTTCTGCGTTCAGATTTAAAATTCAGATAATTTCACTAACAAACAATAATATAGATTGAAACTGAAAGGTAGTTTATGGAAACTAAACGCAACTTAAAAGTTGATACTGGTTGAATTATGACGATTTTGTTTCACAATAGAAGATGAGGATTTTTTGCATAAGGAGAACTGAAGATGAGTTTAGCTGATGGGATACTATTCACCCTCGTCAATACTGTTACTTGCCTTGTTTTACCCAAGATAATATCTTCGGTGTTCAATGTCAAAAGCAAAGCGAAAATTCTTTCTGAAACAACTACCATAGCTTTAAAAAAGCAAGCTAAAACTACTTGAGCGTTGCAGTATAATTAATGACTTGCTTAACTCTTAGTGGTTTTAATTGTGTAACCAAGTTGAAATCGTCAATCTAAAATTAAAAATAGATTGACCTTCAGACTTTAACTAAAATGGGAACATTAGCAGTAAATCCTTTTCTTGATGGTAATTTTGCTCCAGTGCGTGAAGAAATCACCACAGAAAACTTGAAAATAATCGGTGAATTACCACCGGATTTATCCGGGATGTTTGTGCGGAATGGACCGAATCCCCAATGGAATCCCAAAGGACAGTATCATTGGTTTGATGGGGATGGAATGTTGCATGGTGTACGGATTTCTGACGGGAAAGCCAGTTATCGAAACCGTTACGTGCGGACGAAAGGATGGCAAATCGAACATGAAGCGGGTAAAGCGTTATGGAACGGGTTATTAGAACCACCGCAAATGGATAACCCCCACGGTACATTTAAAAACGTTGCCAATACAGCGCTGGTATGGCACGCAGGTCAACTTTTAGCACTTTGGGAAGGAGGTGCGCCTCATGCTATAAAGCTACCTGAGTTAGAGACTTTAAGTGAATTTACTTACAAAAATCAATTAAAATCTGCATTTACAGCACATCCGAAAGTAGACCCGATAACGGGTGAAATGATGTTTTTCGGCTATTCATTTGCACCACCATTTTTACATTACAGTATAGTTTCACCTGAAGGCGAGCTAGTAAAAACCGTACCCATTGAATTACCTATGGGAGTGATGATGCATGATTTCGCCATTACCCAAAACTATACAATATTTATGGATTTGCCGATGACATTTAATCCGATGCGGATGCAAAAAGGCGAACCTGGTTTAATGTTTGAAAAAGATAGAGCCAGTCGTTTTGGTATTGTGCCTCGTCACGGCGATAATAATCATGTTCAATGGTTTGAAACTCCTGCTTGTTTTGTATGGCATACCCTCAACGCCTATGAACAAGCAGATGAGGTAGTACTTATCGCTTGTCGGATGAATTCTACGAATGTTCTTGTTAATGATAACGAGCAAAGGGATGGAGAAGGTGATATTCCCAGGCTACACCGTTGGCGGTTTAACTTAAAAGATGGTAGCGTGCGCGAAGAAACACTTGATGATGTGCCTTCAGAATTTCCCCGTGTTAACGATAACTTTTTAGGACAACCAACGCGCTACGGTTATGCTGGCAAAATGGGAGAAGGTTCGATGCCTTTGTTTGATGGTGTAATAAAATATGACCTCAATAGCGGTAAGTCCCAAATTCATGAATTTGGTAAAGCACGTTATGGAGGTGAAGCTGTATTTGTACCTCGTAATGGCATGAGTGGGGAAGATAAAGGTTGGGTAATGACTTTTGTGTATGACTCCAACGAGGATAAATCAGAATTAGTAATTGTTGACGCTCAAGATATAACATCGGAGCCAGTTGCAAGAGTACTGATTCCACAACGAATTCCTTATGGTTTTCACGGTGATTGGGTTAGTGAGGAGAAATTGCACAAGTCTAGAAAATAACTAATGTAGAGACGTTGCGCCCGGCAACGTCTCTTTATATTTTGGGTTGTAATATCAAATCCCTTGGCATCGGAATTATTATATCAGGACTTACGTAAGACCCGACGTTCCGTAGTGGTAATTCATGAATTACCACTACCTAAGAATGACTTTTTCAGTTACATATTGCATAAGCGCTATATATACAGGACTAAGGCTGCGTGTCACAATCGGTGGTTGGTGCGTGACGCTACAAGTCTTATCGCTGTGTTCAAATTTTTGCGAAGCGTCACAGCACCCTACAACAAAATATGCCTTTTTTGCTAAGTCCTGATATAAATATATAAATTATTCGCAGGGCATAAAAATATTACCACCATAGGATATCTCAGCATCACCACAATTCGTCAATAACAATAAGTAGGTGGGCATAAATATTTATCGTTGAGACAAGGCAGAAGGCAGAGGGCAGGAGGCAGAAGGGAAGAGGTTTTTGGGCAACTTTACGTTTCGTTACATAATGAAGGTTTTTTAGTGCCTACC
>JAYKJL010000302.1:0-6012 GCA_035285725.1 Nostocales cyanobacterium 94392 | reverse complement strand
CCCTTACACCCTTACACCCTTACACCCCTAGTCAAAGCCCCAAGTATTTGATTGCTAAGTTGTTGTTCAAAATTGAATCGTAAAAGTTTTTTATCCAACGATAGATATAAGTCCGATAAATCAAGTACATTGACTTATCTGTAGAAGCTATCGAATAAGGCTTGCCAATCCTTTCCAAAGCTTCATAATGATCTCGATGCAAAACAGTTAACTCAACATCAACGCCACCGATTAATGGTAATTTATGTCGGACAGATTCTTGGTAATCTTTAAAACGAGTACCAAAATGCTGATTTTTAACTACCACGTAATTAGCATTAAAAGCAGCCAAATCTAACATAGTTTTCAGATAATCAAGACAGTCTATTCTGTGTGATATTGGTTGAAGAAAAGTCAACTTCCAATTATAATCAGCCAAAAGACTGAATAATTCTACCTGATTTATGTACTGGCAAATTTTATCTATATACTGTCCCGGCATATCAATTAGGATGATATCAAATTCACTTTGATTTAAAGTCATTAAAAACTTATCGGTTTCGTCTTCAAAAAAATCGAGTTTTTCAACCAATACTATCCCTTCATAAGATTTCAATCTTTGACGGTTATCATGGTCATAAACTTTAACTCTTTTTCCTTGCTGTAGAAACAAGTCGATTAATAGTTTAGAAACTGTAGACTTTCCCACACGAGAATCGCCTACAGTCATAATTATTCGCTTATAGTCTAACACCACCTAGTCCTAACAGTTCTTTCGCCGGAGCAATATCTTGTTTAAATTTTTTCATCCAGGTTGTAATTCTTCCTTTGACAGCCAAAGAACCAGTTTGTTGTATTCCTTCCGCGAAGGACATATTATTTTTGTCTAAATAATAATAGGCATCCTCTGATAGTTCTGGCATTTGAATGTCAACATAAGAAGCTTTAGACCTGGCTAATTGATTCTTGATTTCTTCGATTCTTGGTGAATAAGTGTATTCTGTAAATTCTTCTGGTTCACCAAAAAATAAGTTTTTGACTACCACGTAATCACATTTATCTTCACAAAGCCTATTTAAGTCTATCAACTGTTGAATTGAATCACAGAGGCGGCTGATAACTACTACCATAGTCACTCGCATATCCAAGTCTGCTTGGACTGTTTCTAAAAAGTTCATGTCTTCGATAAAGCTTTGCAGAATCATTCTGGAATAAGGCGGGAATTTTATCAAAAATAATGATTCTGATTCGGGTCTATCTCCTGATTGCTCTGTTTTTGGAGAAGTCAAGCTGTTCAAGGTATCAAAAAATCTGTCTATCGCATTATTTTTAAAGATAGGAAACTCTTCTAGGTGGCAATGTTGTCTATAAAATCTCATCAACTGAGAATCAGACAAATTAGCGTCGAATCCTACAAATCTTTGTTTTGTGTCTAAGTATGTTTGTATCAGTCCTCTAGCAAACATTGATTTGCCAACACCCCCTTTATCTCCTGCTATTATTATTAATCTCCGAGTAGAAGAATTATTTTGAATGATTTGTGTATTTTCGGCGTTGATTGTAAGTGTCATTTTATTTCCTCTCTTCATGATGATTATTTGTGTTTGCTAAAGGATAATTTCAAGATTATCTAAACCCAATATGCCTTGTGCGGGTTTGATTTCTTCTTTGAACTTTCTGAGCCAGCCTCTAGTTCTTCCCTTTACAGCCGGATTCTCTGTTTGTTTTATCCCCTCGTCAAAGGTCATATTATTTTTGTCTAAATATTGATAAGCATGTGCTATCAAAGAAGGCATATTGATTTCTACGAATGAAGCATCACTTTTTTTGAGGGTATCTTTAATATTTTTAATTTCTCTCGATTCTTGATAAAGAGTAAAGTCATTTTCCTCTCCAAAATGCAAATTTTTGACTATCACATAATCTGCCATATCTTTGCAAAAACTATGCAAATGTATTAACTGGTTCACGGAATCACTAATCCTGGAAATAACTACTACCATCGTTACACGAATGCCATAATCTAATTGGGCTGTCTCCAAAAAAGTCATGTCTTCTACAAAATTCTGGAGTATCGTTCTAGATTGCGGTGGTAGCTCCAGCAGAAACAACGATGCTCCTGTTTGGTCTTGTCCTTCCTCAGTTTTCTTTTTATTAATTAATGTATTGATTTTATTGAAAAAGCCATCTATTCCACCATCTTTAAATATGTTTAGTTTCTCTATTGTGCAATGTTTACCATAAAATCTCTCCAACTGAGAATTAGAAATATCCGCGTCAAATCCTACAAATCTTGTCTGCGTATCTAGGTATGCTTGTGCTAGTCCTCTTGCAAAAGTAGACTTGCCCACACCCCCTTTATCTCCTGTTATTATTATTAATCTCCTAGCAGAAGAATTGTTTTGAATGATTTGTGTATTTTCAGTGGTGGTTGTATCTGTCATTTTTTACCTTCTCCTCATGTTTATGTTTAATCCTTAACCATCTCATTAGAAAAGCATTCGATTAATTCTAAATAAAATGGGGTCAATTCTTTGATATTGCCAAAACTAGTTATATTGATAGCTACTGAGTGTAGAGTTTGTAAAAATAATCCTTGCTTGATGACTTCGGTTGAATTTTCACATTTCATCTTTTTTAACAAATTCAGAACTAATAAATCTAGTTCTTGAGCTTTCAAAAGGTTTCCGGGGATTAATACCAGCCTTTCGTACAACTCTTCATAACTTTTACTAGGCTCTATTACTGTATTGCCTAGCTTATAGTACTCATCTCGTAGTAACTTATCTGAGAAATCGCTAGGGTGTGGACACCTTGTAGATAAAGGAATCCTCTTATTGATAAATTGTAAATATAAATCTATATACTTATCTTGCCATTTTTTTTCTTGATTTCTTAGATAAGCAATTAGAGATTCTCTTTGATTATAATCAATTTGGAAAAAATTGTATCTGGAATAATAATACGCTACATCGTCCAAGTCTTTTTTGAAGTAAGGTAGGATGTTTTTTCTCACCCATTGCATAAGTCTCCTGACCTCTTTAGCTTTGGATTGCCCTAGCGCATGAACAGCCATTGCATCCACTGTTGGGACTTCTACAATTTGCCCATTCAAACAACACTTTGATTTATTTGCATTATTTACAATAATTGCCTCTCTTGATTCCTCTCTTAATTCGGGGAAAAGGATTTGCAAGACATCACTTTGAAATAATTCTATTCCTATAACATTCTCTATAACACGAACTTTGCAACCTGATGGATGCTCAAATTCCCAGACTTTTTGACACAATTGATTCATTTTCCATTATTGATCGTAAATTGCGAATTGTTATAAAGGCGATATCAATATGACATATTTACTCTGTCCTTCGATATGGTTAAAAGTATGAAATTTAAATCGTACTTTTAACTATTGATTTTTCTGCCAGTTTTGTCGTAGAATTTTTGGCTCAATATTCAATTTGTCCCCAACTCGAATGCCAGCACCAGGGGTGAGTTCCAAAACGTGCGTCGCAACACTGCCTTTGTAAATTGGACAAGGATTTTTGGGACAAGGTGGGGCGTTGTAAATCACTGTCGTCACCACATTATCTTTGAGGTAAATGATGTCTAGTGGAATTTTGACCTGTGACATCCAGAATGGGACATCTTTGTATTCTTTACCTAGAACAAACAACATCCCGCGATCGCTCGGTAGAGATGACCTGAATTTCAATCCCTTCTCCAATTGCTCTGGTGTACTGGCAACTTCCAGCTTAAATGTGCGATTGTTATGGGTGAAAGTGTGAGTTACTGGTAGGTGCTGGGGACGTGTTTGTAGGTAAACGAGGGTTGACGTTGCTACAACAATTGAGATACCGGCGACAGGCCCCAGAATATTTAGGAGTTTAAACCCCGCAAGGTACAAGTCTTTTTCTGAAGGAATTTTTACTAATTGCATAAATAATTACCCAAAAATATCAACGTTACCGATACTGTAGATAGAAGAGTCAACCGGCGACGACGGCAACCCTTGTAAATCAGCTTTGTTCCTCATGCTTTCAACTCGGTCTGCTTCACGGATAGCCAGAGGGTTAATGTTTTGTCTCGCCTCCAGCAGCGCCGACAGCGTAATCTCAAGTGGTGGCAATTCTCCTTGTGGCAGAATATCATCGGGAAACATTTTGCAGAAAGTGGCGATCGCGGCTCGTTCCACAATTGCTTGAATCTCCGCACCTACACAGCGATTGGTTGCCTTGAGTAATCGCTGCCATTCTTCGGTGCTGAAAGCATCTCCACCACTACGAAACCGCTTATCAAATCTGGCAAGGTGAATCTTAAATATGGTGTGACGTTCGCCGTGGTTAGGCAAATCCACCTTGAAAATATCGTCAAAACGACCGCTTCGTGTCAATTCAGGGGGCAACCAATCCAGGCGGTTGACTGATGCCAGAATCAACACTTCACTAGTGCGCTCTTGCATCCACGTTAAAAGCATACCAGCTAGTCGTTTAGACAAATCATCATCCCCGGCGAATCCTTTATCAAAGTCGTCCAGGTAAAAAATTACACTGTTGAGACGGTCAAGTAGTGCTAATAATATCTTGAGCTTATACTCTGCCAAATTACCGTAGCTGCGAAAGCTGCCCCACTCTACGATAATTAGGGGAAGTCCCAACCGCGCCGAACAAGCTTTAGCTGAGTGGGATTTACCCGTGCCGGGAGGCCCGATTAGCAAAATCCCCTTGGGTAGTCGGAGATTATAAGCTTTCGCAAGTGGTGTTAACAAGCGTTTGTATCGCCTGAAAGCTTGTTGCATTAGCTCCAATCCACCAATCTCAATGGTTGGTGGTAGGAGAAAATCAACGTTGTAAATTCGCTTAAACAGGTCGATTTTATAGGTAAAGAGTTTTTTGATTAACTCCTGAGCATTACATACCCCACAGGCGATCGCCTGTCTAATACCATACTCAATATCAGCGAGATACATTCCCACACAGGCGATCGCAGTAGAATTAATCTCTGTTTCGCTGTAATTGGGCAGCATTAAAGGTAGGTAAGTGCTGATTTCCTCAACACTTGGCAACTGCTGAACTACAGTAGGGACTTCTGGTGCAATGTCAGTTGACAAGCTGGCGTTTGGCCCCAACAGGATAGCGGTCTTGTTGGAGTTACGATTGTACAGTTTGAGGTTAATAAGTGCTGATTTAATCCACTCGGCAGTTAAGAAAAAATCGGGGTCAAAAGTCTCTCCCAACCAGGGGAATATTCCCTCCAGTATGAGAATGCCCTGTAAATCGGTGGTTTTCCAAAATCTCAAGATTTCAAAATAATGTTCGCGTCGGTTTTTGGCGATCGCCTGATATTTGGTTTCAGGTTCTAATGTCAAATCTTGGTCATTGACAATTAACTGGTATAGTTCGTCATCTTCCAGCGTCCAGATGTAGCAGTTGATGTTGTGCTGCTGGCAAACACTTGCGATGTTTTTGAGTAGCCGAATTCTCTCTTGCAAGGGAGATTCTACGGCAATTAGCTTGTTGTTTAACTGGATCAGGTCAAAGATTTGCTTAATTAATGAACTCATCGAGTAGTCAACGGTTTAATAATTCACTATTTAGATAATTAAAATTCTTAAAAGTAAAAGCAATAGCTGAAAGTACGATTTATTTCTCGTACTTTCGGCTATTGCTTTTAAAAATTGCTTCCAGAAGAATACAGGAATTAAAGTTCTAAACCTTCTTGTAATTGAGGTGGATAACGATGTTTGATCAATTCCTGATTCCAATCACCAGCTTTGCACTTGAGCCGAGTAGCCTGTGGCAGTAGTTCTTTTACAGCCCGTGCAGCTGCATTGCCCGATTCGTTTGGGTCAAAAGCCACCTGCACGTTAGGGATATGCCGCAATTGCTCAACAGGTAAACTGTTGGAGCTATCGACCGCCATGTACAGCGTTCTCGTGGGTGGTACGTTACCCCTAACTTGATACTCCAGCATTGCGAAAGACATAGCATCAATGGGCGAGGAACACAGCACTAGTTTCTCAGGTGGGTC
>JAYKJL010000301.1:0-6095 GCA_035285725.1 Nostocales cyanobacterium 94392 | reverse complement strand
CTGTACATAAACGATGTTTTCTTACGAAATCACATCTCCAACGGATGCTAGAAACAACTTCTTTAAACTGTTAGACCTAGTTGTACAAAATAATCAGGTATATATCATCAATCGTCGTGATGGTGAGAATGTTGCTTTGATTACAGAATCGGATTTGAGAAGTTTGGTTGAGACGGTTTATCTATTGAAAACTCCTGCAAATGCAAATCGTTTACTTGATGCAATTGAGGAATCTAAGAGCGGAAAAATCAAACCTCAAACCATTACAGAGCTTCAACAGGAGTTAGGGATTGAGCAAGAAAAAGAAGAATAAAACTGAAGCCGATCAAGTAGAACCAGTTATTATTAATCGTAGTCCTGGTTTTAGTTCTAAATTTAAAGAAGATTTAGCTTGGTGGTTCAAGCAAAATTTTAAAATTGCATCAAAAATTCTAGATTTAGTTACTGCTGTAATTAAAAATCCATTCGAGGGAATTGGTAAACCAGAACCGTTAAAATATATCGATGCCGATATTTGGTCTAGACGTATTGATTTAGAGCATCGGCTCGTTTATCGTGTTAGAAATACTCAAATTGATTTCCTGGCTTGTCGGTATCATTATGAGTAATAATTTTATTCAACACCTTTAAAAATCAAAATTCACAACATTATGTACCCTACACTATTGAATATAAATGGTTAAACCTAAAAATAATGTATATCGCGGACACCCCATAGAAAGAGTCGGACACGGTAAACGAGCGGTATTTCAAACAATTATTAATGAAAAAGAATGGTCTGCTGTAACTGAGAAAGAGGTAAAAACAGCAATTGATGTTTGGATTGATGAGGGAATAGAACCCGAACCATTAGAATAAATGCCCAAAATAACCGAAAATAATCATCATACTATTGATGAGTAAAAAATCTATGCCCCGTTTAATTGCGTTCGCGTTCGTAATCTTACTGAACTTGACTGTTAATTTAATCTTTCCTGCTACCACTTGGGCAGCTTCTTCTAATTTGAGTGTTAGTGACAATCATCTTGCTGCTTGTCCAACTTCCCCGAATTGCGTTGTCAGTCAAAATGCAGACAGCAAACACGCTATTGACCCAATACCCTATCATGTAAACCGGGATACAGCCAAAGAAACCCTACTCAAAGTTCTTACAGTTGTTCCTCGTACTGAAGTTGTAGAAAATACAGATAATTATATTCATGCTCTTTCTAAAAGCAGAATTTTCAAATTCGTTGATGATGTAGAATTTTACTTCCCTGCCGATGAAAACGTCATTCACATCCGTTCTGCATCTCGTTTGGGAGAATCTGACTTGGGAGTAAATCGTAGACGTATGGAACAAATCCGTCTGGCTATGCAAGATTTGAATGTTTAACTAAATTGTTCGTTTAAATCAAAATATGTGGAGACGTTGCAATGCAACGTCTATTAGTAATTATTCTCTGTGACTCAAATAACAATGGCAATCTGGTTTTTCAATCAACGAACCGACTAAAGCATTTAAAGCCACGGCTGCTAACAATCCACCACCAAGGGTTCCAATTGTGGTAATATATTCTACTCTCGAATGCATTAAGCGCCGTTTGGCTGCTGGAGCATGATTGAAACCGATAGGCATCCCGATAATTAAGGATGGTTTTAATTGCTCTTGCTCTATAAGTTCCAATGCTGATATTAACACCGATGGTGCATAACCAATAACTAGAATACAACCCGGAGTTAACCGTTTTAACTTCTCAAACCATTGCTTATCTTGCCAAAACTTTCTTTCTGCTTCATCAACGCTGTGGATGTGGGGGTCATCAATTAAAGTGTTGACTTTCGCTCCCAAATGTGCTATGCGTGTATGGTCGAGCGCCGCGACAACCGGAGAAACATCAGCGACGATTTCACAATCAGCTTTGAGGTTGTGTCTTGCCGAAACTATGGCATCTTTACTTAATTTAACAAAGTTAACCAAACTGACATCACCACAAGCAAACACCAGTTTGGAGAGTAAATCCCGTTCAATTTCGTTTTTCTTTGATAAATCCGGTAATATTTTTTGTAATGACTCGCTAATATCTTCAGGTCGGACATTACAAGTCGCATCTAAACCATGCCAAAGTTGTTCTAAATTTTGTAATCCAAAAGCTGATTCTATTTCTACTTTTTTTAATTGTTCTAATGCTTGTAATTGGGTATCTTGACAATCTTTATCCCTAATCAAAAATTCTTCCAAAGCCGACGCTGTTTGTCGCAACCGCGCTAACTGTTCCGTCACCGAATTATATTGTTGTTGTAACTGGGAAGCCAAAGCATCGAAACTCATCACCTGGGGAGAATTCAATAGCTCGCGAATATCTTCTAGTTGAAAACCCTGAGATTTCAACGCCAAAATGCGCCGCAACTGCTGCACGTCAGCATCAGTATACAGACGATAATTGCCAGAGGAACGTGTTGCTTCTGGTAGTAACCCCAACTGGTGATAATGCCTAACCATCCTCGGAGTTAAACCACCCCCAACCTCTTGAGTCAGTTGTTTGATTGTTAGGTGTTTGCTGGTCATTTCTGTATTTTAACGGAAATGAAGCATTGGTAACAGTTGACAGTGGACAGTGGACAGTTAATTTGTCCCCTTGTCCCCTTGTTCCATTACCAATTACCAATTACCCATTACCCATTACCAATTAATGATGGTGATGGTGATGAGCAGCTTGTGAAGGATTAACTGTTGCTGCTTCTGTTGAGAGCAAATCTTGGATATGAGAATTTGCCCATTCAGCAGCCATAATCATAAATTCATGATGGTCATTGACACAAGCCATTTGAATGCAGTTGAGATTCTTATGCTTTTTCTCAAGGTTATGAATAATGTGATGTACATCTAAGAGAGTTTCGTGATTTTCGGTGGCAAAGCCGATAGGCATAAATATTAATGCTTTGGCACCGATTTGAATCAGATTTTTAGCTGCTTGCTCTGCGTTGGGTTGAGTCCATTCAATCAAAGGTGTATCGTGATTGAGCCAACCTACGGAGATTAAAGGATAACGGTTGATTAATTCTTCGCGTACTAAATCGTAAAGTATTTGAGATTCGGTAATTCCGGAAGTGAATCCTTTGGCTTTGTGGGGACAACCATGATTCATCAACACGATACCAATTTCCGAGGGGAGATAAGCGTTAGCTAATTCAGCGGATATCTTTTCTTCTACAAGTCTTGCCATTAACTTGACGTATTTAGGTTCGTTGTAGAAAGAAGGAATGTAACGCTGTGCTTTTACCCAATGCTCGTTACCATTAGATGTCTCGGATAAAGCATTGTTAACTTGCTCTAGAGCGATTCCGCTGGTAAAGATAGAATCGACTACTAGTAAAGGATAAATCAGCAGTTTATCAAAGCCTTGTTTTTGTATTTCTGCTAAAACTTGATGGGGAAGGTGGGGAGCGCAGAAGTTGAAAGCTTTGAAAACTTGTATTTTATCCCCCCATTTTTCCTGTAATTGTTGTTCAATTCCAGCCCGTTGCTTTTCAAAGATGGCGTTGTGGGGTGAAATGAAATTATCGTGTGTATGTCCCCATTCGTGGAGATCAAATAACGCTAGCATCTTTGCTAGAGGTGGGTAAATCCAGGTTGGTACTGGTGCAAACTTTGCCGTAAGTAGATTTAAAGCTTGTTCGTTATAATTGGCAAAATCTTCGTAACTTTCTACTTCACCGTAACCCATAAGTAGTACAGCAACTCGATTTTGTCCTTGTAGATGCTTGCTGGTTTGTTCGACTTTTTCTGGTGTAGATACCACGGTTAATTCCTCTATGCAATGAGCGTGTCGAGCGTTTTATTTTTCTAGTATAGGTAATTATCCTCTGCCAGGGGATGGGATATTTAATAATTATTTAGATTTTCCCTTCCTTAAGCTCAAGAGCGACTATCCGTTTTCCCTGGCTCCGATAAAATATAAGGATAATAAAAATCATCAAAATCATAAAAAATGTTGTTTAGTAAATCGTAAATGCTTGTTACCTAAGTATTTTTAGTTTAAAAAGTATATTATTGACTATTTAAATCGTTGATTTGTCAATTAGTTAGCTAAAAACCGATGACCCTAATTATTTGTCCTGGAATCCATGAATCAAGCTTGACTCAAAGCTTTGTTCAAGATTTATTAGAAGTAGTTTATAATAACTCAGACCATCCAAACTCGGTAAATATACTGCAATATCCAGTAAACAATTTATCTACTTTATCGGGATTTCATATTTGGCAGTTTTTACACGAAAACTTGGTAGATGAGCTAGAATCACCTGTTGTGTTCGTCAGCTTTAGTGCTGGTGTTGTGGGAGCGATCGCGGCTGCTAATTTTTGGCAAATTTGCGGAGGTAATGTGAAAGCTTTTATTGCTATAGATGGATGGATGGTACCTATGATCGGTAATTTTCCTATCTATCGCATGAGTCACGATTACTTCACTCACTGGAGTTCTTGCTTACTCGGTAGCGGTGATCATAACTTTTATGCACAACCGACAGTAGAACACTTAGAAATATGGCGATCGCCATCAATCGTCGAGGGATATTGGGTAAATTCATTATCTGAAAATACCTTGACATACCTCACAGCAGCCGAATTTATCAAAAATATTATTTAAACGTGATGAAGATAATTAATCCGGAAAAGCTTGAAAAAGAACGGGAGGAGAAGTAAGAGTGAGGAGTTTGGAGTTTGGAGTTAGGAGTGAAAAATGAGGAGTAACGCAGTCATTAACCCCCATCGAACGAATGTTTCCAACTGAACCTGCTGCTGTGAATAAAGGATTTGGTGCGGTACTCAAAAACCGTAATTTTATGCTGGTCTGGATAGGACAAATTATATGCCAGCTAGCAGACAAAATCTTTTTTGTGTTGACAATTGCACTGCTCGAAAAGTACCCCCTTGCAACAGGAGTAGTTGAAGATAGTAGACGTGCGGATTTGTTTCTAGTGTTTACTTTACCAGCGATTTTACTCGGTTCGTTTGGCGGTATCATTGTTGACCGCTTTCCTAAAAAGCCGATTATGATTGGCTCGGATTTAATGCGGGGACTTTTAACCATCGCAATTCCATTTTTACCAAGAGAATTTTTGATTTTATTAGCAATCACTTTTGGTAACTCGGTAATTGTGCAATTTTTTGCGCCAGCGGAGCAAGCTGCTGTACCAATCTTGGTGGAGCGAGAAAATTTGATGGCTGCCAACGCACTATTTACAAGTACTATGATGGGTGCTATAATAATTGGTTTTGCTGTAGGCGACCCTTTATTAAGTTTGGGTAAAAGCTGGCTGGGGGAAGAATACGGACAAGAATTTATTGTCGGTGGATTATATCTAATTTCTTCGCTGATTAAGGTACCTGTAAAGTTAAAAAAACAAAAGTCTACTGTTGAAAGAGAAAAAGTTAACCCTTTCAAAGAATTTAAAGATTGCTTGCGCTATTTGAAGAGAAAGCGCTTAATCATGAATGCGATGGTGCAGTTGACTGCTTTGTATTGCGTTTTTGCTGCCTTAGTTGCATTATCGATTAGATTGGCACAAAAATTTGGTTTACAAGAAAAACAATTTGGTTTTTTCTTGGCAGCAGCAGGTGTAGGAATGGTTTTAGGTGCTGGTATTTTAGGTCATTGGGGTGATAGATTCCATCACAAACCTTTACCTTTATTCGGCTTTTTAAGTATGGCTTTTGTGTTAGCCGTATTTACATTTATCAATAATTTGCCTTTAGCTTTAGCACTTAGTATTTTATTAGGTCTTGGTGCAGCCTTAATTGCCGTACCGATGCAAACATTAATTCAGCAACAAACACCCCCAGATATGCATGGTAAGATGTTCGGTTTCCAAAATCATGCTGTAAATATTGCTTTAACGGCACCACTTTTAATTACCGAAAGATTGACAAATTATTTTGGTTTGCGATATGTACTGTTAGCAATCAGTGTTATAGTTACTACTATTGGTATTTGGGCTTGGCACAGTACTCGTAAAGTTTTGAGAGATGTAATTTAATTTGGGAATCTGTTAATCAATATATACAAGTAAAATTTCCAACACTTAGCCAATTAAATGCGTAACAGCTTAACAAT
>JAYKJL010000300.1:0-6534 GCA_035285725.1 Nostocales cyanobacterium 94392 | reverse complement strand
TTCAAGAGCTTTTTGTACTTCTCGCCCATCAGGGTTTGCCCCCTCCTACTCTCGCTTTTGATTCTCCTTAAACTCTACACCCCCCTTCTCAATAAGGGGGGAATTATTGCTGTGACCAACTACGTTTAGGAATTGGTTTATTTAAGTCAAATTTTAGATCAGTAAGAGTTGGATAATCTCCTGATTCTGCCTGCTCTAGCTTTGAGAGAAAGTCAGCAAAATACTGTTCTGGACGTGAAAGATTCATTTCATCTAGAAGAATAATATAAATTTGGTTGCTATAAAGAGGTGTTTGAGCCTGATAGATTGCCTTGAAAAAATCAGTTTCATAAAAACGTCCTTCAAAGGCATTAAAATAGCCAATTAAGTCTTGGCGATCTCGCCATCCAGCTTGTACTTCAATTAGTTTGCAGTTATCCCTACGAGAAAAACCAATAGAACTAGCAAAGGCACGGGGTAAGCTAGTTTTACCTGTACCGCTAATTCCTTGCAGAATATGTAAACGACTCATTGCTAAGCCAGCAAGAAAAGTACGAATATCAAGTTCTGAATAATAGAGTTCTTTTCCTTTTCCTTGAGATAAAGCAATACGATTTCGTAAATCATTAGCAAATATACGCAAGTTGGGAATGTCGTTATAAAGTTGAGAAGATGTCTGTAATCGCTGATCCTGATCCATTGCCGTACAATATTCAAATTGGCTACGCTTCTGATCGTCTGCGATAGAACGCTCCAAATTAGCTCGAAGATCATCAAGAGCTTTACTAAGGCGAGCATTGCCTGCCTCCATTGCTTCCTTCTCGTTACGCAAGATTTCAAGGTTGGACACCTCGACTCGGCTTAACGACAAAGCACGTTCTTGTTCTTGAACTCGTGTTTTAAGTTGTAATCGTTCACTTTCCCAGGTTTCTTGCAAAGTCTCTAGTTGCTGTAAACGTTCCAGTGTTGCTCCACTGGGTTGTTCTGCTAATTTTTGCCTTAATAGCTCATTTTGATCTCGAAGTTTTTGCAATATTTCTAACACTTGATCTGTAGTTTTTTGTCCAAAACAACGATCAGCTTCAGTTCTTTTATTAAGTTTATTTTCTAATTCATCTCTTACTTTTTTTATTTCACGATTGGTAGCCTGTAGCTCTTCGATCTTGAATTGTAAACTTTCAATTCTTGAGTTAAATTTTAGGCTAATTTTAGCCTCAATATGTTCTTGGTCTTCTTCTAGTAACTCCCTCTCTATCTCTAACTTTCTTTGCTCCTTCTTCACCTCCTTTTTTAATAGTAATAATTCTTGGTACTCGACATCAATTTCTGACTGCCTTAATTTTAGTTCTTCTTCATAACGCCGCTGTGTGAGAAATAATTGTTGTTCTAACTCATTTTGTTTTTGTGCAATTTCAAAATCAAAGTCTTTACGTCGATTGGCAATGTCTTGATATAAGAAATCACGTTCTTGACGTAGATTAGTTGTGGCTTCATTTAATGCTTGGAGAGCAGATTGATTTTCTGCTATAAACCCTGCTTCAGCATTTAGCTCTCTTTCTTTCAGTTGGCGTTCTTGCCGGGAGAGTTGAGATAGTTTATCGTTTAATTTGTGACGCTCTTGTTCAAGCTGATGTTGATCTTGTTCTAATTGTTGTTTAAATTGAGCTAAATCATTTTTTTCTATCTCGATATCTTTTTCCTGTTTATCTAGAGTAGCACAACGTTCCTCTATAATTTGAGATTGCTCATTCAAAAATGTGTAATTTTCTTCAATATCTTTTATTAAAAGCTTCAGAATATTTTCAAAAGAATGAGTTATCCACATTTCTATTTTTCCGCTTTTAGTGAGATTTTTATCACTCGAGGTTTGAGATTTTTTTTGATTTTTCATTAGATTACCTATTCAGGTGAGTAAGGTAGATTGAGAATATTTGCAACGAGACAATAAATGCTGTGAATACAATGATCAACTTCAGCAACAGTAATTGTAGGAGATGCACGACTCGAAGCATGACTGCTATCATCTCTTAGTCCTGCTAATTTATCTAGTTGAGTCAAAATATTAGGATGTTCTTCAGCAAGATGATATAAAGGATGATTAGGAAAAATTCGCGTAGCCAAAAGTGCAGCAAGCATATGAGGACGTAATGATTGATTGCCATATTCAGAAGCAGTACGAACTTTATTTTTGTTTACATTAGTTAACGTAGTTGGTAATGGTACTACAAATCCAATTTTCTTAGCTAAATTATTAATAAATTGCTGATTACCTTGTTTGTCTCTATTTGATAAATTTCCCCATTCATTATTTGGTAAATACTTAGGACGGATATAATTAAATACTTGTTCACCAACTTTTTGACACTCTACTAAACATGACTTGATTTCAGAATCTTGTTGGCCACTAGAGTATAAGTCCCCTATTTTAGCTCGATTAATTTCCATACCAACCAGTAAAGAATAAATATCTTGCCAGCGTTTAATACCAACCGTTAGTTTAAATTCTACTGTTTGCTGTGCTTTAGAATTATATTCTTTAAGAATATATGCTAAAAACTCTTGCTGATCGGGATCTTTTTTAATCATTCCCAGAATGCGCTTTTGTAATTCACGAAAATTATTTTTCTCAAATTGCCTATTAATGGCTTTCCGTAGCCAAAGACTATCGCCCAGTCCAAAAGGATCGCACACTAACCAATCGGGATCATCCTGGGGAATATAGAGAAAAGTTGCTAACCATACTGGGATTGGATCTTCCTCAATAAATGAAATCCGTTTTAAGGAGTGAAGTTGAGAATCATGCCAAGACTCTTCAGGTATATTATCGTCATTTTCTGGAGTATTACTTGCTAATTTTTCTATTGCTTTGCTATGTCTATGAACTGCTTTTAAAATATCCTTTGCACTAGGAGTCTGACAGCTAACGTTATCCACTTTTGGCATTACCAAAGTTTGATAGTTTGGCTTACCAATAGAGCCTAGATTTAATTCAGGAAATCCTGAAGCGTTCAACCGCGTATCTGCTCGCTCTTCCGTATCTATAAAACGTGGCATAAGTTCATTCGTCCAGACATCTTGAAAAACATAGCCTGCAACTGGTTCTTCAGTGGTGAAAATTTCATCATCTAACAGTTGCTTACCTTGCCCAGTAGGAATTCCATAGTTATCGATTAATTTACGATTAATTAATTCTGAAATAATGTGAGCGGCTAAATCTTCATGAATTCCTAGATACATACCAATTTCCTCGGCTGACTGCACACCAGCGTTAGATAGTCCAAGAATTGCTTTTTCAAGAATATTAAGCTTGTTGTATGTCGTGCGAGGAGCTACTACACGATACATCCAGACCGGGTAGAGAAAAAATCGGCGATCACGCCATCCTTGCTGAGATTTAGGCTCATAGTAAAGTATCGGTGTGTTTTGATTAAATTTCATTATTTAAAGCCTCCTTATAGTGCCATTTTCACTCTGACAAAGCTGATAAAAATCAATAAATTCTCGCATGGCAAATCTTTCATTTTCAGGCTTTTTAGCTTCACTTAATACCATTTCTAAATCTCCGACAATAACCAATAAGCGTTGCTGACGACTCATTGCCACACATAGGCGATTTTCAAGAAGTAAAAAACCATATTTTTGTTGATATTGCTTAGGTTCTTTGGCAACAATATCATTACTGCGAGTCATCGACAAAAACACCACATCAAATTCTTTACCCTGAAAAGAGTCCACCGTCCCAATTCGTAAGCGTTCGATAAGCTTTCCTGAATCGCTCATTCCTTCTTCCCACTGACGCGATACTTGATAAGCTCCTTCCTCATTACGTTCGGCAATGCCCTCTAAGCAGAGGGCTTCCCAAATTTCCGTCACTTGAGCACGATAGAAAGTAATCACCCCAAAGGTCAGATTTCGGGAAGATTCCATCGCTAGGCGTAACTCATGGGCAAGATGCTCTGCTTCTACAGGACGGGATTTACTCTGTCCCTGAGTTTCACCGCCTCGTTGAAAAGGAATATCGACCCAAGCAGCAACCTTACCTTCATAATTTGGAATATTATGGACAAAATCTGAGTCGGGTCTACCGGTCTTGATCTTAGATTCACCGTGATATTCATAAAACGTGTGACTGACAAAATCACCTAGAATTCGGTGCATTCTGTATTGTGTGTCAAGGGTAATCGTACGCTTAATTCCGTCTTTAGCTTCCCTTGCTCTCAGTTGTTGAAAAAGTCGCTCAAATAAACTTAGTTTCAGAACATCACGAGTTTGACCATTAGATTCAATTAATTTTCGTTCCACTTCTTCTTCCAGCATATGCGGCAATTGACGATGATCTCCCACCAAAATAATCCGCCTTTCTGCCTTTGCCATCGGAATAAACAAATCCAGTGGATTAGCACGAGCAGCTTCATCAATGATTACAGTTTCAAAAATGCTGTCAGGACTGCCTGTAACAAATGTCATTTCCTTGCTCGCTACTTGCTGACAAGTTGATGCTAATACAGTTGCGTATTTTCTTACCATTTCGTTAACGCCATTAGGATCATTTTTTAGATCGTAGAGATACTCTTCAAGAACATCACGTACACCAGCATTTTTTTGACGGACGTATTGATAAAATGCTTCACGAATTTGCTGTAAAAGATTTTCTATTTCAGGATTAGTAATATTTTTAATAGCCTGTGGTTCATTAGCCGGAATGAGATCATCAATTAATCGTTCCTGCAAATTAGCTAAATCAGTCAGAAAAGATGGCGACGTTTCTACATTATCTTCTAATTCCCAATCAGCAGCTTTTTCAAGTAATTGTCGATCATTGGGTTCTAGGATGTTTAATTTATCTAGACGATGCAATACTTTTTCTGCTTGGTAAGGGCCATCATCAGAAAAACTGACTGGATCGACACTTAAACATCGAACTGCTTTAATTGCTAATTCCAATTCTGGATGATCACTATTCATAGCATTATGTATACTGCCATCTTTTCTGAGATAGATTTGCCTTTGATCTAATAATAAATCGCTGAGTTCACTAGAAATTTTTCCCGATGTCAATTCGTAAATTTCCGCAAGCATTTTACCTGTTTGTTGGCGATCACCAGGAGTCAGTAAATAACTAAAGATTAAATTTTGTACTTGTCTCAAATGAGAATAATCAGGAGTTTCAGGCATTCCAGCTAGTTTAACTTCAATTTCTTCCACCAATCCACGTCGCCAGTAATCAGTATTATTAACTGCATTATTAACTGCATCAACCTGATTTTGCTTGCCACCAATCCTAACAGCAGGTAAACCATACACGAAAGTACGATTAGCAGCATTGTCTACCGCGTCATGTTGGTAGCTAGTTAGCAAAATTTTCCTGGCTACTGACTGATCTTGTTTTTCGGCAATTTCAGCCAGTCTAGTCTGCAAAGCAGCGATTATACCCGTTTTACCTGTACCTGGGGGACCTTGAATCAAGGCTATATCAGGAGTATTTATCGCAATTTTAAGGGCTTCTTTTTGTCGAGCCGTTGGTTTACCGCCAATTCTCTCAATGGTAGCGGAAGAAGTTGGTTCAAACTTTTGAGATCGCCTGATTTGCACAGCACGGTTTTCTAGGATTTTGCCTAGCTGTGGCATCGGACACTTAGCAGTCTGAATCCGTTCAGCAGCATCTAGTCGCCTTTTAAGTCGGATGCGATCACCTTGGGTGGAAATGAACAAAAAGCCAGATTTGGGAGGTTCAATCACTTCTTCGGGATTATTAGGACGTAAATCTACAGATAAATTATTGAACCTAGATAGATCAAGGCGATAAATTTGACCAAAGAAGCTTTTATTGTGAGAATTTTGTCCAGACTTTTTCCCAAAAGAATTGCGTTGAGTGGGAAACCCAGACAAATCAGGCTCGATCTCACTAGCTTCTAGGGCAAATTCACTGATTTCTCGGATCGCAAGTAACTGATCGCGCCCATCTGAACACACCAAAAACCGATAAACCCCATCAGATAGCGGCTTACAACTTTCATAACGTATCCAGCCGAATTCTTGAGCCTTACCAAGAATATTTGCACTTTCAATTTTGTTATATTCTTTCCATAGACGGAGATAACTATCAGCACTTTTAACTAATAAATCTAAATCAGTACGCATAGTTTCACGCATTGCCCCTGCGATCGTAAAATCGCAGAAGTCAATATTACCAAGCACCAAAATAAATGGGCGAATTTCTAAATTATTACGATGTTTTATAGCTTTAGTAATCCTCTCGATCCTCAGCTTACCTTCAGGAGTTGGTTTGACATCCACTGCAATTTCCTTACCTCTGATTTGAAAAGAAGTTTCGGAAACATCTGTAACCTCCTGTCCCGTTTGCACAAGCATACGCTGGCAGGGTTTAGCAGTTAAATTAGGATTTACAAAGGGTTGAATTAATAAATTACTCGTATCTGGTCATTGCAATTACAAAATGTAAATGAGAATGGTCAAAAAGGAAGGTCTGTAGTAGTTTTACTAGAATGAAATTAAAAGAGGAAAGCCCAAAGACATTGTTGACGGATGGAGTTC
>JAYKJL010000299.1:0-11415 GCA_035285725.1 Nostocales cyanobacterium 94392 | reverse complement strand
GGACTTACGCAAGCCAAATTTGTCATTGCGACCGAAACGCAGTGTAGGGAAGCAATCGCAAGATTTCGGCGATTACTTCGCTATCGCTCGTAATGACGAAAATACGTTACTTTTGCGTAAGTCCTATTTATATAAAATTATTTATCTAAAAATAAGAATTAAGCAAAAATAGGACTTACGCAATTGTCACAAGATACAGGTGGTGCGTGACACTACAAGTCTTGTTACTACGTTCAAATTTTCTCTAAACTACACACCCTACGGAAAAAATGTGCCGGTTGCGTAAGTCCTGAAAAAGCAACGGAAGTAGATTTAATTAATGAATTACGACTAATCAGGAATAAGATTTCTGGTAAAATATTTTGTAATTCTGAGAAAAAATTCCCAAAAAAGGTGGGGATTTCCCACCTCTAAAACCTTTTAACCTTTAGTTAAGCGAATATGTTCTAATATTTGCTGTTTTCGCTCATTAGAATTGAGCTTAGGTTTAATGAAATCGTTTGTACTGCGAGCAAGATGCTCCATAATTCGCGTTTGACGTTCGGATTTATCAGGCATGTTTACAAAGTAAAAAATTATCCAAAACAAAAAATAGATGAAAACGCAACTTATTCACTGAATATTGCGCTTACACATCAACTTTATTGTAATGCAAAATTGCTAAATTATTCGAGAAAAACCTTGATAAAATACTGTTTTATGAGTGAGACAAATCTGAGAAAGCTAAATATAAATATGTCAAACAATATATAGCAATCCTAAATCATATATTAGAACCCTGACTTCTTGAAGAATTCGGAATTCTGAACACCGTGATTTCGATACATATAAATAGGATTATTGACAAAATTAAAATTTTATATTTAGTAGAGAATAATCAACAAATTCCGGTAAAATTCTCACAGTAACGCTTTGGGTAGCTTGATATGTCTAACAATGCTGTCAAAACACAGTGCTGATGCTGGTTTTGGTCAGTTTGTCAGTATTCTTGAATGGGTGTGTTTTCGCCTTAATGTGTATTTTGCCAAGGTCAACAAAGATGGTACAAGTCAAACTTGTCCTAACTGTGGTACACATACGGGTAAGAAAACTTTAGATATCAGATTTCACCATTGCAATGAGTGTGGATACAAAACTACAAGAAATGTAGCCAGCTCTCAAGAAATCAGAAATCGTGGAATAGCAGCCGTCGGGCAGACGGTAGTGGAAAATGTCTGTGGACTGGAAGCGGTGGTCCGTATCGGTCACGATGCTCTAGTTGGCACGGAACGAAGCAGAAACCGAGCATCGCAAGGTGTTGGAATCCCCTACTTCAAAGACCTAACCGCATCGCGAGATGGCTTAAGTAGGGGAGGATGTCAACTTGTCGATGCCACAGTGGTCTGATAATCTTGTAAATTATTACGGTGTAAAGTTACCCTTGACAATCGGACCATTAATTGCAGCAGTTGGCTTTATACCGTTAGCAATACCAGGAATTAATGCGTGTTACTGGATAGCATTTTTCCCTGCAATTGTAGTCTTAGCTTTCGGAATAAAAATTAGCGTCGCTCCTTTGACAAAAATTCTGTTCGGTACAGTTAGACAGTCTCAGACTAGTGTCGCTTGCGGAATTAATAACGCTATTTCTCGTACCGCTGGATTAATCGCGATCGCCATCTTTAATATTTTTGTGTTCAACGGGTTCAATTACAGTCTTGATCAACGTTTGGCAAAGTTAAATTTATCAGATCAAATACTGTCAATTTTAGAAAAACAAAGAATTAATTTAGCCGCTGCAAAAATTCCCGATTATATAACCATAAGCGAGCAATTAAAAAATGGACTAGAACAAGCAATTGCATTATCCTATGTAGACAGTTTTCGTTTGATAATGTTTATTGGCGCAGTTTTAGCGCTCTTGAGTGCTATAGTTGGATTCTTAACCATCAATGAACCATAGAAAACTTCCTGATACTCCCCCGTTGATAAAATCGGGGATTCTTACCCAGGCAAACCCAAACAACCGAACAAGTCGAAATTGTAAATAAATCAAAACTGATATAACTGATGTTGATCAGTCCGATTTCTATTGAAAATCATTGTTTTACCACCAGACATCAACTAATAAACCGCGTTTCTGACTTCACTTGGGTAAGTTCGGACTTATTAAAAAAACTTTAAATAACTTTGTATAAGTACAAAAAAAGTTATATCTTACCAACGATATGCTTCAATAATTCGTAAATCATCATGTTAGAAGAATCGAAAATAAAAATTACTTTTAACTTCATTGATTCTCAATCGTAATACTAAAATAAGAAGCTTGATGATTTGCTGAGTAATTTGGTTATCCTTCTTTTAACAAAAAGCTAACTGTAAATAGAAAAGTATATTTGAGTTTTAAGCAAAATGAAGATTGCTTTTAAGAAATATTGGTTATTCTCAGTAAAACTTGAACTAAAAGAGATTTCTAATCCCCATGCTTGACTTGCCTTACTATGTTGATAAATAAACTCCTGATGGCTTTACCTCCTGAAGAATATCAGCGGCTTATTCCTTACCTAAAACCTGTCAATCTGGTTTTGGGACAAGTAATTTACGAACCATATCAACGAATAAAAGAAGTCTACTTTCCCCTAAGAGCAATGATTTCTTTAGTTTCTATCATGAAAAATGGTTCAACTACAGAAATCGGCTTGGTAGGTAATGAAGGAATGGTGGGTATTTCCGTGTTTTTAGGAGGTAATGTGACTACAAATCGTGCCATCGTGCAAATTGAAGGAAATGCCATGAAAATGGATGCTGATGTATTGCGGAGAGAATTTGCTAGAGCAGAACAACTACAGAAAAACTTATTGCTTTATACCCAAGCAAGATTAACTCAAGTATCCCAAATAGCTGCTTGTAAATCCCATCATCTCATAGAAGAAAGATTTGCTCGCTGGCTGCTATCAGTTCACGATTGTGTAAACCAAAATGAGTTGCCACTCACCCAAAAGTTTATCTCCGAAATGCTCGGAGTCCGTCGTGCTAGCGTTACAGAAGCCGCGATCGCACTGCAAAAAGCAGAATTAATCAAGTACAGCAGAGGAATGATTACTATTTTGAACAGGAAAGAGCTAGAACAAGCAGCCTGCGAGTGTTATGGCTTAATCAAAAACGAGTTTACACGATTGCTCAATAACAGTCCCAACCGTTAAACTTTATATTTTCTTAAACTTTTCGCTTTATATGTACGATAGCGTACTGATTTTTTGGCATATAGAGGTATTCTTTTGTATACGGAGATACGGTGAAAGCAGGAAAAATCTGGTTTTGGAGAAATCTAACTGTAGAATTCTTTTTGAAACTAGTATTGACAAACTGCGAATACTGTGATTTTGCAAGGGGAAATACCTTTAGACATCAGCAGATAGTTTTTTTTGGTCTTCTTGTGTCGTCAGGTAGTTTTCCAGATGTGACTGACCGTGGAACGCCCGAATCGCTACGGCACCGCTGTGTAACGGCGATGTAGCGCTGACTCAACCAAGAAGATTGTGTAATTTGATATGTCCGAAGATATTGATGGTGCAATAGCTAATCAATTATTAGCAGCTTTACCTTCAGAGGATTACCAACAGCTAGCTCCTCATTTAGAGAACATTTACTTGATGGCTGGGGAAGTTTTATCCGAACCCGGGGAAATAATGACGGAAGTTTATTTTCCTACCTTAGCGATGATTTCCTTGGTTTCGATTATGGAAAATGGTTCCACAACAGAAATTGGTTTAGTAGGTAAAGAAGGTATGGTGGGTTTACCTGTTTTTTTGGGGGGTTATTCAACCATCAGCCGCGCTATTGTACAGATGAATGGTACCGCAATGAAATTAAATGCTAACGTACTCAGAAGTGAGTTCAAAAAGGGAGGAGAACTGCAAAAACTTTTATTACTTTATGCACAAGCATTATTTACTCAAGCTTCCCAAAATGCAGCTTGTAATCGACAGCACAATATAGAACAAAGACTTGCTCGTTGGTTACTCACAGCACAAGACTGCATCATGAAAGATGAATTGCACCTAACCCAAGAATTTATTTCTCATATGTTGGGTACTCGTCGTTCCGGTGTTACAGTTGCAGCTGGTATTCTCCAACAAGCCGGAATAATTCGCTATACACGAGGAAAAATTAGCATACTTAACCGCGTTGCACTTAAATCTATAGCCTGTGAATGCTATGGCGCAGTTAAAAATGAATACGATCGCTTGCTTAAATCAAAATAAATCCCAGGCTATGTACGCTAACGTACAGACAAGGCAAAAATCATTATGGGATTCTAAAGAAATCATTAAATCAATTCACAGGATTAAAGGTTAAAATTTTTCTCGATGAATGAAAAGTAGAGAATATTTTTAATTAGATAAACTGCAATTAATTACTATGCTGTATAACTACTCGCGCAAAATAAATTAGACATTTTGTTTGGGGAGGGTTGGGGGGAAGGGTTATATAACTCACGAGTAATTATATAAATAATTTTGCGTAAGTACTTATTAAGTTCAAAAAATTTCATACATAGGGAATATTTTGACAGTAGGTAACAGAATAAATAAAAATTTTACCTACGAGAAAAAATGAAAGTTTGGGGTATTGAATATTAAGATGAAAACAATTCATATTCCATGTTATCTTCATGAATGCGATATTTTTTAGTAAAAATTAGAAATTAAAATAACAAATTAGAATAAGAAATTAAAGAATAAATTTTAATACAACTTTTGCAAATAATATTTTAATCAACATAATTATTTTTCAGTCAAACTTTGTACCTGAAAGAAACGAACCACAATGAAATTTACAAGGATAGATAGATGTCCGAACAACAAGAGGAGAAACAAAAAGAATTAAAATTACTGATACTGATGGGGACTTGTCCTTGTTGTAGTTCTAATCAAGTTAAATATTATGAATACATCACAAATCGTACATTTGGATTTCACTGTTTTAACTGTGGTTGGAAATCTAAATATAATTTAACCGAATTAAAACAGGCTTCAGCCAATTGGTTTCCAATCCAAAAATAATTTAACAGTTAATAGTTAACGGTCAATTTTTAAAATGCAAAATATTTCACAAATCATTAAAAAATCATATATAAACAGTGTAAATTCAGCATTATCAATAATTAAATTTAATTCCTTTAATTTCTTTAATTAATATCACGCTAAATTTTACTAAATATTATAGGACTTAGCAAAAAAGGCATATTTTTCTTGTAGGGGAGGCAAAAACCCCTTTTATTGCCGTTGCTTGTACACTGCGGCAATTCTTAACACAATCATATGAAAGTGAGAGTACGGCACAATTAGATTTTTGTGACACTTGCGGCTATTCCTATATTAAAAGTAAGTAATTCGGCAGAAAAAAATACAACTACATAACGGTTAGGTAAACTACCCTTAAACCCTTATTCCCACTGCCGACTGCCGACTGCCTTCTGCCTTGTCTCAACGATAAATATTTATGTCCACCTACTTATTGTTGATAAAATTAGACAATAAAAGAAAATTAGTAAATTAGTCATGAGCAGGTGTAGGATAAAGGGCAAAAAGTAGTAAATTATAAAAGTCTGGCAGCTTTGAACGAATTAAATCAGTGAACAGTATTAGGAAATATTTCCGTAGTGACATAGAGTTATCACGGTTTCAGTGGAGATTTAACCTTGCCTGAAACCAACCATTTAGAACAAAGTGGCAGCAAAAGCCTCACAACTGATAACTGATAACTGATAACCCCAATATTTAATGTCTACTTATGTCTATACCAGTTTCATCTCCATCTAGATTCACACCGGCAACCTCACTTGCTCTTTCATCTCTGCATATTCGTCTAGAAAGTTTAGAGAAAAAGCATCAATGGTTGCTCAAGCAAATCAAGAAAAAACGCACCGAACAACAAAACTTTCTCGAACAGATGCGTTCTGTAGCTACCGAAATACACGCTAGATGTACTCCTTGTTTCCAAAAAATGGCGCTTCTAGATGACGAAATACATCAACTTTTCGATGAAATTTTGACCATACGGAAATTAGGAAAGCAGACTAGGAAAAATATCGAACAGGTTTACCGTAGTCTTCAAGCAGCAGGGATAATCAGTGTCAAACTGGGTTTGACAGAAGATGATATTCCAGAAGAATTTTTTGACACACAGGAAGAAGAACGGGATTTTTTTGATTCATTTCATGAAAATGGTAATTGCGATCACGAACAAGAATATCAACAAGCACAACAAGATTTTTCTGTAGGTAAAACTGGTGAATCAAAAAAGATTCGTCACACATTTTTGAGATTAGCTGAGATATTTCACCCTGATAAAGTCACAGACAGCGATATCCAGCTACGTCATACAGAAATTATGAAGGAAATTAATAAAGCTTATCAAGAAGGTGATTTAGCAAGATTGCTGGAAATTGAAAGATTACATCAGGTAGAAGAATTATTTTCATTTGATAGCGAAGATGATTTGACTAGGAAGTGTAATAAATTGGAGCAGCATAACGAGTTTTTAGAAACTCAGTATGAAAATCTCAAAAATGAACTTCGGCTTGCAAAAAATACCAACGAAGGACAAATAGTTTCAGGTTACAGAAAAGCCGTTAAGGAAAAAATAGATCCGATTGCTCAAATGGTTGAACAAGTTGAATCTGAAATTCAAGTAATTTCTTCCATATGTGATTTTGTGAGAGGTTTTAGAGATAAGAAAGTTACAATTAAAGAATTTCTTGAAGGACCTCCTATTTTACGACAAAGGAATCAAGAAATGATTGATAATTTTTTTGAAGAGATGTTTGGGGAATTTGAGGAAGTTGGAATTTTCTAAAGGTCGTTATTTGATAAACATATTTATTTATAAGAAGTAGAGATGTCGGATTGCTGCATCTCTATTTTAATGCAATAGGTAATAGGGAATAGGGAATAGGGAACTTACAACTTATTCAAAAATCAAAAAGGATTCCTATATTAATTAATTATATAGGAATCCTACTTGAAAATTGAAAAAACTCAGTACACCTTAATCTTCTAGAAAGAATCATGAAACCAAGAAAGCAAGAAAGCCTCCCTACACAAATAATTTCAAAAATCAAACCGGATTCCTATATTTTCAATTGCTCGATCAATCAATTCTTCTCCTTGCAAAACAGTTTCCACTGTATTAAAATGCTGTCGTAACTCCGCAGCACCGTTAAAACCTTTTGCATACCAAGCCATATGTTTTCGTGCTTGATAAATTCCTCTATTTCCTTTATATTCCCACAAAGCTTTTAAATGTTCTTTAGCGCATTCCAAAAGTTGGATAGTTGTTGGCGAAGGTAGTTTTTCTCCGGTTTTAAGAAAATAATCAATTTCTCCTACCAAAAACGGATAACCCAAAGTACCCCGCGAACACATTACTCCATCAGCACCAGTTATTTTTAAGCATTTAATTGCTGATTCCACAGAAAAAATATCCCCGTTAGCAATTACGGGAATATCTAGTACTTCCTTGACGCGAGCAATCCATTCCCAACGAGCGTTACCGTTGTATCCCTGAGCGCGAGTTCGTCCGTGAATGGTAATCATTTGCGCTCCCGCATCTTGCATTCGTTTGGCAAAATCGAGGATAGTAATTTCCCCATCATCCCAACCGATACGAGTTTTAACTGATACCGGAATATCCACCGCATTGACAACTTCTCTAACTATTGATTCGGCGACTTCCGGCTGTCGTAACAGTGAAGAACCTCCGCCTTTACGGGTCACTTTATTTACAGGACAACCCATGTTTATATCAATAGTATCCGCACCTTCTTTTACCGCTTTTTGAGCAGCTTGGGCGAGAAAATCTGGACGACAATCAAATAATTGAATGCTTATCGGACGTTCGTTGATATCTACTTCCATGACTTTCGGTAACTCTTTAACATGAGCCAATCCCGAAGCGTGAACCATTTCGGTATACATCATCGAATCGGGTGCGTAGCGACGCACAAAACGTCGAAATACCAAGTCGGTGACACCTGATAAAGGTGATTGCAAAACTCGGCTGTTGACTTCCACCGAGCCAATTTTCAGAGGAGTTGAAAGTTTTGTTTTGAGTTCGGAGGAAAGCATGGGGGACAGGTTAGAGGTTAGAGGTTAGAGGTTAGAGGTTAAAGGTTAAAGGTTAGAGGTTAGAGGTGATAAATCCAAACATGGCTTCAATCTCCTTTCTACTCTTGAAGATTTTGGGATTAATTTTCTATTTGTTTTCTAACTTGCTCCAAGCTCAAATTTAACTCGTTTGCAATCTGTTCTAAACTTAATCCCAATCGCAATAATACAGGTACAAGCTCTAAACTTTTTTGCTGCATTCCTTGCTGTATTCCTTGCTGTATTCCTTCTTCTTTACCTTCTTCGACTGCTTCTTGATAAACTTTTGTTTGTTTCAAATCGCTTAATCCAAACATGGCTTCAATCTCCTTTCTACTCATTAGCGGGAATTTATAAACTAATATTGTCTCTATCAATTCTAATAATTGTTTTTGCTGTCGCTCGATATTGATTTCTTGCTGGGTTCTTGCTATCAAATCTCTGGCTGCAACAATGGCAGTATTTTCATCTTCGATGATTAACTTTATGGTAGCAATTCCCACTGGTAGAGATGCTGTATCTCCTAATTCATTCAGATAAATTCTCCTGACACGTTGGCTTTGAAAGAATTCGCTGTAATGAAATATTTCTGCTGTATCTACGCTGCGATTGGGATAAATTACTATTCCCTGCCAAGGATTTTTAGATTTGTTTTGACGCAGGTATAAAAATATTTCTGAAAATAGCCGTAAATAAATTTCTTCGTCGGTTTGAAATTGAACTTCTACAAAATATATTGGGTTGTTTTCTCCTCTATTGGGAAGAAAAACACCATCAATGCGGAATGCTGTTTGCTTGATTTCGACGGAGGAGAATTCGTAAACATCTGCGCTTTGGGCTGAATTACCGATTAATTCAAAAAAGATGCTGGGAAATTCTTGAAAAAGGCGATAAAATATGCTGTCTGTTTTCACGCGGTTCAAATACTGAAAATTTGGCGTTATTAAGGATTTTATCGCGGTATTGTTGGTAATTTTTTACGAAAAAATTGTCCATATCACTCGAAATATCAAGAGACGTAGCAGTGCTACGTCTCTACAAGGATTTTGGGCGATTATTTAGTATATGCTTCTGACGGCTAATACTCCGGCGATCGCACTTCCTACGAGTGATGTTAAAGCTGCACCAAACAACCACCATGCGGCACTTGCAGCAGCAGCTTTCGCATCGATGGCTTGTTTTTTGGCTTGTTGTTTGATGGCTTTTAATCTTTTCTGAGTTTCTTTCTGGATGCGTTCTCCTCTTTGTAAAACGCTATCTCTGGCTGCTTCGATTTGACTAACTACACGTTCAGCGTCTTTTTGAGAAACATCTTCGCGGGAACTGAGAACAGCAATTAAACTATCTCGGTCAAATTCTGATAGGCGATCGCGTAAGGCTTCAAATCCCATTTGTGGGTCGTCAAATAATTTGGCGAAGTCTTGTTTGATTCCTTCGTAATTTAACTCTGGACGCTCCAAGGAGTTGAGGTAATTGCGAATTTTGTCTAAAGTTTCATCAACCGCAGATTGTACCTTCTGTTGCACCTGCTGGTACTGTTGTACAATTGAGTCGCGGGTTGATTCGATTTGGTCTGCAATTTGGTTGGCTTCTTCTTCGGAAATATCTTCTCTTTGAGAAAGCACTGATACTAATGTATGTCGGTCAAACTGAGAAATGCGTGAGCCTAAGTTTTCAATTCCAGAGCGTGGGTCTTGCAATAGTAATTGTAAATCACGTTTGATTCCTTCGGGGTTGAGTTCTTGTTTATCGGTAGAACGTAAATATTCTTCAATGTCCGCTTGGAAGTTGGCAACTCGTTGGCTAGTACGCTTTGCTAAACGACGCGGTGCTTTTACAATGTCGGTAATTGTATCTTGTACATCGTCAATTAATTGGTTAACTTGTTCTTCGCTCAAGTCTTCACGTTGAGAAAGCAGTTTAACTAAGGTTTCTCTGTCTATTTGAGAAAGGCGATCGCGCAGTGCCCAAGCTCCTTGTTTGGGTTGATCGAGCAGTTTTTGCAAATCGCGTTTGATTCCTTCGGGGTTGAGTTCTTCTTTATTCGTCTTACGTAAATACTCGGAAAATTTTTGTACTGTTTGTTCGTATTGCTGTTTGGTCTTTTCTGCAACTTTTTGCGGTGTTTGTAAGACGTTATCCCGTACTGATAATAATTGGTCAATTTTTTGATTTACCTCTTCTTCGCTTAAATCTTGACGTTGAGAAAGTAGTTTAACTAAGGTATCGCGGTCAAATTGTGCAAGCCGTTGACGCAATAATTTGGCTCCGAGTTCTGGCTCGTCTATAAGTGCTTTAAAATCGCGTTTGATTCCTTCAGGATTGAGTTCTTCTTTATTGGTATTGAGTAGATAGTTTTCTACTTTTTCTTGCAATTCATTAGCTTTATTTGTAGCTTGTTGTTGCAGTTCTTGAGCGCGATTTAACACGTTATCGCGGGTATTTTCCAGTTGACCAACTATATTATCAGCTTCTTCCTGACTAATATCTTGACGTTGGGAAAGCACTTTGACTAAATCATCCCGGTTGAATTGTTGTAAACGATTCTTCAACTCGTCAAAATTGGCTTGGGAATCTTCTAATAATTTACTAAAGTCCTGTTTTATAGCTTCGGGGTTGAGTTCTTCTTTACTTGTTGAATTTAGATATTTTTCAATTTGGCTGCGGAGATTTGTTGATGTTTCTTTTTCTGCTGCTTCCCCTAAAGTTTGTAATACTTCGCTACGAATTTCTTCCATTTGTTGGACAATTTCTTTTACTCTTACTTCGCTAAGTTCTTGCCGTTGTTTGAGTAAGTTGTTTAAGTATTCTCGATCGATTTCTTCGAGTTGTTGTTTAACTTTTGTGGGGTCTGCACTAGTATCATAGATGACTTCTTTGAATTCATCTTTGAGCGTTAAGCGATTAAAATGCCAAGGAAAAGAATTCAAAATGTACTCTTGCACATCTGCTTTAATAGGATTAGTAGATGCTTGAGATATTTTCTGAGTGGCTTGTTTTCTCAGATTTTGCAATTGTTGAGTAATCTCCTCAATATCTATTTCGGGAAGTTTGTGCTTCAGTTTTTGCAATTGAGGTTTAATCTTCTCAACATCCAAATCGGATAAATTTAGTTTACTCATCATTGCTGGAACAGCCGCACCCAAGCCATATTTAACCGCTTGCTGCATTAATAAGCCACTACTACCAGCTGCTGTAACTCCAGCCAATTGTTTTTGTAACTGCGAACTTAAATCTTCCAAATTCAATTGATCGGGAGTAGACTTTGCCAGTAAATCTATTACCT
>JAYKJL010000298.1:0-5970 GCA_035285725.1 Nostocales cyanobacterium 94392 | reverse complement strand
TGTTGTTCGAGCAGGAGGAACTGGAAGGGTATATTGGGGAGTTTTTGGGGATTGAGCGTCAGGAAAGTCAGGAGGTATTGAGGGCGATCGCGTCTCAGCATGGGTTATTGATTGAGCGTTCGTATAGGGTTTGGTCGTTTTCGCATTTGACTTTTCAAGAGTATTTAATATCAAGTTTTTTCGTTGTTAACATAGATTTCAAACGATTAGCTAGTCATATTCAAAAACTACATTGGCATGAAGTCTTTTTATTAAGCGTATTGTCTTGTTATGAAGAAGCAGAATGCAACAATCTAATAATAGAAATGAGTAAATCTATTAACGGATTAGTTGCGAAGGATAAAAATATTCAAGAGTTGTTAACTTGCGTTCATCAAAAATCTTTATTTGTTCAAGTCCCTCATTGGTATCATCCTGCGGCAATAAGGGCACTTTATTTTGATATGGCTCGTTTTATTAATTGTGCGACAAATATTGAGATAAATGCTGGCATAGAGAAATCATTTTTGCTATCTAATAGCATAGATCAAGAATTAGTTACAAGTCTAGCCTTGGCGATAGAAATTGGAAGAACACGTCACTTTTACAAGAACATTGAGCTTGTTTTTGACATAGATTTTACACACACAATCGTTGAAACTTATAATTTAGGTGATAATTTAGAAACCTGCTTAAATTTATTGAATGATTATATAGATGATGCAGCAAATTTCAATTCGGAAATTGGCAAAGAGTTAAGATTACTACAACAATATATGAGAGATAATTTGGAAAAGACAATATGCAACACTTTAATTAAAAAGATACAAGAGATAATGATTGCGAATCGCAATATTGGTCATATTTGGCAATTTTCTCGCGAACAGAAAAAAGTTATTCAAGAATATTATGACGCAAATCGATTATTAGCAACCTGTCTTGATAGTATTTGTGCCGCTAGTTCAAAAATACGTGCAGAAATTGCAGAAAATCTCATTTTACCGATCGCCGAAATCGAAAAACGCAAAAGTGAACAACAGACTGAGTAATTAATAAAAAACGCATATACCCCCTTCCTAGGATTCTCCCCATCTACCCCCACCTTATTTAACCATCCCAACTGCAACGCTAACCTAAACAAAGAATCTGCATCATCCGGTTCCCCCAAATACTCGCACACAAATTCCTGTCGTAACCGAAACCGCATTTCTTATCAATTGCTTCCCGTGCTAATTCTCCTAAAGCTGCGTTTAACCGCTTGCGTTATTCCCCCGCTGTCGCAAACTGTCCCTTCTTCTGCTCGTACAATCCCGCTTTCGTTTCTGGTAATTTCCCCTCACCCAAGTACCAGTTGAAACACGGCTGGAGCTTGCTTTTTCCGCTCCACGAGTCCCAAAGGTACGTATACCTGCTCGGTGCGATAGCTAATTCCCTCTACCGATGTCAATGGGTTTGTGGTGAGTCGCAACTGTTCCGACATACTGGTTTGACCGATATCGTGCCAGTTTATTTCTATTTGTTGCGTGTTTTGGAAAAGTATTTCTCGCAAAATGGCGCGAATTGTTTCCGCGTCAGTTCCTTGATAAACTTTATCGCCAATATGAATATCCTTAGCATCGCTAATATTAACGTTGTACTTCCCCAACTGCAAAACATTTTGACCACTGCTAGCTGTAAGGGATTGGCGCAATAAATTAATCTTATCCTCATCTGCACTGCCATTGAGGATGCGATCAAATATTGTTAGTAAGTTCCACGAGTCAGCCATCGGGTGTCTCTAGTTGCTTGAAATTAGCTTATCAAGAGAAGCATTAAAATATACAGGAATTATAGAGAATTTATTAAAAAAGCACCTTCAAATATTAAATTGTCTAAGATAAAACAAAACAAAAACTTCTGATAAATGGCAAATTCCGAAGATATAAATAGCGTTATTAACCGTATAGTAACTGGCGAATATACTGATGTAGACATTGCAGCTTTACGGGGGATGCTTTCTTCTGGCGATAACCAAACCAAACTGCAACTTGGTAAGTATAACGTCAACATCCCAGAAGGGAAAGAAGTTCACATAGGCGATCGCATTTACCAAGGTGCGGATGCTGAAACATTGAGAAAATTTTTACAGGAAGTTTTACAACAACAAAATTACAATCCGCTAACCCAACTCACGGGAGCAGATGGACTAGGTGAGTTAAGTTCTACTGTGCCACAGCTTCCTCTCAAATTTCTATCCCGTCCAGATGAAATTAACTCATTAAAAACACTAATACTTAGTGATTCAAATCAAAGATTAGGTGTAATCGGTGCTTTTCGTGCAACGGGTGTGCAAGGTATGGGGGGAATTGGTAAATCCGTAGTAATAGCCGAACTAGTCCGAGATGAGGAGGTACGGCGACGGTTTTGCAATGGTATCGTCTGGGTTACCCTTGGTCAGAAACCGACTTTACCTGATTGTCAAGCTTTGATTGCTATAGCGTTAACAGGAGAGCAAAGACAATTTAAGGATGTTCAAGAAGGTAAGATTTTCTTAAGCACTTTGTTGAAGAATAAAGCTTGCTTGGTGATTATAGATGATGTTTGGGATTTAAACGATGCTGAGGCGTTTACAAGTTTAGGGCAGACCAGTTATTTACTAATAACCACTCGTAATGCAGAGATAATTGAGAAGCTAGGTTTTCAAGAGTATCGGTTGGGTTTGTTAAGCGATCGCCAAGCACTGCAATTGTTAGCACAGTCCTCAGAACAAGCAGTAGAAACCCTTCCTAGTGAGACAAAACAAGTCGTAGATGAATGTGGTAATTTACCATTAGCTCTGGCAATAGTAGGAGCAATGGCTAAAGGTAAACCCAATCTCTGGGAGAGTTTACTAAAACGATTACAGAATGCTGATTTAGAGAAAATTAAGCAACAGTTTCCAGAGTATCCCTATCCTAACTTACTGCGCGCAATTCAAGTAAGTGTGGATGATTTAGAACCAGAGGTAAAAGAACGATATCTAAATTTTGCAATCTTCCTAGAAGATACTCCGATTCCAGTAAAAGTTTTGCAGACTTTTTGGGAATCGCAAGGTTTGGATGAATTAGATGTCGATGAAATTATTACAACACTGGTAAACAAATCGCTAGCACAGCAAGATCAATTAGGTCGCCTAGTTGTACACGATCTTCAGCTTGACTATGTGCGAAAGCAAATTAATAATCTATCAAAGCTGCATCATAAAATTTTACAAGCTTATCAAGCCAAATGTACTGATGGTTGGGCTACAGGTCCTAAAGATGGATATTACTTTGAAAAAATTGGCTATCATTTTTATTACGCAGGTTTTCAGGAAGAATTTCGAGATTTACTACTGAATTTTCAGTGGCTACAAGCAAAACTAGAAGCGACAAATATTTACGCTTTAATTGCTGATTTTAATTATTTTTCTGATGATACGAAATTACAATTAATTAAAAAAGCCTTTGAACTAAGCACTCATATTTTAGATCAAGAACCAAAACAATTGCGGACTCAATTACAAGGACGCTTGATGAACATAAATTCTGTAGAAAAACATAATTTTTTTGAACAAAAATTTGCTTATCCTCATTTTCTGACTATTACGCCAAGCTTAGTTCAGGTCAATACTTTTCTATTACGTATAATGGCAGGTCACTTCGACAATGTTAAAGCATTAGCAGTTTCTCACAACGGCAAGCATATTCTTTCTGGTTCATCAGATAAGAATATGAAACTTTGGGATTTACAAACAGGTAAACAAATACATACATTTGAAGGGCATGAAGGAACTATCCACACTGTCTTATTTATTTCTGAGGAACAAGCAGTTTCTGCATCAGAAGATGGGACATTGAAACTATGGAACTTGAAAAGTTATGAATGCCTACACACTTTTGAAGGACATAATTGTCCGATTTACGCTGCTGCATTTATCAGGGAACGGATGCAAGTTATATCAGGAGGTGCAGATGGGAGACTAAAAATTTGGGACTTACAAAATCGTAGGTGTATATTTAACTTACAGGCACATAAAAATTCGATCAACGATATAGCAGTATCTTCTGAAGTCATGTCAGTTATTTCTGCTTCATCTGATAAAACTCTAAAACTTTGGAATTTGGAAAGTGGTAAACTTATTGGTCGTTTTAAAGGTCATAGCGATCAAGTTTATAGCGTAGCAATACTTAACCAGAAAAAACAGATAATTTCTACTTCAGCAGATAAAACAATTAGATTATGGAATTTACAAAATTATAAATGCATACATATTTTTGAGGGACACAAAGGTTCAGTTTATTCTGTTGTACCTAATGCCAAACAAACAGAATTTATTTCCTGCTCATCTGATAAAACTCTCAAGCTTTGGAATTTGGAAAATAACAATTACCAAATGACTATTAAGGATAACGATTGGTCAAATACAGTTGCTTTTACTCCTAATGATAATAATTTGATTACGGCTTCCGATGATTATACGTTAAAAATATGGAGCTTAAAAGATAAAGAATCTCAAGTAGAAAAAAAAAGTCATAACTCATCTGTAACAGCTTTAGAGATAAGTTTTGATGGGAAATATGTTCTATCTTCTTCTGAAGATGGCACTGTTAAATTCTGGAATATAGATGATGGTCAATGTATATTGGAACTTATAGGTCACAATGACATAGTAACTGCTGTTGATTTAAATAAAGATGGAAAACGCGCTATCTCTGCTTCTTTAAATAGAGAATTAATCCTATGGGATTTGAGTAAAACAAATAACAATAAATATATACTTCCAATTACTCAAAGTATTCCAATCACAGCTATTTCATTTGTACCGGCAAGTAAAGACTTAGTTCTTATTGCATCTGATAATATTTTATGGCTTCTGAACATCAATAATTTTGAGTTAAATTTATTTCCCAACATTCATAATAGCATTATTAAAGCTTTAAAAGTTACAGAAGATGGTAAAAACGCTATTACTGTTGGACATGATGGTCAGTTAATACTTTGGAACATAGAAACAGAAACTGGCGAACTCATCGCCAAAACTGAAGATAGTCTAGTGACGGCACTAGATATTACACCAGATGGAAAATGGGGAATTACTGGTGGAAATACGAGTAGCTTGCAAATATGGGATTTGCAAAAGAGAGAGGTTAAAAATACTCTACTAGGGCATAGAGATTGGATATATGATGTAGCAATTACCCCAAATTGCGAACAGGCTGTCTCCGTTTCGCATGATAAAACCTTAAAGCTGTGGGATTTAAGAAGCAACGAAATGATTGCTTGTTTCTATGGGGAAAGTGTTATGCAGGCTTGTGTTATGACCTCAGATGCGAAGAAGGTAGTAACTGGGGAGCAATCTGGTCGTCTACATTTTCTTGCTTTTTCAGGGGAATATGTGTAGATGTGAATAGTGGCTTGTCAATTAGACATCTCCGAAAACAACCAAAGTCTTACTATCACTACCTTTAAAAGTGCGATCGCCAAATCGCAAAGGTAGTTAGTTTGTACGCTAAAATAATGCTTTGAGATGCTTACTATTAATAACTAGCCAAAAAACAGTATATGTTGGAACCAATTTACTCTTGGCATATTGAGTTATTTATAGTCATAAAATAAATGTACCTATTCGCAATCGCACAAGTCCACAAATTGTCATAATTATCTGTTCATATTTACTTGGTTTTAATCTAAACCTTTCTTGGGCTACTCGAAATATTTTTACCAAACGGATTAGATGTTCAACAAAAATGCGTTCCGAAGCTAACTCTTTATTTATTCCTTTTTGTTCTGGAGTTAATTCTTGTTTTTTCGGTTTTTTATGAGGAGTTTTAATTAACTCTTCTCCTTCATAAGCCTTATCTCCATTAAATTTTTGATTTGGGTCAAACCCTTTTCGGGATTCACGAAACAATTTCACATCACTTTTAGGTCCTGGTTTACCTGCTACAACATCAACAACATCTTTACCGTCTGGTAAAACGATTAATTGAT
>JAYKJL010000297.1:0-21919 GCA_035285725.1 Nostocales cyanobacterium 94392 | reverse complement strand
CGCGGAACACCTCTGTTTAACAAAAAAGTATTTATACTTGTTTAAATGTATTCTTTAATCAAATACCACTGATTTTTTTTGTTGGCGATAGGCGAAGCCGACACCGAAGGTGTATCGCGATATTTGGGTTAAAGTTCACGAAATCGCGTTGCTCCCGGTAACAAATTACAGTTTTCTGTAATACTACCTACACATTTAAGTTATTCTCAATTCCAAAAAATGTATTCTAACTACCATAAACTGTAGTTTCTTTAATTTAGTAAATTTCTTATTCTATTAATTAGAGCAACGGGGAATAAATAAAAGATTATTTATCATTTTAAGTATTCCCATGCTTTTTTCTGTCCATTCATGATCATTACAACCATTAATTGATAAATTAAATAAAGAGTATATCATGAAAAAAATATTAGTAATTGAAAATCAAGTAACACTCCGAAACTTCTTTTTAAAATTCCTTAATGATAGGGCTTTTGATGCTATTGGTGCAGAAGATGGATTTATGGGTGTTAAGTTAGCGAAAGAACATTCGCCAGATTTAGTGATTTGTAATTTTAAGGCATTAGAGCTAAATTATCGTAGTATTGTTACAGAATTACGTCAAAATGCTGTTACAGAAATTACCCCGGTTATTTTTATAGCTACAGAAACAACCGATCATCAGCTTCTTACTGAAAATAAATTACTATGCAATAGCTATGATACGTATTTAACTCAGCCTTATCAAGAAGAAGAACTATTATTAACAATCAACGCTCAACTTCAAAAACAAACAATTCTTCAACAATGGTGTCTTTCTCGCAAATTGTATTCAGAAAATCAAACTAGTCAAGGAAGAAATACGCTTCAATCGGAGTCAATATTTCCTATTTCTAATTGCTCCTTACTAAACGAAGTCTTCCAATTTATTGAAGAAAATTATCACCAGCAAATAAATCTTGGTGATGTAGCTGAAGCTGTTGGTTACACAGCTACTTATCTTACTAACCTAGTCAAACGTCAAACTCAAAAGGGTATATACGGCTGGATTATTGAGCGTCGTATGGCTGAAGCTCGCTCTTTACTAATCAAAACAGACCAATCTGTAAGTTGGATTGCGGCAAAAGTAGGCTATCCAGACTCCGGTCATTTTAGCCGCTTATTTCGTCAAAACTATTCTATATCTCCCAAAGCTTGGAGAGATACCCATAGTAAAAAGATATCATTACAGCAAACATTTAACGAAACATCAAGGATGTTACTGGCTACAAGCTAATTTGGGTATTTTAACTTACTTAACTTTAGATTGCTATACACTAAACAGTAGTGATAATATGCAAACAAACTTCTAAGACTTTCATCAAATTTTAATTATGCGTACATTCCATGTATCCGCTTTCCTTTTTACAACCCCTTTGCTATCCTTTGTAATAGCTCCAGCATCTGTAAAGGCTGCAACTTTTAATTTTGACCAACTGAGATTTATTGAACCCCGACCAATCGAATCTAATGTTTTTTTAGACTTTCAGGGTTTACCTTCACAAAATCAAGGATTTGTTGCTTTCTATAACCAAGATGCTGATGCTCTAGATAGAGGTCATAGATTAATCCCGTTGAATTCTCGTGCTGATATTCCAGGTGTTCCCGATAATGCTCCTTACTATGGTACTGGAAGACAGGGTAGCCCGGAATTACCTTCAACTAATGCGACTAGAACAGCTAGTTTAGTTAATAATTCCGGTTTTTCAAACTTTAATGATTATTTAACAGATAATGGTATTGAATTTAGTGATATTGGTTTTGCATTCGGTCAAAAAGAAGGTCAGGATTTTACAAAAACCTGGAACTTAGGTGCAGATACTATTGGTAAAAATTGGTTTGCTGAACCAGATTCTCCTATCGAAGAAAGAATTTATAGCGCTAATCCTAATGATGTTGAATTAGGTTTATATAATGGTACGACTAAAATAATTGACTTCGGATATTCTGATTATTATGCAATTGTTGATTATGGTCCAACAACTTCATTTCAAGATGATATTGAGAGTAATTTTACAGACCCAGTTACGGTAAATAAAGTACCCAATTTATCTTCATTCAATCAAGGTTTAGCTGATGCTTTTGTCAAAGATGTCTCTGCTGCTGGAAATAGAGTCCAGATAGTTAACTCTTTTGATGGAGATGATTTATTGCAAAGAAGCGGAAATGGATTTGATATGTTTATTCTTCCATTTCCATTAGAATTGCGAGTGGTTAGAGCCGTGCCGGAAAAATCTTTGACATGGACGCTATTAATGTTTGGAGTTTTGGCTGCGATATCTAGACGTAAAAAACAAACTAATCAAGTTGAATCTAGAAGATTTTTGAGCAAATAGATCATCAAAAAGTATTACTTGAAATTCTTATATTTTTAAGGGGTTTAGACTTGATATTAAATTCAAGTATTAGCCCCTCTTTTTATTGTTAAGTTAGTTTTCTCAACTCCATCTCCGCTAACTATACAAGAGAAATGATGCTCGCTTTATAAGAAGGCAGAAGTACGGAGGCAGAGGGCTTTTATGGAATCTGTCTCGTACTTCTCGCGACCGTAGGAAGCAAGGGTTTAAGACCCCCGCCACAACGAAGGAAGGGCGGATTACAATTAGTGGCGGGTCTGAATCCCCCACTAATTGTTCCTTCTGCCTTCTGCCATCTGCCCTCTGCCTTCTTCAATAATCTGATTTTTAGTATATTACTTATTTAATGCTATTCTCCGTTTCCTATTTTGCGTGAAAAATTATTGTAGAGTTATAAAATTAAAACAAAAGAATATCCTATTCAAACTCAATATTTTTCATGGAAAATTGATTTTATATCTCTTAAGATTATAAGTGTCAACAAAAATATCGCATTTACAAACATAAATCTTATGGTCTGTCGAATTTTGATATACAGCGTGCAAAAATAAATCAACTCAGGACTTACGCAACTGACACATTTTTTTGCAACGGGTGTGTAGTTTAGAATAAATTTGAACGTAAAAATAAGCTTCTTCTGTGTCACGCACCAACGGGTTATTGTGACAATAACCCGTAAGGTGTGGTTCCGAAGCGTAAGTACTGAACAAATTTCTATCTAATTAAATAATTTCATTTTGTTCTGTGAAAAAGTACAGCTAACATCATCAAAGGATTTGTAATATGTTTGAATTGACTACAAATAGGGGCGAACCTGCAATTAGTAAAGGTGCTAGTTTGCTTGGTTTAACTCTCTCTTATTCTGAATTGAATGAGCTACAATCTGGGAATCATATTTCTCTTGAAAACAGAAGTTTAAGTGAAATTGGTTCATTATTTATTCTGGTGTCGGCGCTGGCTGATATTAATGCGGGTAAAGCAAAGACTAATGTGACTTTTGGTGATTTACCGAAAGCAACTACTGATTCTCAATGCTGTTCGGGTATTCCTATTTATTGTTGGGAGTCTAATTCTCAGAAGATGTCTCTTTTTCTGACTATGGTAGATGGTAAGCCTGCAATTCGCAGTTGCTGTCATTCATAAGTGAAGAAGTTACTCTGGATTTATATCGGTACTGTATTTTCAATTAAAGCAAATTAATATCCTATACTACCGAAATATTTTCCATTGAACCTAACTAACTCTTCTAATAATATGAATATATTGAAAATGATTGATTGCAACGAATAAACTAGATACATTATTTTTGTTTCTTTCAACTAATGCAAGGAGAAATTTAAGTCAATGATTATAGTAATGAAATCTGGAACTCCAGTAATGGAGATTGAACGAATTACTCAAGAAATTCGTCCTTTGAATATCCATCCAGAAAAGTGCGTTGGTATTCATAACACTTTAATAGGTTTAGTAGGCGATACTACATCTATTAACGTTCAACAAATTGAAAAACTTAGTCCTTTTATTGAAAGAGTAATGCGTGTAGAAAAACCTTTTAAACGTGCTAGCTTACAATGGACCGACGGACAACCCAGTACAATTTATGTAACTACACCAAATGAAATCGTTGCTTTCGGTCAACATTCTCCCATAGTTGTAGTCGCTGGTCCTTGTTCGGTTGAAAATGAAGAAATGATTGTGGAGACAGCACAATCAGTCAAGGCCGCTGGAGCCAAGTTTTTGCGTGGTGGTGCTTATAAACCACGTACTTCTCCTTATTCATTTCAAGGACATGGTGAGAGCGGTTTAGAATTACTTGCAAAAGCGAAAGCTGTCACTGGTTTGGGAATTGTCACTGAAGTGATGGATACGGCAGACTTAGATAAAATAGCAACTGTAGCCGATATTATCCAAATCGGAGCCAGAAATATGCAGAATTTCTCACTGTTGAAACAAGTCGGAGCCATTAATAAACCTGTTTTGCTCAAGCGAGGGATGGCTGCAACTATAGAAGATTGGCTAATGGCTGCCGAATATATTCTTGCGGCTGGTAATCCCAACGTAATTCTTTGCGAACGGGGAATTCGCACTTTTGACCACAAATATGTACGAAATACTTTGGATATATCCGCGATACCTGTTTTGCGTACTCTAACTCACTTACCGATTATGGTTGACCCTAGTCATGCAACGGGTAAATCTGAGTTTGTATCATCAATGACAATGGCAGCAATCGCTGCTGGTACAGATTCATTAATGATTGAAGTCCATCCCGATCCTGCAAAAGCATTATCTGATGGACCCCAATCTTTAACACCCCAACAATATCGAGAGTTAATGCAAGAAGTAGCTCCTATTGCTGACATATTTGGTCGTTGGTCGAATAAACATACTATGACAATGCCATACTGTTCTCTAACGGAAAAAGAATTAGTATATAGCGTTTAAGTTTTGATCGAAAAAATCTACAATCCACATCTATTTCACAAATATCATGAAAGTAACATCTCTACAAAAAAGCAATACTGTTTCCGCTCAATTCGTTTACAGTAAATATTCCGATTCAACTGTGAATCTAGGTAACGATTCTCTCACCATAGATAACCTTGCCAGTGTGGCTCGTGATGGAAAACAAGTACGGTTAACAGAAAATCCAGCCATTTTACAGGGTATTCAAGCATCATGTGATTTCATTAGCGATGCAGTTGAATCTGGAAAGCCAATTTATGGTGTAACATCTGGATTTGGTGGTATGGCAGATGTGGTGATTTCTCCGGAAGAAGCATCTGAATTACAAACAAATCTGGTTTGGTTCCTCAAGTCGGGTGCTGGGAAGAAATTGCCTATTTCAGATGTCCGCGCGGCAATGCTTTTACGAGCTAACTCACATTTACATGGTGCATCTGGTATCCGTCTCGAACTAATTCGACGGATGGAAATTTTCCTCAACGCTGGGGTTACTCCTCATGTATACGAATTTGGTTCCATTGGTGCAAGTGGTGATTTAGTACCGTTATCTTACATTACTGGTGCTTTGATTGGTTTGGATTCTAGCTTTAAAGTTGATTTCAAGGGTAGAGAAATGGATGCTCCCACTGCTCTATCTAAACTTGGTTTGTCACCCTTGCAATTATTGCCCAAAGAGGGTTTGGCAATGATGAACGGTACTTCTGTAATGACTGGTATTGCTGCTAATTGCGTTTACGATGCGCGAATATTGCTCAAACTGGCAATGGGTGTTAATGCTCTATTTGTTCAGGGTTTGAACGGTACAAATCAATCATTTCATCCCTTTATTCACGAGTGCAAACCTCACCCTGGGCAATTATGGGCAGCAGAACAAATGATTTCTTTGCTTGCTGGTTCTCGTTTAATTCGCGACGAGTTAGATGGTAAACATGAATATCGCAAGCAAAAATTGATTCAAGACCGTTATTCCTTGCGTTGTTTGCCACAATATATGGGTCCAATTGTTGATGGAATCTCTCAAGTTGGCTCGCAAATTGAAATTGAGATGAATTCAGTTACGGATAACCCCTTAATCGATGTAGAAAATAATGCAAGCTATCATGGGGGCAATTTCCTGGGACAGTATGTAGGTATGGGAATGGACCACCTACGCTATTATTTAGGACTTTTGGCTAAACATATAGACGTACAAATTGCGCTACTTGTCTCTCCGGAATTTAATAACGGATTGGCTCCTTCTTTGGTAGGGAATCAAGAGCGTAAGGTGAATATGGGATTGAAAGGTCTGCAAATATGCGGTAATTCAATTATGCCTTTATTGACCTTTTACGGAAACTCCCTTGCAGACAGATATCCCACCCATGCAGAACAGTTTAACCAGAACATCAATTCTCAAGGTTATATGAGTGCAAATTTAGCCCGTCGTTCTGTAGAAATATTTCAACAATATATGGCGATCGCACTAATGTTTGGGGTGCAAGCGGTTGATTTACATTCCCACAAAGTTAGTGGTGATTATGATGCTCGGACTTGTCTTTCTCCTGCTACTAAAAAGTTGTATTCGGCATTTTATCAGGTAATTGGACAAAAGCCCAGTTCTAATCGTCCCTACATTTGGAACGATAACGAACAATCTTTAGATATTCATATTGCTCAAATTGCTGCTGATATTGAGAAAGGAGGTTTAATTGTGGATGCAGTTAAAGATTGTTAATCGATATTGCTCATGCATTTGTAATGGGAGCGGCTTGCTCCCGTTTGATACGCTACAAACTGTTCTCTATTCCCTTAAAACTTTGAACAATAATTAAATTAAGTCATGAATATAGCAAAAAATATAGAACATGGTTGCAGTCTTTTTCCTCATAAACCAGCAGTGATTTTTGAAGGTAAGTATTTTACTTACAAGCACTTAAATAAAATGATAAATCGTGCTGCTAATGCTTTGAGCGAACTGGGAATTAAACGAGGTGAACGGGTTGGATTGTTTTTACCTAATATTCCTGAATTTATCATTTCTTACCTGGGGATTCAAAAAATTGGTGCAATTGCGGTTTCGATAAATATCAGTTTGCAAGAGGATGAAGTTAAGTTTATTCTAGATGATTGTCAAGCTACAGCACTGATTACAACTTCACAGCTTTGTGAGAAAGTTCCTCAAGGGGATTTACCATATTTACAACATCTTTTGATTACTGAAGGTAAATCGACTGTCGGTATTTCTTTAGATGAATTAATGTCGAAGGTTTCAGATGAAGCTCGTGCTGTGATGATGGAGCGCGACGAACCGGCAGCGATTCTTTATACTTCCGGAACTACGGGTTTTCCGAAGGGTGCGACTCTTTCCCACGGGAATGTGATTTCTAATATGTATTCGATGAATCACAATTGTGGAATGAGTAGTAAAGATAATATTTTGTTATTTTTACCAATGTTTCACTGTTTTGGACAGAATGCTATCTTCAACAGTGCTTTAAATGCCTGTGCCACGATTGTACTGCATCGCTCTTTTGAACCGGACACTATTATTAATTCGGTGGCTGAGTTTAATATTACAATGTTTTTCGGGGTACCAACAACTTTTATTCTGTTATTGGAGAAAGCATCTCAAACGGATTTAACCGCAAATTATTACTTTTCTGCTGCTGCTGGTTTACCTGTAGAGATTGCTAAACAATGGCAAGAAAAGTTTGGTAAAGTCATTCATCAAGGATATGGTTTAACGGAAACATCACCCCTAGCTAGCTACAATCATCGGCTCAAATATAAACTTGGTTCTATTGGTACACCAATTGAAAACGTGGAGATGAAAATTGTTGATACTGAAGATGGTAGGGAAGTTATACCGGGTAAATTGGGAGAAATCTTGATTCGGGGTGTCAATGTCATGTTGGGTTACTGGAATCGTCCATCGGAAACGGCTAAGGTTATCAAGGATGGATGGTTTCATACTGGTGATATCGGTCAAATGGATGAGTTGGGTTACTTTTACATTGTTGACCGTTTGAAGGATATGATTAATTGTGGCGGTTTGAAAGTGTACCCCGCTGAGGTCGAAAATGTCATTTATCAGCATCCATCTATTGCTGAAGTGGCTGTATACGGTGTTCCCAATACGTTAATGGGGGAACAGGTGCGGGCTTGTATTGTAATTAAACCTGGTGAAGTAGTTACCGAAGAGGAAATAATTACTTTATGTCAGCAGCGATTGGCACAATATAAGGTACCCGCAGACGTTATATTTATTGATTCTATACCGAAGAATCCTACCGGAAAAATACTGAAGCGATTATTGCGAGAAGAAAACTCTTGTCCTGCGAAATCCGTAAAAAATGTCGCAACTGAGAATATAGCAATAAAAAATGTAAGTAAAGTTATTGCTACCAAAGAAGTCTTGCAACCGAGTTTCGAGCAAGTTGCCAATTGGATAACTGATTGGATGGTCAAAAAATTGACGATAAGTGGCAGTAGAATTGACCGTAATAAATCTTTTGCCGATTATGGTTTGGATTCCGTAAGAGCGGTAAAGTTAGCTGAAGATTTGAGCAATTGGTTGCAGGGGGAGATTTTACCAACCATAACTTGGAATTTTCCCACGGTTGATTCTTTAGCACATCATTTAGGCAGTGTAGATATTTCCCAAGAGAATCAGTTTGATACGAAGGCGCTTTTGAATCCACAATCCACCGATTTTGAAGCATTGAATGATAGAGAGTTAGCTGAGTTACTTGCTCAAGAAATTGCAGCGTTAAACATTTAAATTTAGTGACATGAACTACTATAGGAATCCTACTTGAAAATTGAAAAAACTCAGTACACCTTAATCTTCTAGAAAGAATCATGAAAGCATGAATGCAAGAAAGCAAGAAAGCAAGAAAGCCTCCCTACACAAATAATTATGGCTACGCCACGCTGCGCGTTCGTGTAGCGTGCCTGAAGGGCATACAAAAATCAAACCGGATCCCTATAGTACTCCACCACATTAATTTTAAAGGGTAACTCCCGGTTCGTAGTAGCGCAGAGGGCGCTTCATCCACCAGGAATCCCGAAGAGTTAAAATACCTCTTCGTAGGTTGGGTTAAGCGAAGCGCAACCCAACGCGGGTGTTGGGCTGAACGTAGTGAAGCCCAACCTACAATATTACTTGACCACATTTTAAGGGGTAACTCCCGGTTCGTAGTAGCGCTTGGGCGCAATATTCACCATCAACCATCAACCATTAAATAACATGAATTACCCAGAAAATCAAAATTATCGTCCGTTGTTAGAAAAAGCATTGTTGGAAATCAGAAATATGCGTTCTGTTGTCGATAATATGCAGCAGGTGCAGAGGGAACCAATAGCAATTATTGGTATGGGATGTCGCTTTCCTGGTGGTGCTGATAATCCAGAGGCTTACTGGCATTTGTTGCACGATGGAATCGATGCTATTAAAGAAATTCCTTCTCAACGTTGGGATGTAGATAAATATTATCATTCAGACTCCGAAGTACCGGGAAAGATGTACACTAAGTACGGTGGATTTTTAGATCAAGTAGATCAATTTGATGCACATTTCTTTGGTATTTCTCCTAGGGAAGCTGTAAATTTAGATCCCCAACAACGATTACTTTTAGAAGTTAGCTGGGAAGCTTTAGAACATTCGGGAATTCCCGCAGATAAATTAAAAGGTAGTTCCACCGGAGTCTTTATTGGACTTTGTATGGATGATTATTCTCAGTTGGGTTTCAACAGTGGCGATCGCACTCAAATTGATGCTTACAATACTTTAAGTATTCTCAGAAGTATGGCTGCGGGACGTTTGGCTTATACTTTGGGTTTGCAAGGTTCGACGATGCAGTTAGATACTGCTTGTTCGTCTTCGCTGTTAGCGGTGCATTTGGCTTGTCAAAGTTTGCGTACTGGGGAATGTAACATGGCTTTGGCCGGTGGAGTGAATTTAATTCTTTCTCCGTCAGCAAGTATTGGTTTGTCTAAGTTAAAGGCTTTGTCTAAGGATGGGCGCTGTAAAACTTTTGATGCTGCGGCTGATGGTTACAGTCGGGGTGAAGGTTGTGGAATAGTTATACTCAAACGATTGTCAGATGCAATTTCTCACGGGGATAATATACTGGCTGTAATTCGCGGCTCGGCTGTCAATCATGATGGTGCAAGTAATGGTTTAACTGCTCCCAACGGTGCAGCACAAGAAGCATTATTACGTAAAGCTTTAGAAAATGCTCGGCTCGAACCTCATCAAATTCAGTATGTGGAAGCACATGGTACAGGAACTAGTTTGGGAGATCCAATTGAGGTTTTAGCATTAGGAAATGTATTGGGTGAAAATCGTAGTCAAGATAATCCTTTAACCATCGGTGCGGTAAAAACTCAGTTGGGACATTTAGAATCAGCTGCTGGAATAGCTGGTTTAATCAAAGTAATATTGAGTTTGCAGCAGGCTGAAATTCCCGCTCACCTACATTTTAATCAGCCCAATCCTTACATCCCTTGGGGCAAACTTCCCGTGAGAGTACCGACTTCCCTCACAAAATGGGATGCTCCCCAACGTTTAGCTGGAATCAGTTCCTTTGGAATGAGTGGTACTAACGTACATTTGATTTTAGAATCTGCACCGCAAGTTGAACCGAAAACTCAAACGGATATCGAACGTCCACTACATTTATTGAGTTTATCAGCCAAAACTGAAGCAGCACTAATTAATTTAGTTCAAGATTACCACAGCTTTTTATCATCTCGTCCCCAAACAGCTTTGACAGATATTTGTTTTACAGCTAATACAGGGCGATCGCATTTTGAGCATCGGCTGGCTTTTATTGCGGATTCGACTGCAAATTTACACCAAGAACTCAGTAATTTTATTAATAATCCATCTGCGGGAATTACTGATAATAGTGAGTCTCAAGCAAATCAAAAAATCGCCTTTTTGTTTACCGGGCAAGCTTCCCAGTATGCGGGAATGGCAAGAGAACTTTACGAAACTCAACCGATGTTTCGTCAAATTATTAACCGCTGCGATGAAATTTTACGTCCATATTTAGAACAGCCTTTGCTGTCGGTGCTTTACGGTAGTAACACCAACTTGATAAACGATACAGCTTACGCTCAACCGGCTTTATTTGCTATTGAGTACGCTGTCTTCCAATTATGGAAGTCTTGGGGTATTGAACCAGATATGGTTTTGGGACATAGTTTGGGTGAATATGTTGCTGCTTGTGTGGCGGGAGTCTTTAGTTTAGAAGATGGTTTAAAATTGATTGCGAAGCGTGCTAAATTAATGCAATCGATGCCTCGTAATGGTGCAATGGTCAGCGTTTTTGCTACAGAAGCAGTTGTTTCCGCAGCAATTCAAGCTTTTAGCGATCAAGTTTCCATCGCAGCGATAAATGGACCGGAAAGTGTGGTAATTTCGGGAGAAAATCAAGCGGTAGATATTGTTGTTGACAAGTTAGAAGCTAAAGATATTAATACCGTCAAATTAAATGTTTCTCACGCTTTCCATTCGGCTTTGATGGAACCAATGTTAGCAGATTTTGAGCGGGTATTATCAGAAGTTAATTTTGCAACACCTCAAATAGATTTAGTTTCCAATGTTACTGGTGAGTTAGTCACCACAGAGCTACAAAATCCTCAATATTGGTTAGACCATTTGCGGGGAACGGTAAGATTTGCACCCGGAATGAAAACTGTTGCAGAACAGGGTTGTCGAGTATTTCTGGAAGTAGGACCGAAATCTATTTTATTAGGAATGGGACGTAAATGTGTAGATACAAATGTGGGAATGTGGCTTTCTAGTTTGCATTCTTCTCAGTCGAATTGGCAACAGGTGTTGTCAACTTTAGCACAATTATATGTCAGTGGAAAAACCATAAACTGGTTTGCTTTTGACTCTGATTATTCTCGTCAGCGATTGGTATTACCAACTTATCCATTTCAACGTCAGCGTTATTGGGTTGATACATCTAAGATAAATATTCCTCAACCACCAACTTTAACCCCAAGTAATAATCAAGCATTGCATCCGGTATTAGGTAAAAGGCTGAGATTACCATTTTCTCCAGAAACTCGTTTTGAATTAGAAGTCAGTACGAATTCACCAGCTTATTTAAATGACCACAAACTCGATGGAAAAGCAATAGTTCCGGCTGCATCTTATGTTTCCATGATTTTATCGGCTGTTAAGGAGACTTTCTCGGATGAAACTTGTATTATTGAGGATTTATTACTTTCACATCCTTTAATTTGTGATGATGATAGTACCCAGACGGTTCAGTTAGTGTTGACACCGCAATCAAATCAAGCCACAGGATTACAAATTATTAGTCTACAAAATCAAACTTCGGAAAACCATATTGAAGCTTGGAAATCTCACGCAACGGGAACAATTAATTTGGTGACAACAGAAGTAAATTCTGTCAATAAATCGATAAATATTGAAACATTAAAACAGCAATGTCATCAAATATCGGGAACAGAATTTTACTCTACATTCCGAGATAGGGGCTACAACTGGGGGAACTCATTTCAATGGATTGACACAATTTGGCTGGGAGAAAATCAAGCTTTATGTCAAATGAAACAGCCTCAATTACCAGATAAAATTGATAATTATCAACTTTATCCCGGTTTAATTGATTCTTGTTTGCAGCTACTTAACTGTTGGGAAATAAATAAATCACAGCAAGATTATATGTATGTTCCCTTTAACATTGCCAAGTTAAAATTTTACCATCGTCCTAGTTGCGATCGTAAACTATGGTGTCACGCTCAAAAACAAGAATCAGACGATAATAGTTTACTTGGTAATATCAGTTTGTACGACGAATCCGGACGTTTAATTGCGGAAATTATCGGTTTTGAAGCCAGAAGAATTCGTCAAAAAACCGTTTTCCAAAACATCACTAAAGATTCTCACGATTGGTTGTATGAAATTGCTTGGGAAAACAAGGATGTTGATAAGAATCAAGAATTAATTCCACAAGAAAAGGGTAGTTGGCTGATATTCGCTCAAGATACAGGAATAGGCGATGAACTTGCAAGAAAATTACAGCAAAATGGCGAAGATTATGTTTTAGTTGTTCCCGGTACGGAATATAAAGCTTTTCCGCAACAGTTTTACATCAACCCCGAAAATCCCCAAGACTTTCACCGATTGCTGGAGGAGATCACAAATAATCAAACTGCTTTGCGGGGAATAGTATACTTATGGGGATTGGATGACACTTTTAAGATAAATAACCAAGTTCGTAATTGCGGTAGCGTTTTGCATTTAGTCCAAGCTTTGACTAAAGCTGAATTATCTCCATATCCCCGATTGTGGTTGGTAACGAAAGCAACTCAAGCAACAGCACCATCGGATGATTTACAATTAACTGGAGCTTCATTGTGGGGATTAGGTAAAGTAATTGCTTTAGAACATCCAGAACTATTATGTACCCGCTTGGATTTAGATGCAGCAAACCATAATCAAGTTCAAGAATTGTACGAGCAATTATTATTTGCAGACACAGAAAATGAAATTGCTCTACGTCAAGGAATTCGTAAAGTTGCTCGCTTAGTAAGACGCAATCATCAAACTAACGCACAACAACAACAGTTTAAATTTAATTCAGAAAGCAGCTATTTAATTACCGGCGGATTAGGAGCTTTGGGACTTGTAGTTGCTCGCTGGATGATTGATAAAGGGGCTAGGAATTTAGTTTTAACTAGCAGACGAGGAATTACCAACGACACGACTGAAGAAATTTTACAACTAGAACAAGCCGGAGCGAAAGTACTGGTTGTCAAAGCAGATGTTTCTCAAGCAGAAGATGTAGCTGGAATATTAACCAAAATCAAGACATCCCATCCACCTTTAAGAGGTATTATTCACGCTGCGGGTGTCTTAGATGATGGGTTACTGTTACAGCAAACTTGGGAACGATTCGAGGGAGTTATGGCTGTGAAAGTCAGGGGAACTTGGAATTTACATAATCTCACTCAAGATATACCTTTAGACTTCTTTGTTTGTTTCTCCTCAGCAGCTTCCTTATTCGGTTCCCCAACTCAAGGAAACTATGCTGCTGGAAATGCGTTTATGGATACCTTAGTTAATTATCGCCGAAATCAAGGTAAACCAGGTTTGAGCATTAACTGGGGTGCTTGGGGTGAAGTCGGGATGGCTGCTAAATTAGACATTCGTCACCAACAACGAATAACAGCAAGTGGTTTTTCCACAATTGCACCACAACAAGCATTACAAATATTAGGAGATTTATTAACCCAAAACGCAACACAAGTAGGAGTTACACCCGTTAATTGGACGAAGTTTTTACAACAATTTTCCCCAGGAAAGCAACCACCTTTAGTTAATAACTTCCTTAGTCAAACCCCAGCAAAAGTAAAACAAGAATCATCAACCCAGCATTTAGAACTTCTCCATCAACTCCAGGAAACCATCGTTAGCGAGCGAGAAAATTTATTGATTGCTCGTATTCAAGATGAAGTTGTCAAAGTTCTGCAATTTGATTCCTCATTTCGTCCAAATCCCCGTACCGGATTCTTCGACATGGGAATGGATTCTTTAATGTCGATGGAATTAAAAAATCAGTTAGAGAAAATGGTGGGAAACTCCTTGCCTTCTACCTTGACATTTGAATATTCCACCATTGAAGCTTTAGCACAGTATTTACTAGATAAAGTTATTTCCTTGGAAGTTGTAGAAATTGAAGAAACCTTAGAGGTGAAACCAGTACAAGATTTTGTTGATGACATCTTACAACTTTCTGAAGCGGAATTGTCAAACTTGATCGATCAAGAATTGGCAGAATTATTAAGAGTTTAGCGCAAAGTAAACGCAGAGAAACGCAGAATTTAACTAACAGGCGAAGTCGGGAATCTGGAAAATCAACTGAGATAGAGATGATATCCTTTCCGCTGACAAACTTAGCGTTCCTCTGCGCTTACCTCCGCGTCACTTTGCGTTCAAAAATATATAATTTCAATGCAAACCGATTCGATAAGTCCTGATAAGCATTAAATTCACTTCCAAGGAATATACTAATTTACCGAACTTTTTTCCATTGAAACTATATTTAGCATCACTTAACCTGATTAATGTAGCTGATTAATTTACTCTAATTCCGTCCGAATGTAGTTAAACAAAACAATAATTCCTAACGCCTAATAAAAAGTTTGATGATGAATAACAATACCACAGATAGAAGTAAATTATCTCCCTTGCAACGTGCTGCTATTGCTTTAAAAGAAATGCGTATCAAGCTTGATGCGGCGGAAAACTCGAAAACTGAACCAATCGCTATTGTTGGTATGAGTTGTAGGTTCCCCGGAGGAGCCAATTCTCCCGCACAATTTTGGCAACTATTACGCGATGGGGTGGATGCAATTACAGAAGTTCCTCAAGATAGATGGAATATTGATGAATATTATAGTTCCAATCTGAATCTTTCCGGTAAAATGTATACCCGTAATGGCGGGTTTATTGAAAATGTAGACCAATTTGACCCCCATTTCTTTGGGATTTCTGCGAAAGAAGCTGCGAGTATGGACCCCCAACAGCGTCTGTTGCTTGAAGCTGCTTGGGAAGCTTTGGAATATGGGGGACAATCTCCACAACAACTACACGGTTCTCAAACCGGGGTGTTTATGGGATTGTTTATGGATGATTATTCCCGATTTAATCTGTATTCTGGCGACCATGACCGTATTGATAGTTACAGCAGCTTAGGTAATGCCCGCAGTGTGGCGGTGGGTCGGATAGCTCATTTTTTAGGTTTACAAGGACCTGTGATGCAGCTCGATACCGCTTGTTCTTCTGCTTTATTAGCGGTGCATTTAGCTAGTCAAAGTCTGCGTTCTGGGGAATGTAACATGGCTTTAGCTGGTGGGGTTAATCTAATTTTATCTCCGGAGGCTTCCATTGGTTTAAGTAAAATGCGAGCATTGGCTCCCGACGGACGCTGTAAAACCTTTGATGCTGCTGCTGATGGTTACGGTAGGGGTGAAGGTTGCGGAATTGTTGTTCTCAAACGATTGTCGGATGCAATTGCCAACGGCGATCGCATCTTGGCTATGGTTCGGGGTTCTGCTGTGAATCATGATGGTGCTAGCAGCGGCTTAACTGTTCCCAACGGATTGGCTCAGGAAGCGTTAATTAAGGAAGCGTTGAAAAATGCTCGCGTAGAACCCCATCAAGTTAGTTATGTAGAAACTCACGGAACCGGAACTGCTTTGGGAGATCCAATTGAAGTCAGAGCTTTAGGTTCGGTTTTCTGCGAAAATCGTTCTTTGGAATCACCTTTGTATATTGGTTCGGTAAAAACTCAAGTTGGTCATTTAGAATCTGCTGCTGGAGTTGCAAGTTTAATCAAGGTAATTCTGGCTTTGCAAAATCAACAAATTCCCGGTAATTTACATTTAAAGCAACCCAGTTCTCACATTGCTTGGGATAAACTTCCGGTTAAGGTTCCCACCGCTCCTACAAAATGGGATTGTGAAGCAAAAAGATTGGCTGGTGTAAGTTCTTTTGGAATTAGCGGTACCAACGTTCATTTAATTGTAGAAGAAGCACCACAAGTAGAATCTTTACAGTCGGAAATTGAACGTCCCCTACATTTATTATGTTTATCAGCGAAAACAGAACCAGCCCTGGTTGCTCTTACCCAAGATTATCAAGCATTCTTAAAATCCCATCCAGGATTATCTCTCACAGATATTTGTTTTACAGCCAATACAGGGCGATCGCACTTGAAACACCGATTGGCTATAGTTGCTGAATCGACAACGGTTTTGGGCGAAAAATTACGGGTTTTATCCCTCAGTGATTCTACTCATAAATTAATTAAAGGAGTAGCAGAAAACAACCAGAATAAAATCGTCTTTCTATTTACGGGACAAGGTTCTCAATATGTGGGAATGGCTCGTCAACTTTACGAAACTCAACCGACATTCCGAAAAACATTAGATAGATGCGACAAAATTTTACGTCCTTATCTGCAACAACCTTTATTATCGGTACTTTATCCAGAATCTAACGCGCTAGAGTTATTGCACGAAACTGCTTATACTCAACCGGCATTGTTCGCTATAGAATACGCTTTAGCAGAGTTGTGGAAATCCTGGGGTATTGTTCCGGATGCAGTTATGGGTCATAGTGTCGGTGAATATGTCGCTGCTTGTGTCGCTGGAGTATTTAGTTTAGAAGATGGATTAAAATTAATTGCGGAACGGGGAAGGCTTATTCAGTCACTACCGCAAGATGGGATGATGGCTGTGGTTTTTGCTTCAGAAGCTCAGATAACACCTCTATTACAACCTCATACGGATAAAGTATCTATTGCTTGCGTTAACGGAGCTAATAATGTTGTAATTTCTGGAGTTATGCAAACCGTTAACGAAATACTCGAACAATTAAAATCCCAGGGAATCAACGCTCAAGCTTTACAAGTTTCTCACGCTTTCCATTCTCCTTTAATGACAACTATACTCGATGAATTCGAGCAAGTCGCAAGTGGAGTAGAATTTAAAAAACCGCGCATTCCTTTTGTTTCCAATGTCACCGGAGAAGTATTAGAAGCGGGAGAGATACCGGATGCTGTTTACTGGAGAAAGCATCTGCGAGGTACGGTAAGATTTTTGGCGGGAATGGAAACTTTAGATAAGCGGAGATATGATATCTTTTTGGAAGTAGGACCGAGTTCCACGCTATTAGGAATGGGTAAAAAATGTTTACCAGAAAATACCGCGACTTGGTTATCTTCTTTAAAAAAAGGTAATGATGATTGGGCGCAATTACTCGCTACGGTAGGTGAATTATACGTCCGAGGAACAACAATTGATTGGTTGGCTTTTGATAAAAATTATCAACGTCAACGAATTGTATTACCAACTTATCCGTTTCAGCGTCAAAGATATTGGGTTGAGAAACCACAAGTTAAGTTGTCGCCCACTAACTCTCAATTAACAAATCCAGAATGGTTTTATAATTGGCAGTGGAATCGAGAAAGCTTGGGCGAACCGACAAAAACAACAACGGGAGCGATTCTATTTTTCCAGAATAATAATTTGGGAGAAAGATTTTACGAGCAGTTTAGCAGTAAATATACGGCATATTTTATTACTCCCGGTGAAATTTTTACCAAGCAAGGAGATAGACAGTTTACTATTAATCCCGCAGCTTCTCAAGATTACGCCAAACTGATTGAAATTATTAAAGCTGATGGTTTTAATCTATTAACAGTAGTTCATCTGTGGAATTACAATCAAAAGCAGGTTTCGGTAGAAGAATTACTACTTGAAGATAATACTTTAAATCAAAGCTTTTGGAGTCTCCAGTGGTTAACACAAGCTTTCACTGAACAATATCCCAGCAATAAACTGAATCTACTATTGGTAACTCAAGGTGCTTACGTTACATCTGCATCCGATAGCTTACAAAACGTACATCAATCAATGACTGGTACTTTGATTCGGGTTTTAGCTGAGGAAAATCCTGAGATTCAAACCAAAGTAGTAGACGTAACTCCAGAGATTTTACCCCAAGAACTAGCCGATATTGTCTACCAAGAAATCCGCATGGAAGCGACAGGGGAAGGTATTGTTGCTATCCGCAATCAAGAAAGATTTACTCGCAGTTTAGAAAGAATTAAGTTACCTACAAATAACCATCAAGTTTCTCTATCCCAAGGTGATACTTGGTTAATTACAGGTGGTACTAGTGGTGTGGGAACAGAAATTGCCTTAGTTTTGGCTGCTCAAGCAAAGATTAATTTGGTGCTGACGGGAAGACATCCCCTCCCACCGAAAGCAGAATGGGAATCTGGTAATCTTGCTGCTGGAACAATCAAACGCATCCAAACAATCCAACAATTAGAAAATTTGGGAGCAACGGTAATGTACCAAGCTGTGGATGTCACTGATAGTTTGGCTATGGAAGATTTAGTCAAAACGATTAAATCACGCTTTGGTAATTTAGATGGTGTGATTCATGCAGCGGGTGTTGCTGACAATACCACTTTTAAACTGTTGCAAAAGTCAGATAAGATAATTTCTCAAGTATTAGCACCCAAGGTTCAAGGGACTATTATCTTAGATCAAGTAACCCGTAACGAACCGTTAAAATATTTTGTGGTCTTATCTTCAGTTTCCGCTTCTAAAGCCGAATGGGGAACTGGTATGGCTGATTATGCTGCTGCAAATACTTTCCTGGATAATTATGCAGTTTATCGCAATCAATGTGGTGCTTCAGGACGTTCGTTAGCTCTCAATTACTCTTTGTGGAGCAATCGGGGAATGGGTGCTTTGATGGGTGATTCAACTTTATTGATGGTTAAATCAAAAGGTCTTAATCCCTTGGAACCCGAATCAGCAGCGAATGCTTTTATTACTGCTTTGGGCTTGAATGGTTCTTGTGTGATTCATATTATTGATTTGATTGAATCAACTGTTCCGATTAAGGAACAGAAAACCAAACCAACAAAAACTTTCAATATCCGCGATTTGGTGGGAGAAGTATTAAGTCAACATTTGGCGATTTCTGCTGCGGAAATGGAAGGGTATCAAACGTTTACTGAATTGGGTTTGGATTCGGTGGGTACTGTAGAAGTTATACAAAGTCTTGGTAAAGCTTTGGAATTTGAATTACTTCCTACTTTGATGTTTGAGTATCAAACACCAGATGATTTGATCGGTTATCTCGAAGAGATGTTTGGGTATGATTTTGTTGGTGTTTCGGAAGTTGAAGAAGAGGAAATAAACCGCAGAGACGCAGAGGACACTGAGGAAAGAGATGTCGAGGAGGAGAAGGTTTTAGAAGATGATCTGAGGGAGGATGATATTGCTATTATTGGTATGGCTTGTAAAATACCTGGTGCGAATAATTTGCAGGAATACTGGGATTTACTGAGTGAAGGACGTTCTGCTGTTCGTGATGTACCTGAAGATAGATGGTTTAATCAACATTATTTTTCGCAAAATAGTTCTCAATCCACACAAGTTTCTAAACGGGGCTGTTTTGTTGATAATCCCTTTGGTTTCGATCCCATGTATTTTGGTATTTCCCCTAAAGAAGCCGTCGCAATAGACCCCCAACAACGAGTATTCTTGCAATTAGCGATGCAAGCTTTGCAACAAGCGGGTTATGGTGGCAGATATCGGACTAAAAATATCGGGGTATTTGTTGGTTGCGGACAAAATACTTACATCGAACATTTTAGTAATTCTCAGTACTATGAAGCTTTAAGTCAACGTTTCGGTGATAGTACTTGGTTTGAGAAATTAAACAATGGCGATCGCCAAAATTTACTCGATACTCTTTTGACAGTGTTACAGCCAAGTGAAATCTTACCAGAATCCTCTGCTGGGAATGAAGTCAACGAACTTGCAGCTAGAGTTAGTCACTGTTTGGATTTAAAAGGTCCGAGTATGGCTGTTGTTACTGCTTGTTCTTCTTCCCTGGTAGCTTTGCACATCGCTTGTGAAAGTATCCGTCGTGGTGAAAGTCAAATGGCGATCGTTGGTGGGGTGAATTTCAATCTTAGCCCTAGTCCTTTTACTTTCCTCAGAAAAGCTCAAGCTCTTTCACCGACAGGAACTTGTTATCCTTTTGATAAACGTGCTAACGGTTTACTTTTAGGAGAAGGTGCGGGTGTCTTGATTGTCAAACCTTTGAAACAAGCTGTTTCTGATGGGGATAATATTCACGCTGTAATTAAAGGTTCTGCAATTAATAACGACGGACATTCGCAAGGTATCACTGCTCCCAATCCCAAAGGACAAGCGGAAGCCATTCGTCAAGCATATCTCAACTGTGGTGTAAACCCCGAAACTATTTCTTATATCGAAACTCACGGTACGGGCACACTTTTAGGAGACCCGATAGAAGTCGAAGGGATGACTAAGGCATTCAGTAGTTTTACTGATAAAAAAGGTTTCTGTGGCATCGGTTCAGTTAAATCCTCTATCGGTCATTTACTTTCCGCTTCTGGAATTGTGAGCTTAATAAAAGTGGTACTAGCCATGCAACATGGTGAAATACCCCAAACCCTTGGTTTCAGGGAACCCAATCCTCATATTAACTTTGATAACACCCCATTTTATGTGGTCGGTGATGGTAGCAAACAATGGGTGAGAAATGGAAATCCTATGCGTGCGGGAATCAACGGATTTGGATTTGGTGGTACTAATTGTCATGTGATTTTGGAAGAATCTCCTTTAACTACAACATCGGTTGTTAAACCAGAGGAAAAAACTGATTCTCCTCAACTCTTACTATTAACTGCTCGCACTCAAGAAGCATTGCAAAAAGTAGCAGCACAATTACACGAGCATATTATCAAATATCCAGAACAAGGAATTAGCCAAATATGCTTCACTCAAAATAATGCTCAAAAGGAACAAGCATTAAAAGCAGCAATTTTGGTTAACAATCGTCAAAATCTGCTCGATAACCTAGATGCTATTACCAACAATCAAACAACATCGGAAATACATACAGGTAAAGCCAATCCCCAACGGAAAATCCCAATACATCTAATATTTGATGACAATATTTATATAACTCCCCAAGAAGTAGAAATATTAAGAACAAACTTTGGGGAATTTAACCGAGCTTGTAACGATTGTCAACAATATTGGGGTTGTGAAATATCAAATTTAAGTACCAAAGCATATATGTTTGTAGTGCAGTATGCTTGGGGGCGGTGGTTGCAATCTTTAGAGCTTCAACCGACTATTTTATTAGCAGAAAAAACGGGTATAATTGTTGGAGCTTGTTTAACTGGAATACTAACATTAGAACAAGCAATCAAGCTGTTAGATTCGCAAGTAAAACCATCTATTACCCCACAACAATTAGCATCAACTTGGACTTGTCCATTAGTTACACCCGCAGGAATCTTTAGGCAGCAGCAACAAATTTCTGTCACCCAATTACTCAATTGCATAGAAAATGCTCGCTCTTTGAATGTAGAACACCTTCAACAGATAATTGCTAAACAAGGAGTATATTTGCACTTAGATAACAACTTATCCTTACAACAGCAAATCACCTCTCTAGATGCTAACGGAACTTGGATAAATCCTGA
>JAYKJL010000296.1:0-6365 GCA_035285725.1 Nostocales cyanobacterium 94392 | reverse complement strand
GGGGAGGCAAAATGCGGTGTGGATTTTCCTCCCGCATTATTGCCGTTGCTGTGACGCTTCGCAAAAATTTGAACGCAGCGATAAGACTTGTAGCGTCACGCACCAACCACCGATTGTGACAATTGCGTAAGTCCTGGAAGTAATGAATAAAGTCCGAAGTATAGTATAAAGCCTTGAGAAGTACTAATCAAGTAATCATAATTTTATCTATATAGATATATTTGGAATCACAACTTATGGGAAGATAAATAAGTCCACATTTTTTAATATCTTCTTATGAATCTCTTCAAACGCAGTATTTCAGTGTTGTTTGTTGCAGCTACAGTTATCTCTGGTGCTGTTGTGATATCCAAGACATCTGTTGCAGACTCCAACGAAAAAATTACAATTCATTCAAATCAAAAAGTAGCATTTATCAATAGGGCAATTACTGAGAGCGAAGTTTTAGCTGCTCAAAAAGCTTGGGGAGATGCATTGGTAGCTATTTCTACAACCCATGATACGAAAGGTAAAGCAGCCGCTAAAGCCTTAGCTGGAAAGGTCATTGACGATGCTTATGGATATCAATTTGGTCCAGTGCTTTTCAAACCAACACTTTCAGTCGCTCCGCAGACATTCCGCACTACCCGTGCAGGAGCTTTGTCATACTTTGTGGGTGACGATACCAATTTCCCGACGGATAAGGGTTTTGCTTTGAACAGTTGGCGTAAAGTAGAGATTCAAAATGCAGCAGTTTTAATTACTGGTGACACGGCTACTACCATGGGAAATGTGATGGTAACTGACAAACAGGGTAAAACTACCACAGTGGACAAAACTTGGGAGTTTATCAAAGATGATAACGGTAAGCTACGTATTGTTCTACACCATTCCTCATTACCTTATACAGTAAACAGTAAACAGTAAACAGTTATCAGTTATCAGTAAACAGTAAACAAATCATAGAAGTCGGGTTTTTACAATCAATATCGGTAACAACAGAAAATACTCATAAAAACCCGACTTCTTACCCCACGAAACAACATAATCATAGAAGTCGGGTTTTTACAATCAATGTCGATAACAACACAAAATAATCATAAAAACCCGACTTCTTAACCTGTTCCCTACTCCCTGCTACTAGAAAGTAAAGGTAGTTCTAAGAGTACCAATTACCGCATCATTATTGCTACTATTATTACCCGGTGCTGTCACCCAAATAACTCCTGGAGTAACGCTGATATTGTCATTGACTTTGTACTGATAAAATCCTTCGATGTGATAGGAGGTATCTTCGGCTTTATTCAAACCAGGAATGCTAGAATCTGTAACTTTAGGGTTCATCCCAAAAATCACGCCAGCTAAATTACCTTTTTTACCTAAATCCGGTAATCCCAAAGTCACAGCCCAATTCCAAATCTCTGCATCACCACTTGAAGTCAAGCTACGGGTATTTGTATAACCTCCCCAGCCTCCAAGTACAAAATTATCGCTCAAACCTAATATTGCTTGAACACCGTAAGAATCGCTCTTATAAGCTGTGTCTAGTTCTACACCTTGAGCATCTATACCTTGATTATAAGCATTGATATAGGTAAGACCAACTTTAAAACGCTTGCTAGGTTCAAAGGTAAGTTGCGCTAAAGCACCGTAGGGACCGTTAAATATACCGTTTCCTGGGCTGGGATCATTGTTGCTACTAGCTAAATAGCTCAAACTCAATGACAAACTATCCCCAAAGGCTTGGGTAATTCCCAACCCAGAACCATCCATTTGATAATAAATGGGGTTGCGAGTCCCAAACTTAGATAAAGCACCATTCGCACCATCACCATCAAATTGGTTCACCGTATCTACCACATCATCCGCTGCACCTGCATTCGCGATCGCAATTACGTTGGTTGATTTAGTTAGAGGAAAACTATACCATAATGCGTCTAAATAAGCATTGGTATCCTCATCACCAGCAAAAGCTAAAGGTACTTCGGTATCGGGAATATTATTAGCTTGAATACGGGTATAGAGAGTATCTTTACCAGTAAAACTAGTAACAAAATTAATCCGCGCTCTTGTACCTAAAGTCGTGTTGTTGTCTGTTAAATTACCTTCAAAAGCATCAGTTACGGCTATAACGACTTCTCCCTCTAATTTGGAAGTTGTAGAGAATTGATTAGCTTCTAATTGAGCGGTTTTAGCTTCGACTGCATCTACTCTACCGCGTAATGTCGCCAATTCAGGAGAAAATTCTGATTGCAATCTTTTAATGGTTTCTAAATCTTCATTGCTGGTATTGCTGGTTGCGGTTGCGATTAGTTCGTTAACTCGATCCAAACAAGCATTCAAACCCGCAGCAAATTCATACCTAGTTAATGCTCGATTACCGCGAAAAGTACCATTGGGATATCCAGCGATACAGCCGTAACGTTCTACTAAAGATTGCAATGCTTGAAATGCCCAATCTGTAGGTTGTACGTCAGAAAATTGAGAAACAGAAGTAACTTGTCCTAATGCTTCTTCTTGAATTTCAGTTTCTGCAATAGCAGTGTTGTTAATGAATAACGATGCTGCAAAAACGACGGGACTAACTAGTAAAAACTTCCACAAGTTTTTCTTCATGATGCTTAATTCTCTCCTCACACGTAAATTTAGCAAAATCAAAAATACAGATATGCAGATGGTACACAAGATGTTTAGGTACTTTTTTTATCCCTGATATTAACCGACTACTGATTAGGAATAAACTAGATATTGGAAAAGGAAACGGGAACGGAATACACCCTAAATCAAAAATAAACAACCGGATTTCTAAACATTAACTAAATATTGAGTAAAGTAATTTTACTCAAAATGTAGCTTTCATGTGTTATAAATTACTAACAAATCCGGTTTTTTATGGCATACAAGGCATGATAAAAAAGTTACTAATACCATAACCAGAAGTTAATCAGACTTATTATTCACTACTTAGCTTCTACTGTCAATTATTATTTCTGGAAAGCGGTATATTGACCTCCCAAACCTTCCACAATGGCTCTAGTATTAGCAGTTAACATTTTTTGATAAGTATCAGCATCTGTTCCCGGTTCACCTAAACCATCAGCATATAGTTTATAGGGAGAAACTTTCACATTCGCTTCTTGAGCGACTCTTTCAATCAGTTTAGGACTATGAGTACTTTCAGCAAAAATTGTCGGTACGTTTTCTTGTTTAATTTGTTTTACTAGTTCAGCTATTCTGGCTGCTGTTGGTTCTGCTTCAGTACTCAAACCTTCGATAGCACCTTCGTACTCAATATTATATGCCTGAGTATAGTAACCTAAAGCATCGTGGGTGGTAACTAATTTACGCTGATTCTCAGGTATTGTAGCGATAGTTTTTTGAATCCAGCTATCGATTTGTTTGATTTCGCCGGTCACTTTTTCCGCATTAGTTCCATATAATTGAGCATTATTCGGAGCAACTTTTTCTAAATTACTACGAATAGCTTCTACCATTTGAACGCCATTTTGAGCATTATGCCATACATGGGGGTCTGGTGCTTTTTCTTCAGAATGTTTTTCTTCTCCCTCATGCTCTTCGTGGTCATGGTCGTGTGCTTCCCCAATAATCGGCTTGGGTACTGCAACTTCATGAACTGCTACTTTCGGAGCCGTATTACTGCTTGCTTGAACTAATTTGATAATACTCGGTTCAAAATCATAACCACCATACAAAACTAACTTAGCCTGTTCAATTGCTTTACGATCTTCGGGTTTAGGCTGATATGTATGGGGGTCTGAACCTGCATCTACCAAACACTTCAAATCAATTGTTTCAGCAGCTACTTGTTTGGTTAAGTCGCAAAGTACGCTTGTAGTTGCTACAACTAGGGGACGTTCTCCCGTTGCTGTGCTACTGGTATTCACCGCAGAATCATTTTCAGTACCAGAATTAGAATTAACTGGCTCATTTCCACCACAGCTAATTATACCGATAGCTAAAGTTAATGCCGTAATTGCATTAAGAGGTAGTTTTCTAAACATAACTTTTGACAATAGTACAATATAATGATAATCGTTATCATACAACAGCGATCGCACTATGTGAAGTAAGTTTTTAACATCGAATAATTATCATTATCATACAGTAAAAATTAATTGATTCTTTGCTCTGTTATCGGCTCTGAATCTCATGGTAAGTACCCGTGCAACATTAATTTAACATTTTAGTTTGATAGGGAAGAGGGAAAAGGGAAGAGGGAAGAGCGATATAACCCAGTAGTAAATATACAATTAATTCTGCTTACCCACTTATAAGTTCACGGAATGCTCAGCGATGTGATTGCTCATGCGGTACTACCCAGAATTGCGATCGCGCTTTTTCTCGGAGAATTTATTTTGGGGACTTTCAGCCACCAGGGACTGTAAGTAAGAGTCCAATAGTATAAGTCCCAGGACTAAGGCTGCGTGTCACAATCGGTGGTTGGTGCGTGACGCTACAAGTCTTATCGCTACGTTCAAATTTATTCTAAACTACACACCCTACAAGAAAATTGTGCCAGTTGCGTAAGTCCTAAGTCCATTAAAATGGACTAGAAAAAATGCTGGGATTTTATAGTATTTTTAATCACTGATTAAATTATAAATATTTAGTTGATATGCAAGGTGTAATTCAGTGATTATATGTAATCTTCTTAGCCATAGTTTGGAGTTTTACTCTGTTATAATACTTAAGTGAATAGCATTAATTAATACTATTTTTAACCAATAAGTAGAAATCGCTTTAAAAGTACGGAATAACGCAAAGTTTATCCTGATATTTGTAAATTTGGGATTCATCTGATCCATCTTATTCAGTTTAATAATAATAGGAATTTTTAACTATGTCAGAGGAAGAATTAAAGCAACAACCAAAGGAACAATCAAAGGAAAAAATATGGAATGTACGTCTTTCAGCCATTGCCTTGATTATCTGGTGTATACCAGGAGTAGCTCTCATTCTTAATATTTTTGTCAATCCAATATATAATCGTATTAATCCAAGTTTACCGGACAAAGACTTAGAAAAAATTGAAAAAATAGTTGATAAAAAAATTAGTACGAATACAGATTTAATCAACATTTTACTATTTGTACTGACTGCATTACCAATAGTTGGGAATTTTTATTTTTGGCTATTATATGACAGTGTAGTTTTAGGAATGGGAAATGACTTACAACCAGAAATAAAAGAGCAAGTAGAAAAGCAAGTAAACGAGCAAGTAGACAAAACTATAAGAAGTAAATTATTGGAAATATTAGAATCCGATAATGATGAAATTGAGAAGAAATTCTTAGAAATATTAAATTCAGAAAAATTTGAAATCAAAGACAAGGTATCAAAAATATTAGAATCGGATAATAAAATAATAGAATTAACTAAAAATATGGATAACATACAAAAACTTGAGCAGGAAATCAAATATGAGATAACAAAATGTATAGAAGACTCAATTAAACAGCATATTAGTGGATGTATCGATGAAATAACAAAACAAAATAAAGAAATTACCATACCTGAAATCCAAAAAGCATTAGATGGTTCTATTGAGAAAATTAGAGAACAAATTAAACAAGAATTTGAGAATAAAGCAAAACTTGCCGATAAATATAAAGATGCGGCTGATAAATTATTTGCTCAAGGTAATTATCACGATGCAATAATAAACTATATATGGGCAAGTTTATACGAACCAGATAATGCATATTTTTGGTATCAACTTGCTGAAGTACATAGACAGTTAAAAGAATATAAAAGTGCTATCTGGTTTTTCAATAAAGTAATTGAATTAGACCAAAATTATCATCGTGCTTATTATTACAAAGCTGCTTGTCATGCTTTAGAAAAGCAGGAAGGTGAAGCTATTGAATCTCTTAAACAAGCAATCATTCTAAAACCTACTGATTTTAAGGATAAAGCTAAAGATTATCCTGCTTTTGACTCAATTAAAGATGATTATCATCGAGCTTGTTTTTATGGATTAATAGATGATATAGAAAAAGCTATAGAATCTCTTAAAAAAGCTATAGTAAATAATCCAGAAAATAAACCCAAAGCTCGAAATGAATCGGCTTTTGGCTTAATTAAAGATGATTATCATCGAGCTTGTTTTTATGGATTAATAGATGATACAGAAAAAGCTATAGAATCTCTTAAAAAGGCTATAGAAAATAATCCAGAACATAAACAAAAAGCTCGAAATGAATCGGCTTTTGACTCAATTAAAGATGATTATTATCGAGCTTGTTTCTATGGATTAATAGATGATACAGAAAAAGCTATAGAATCTCTTAAAAAGGCTATAGAAAATAATCCAGAACATAAACAAAAAGCTCGAAATGAATCGGCTTTTGACTCAATTAAAGATA
>JAYKJL010000295.1:0-33370 GCA_035285725.1 Nostocales cyanobacterium 94392 | reverse complement strand
TTGATTATTTACAACAGGTATATTGGCAAAACTTACGACAACCAAATATTATTCAACAGCTTGAAAAAACTCGTAAATCTTTACTATCTTATGCACAACCACGTTTAGTGTGGGAATGTATGTTTTTATTTTTAGTTGATAGAACGACATTAATATAAGCGCTAAATTTTATTTAGACAACGCTCCAGCTATCTAAATTTAATCCTGCAATACGCTGATAATGACGGCTATTATTAGTAACTAAAATTAAATTCTCTGTCAAAGCAACACTACCAATAAGTAAATCAAAATCTGCAACAGGTTTTCCTGCTTGACGAAGTTGAGCTTTTAATTGACCAAACTTTTTGAGGGTGTCATTACTCAAATCTAAGACAGCAAGAGATTGAATAAAAATTTCAGCAGCTATTAAATTTTTTTCGATTTTACTGGAGTTATATGCACCGAAATAGAGTTCTGAAGCAGTAATTACACAAATAGCGATCTCCGTCCAATCTACTTTGTTTACTCTATTTTTAACTGTAGTTTTACCTTTTAACCAATAGATACAAATATCAGTATCAAGTAAATATTTCATAATGCAAATTATGTTAATGTTAAATTGCTATTACGATTATCATAGATTTCCTTGATAATTTCCTCATCGGTTCGTTCGTCTTCCCAAGCACCAAACGTTTCTGCGGCATATTGAGATTTATTTTGCCCAGTAGCTATCATCTCTTGTTGAATAGTTCTTTTAGTGATCGCTTTAATAATTTCTTCTAGTTGCGCTCTAGTCAAGTTACCAATTTTTTGTTCTGAATATGGTTGATTTGTCATGATTTTATACTGGTTTTTATTAAAACTACATTATATGAAACAAGAACATCATCACTATCTTTATATCTTACCAATATCTTTGTCTTGCCACTACTCCCTCATCCTCTAATTACAATTTTCAAACCCAACCTACTTAACAGCAAACAATTTGCTTATATTTAGAAATAGAGTGAAAATATCAGGTGATGAGTATGAGAATCAAGGATAGATTTTTTGGCAAGTTAAAAAAACAACCAGATGACAACGATAATCCACCGACTACAGATATCCAACTATCACCCGCAATTGAAACTTCCTCTGAAGCAAACAAGGGATTTTTTGAGCAAATCTGGAATAAGTTCCGCAAACACTCCCATTCCGAGCAAAAAACTTCACCACATATGGAATTAACGATGAAAGAGGTAGAAACTACAACTAATAAACAAAGTGATAAAAAAAATAGATTGCAATCGATTATACAAAAAATTTGGCGAAATGATGACGATGTTCCTGCCGAATCACCAACTCAAACTTCTATTGAAGAAGTTAAACCGCACATTAACGAAGAAACACAAACAACAAATCCAAATAAATTAAAAAAGCTTTTTAATCAATTAACTAAAAAAGAACAAGAAGAAATTCAAACAGTAGAAGCTATTGAACAAGTCGATAAAAAGTTAGAAACTGCTAGCAATAGCAATAAAATCAAAAACATATTTCATCAACTGGTAAAATCTGCCAATCCCCAAGATATTCAGAAAATAGCAGCAAAATTACCATCGATGAATCGAGGTCAAATTAAGGAAATTTGGCCTAAAATTCAATCATTATTCCAAATGGCTATAGATCCAAAAGTCGCTTGGAAATCGAAAGCATTAGCAATTGGTTCGTTACTTTATCTGATTTCGCCTTTCGATGCAATTCCTGATATAATTCCTTTCGTTGGACTCGCCGATGATGCAGCAGTAATTATTTCCGTTGTCTCAACTTTAGCTTTTGAGTTAAGTAAATATGCTAAACAATCAGCGAGTAAAGGAATTGAAGTTGCAGAACAATTAGCCGATATAGAAGTACGGAAATATAACCGCATTGTCAAAATTACTTTGACTGGTAGTATTATTGCTGCTATTTTGGCGATCGCCGTAAAAATCATCCTCAAACATATCTAATCTAATGGAGAACTACTTTAATCTATACACTATCTTCCGGTTGACGCTTTTTGGAACCACTGTTTACGGAAGCTTGCAATTAATCAAAAACCTACTGCGATATAAGCCCTATTACGACAAAATTCCCAAGTCTATAAAAGTTTTTTTGTTTGCGAAAGGAGGGGCTTTATTTGAAAGAAAATTTAAACAGCATCAACGCGATTTTGTCGTCAATGGTATACTTTTAGCTGTTCTCATCATTTTGAACGTCATATTATTCTTCGTTTAAATTCCCATTCTCTGACAAAGCAGCGGATTATATCCAATAATCCTAATAATTTAAATTATCTAAAATTAAAAATCACACATTTTATGGTATAAATAAAACACTATATCTCTACCAGAAAACCGTAGATTAGTTAGAAAGGATGTTTGAATAGTGGGCATATTAGTTGAAAACGTCTGCAAGCAGTTTGATAGTTTCAAAGCCGTAGATAATGTCAGCTTGGAAATCAAAAGCGGTTCATTAGTGGCTTTATTAGGTCCTTCGGGCTCGGGAAAGTCTACTTTATTGCGACTAATTGCGGGTTTGGAAATGCCAGATAGCGGTAAAATCTGGTTAACTGGTAAAGATGCCACATATCAAAGCGTACAAGAGCGAAATATCGGTTTTGTGTTTCAACACTATGCTTTGTTTAAGCATATGACAGTCCGAAAAAATATCGCTTTTGGTTTAGAAATTAGTAAAGCACCGAAAGCAAAAATTAAAGCACGAGTCGAACAATTGTTAGATTTAGTCCAATTAACTGGACTCGGAGACAGATATCCATCCCAACTTTCTGGGGGACAAAGACAAAGGGTTGCATTAGCAAGAGCTTTAGCGGTAGAACCAAAAGTGTTGTTATTAGACGAACCCTTCGGAGCGTTGGATGCAAAAGTACGTAAAGATTTACGCGCTTGGTTACGAAGATTGCATGATGAAGTCCATGTTACCACAGTATTTGTGACCCACGACCAAGAAGAAGCGATGGAAGTCTCTGACCAAATTGTGGTAATGAATAAAGGCCACATAGAACAGATTGGTACACCAGCAGAAATTTACGATCATCCCGCTACAGCCTTTGTGATGAGTTTTATTGGTCCTGTGAATATTTTACCAAGTACTTCGGGAATATTTCAAAGCAATGGGTTCGATTCACCCCAATCAGAAATGTTTTTGCGTCCCCAAGATGTAATTATTGAAACTTCCCCCAACGGAACTACGGTTCCAGCTAGAATCAGTAGATTAATACATTTAGGCTGGGAAATTCAAGCAGAGTTAACTTTAGATGACGGACAAGTTGTAACAGCACATTTAACACGAGATCGATTTGATGAATTACATTTAGAACCACAACAAAAGGTATATGTAAAACCCAAGGATGCAAAGTCTTTTCCGCTTTATTATTCGATTTAATCTTATTTTCAGGGAGCAGGGAGCAGAAACGACAAAAAACCCGACTTCTCACCCCACCATAAATTACTCCCCCGAACCGCTTGTAGAGTGCGGCTCATCTCTTTTTACCTCTTTCCTCTGCGTACTCTGCGTCTAGAAGGGTTTTTTTTATCAGTAATCTTCTGCCGGGAAGGGAGTAATTTTAAACTTTAATATTACTATAAATTACTGGTGCCAGCATTGCTAAAATATTAATACTCAAATCGGGAAACTGCAAAGGCGAAATACTCTCACCTTCCCCTAATATCACTTCAGTTTGATAACCGTTTTCCGAAGCTTCTCTAAATACATGAAGTTGACGATTAATTACATCTAAAACCCAATAGTCAATAATACCTGCTGCTGCGTAAGCCTTCCCTTTTGTTTCACAATCTTTTTTAAAAGTAGTATCCGCAACTTCGATAACTAAATAAACCTCATCAGGTGTAGGATGATGGTCAGCGTAATCTAATTGGTCAATTTTAACAACAGCAATATCAGGCTCTGGTTCTGAATAATCATCTAATTGTATTGGATCTTGAATTGATACCCAAGCCCGATTTTTTAACAGATTTTTGAGTAAATAATCTGTTCTTCCGACAGCAGAACGATGGGCTGTTCCTATAGCACTCATCCAAATTATTTTCCCTTCTAAAAGCTCAACTCGTTCGTCTTGATCAAAAATACCAGCTTCTGCCATCTTATGGTATTCTTCAACCGTCCATAAACTACGTTCTATTGTATTTTCTGTGCTTTGCATGGCTGTGTACGCTGTCTCTACATTATCTATTGTAGGCAATTGAAACTGTTGTAAATTGCAATTACCAATTACCAATGCCCTATTCCCAATTTCCAAATTAACTCAACTGCGCTACAATTTGATTTTCTAATAACGTTTCACCGCTCAATAAATCTTCAACTGTAATTCTTAAAAATCGTTGTTCGTCTACTTCTAAAAAAACTTTTACTCTATCACTTCCCGGAAATCCCGGTGGTGTCAGTTGAGCGATGTTTCTTCCACCATCCCTATCGTTGAGAGGTTTTACTACAGTTTCCCTTGTTTCTACCCGACGAGTAATTAAGCGATCGCCATCAAAATAAACTTCGGTTCCACTGCTTTGGGCTGCTAATTCTCCAATAATCAATTCTATACTAGGTTGATTTTCTAAGGAAGCACCCAAATATAATTCTACTGGTTTACTCATCGGGTAAGGCTGCCCTTCCTTAATGATAGGATGCCAATTGTGGCAATTTTGGCGACGATTCCAATAGCGAATTCCGTAGCTATGATAAAGAAAATCCTTGACTTCTACACCGTTCGCTAATTGTAATGCTCCGTGAGCAATTGCTTCAAAAGCCTGTTGACTACGAATTTTGTCAGTATCGAAATAATTTTTAATCCATTTCTGCACCGCTGGAATTTGGGAACTACCACCCACTAACAATACTGCATTAATATCCGCAATTTCGATTCCTTGACGACGAGCTTGCTGTAATAATTGCGTCATCAACTCATCAAGCATTGTAAAAAATGAATGTTCTTGCAAAATATTTTCAAATATTTCGCGGTTTAATTCCAACTCGTAACTTTCAAATGTTTCATCATTAAAATAAACTTCACTAGCTTGATTTTGGGTGGAAAGCTGGATTTTAACCTTTTCCGCAAGTCTCGTTGTCAAAGGACTAACCGTTAAATCTTGAGTTTTCGCGAAATAATCAGTTAACCAATTATCAATATCTGTACCACCTAGATTTTGACCAGCTTTTGCAAGTACACGGGCAGTTTTCACCTTTTGTTTGGAGTTTTCAGCTAAAGACTTATTCCCAAACTTCAGTAAAAAGCCCAAAGGTTTCTGAGTTTGTTGGACGCTTTTATCCAAACGTACTAAAGATAAATCTAAAGTTCCCCCACCAAAATCAACTACCAATAATAAATCTTCTCCAGTTAAACCATAACCTAAAGCCGCCGCTGTCGGTTCATCCAACATCCTCACCTGTTCCACAGGTAGTGGTTCACAAACCTTTCCCAACCAATGACGATAAGCTTCAAAGCTGTCCACCGGAACAGTTAACACTAGAGAATCTAAACCACCTTCAACAGAAGATAACTGCTCAATGATTTTTTGTAAATACCATTCACCGACTTGTTCAAAAGTAATATTACGTCCATCCAATTCCGGTAAAAAACCTTGAATATCCGCACCAATTCCCCGTTTAAAGCTGCGAAAAAACCGCGAATCACCTTTAATATCAACACCGCGATCGCGAACTTGCTGTCCAATTAAAACCTGAGCAATGGAAGCATCCTCCACATACAGCAAACTAGGAATCAACGGTGGATTCAAACCTTGTTGAATAGATAATTCTGGTATCTTTAAAGTCTCTGGCTGTTGAGTTACCGGATTCCAACGAGCAATTACAGTGTTACTAGTGCCAAAATCGATCGCTATTGCCATTTTGTTACAGGTCAAAGGTTGAAGGTTAAAGGTCAAAGGTATAATTTGTAATTAAGTCCTAACTCCCAACTTATAACTCCTAACTCCGGTGGTACTAACTCATAACTCATAACTCCTCACTCCTCACTCTTTCTTAACTGTCAACTGTCCACCAACTACGTAAATGCTCAATTGCTTCTTCCTTACGCTTGGCTTCAACTTCTATCCAAGGTGCTTGACGATAACAAGCAGGCATATCGGTAATTAAATCACTATGCTTTCTATCGTTGAAAGCTTGTTGTCCGTTAGAAATATGAACTAACTGCCAATTTGGATTATCCCAAGTTTCTCTTGCAGCATAAAACATTTCGGTAACACTTTGATCATCATAATTATCAAGTTTTTCATGACAAATGTGATGATGAGCATCAAAAACCAAGGGAATTCCAGCATTTTGACAAACTTCTAAAATTTCTTTGGCACTATAAGCATTTTCATCATTTTCTAAAGTCAAACGGCTTTTGATATTTTCCGGTAGCTGTGAAATTACTTCCACCAATTGTTTACCACGTCCAGATTTCCCACCGTGAATGTTCATCAAAGACCAAGATGAACAAGGTAAACCCAACATATCCATTGTACGAGCGTGACGTTGCAGAATTTTGATGCTGTTTTCTACAACTTGTGGGTTCTCCGAACTCAACACTACAAATTGATCTGGATGCAGCACCATTCTAATACCCAATTTTGCCGCTCTACACCCAATTTTGGCTAAATCTGCGCTCATTCCCTCTAATAAATTCTCCCCAATTCCGTCTTCAATATCACACAGAGGAAATAAATTAGAAGTCATTCGATAAAGTTTAATCGAATGGCGATCGCAAAAAGTTAATGCAGTATTCAACCGTTGCAAATTATCCCTGTAAATCAACTTCAGGGCAATTTTACGTTCTTTTTCGTCAAACTTGAGATAGTGAGTGCGTGTAATTGTCCGAAAACGCACCTCTTGAGAAGCAGTGATACAAACCAGCCCCAACTCCGACAAATTCCCTTGATGATTCAATCGTGCTGATGTTGAATTTTGAAGCTGAATTGCAGTCATTTTCTAATTAATTCTAATTAATATAGTCAAATTTCATAATTAGTTCTATTGAACTACTTTAGCTCTGTAATCAAAACTACCTGAAGACATAAACATCCTAATTCTAAAGACAGTTATATTTTTAATCAATTCTTCACAAAATTCTTTTCAGAAAATTAAAGTTTTATCAACCACTTGGTCAAAATTAGCACAAAACTACTGAAGCGACTTACTTATAATCAAAATTCACCAACCTAGTTTGTATTATGTATCAAATTGCATATGTCAACTAATAGAAATATTTATTAATATAAAGTTACAAAGTTAAGAATCGTAAAGATGTATGGAGAGATTGGTATTTACTCCTTGCTATTTTTTTAGAAAATAGGAAATTATGAATAAGCAGAAATCGCTAGAAACAAAAGGATTGATTGAAAATCTTAAAAATGGGGTTTGGTTGGTTGGCGTATCATGTTGGTTATTTGGGATTACAGATAGAAGTATTGCTTCGTTTTCCGATGGTTATCTATCCGCACTAGATTTGGTGCAATTGTTTACCGCAGCAACATTTTTTATTGCATGGCTATTTCTCAAGCCATCATCGACAAAGCTGAAGAGTAAAAATATTGAGGGTTCTTCTGCAATCGGGGGGTTGGGGGAGAATCCCCCAAACGGTTGGTGATGACTGATTAATTTAACCGGATGATTTTATCAGGTTCTAATCAGTAAATTGAATAATTAAGCATCATCGAGGGCTGCAATTCCCGGTAAAATCTTACCTTCAAGCAATTCCAAACTAGCACCACCTCCGGTAGAAATATGGCTCATTTGGTCAGCTAAACCAACTTTTTCTACGGCTGCAACAGAATCACCACCACCGATAATAGTAGTAGCACCTTGCTTGCTAAGATTTGCTAAAGCGCGAGCTACAGCTTCAGTTCCAACAGCGAATTGATCAAATTCAAACACACCCATTGGACCATTCCAAATCACTGATTTGCAATCAGCAAGAGCTTCTTGGAAGGTTTTAATAGAATCAGGACCAATATCTAAACCCATCCAACCATCGGGAATATTATCGATACTAACAGTTTGAGAATTAGCATCAGGTGCAAAGTTATCTGCTACAACTACATCTGTAGGTAACAAAAATTCTACACCTTTTTCTTTAGCTTTGGCTTCCAAAGTTTTTGCTAATTCTAACTTGTCTTCTTCTACTAAAGACTTACCAACATTTAAACCACGAGCTTTGTAGAATGTGAAAATCATTCCACCACCGATGATTAACTTGTCGCATTTGTCAAGTAAGGTTTCGATTACACCAATTTTGCTAGAAACCTTAGAACCACCGATAATTGCAGCTAAAGGAGGGCGGGGATTTTCGATGGCGTTTTGTAAGTACTGTAATTCCTTCTCAATCAAATATCCAGCAATAGAAGGACTCAGATAATGAGTAACACCTTCAGTGGAAGCATGAGCGCGGTGTGCAGTACCAAAAGCATCATTTACATACAAATCAGCATTTGCAGCTAACTGTTTGGCAAATTCGGGGTCATTTTTCTCTTCTTCGCTGTGGAAGCGGACGTTTTCTAATAAAAGTACGTCTCCATTTTGCAATGCCGCTACCTTATTTGTAACTTCATCACCAATACAGTCATCACACTTGACAACTTCCTTACCCAACAACTCAGAAAGACGTTTTGCGACAGGAGTTAACCGTAGTTTATCCTTAACCTCACCCTTTGGTCTGCCAAAATGGCTAGCTAGAATCACTTTGGCTTCCTTGCTAATCAAATCTTGAATTGTCGGTAAAGCAGCCCGGATACGGGTATCGTCCGTAATATTGCCTGCATCGTCTAAAGGAACGTTAAAATCAACTCGTACTAAAGCACGTTTACCTTGCAAATCACTTTTAGACAAATTTGCTAAAGTTTTTTTGGACATAATTGAACTCTCCCGATCGCCTTTTTGTTAATGTGATTGAAAATAGGACTATCAAGATTTTACAGAGTTACGGGTCAGAGGTGAAATATGTTTAAAACTGTTCTTTTTCCAGTAGATCAAAGTCGGGAAGCACGAGAAGCAGCAGAGGTAGTTGCCTCTATTGTACAAACGTACCAAAGTAGCTTGATATTGTTGAGCGTAGTCGAAGAAGCTACCCCGGAAGAATCCCTCAAGGATGATGCGATGAAGTCAGTGCAAAAGGTTGAACAATTACTCAAAGATGCTCAAGCTTTCTTTTCGACTCAAGGGATAGAAGCTAAAACCTTGGATAAAATTGGTAAACCAGCCTTTGTAATTTGTGATGTTGCCGATGAAATGAAAGTAAATTTAATCGTCATGGGCTGTCGCGGATTGGGATTAACCGATGAAGGCTCCCACGATAGCGTTACCAATCGCGTGATTAATCTATCTCCTTGTCCGGTATTGATTGTACCTTAGGAACTATCCGAGTTAAGATTTGTGAAATGATGACTTTGTTAAGGGCTTGCTGTTGGGACTTGAAAAGCCTTGTATTTTAAGACTTAAATGTGATTTTTACTCTGAGAAAGTGCTCTTTCCCCAGGGTATAAGCCTTATCATACCTTGGATTTGTAATTGATGCTCGTTCAAACATCAGAAAAAATAGGGGTGAAACTATCGCAAGACAGCATGAAGGCAAGAAAGCGTCTTGCCTCTTGCCTATCCCCACTAGAAGACTTTTTCCGCAAACCCTAATAAATATTTATTTCTTGTAAATCAGTTTCCATTTGTAAATTTTTGATTTTAGTCCTGGTTGTGCTGTTAATAAACGAGTCTGTGTTTCCTAGTGCAGACTTGAGTTGTAAGTCAGCAGCTTGATCTAATTGAGCGACAAGCCGCTTTTTACTGTTATATTCAGCTAATTTAACTTGAGCTTTAGCGTAAGCAGGTGTATCTTTGGGAATCTTTTGCAGAAAATCAATCGCTTCATCAAACTTACCTAATTCTGCTTGGTTATAACCTTGTTGTAAAAGGTAAGTCGCTCTTACAAGCTGCTTTTGCTTGTATTCAGCGAATTTTTGTTGTACTAAATTAGTATCTTTAGATTCTCTAGAAATTTGACGCAGAAAATGTAAAGCACTATTAAAATCTTTTTCTTCGGCTTTTTCGTAAGCTTTAGCAAGATATTCATCTTTTTGTGCTTCAATATAAATCTGGGCTTGCTCAATTAATCTATCTGTTTTTGTTTGCCAGTATTTAATATTAGGAATATTCGCTTTACTACGAATTACATCTGTCCAGCGGCTTTCTTTAAAAGCTATTTTAGCAGCTTCGTATTTTTGAGCAGCAATTTGCCATTCTTGTTGCCATTCAGTAATTGTAGCTTGAGCTTCTGGATAAATATTGCTATCTGAAGGAATAGATTTTGCTCGTGCGATCGCACCTTGTAAATCTCCCGATTCATATTCTTTCTTTGCTTGAGATAAAGCATCATTTTCTGAATATGCTGGAGAATGATTGACTATAGAATAAGCTCCAAATCCGATAATTAAAGAATTAGCAGCTAACCCAACTTTCATTCCTGTTAATAAAGGAGATAAACCTCTATTTTCAGAACCTTGAGGATTTTTTAAATAACCATCATTTTGAGGATAATCGGAGAAAACAGTATACTCTGCATCAATAATTTGAGAACCTGGACTTTCCGGTATTTCTTTGAGAACTTGCAGTACATCTGTTGCAGTTTGAAAACGTTCTTGAGAATCGTAGCGAATCATTTTACTGATGACAGCAGCAAGGTAATCACTAACTGCGGTATTTCTACTGCGCCATAATGTTTCATTACTTGAGGGATGTTTTTTTAATTGTAGCGGTGTTAACCCTGTTAAAGCTTGAATAGCAATCATCCCCAAAGCATAAATATCGCTGTTTGGTTGGGTTTTACCAATAAATTGCTCTGGTGGTATGTAACCCAAAGAAGTAACAGGAATTGTATAAATAGGTAATACTTCGTCTCCACCAAAATCAACTGGTTGGATCGAACCAAAATCAATTAGTACTAATTTGCCATCTTTGACACGTCTAATTAAATTTTCTGGCTTAACGTCGCAATGAATTACACCTTGAGAATGAACGTATTTCAGAATATTTAGGACATCTTTTAAAAAGTGAACAACTGCGTTTTCATTCCAGAAAAACTCTGGATTTTGATTCACAGGTAATTCTGCACTCAGAGAATGTCCTTCAATAAATTCCTGTACTAAATAAAAACGCTCATTTTCTTCAAAACAAGAAATTAACTGAGGAATTTGCTTGTGGTTCCCTAAATGTTTGAGAGTACGAGTCTCAGTTAGAAAACGCAACCTCAAGTTTTGTAAGTAACTAGGTTGCAAGCTTGTAACCTTGAGTTGCTTAACAACACGCTTGGGATTGTGCGGATGTTCGATATCCACTGATATATATGTTTGTCCAAATACACCTGCACCTAAGCTTTGAACAATTTGGTAACGCTCTTGCAGTACCTTTCCAATCATGTAGTTAGTCATGAGATGGTTACTTAGTCACTCCATTATTTAGGTTTTCGGACAATACCTTCAATTTCCGGAATTCCTTATCAACAAATAACTTGAGGACATTTCCTTCTTCATTTTTTCATGTCTATTTTACTGGTTTTTACCTATCCATTTATCTTTATATTTATCTCAAACCCTTGCCATGCACTGAGTACAAAATGTTCCCACTTTTTTTGAGTATAAGAATTATTTTTTACCAATACCCTATGTCCGTGGAGGTATTTTATGTAGTATAGGTTTTTACGCAATGACAAAAAATTAATAGTTGTGAGTTAATCCGTAAGTTAGGTTAAAATCTCATGAATGGGTGGGCAAGCCTGAAAAACTTAATCGAGATTTTCACGTCATAAGCCCATGGGAACAAATATAGTAGCATCAGTCAGTGAAGCGTCAAGAAACACCTGCTTTTTCTGCAAAAAAATCATAAATCATTCTCTGATAAATAAAACTTTCTCAAATCTCATAATTAATTAAATTTCTGTATTCATATTCCGTTACAAATTCGTTACTCAAGTTTACACAAAAATTTTTATTGACATAATTCTCAATTATTCCACGAGATTACAAGAGATGTGGCTGTAATATGGTATTGTTATGCTTAGGGAAGCAGTTTATTTAATTTTATTTTTTTTGCTCAATTAACCGTCTGATAAGCAGCAATTAACTTGATATTTAGAGGATTTTCGTACTACAACACCAGGACAACATTCAACAATGCTCTGAATAAATGTGAAGCGATGTAAATTCTATTGTAATTAAAAATACTATTTTTGTAGTGATAAAATACTGGTATTGACAATTGGCTTATTTTTTGTTAATTGAAGCAGAAGAATTTTCAACTAAAGATTAAGGTAGTGCGTTGGCGTAGCCTGCCCCGAAGGGGCATACTTCTAGCTCGGTGGTGGCTTCTACCAATAGCGAGCTAGAAGTATGTCCTTGCGGACACGCTTCCAAGACGGCACTACGAATTAGGAATTACCCACCAAAATTAATGGGACAGACCACTACTTATCTTTATTTAAGAGAGTATTCAATTCTCAGACGTTTGGGAAGTCGATTATTTTTTTCAGTGAAAGCATCGCGGCGAATTTCTTGTAATCCCAATTTTGGGAAATAATCGATTTCTTGTAAAGATAAAGGATAAGGTGGACCGCTGGGTTCTTCTGGAGTATCGCGAGTAGCTGTGACAACTAATAATGTTCCTTTATGGGCGACTAATTGAGCAATAGCAGCCATTGCTTGCTGACGAACGTCTAAAGGTAGAGATTGAATAGTTCTCGATTCAAAGACAAAATCAAAACTTTGCTGCAATTCTTCATTTAGATTGAATAAGTCGGCGATGAGGTAGTTAACTGAAGAATTAGGAAATCGAGAAATACACCAATTGATTGCTGTAGGGGAAATATCAAAAGCCGTAACATCAAATCCATATTCAGCTAAAGCTTCAGCATCGTCTCCTAATCCACATCCTACAACGCAGGCTTTTGAACCTTTGAAATTTTTCTTTAATTGTGAATTTTGATTTAACCAATCCTTGAGATAGGCATTTACAGTCATATTTGCCCAAGGAACTTGATTAGAGTCACCTTTGGCAAGGGCATATAGATTTTCAAACCAGTTTTGAGTCATTTCGATTTGAGATTTTGGATGAAATATTTTGAAGATAACGTGAGTTCCACCATCATCATAGAAATCGGGTTTTTTAGGGTCAATGTCCGAAACAAGCTTATAATCCTAAAAAACCCGACGAATCACCTCAGAGAGTTATTACAAACCAAAATCCCAATATTTAAGTTGGAAATTTTGACCCGGAATTGCGATCGCAGCAGCACAGTTAACAAAAGGTTCGATTTCAACTAAACTCCATTCACCGGGGACATTTAATCGAGCAGGTTGTTCTGGAGTTAGAGAAATTTCGACTTTGTGTAAATCTTTTAATCCGGTTCCTGTTGCTTTTAAATAAGCTTCTTTACAAGTCCAGTAACGGAAAAAAAGCTGTTGCTGTTGGTGTGGAGTAGCCGATTTTATTTTAGTAAATTCACTTAAGGAAAAGAATTTTTTAGCAAGAGAAAGTACATCGGTAATTGAGTTGATCCATTCCAAATCTACACCGATAGAATCACTCAAACTTACGGCATACAAAGCAAAATCTTGGGAATGAGATAAATTAAAGCCGAGATTAGTATGGTAACTTTGGTCTAAAAACGGTTTACCGCGAGGTTCGTAACCGAACTGTATTTTTGATGGTTCAACATCTAAATAACGACCTAATATACTTCTAAGAATACCCCGACCGGCAATAAACCGTTGTTGATGCTGCTCGAAATGAAATCTTTTTGCTCTGACTAACTCATCTTCTGAGAGCATTTGTGTCAAATATTCTAATGATGGTTTCACTTCATCGAGACTTGCTCGCCAAACATGAACTTCATTAGCTAATAATTTAATATCCGTCGGCACTTTTAACCACATTCAATTTTGGATTTTAGATTTTAGATTTAAAGAGTTAGGAGTTAGTTGACAGTTGACAGTTGACAGTTCTTATTTATTTTTCCCCATCTCCCCATCTCCTTGTCTCCCCATCTCATTCCACCCACTCCAAGACTCGATTCCAAGCCCACCATGGATCTTTATCGCCGTATTCTTCCTGACATTGCTTACTACTTAAATAACCAACATGACCTCCGTATTTTGTTAGAATTAAGTCTATAGTTGGATTTTCGGCGCAGGCTGCTTGTAACTCTGGGATAATTGCTGGTGCAAAAAATGGGTCGTCTGCGGCGTAAATGATTAAAGTTGGTTTGGTAAGATTTGGTAGAAGAGGTAAAGCGCTGCTTGCTTGATAGTAAGCTTCGACTGAGGGAAAACCTAACTTTTCTATGACTAATTCGTTGTCAAATCCCCATATGGTATTTGCTCTTTGGATTGCATCTGGGTCTAAACTTCCTGGATGATGATTGTGAATTTCCCATGCTAGTTTTTTCAATCTCTTTGCGATTCTCGCTTCTAAAAATCTACCTACCGGATAACTAGTTAAATATTTAAGGGAAGGATTGGAATCTAAACTAGGACAAATAACTGCACCACCACCAATATCACTCTGTTTTATTCCTATTTGATCACTTTGGGTTAATTCTACAGCTGCTTTAACTGCCCATAACGCTAATTGTCCTCCTAAAGAGAATCCTGTAAACCAGAATTTGGGGGGACATCCCATTGATAAAGCTGCTGCTGCGATGCGAACAAAATCTTCCCCTTCGTACAAACCATCACTGGTTAAAGTTGGGGATAATTCTGCTGTTTTACCGTGCGCTCGCCAATCAAACAATACTACCGCATATCCTTGAGCGTAAGCTTTACGCCCCAAAATATTCAGAAACCATTCCTCTTCTAAGTCACCAATAATGCCGTAGGTACCTATAATAGTGCCACGAGGATTTTCCGGAATAGCTACCAACCCGAAAAGAGGTACCCCTTGTGCGCCTATAAATACTTGTTGTTGATAACTAGGCTCTGGTAAATTGAGAGCAGTTTGCCAATTCTTTTTTCCCCACAAAGCTGCACCAACGGTCATTAACACGCCGTTTCGCAAAAACCAGGGTGGATTGTAGGTTGAAACACACATTGTATAAGATATTCTGTCTAATTTGTAATTTTTTTTAGAATATTTTAATTTTAAGCTTTATGTTATATTTAATTTTTTTTTTATAATCATTAAAGCAATCTTTGTATTTTCCAAAGATTTTTAACTTTCCTTAATACACAGTAACAATTATTTCATAATGCCGAGAATTCTTGTCATAGATGACGACCCAGCAATTTCCGAGTTAGTAGCCGTTAATTTAGAAATGGCTGGTTACGATGTTAGCCAAGCTGAAGACGGTATCAAAGGTCAAGCGCTAGCACTACAATTGCAGCCAGACTTAATTATGTTGGATTTGATGTTACCGAAGGTTGATGGATTTACTGTATGTCAACGCTTGCGTCGAGATGAGCGTACTTCTGATATCCCGGTATTGATGTTAACTGCTTTGAGTCAAACTCAGGATAAAGTTGAAGGATTTAATGCAGGTGCGGATGATTATTTAACTAAGCCTTTTGAAGTAGAGGAAATGTTGGCTCGGGTGCGTGCTTTACTCCGACGTACCGATCGCATTCCTCAAGCAGCAAAGCACAGCGAAATTCTCAATTACGGTTCGCTGACTTTAGTTCCGGAAAGATTTGAAGCAATATGGTTCACTCAAACGGTCAAGTTAACGCACTTGGAATTTGAGCTACTTCATTGTTTGCTACAACGTCACGGACAAACGGTTTCTCCCAGCGAGATACTTCGAGAAGTTTGGGGTTATGACCCAGATGATGATATTGAAACCATTCGGGTACATATCCGTCACTTGAGAACCAAACTAGAACCAGATCCGCGTCATCCCCGCTATATCAAAACTGTATATGGTGCTGGATATTGCTTGGAATTACCCAATAATCCTCCATCAACTGAAGAATTCTCAACTACCGAAGTTGGAAGAGGCTGAATCTAAACTTTAGTTTATAGATTAGTTTTTGAAATTAATTGTAAATCCCATGTAAGCTGCTTCACCGCAAAACTTGGGAAATATTTTTTATGGCAATTCTAATCACGGATTGAAAAGGATGGAACTGATTTCACAGATTTAATTACCAATTACCCATTACCAATTACCAATTACCCTTAGAAGTTATCGGAAAAAATTGCAATCGATATTTATATAAAGCTACTGGTTTATTAGCTGCTTTAAAATAATCTGGGTCTTGAGATGAAAGATATACAGCAGTCACTTGATCTGCTTCAATTACTGGATTTGATGTAGATAATCTTTTATATGCCGTAGTTGATTCTACGGAATTAAGATAAGGACGTGAACCACCTTTAAATAGCTGTTGAAATACTTCTGTTGTAATAAATTTACCGTCTGCGGTGGTTTCTGTAGCACGGTTTTTAACAATGGAAACTAATTGTCGTTCTCCCCGCAAAAAAGTAATCTGACGGTTGGGGGAATCGGGGTCTACTTTTACTGCTTTGACTACATCATTGCCTAAAACAGCTTGCGCTAAGTTTAAACTGTTATATGCTCTATCGGCAATAATTTTTTTCCCTTCTGTTTTTTGATTGACCAATGGATCTATAAATCTGACTTGAAAACTAATTGGTCGATCAAGAAACTGACGATTACTTTCAAACCCTGGTGTAACAATATTCGGTGCTAAAGGTGCAACTAAATCCAACATAGTACTTTTTACCAACCATTCCCCTTCCATCCATTCGGGATAAGTCAAGTCTCCTACCGCAGATTTTACTAAAGTTAATTTCTCCCACTGCGGAAAATTTTTTAATCGTTGATTTAATTCTCCAGCCTTAGCGTTACCGTTATCGGTATAGAAAACCAATAGAAAAATTAAGCACAAAGTCCAAATCAGCTTCATAGTAATTATTTTCAGTTTATATTACGAGATATTAATTATTATTTGATTGATAGCTCATTAAATCAAACGTAATGTTGCAATATATTCATCAAAGTTAACTTTAGCAGAAAGAATCTCAACATAAACATGGCTTTGTCTAGAGGTAATGAAATAAACAATCATCATTTCAAAAAAAAGCGTGAATTTTCGAGATAAAATCATCAATATTTATGGGCTGTCTGGTAATATTACAGCAAAATAATCAGGGTTTATTCCAGAATTTGTTAATATAATAGTTAAAATAAGTCAATGGAAATACATTGTATATTGATAGCATTTGCTACTTTTAGATTGCTGAAAATTACGTGTTAACACTCAGGAATGTCTTCATGAGTAAAATTACATTCAACTTTCTTTGCAGAAGTTTAGGCTGCAAAGGGATTACTATACTGTTGAAGCGATAGTTAAGCGCAATCAGCACAAGCAAAAAAGAGTAGCAAAAATTACATGGCGATTGTATGTAATTTAGGGTGTGTCTGAATAAAAAAATACCAATTATTGAAAATATTTAAACTTATGACTCTCAGTAGTTCTTTTACAGATTTTTCTCTAGCTGAGTTATTCCAACTTATCGAGCAAGGACGCAAATCTGGTTGTTTGAGTGTATGTACTTTACCTGATATTAATAGTCCTGAATCTAGAGCTAAATACTTTTATATTTGGTTCAGAAATGGTCGTGTAGTAGCCGCAGCACATCGTTTAAATGGTAGAGGTTTAGTAGCAAAAATTGCCCAGAGGAATTGGACAGAACCGCAGATTTTAGAAGCTATTTATAGTAATACATCTACAACACCTTTTGGTTTACAGTTAAAAACTCAAGAGGTTTTGAGTGCAGAACAATTAAACTTATTATTTGCCAATCAATTACAGCAAGTTCGTCAATTATTTGAAATTCAAAAAGGTGTATTTAAACTCGATTGTAAAGCCAGTTTACCAATGACTGAGATGACAGGATTAAGTTTAAAAGCGACAGAAGTAACTTTAATGGCTTTAAGAGTATTAAAAAATTGGCAAGTGCTTGAAGCAGCGCTACCGAATGTAGAATCTGGAATACGAAATATTACTCAAAATAAACCACAACTGCGCTTGAATGCTTTTGAATGGCAAATTTGGGAATTTGCGAACGGTGATATTTCCATAAAAGATATTGCAGTTCAACTCCATCAACCAGCTATGAAGATTCAGCAAGCGGCTTTTCGATTAATGCTTGTAGGTTTGATCGAAGAAGTACCATCGATAACATCAAATTCTGATTCATACAATTATGATATGGATTTGACTTGGGTAAATAAATATGGTTCGCGAGCTGCTAAAAAGTATCAAGAATCACAAACACCCCAAGTCAGCAGTTCATTGCTGCAAAATCTTGTTGGGTATTTAAGGAGCAAAGCTTAATGAAATCAGAAATTCTCCGCATTGTAGTTACAGGAGGTGTAGGAGCGGGAAAAACTACATTTATTCGGACAATTAGTGAAATTGATGTTGTTGACACCGATAAAAGAGCAACTGATGAGTTAGCCCAATTTAAGGAAAAAACCACAGTTGCTTTAGACTTTGGTAAATTAACTATTGCGTCGAATCAATCATTACATTTATATGGGACTCCTGGACAAAGCCGATTCGATTTTATGTGGGACATTTTGATTCAAAAAGCCCACGCTTATATTCTTTTAGTCGATGCACATCGTCCCAATCAATTTCGTGACGCACGTAAAATTCTTAACTACATGAACCATCATGCATCAATTCCAGTGACAATCGGCATCACCCATACGGATTGCGTCGATGCTTGGGAAATTCAAGATGTTGCTTTGGCTTTAGGACTCTCAGATGAAGCTAATCCACGAACGGTAATGGCTGTTAACCCCAATGAACGTGAATCTGTATCAAATGCATTAATTGCGATCGTTGAGCAGCTAAATCAGCAGATGGGGGGATAGGGGGATAGGGGGATGGGGAGACAAGGGGACAAGGGGACAAGGGGATGGGGAGAGAATAATTCTTAACTCCAGTGGTACTAACTCCCTAAAAGCTTACTTGTAAAGTATAACCAATAAATAATCTTTTGTTAATTTAGAATTAACCTTTTTCGTTTTAAAATTTACCAAGTCTTGAGGTTCGGGATTTATCTAGTTAAAAGAGGATAAATTAAAACTTGAAGATAGCGCTCAGGAGTCAGGAATAATGCCTCTGGGTAAAATTATTAAGCTTCTTTTAGGAGCATTTCACAAACTTCCTGCTGAGTCAGTAAACCCTTTTGAGTTGTCTGAGGGGGAAATTTATCCTCAACTTAGAACTGCTGAAAATACTGATTCTTTGCAAGAAAATGTAAGCGAAAATACATTAATGCAGTCAACTGGGGAAATTGCTCAAATACCTTTACCAATAATTTTGGAGGAAAAAAAGATGATTAACGTTTCCATGCTACAAGATGAACTGCAAAATTTTGTCAGTGCTGCTTCTGATGTCCAAGGTGCAGCCTTGGTTAGCCCTGATGGTTTGGCTTTGGCTTCGGTTTTACCAGGTGGAATGGATGAAGAACGTACTGCTGCAATGTCTGCATCGATGCTTTCTCTCGGTGAACGTATCGGTAGAGAATTAGCTCGTGGAAGTATCGATAGAATTGTTGTGGAAGGGGAAAAAGGTTATGGTGTGTTAGTTGGTTGTGGTGCTGATGCTGTTTTGCTGGTTTTAGCTGGAGCAGGTGTTAAGCAAGGTTTATTGTTTCTAGAAGTGAAACGAGTTGTTGCGAAAATCGCGCCATTAATGGCTTGAGTTGTAATGCAACATAGTCCTTATATGGATATTTGGATTGGTGATTTTATTTAATTCCAGTCCAAGTTTGGATTATGTTTTACTTTTGTAAATACTTGGATTTATTTTACTTCCAACATAGTTAGCGGAGTTTTAATCAGCTGATACTGCTAGGTAGTAAATCGGATTTCTAAGGAAATCGTAGGTTTTTAAACTAGTTATTGACGTAAAACAAGCTGCTGACACTTTCTACTAGTTTTTTAATTAATAATAGGAGTTTCTGACAATGAGTATAGAACCACAAGCCTTTATGTCCACTTTAGAAAAGCGTGTTTGCTTAACAACAGAAGATAAAGCACTGCTTAAATCTGAAGCAGATTGGGGAAAAGAAATTGCTCCAGAAATGGCAGAACATTTCTATGCTTATTTAGGACGTGATGAAGAAATGAATGCGATTTTAACCGCTACAGATGGACGGATTCATCGTTTGCGGGAAACATTTATTGAGTGGTTCCACGAAATGTTTACAGGTATGGATGACTGGGGTAAAGATTATGCTGAACGTCGTTGGAAAATAGGTTTAGTTCACGTTCGTATCGGTATTGGACCTCAGCACGTTGTACCCGCAATGGCAACTGTAATTAGAGAAGCCGGTTATCGAGCTAAAAAAGATGGTAAAAGCGAAGAAATTAAAGATGCTATGAGCCGTATTTGTATGATTGACTTAGCTTTTATCGAACAGGCTTATGTAGAAGTATCTTCAGAAGCTGTTTTGAGAGAAACTGGTTGGACTGAAGGTTTATTTAGACGTTTAATTGCTACTGGCGCTAATTCTATGTAATCGGAATTATTTAGTTTTATCAACTAGAACGGGAAAAAGTATTATTAGTCACAGTACTTTACTTTTGTACGTAGGCAGGGTGATAAATTGCCATACAAGAAAAGCAATGTTGGTTATTCAATCACCCTGTGAGCAATTTAATTTTTCCTGATTTTTTTTACTGAGGGCATAAATTAATTTATCGGAGGGTAGTTTCACTGTATTTTTTCCTAAATTCTTGATTATGGCTTGTTTTCCCTGACTTTTAAGAAACACATAAAGGTCGGGGATTTATCTTTCTACACATTATAAAGTAAAACTCAATCAATTGTTCAAACGCTTTCAGAAATTACGTCACAATAACTAGTAAGTAATCTTAAATCATCTAAAAATTAGAAACATGATCAACAATACAAAACCAGTTATATCTGTAATTATCCCAGCATACAATGCTGAGAAAATGATTCGTGAGACAGTTATGTCAGTTTTGAATCAAAGTTTTAGTAATTTAGAATTAATCGTAATCAATGATGGTTCTCAAGATTCCACTTTAGACGTTCTTTCTAGTATTAAAGATTCGCGTTTGCAAGTGTTCTCTTATGAAAACTCTGGTGTTTGTATGGCTCGCAACCGGGGAATTGAACGAGCTTCGGGTGAGTTTATTTCTTTTCTTGATGCTGACGATATCTGGACTCCCGATAAATTAGAAGCGCAATTAACAGCTTTAGAAAAAAATCCTCAAGCCGCAGTTGCTTATAGTTGGGTTGACTATATTGATGAATATGGCAATTTCTTTCATCAGGGCAATTATATAACTATTAATGGTAGTGCATATGAAAAAATGTTGGTACAAAATATCTTAGAAAATGGTTCTAATCCTTTAATTCGCAGGGAAGCTTTAACTAAAGTTGGTGTTTTTGACGAGTCATTAACGCCTGCTGAAGATTGGGATATGTGGTTACGTTTAGCAGAACTTTATGATTTTGTAACTGTACCATCTGTTCAGATTTTATACCGTACTTCTTCTAATTCAGCATCTACTAATATTCTCAAAATGGAGAAATCCGCGTTAAAATTGGTCGAAAAAGCTTTTAGTAATGCTCCTGCATCCCTTCAATACCTCAAGAAAAATACTCTTTCAACTCTTTATCATTATCTAACTTTTAAATCATTAGAATCACCTTTAAGTCGTAAAAATGGCATAATTGCCACAAAATGTTTTTGGAATACGATAAAAAACGATTTATCAACAATTTGGCAATGGCAAACTATGTCAAAAGCATTTTTCAAAATTTCTACAGTACTGATTTTATCTCCCGAACAATATAAAAAAATCAAAACTATTGCCAAAAAAGTTTTGATTAAAGAACCTGTAAGACAACTGCAATGAGGTGAAAAATTCATGTTTAATTTTGCTTTTATTGTAGAGCAAGCATTGGGACATATTACCCACTACCAAAATTTGAAATATTGGGTAAGTAGGTTGGTACAGAAAAACCAAACTATATAAATTTATCTAAAGACTCGTAGTTGCGCTTGAGCGCTCATATCTAGAGCGAAGACAGCACTATTTACGATTCCTTTTATGCATCTTATACCAACGATAATTTCCACCGATGCCACACCTTAAAATCTCGATAGCATTGCTGCTGGATACAACCATCAAGTTGGCGATCGCTATTTACTCGAACGTGGTAAAACTGATGTTGGTGCCTTGAGTAAACAAGTAGAACATCAAGTCAATGGTTTAATTGTACCAGTTAGTGTCACAACTGCTATGTAAATGGTGTAGAAACTTCTGCTAAACCTTATCAGCAAAGGTTAGAGGTTAAAGGTCAACTTTTCTTTTGTTTCCTTACTTCTTCTACTTGAGGAATTTCTATAACTAGTTGAAATTCTCTATTCATCTGTTGATTGATAAAGTTTTCTAAAAGCTCTACTTGCTTTGGTGTCAAAGATTTTTTGCTCCGAACAGTTAAACGAATTTCTGGAGGATTAACTAACCAATTAGTTTCAGTTTTTACTAATTGTACTTCTTGAAAAGTTAGGGTTTTGTTTAGGAATGCTTTTTTGATATTAGCTTGTAAACGAGTTTGTTGAACCAAGGATATAAAACTTAAGCTCAGGGGAATTACTAGGATACCTGTAAGTGCCAATACCCAACCTAAAGCTTTTCGTGCTTGTTTGGCTGGTGTATAGCCCTTAATAAAAAAACTAACCATACATGATAATGTAATCCCTAATAGGTTAGTTAAATAAAGCAAAGTTGCACCTAGACTCAAAGACCAATCAGCTTGTGCTAACCCTAGTCCAATGACACATAAAGGTGGCATTAATGCCACAGCTATTGCTGTACCCGCTAAACTACTTTCAATTTTGGGCTGTACTTTTGCGTAACCACTCAATCCTCCAGCGACTATGGCAATTCCTAAATCTAATATATTCGGTTGAGAACGTGCTAAAATTTCGCTACCATAGCTGGAAATACCTGATAATAAACCGATTGTCCAAGCCAAACCAATGGCGATCGCACTTCCCAAAACCACTGCACGGGAAGCGGTACGAAACAGTTTTACGTGTCCTTCTAAAGCCCCAGATGCCAACCCGCGTATCGGTAACATCAAAGGTGCTATAATCATTGCCCCAATAATCACAGCAGCACTATTACTCAGTAAACCAAAAGTTGCGATCGCGCAAGAAGCAAAAATTAAAATTAGATAGCTCGAATCAACGGTTGATTCTGATTGTAAAATGTCTTGTAATTCCTTTAATTCAAAAGGATGAACTTTGTTGCTAAGCAACACAGACAGCAGGCGTTTTATTTGTTTGTACATATTTTTTCTGCATATATTTTGTCTAAAAAATAGGCGAACAATTTGCCTAACAACCGCTTAAAATAAATTGTCGCGACTTAAAATGTTTGCGAAGTTTCACAGCCAAACATAAACTGATACTTAACGAAAGTTCAACATTAGGGTGTGACAAATGTCAAAAAAATCTACAATTGAGGACTATGACAATTGACACAGCGGTAAATGAAGCCGTCGGTATCGAACAAAATCTCAAGCAATTTCTCTTGGTGCTATCCGTATCACTAAGTGTGGCGACTTTACCGCAAATTTTTAGCTGGTTTCGCCAAATACCTTACACTTTATTATTAGTAATTGCCGGTTTAGGTTTAGCATTTGTTGATGTACGATTAGTAAATCTTTCACCCGAATTAATCCTGGCGATTTTCCTACCTCCTTTATTATTTGAAGCAGCCTGGAATTTAAAGTGGTCGAATTTGAAACGAGATTTCTTTCCGATTACTCTTTATGCTGTAATCGGAGTCGTAATTTCTATTATTGGTGTAGCCCTTGGTTTAAATCAATTTGCTAATATACCTTTAACTACAGCTTTATTAATTGGTGCAAGTCTTTCAGCGACAGATCCAGTTTCGGTAACTGCTTTGTTCCGCGAATTGGGAGTTGACAAACGTCTCACTACTTTAATGGAAGGGGAAAGTTTGTTCAACGATGGAATGGCAGTTGTGGCTTTTGGTTTTCTAGTAGCTCTTCCTTTGGGAACCGCAAAACTAGGAGTTCAAGAAGTCATCTTAGAATTAATTAGCGTTATTGGTATCGGTGTTGCTGTTGGTGGTTTAATTGGTTTTGGTATCTCTTACTTAACTCAAAGATTTGATTTACCTTTAGTAGAACAATCCTTGACATTAGTATCAGCTTATGGTACCTATATAATTGCCGAAGAATTTGGCGGTTCTGGTGTAATTGCTGTTGTCATCACCGGGTTGGTTTTAGGTAATTTTGGTTCTCGAATCGGCATGAACCCCCGTACAAGGGTGATTGTCAGCGAATTTTGGGAATTTGTATCTTTCTTTGTTAATTCAATTATTTTCTTATTAATTGGCGACCAAATCAGATTTGCTTACTTAGCAGATAACTTGTTAATTATCGGCATAACCATTGTAGGTATGGTTGCATCAAGATTTATCTCCGTCTACGCTTTAAGTTTCTTCAGCAATCGTGTTGCCAATTCCGATATTAGTTTACCGCAACAAACCATACTTTGGTGGGGAGGTCTACGAGGTTCGGTTGCGATCGCGTTATCATTAAGTGTTCCCACTATTTTGGGTAGTGAAAGAGAAGATTTAATTTCTACTGTATTTGGAGTAGTTTTATTTACTTTATTAGTGCAAGGATTGACTATTAAGCCTTTACTACAAAAATTAAATCTACTCGGCGATCAACCTTTGCGTCAGGAATATATGCAGATGATAGCTCGTGAAAATGCTCTACGACGAGTTCTCAAATATTTAGATGAAGTAGACGACGAACGCCCCGGACTTGATTTAGAATTTTGTCGTTATCAAGAAGCTTTAATTAAAGGAGAACTCAGTAACATCAAAGAAAAAATTGATCAATTGCAGGATGAACATCCTAACCTAAAGTCATTTGCTAGTGAACAATTACGCAACGAACTATTAGCAGTAGAAGCCGATACCTATGCTGAATTTGTGCGTAATGGTAGGTTAAATAAAGAATTAGCACCTATGTTACAAGAGATTTTGGAACAAAGTTAATTAAGGTTAAAGGTTAGAGGTTAGAGGTTAAAGGTCAAGTTAAATAAGTACTTGGGCAAAATTAATTGTATAGTTGTCATTGCGAGTGGAACGTTAGCGAAGCGTCTCCCGGAGGGAGATAGTGAAACGAAGCAATCTCAAAGTGTTGCGTTGGCGTAGCCTGCCCGTAGGGCTTATGCTTCGCTGTCGTAAGTGCTTCGCGCACGCTTACGCGAACGCTTCGGACACAATTAATTTTGCTTACCCACTTATCTATCATGGAAGACTATCATTCTAAGAGGATGTTTTAAAAATATCCGGCGGTTTAAACCGCGACTACACAAGCACAGTCCACCTGCGTGGACTAATCAATTTTTAACCCGTGCAGACGGGTTTTGTTTTTGTAGCTAAGCGAGTGCGTTGGGCGGGTTCCCCGACAGTCAGGCAACTGGCGTGCGGTTTCAACCGCCAGATCAACTACAAAATTAAAGGTATCATATAGTATTTATAAATTTTGTGTAAAGTTGAAAAAATAACAGTTGTTTTTTGAAGGTTTTACCTCAAAAAAAAACTGTTTTCTACTGCTTTTATACTACGGACAGAGAAAATAATAATTTTTGTCGTACTTAATGGAATGGATTGTAGTAAAGCATCTGGGGAATTTTTACTTGAGTTTGAAATTAAATTTATAACCAGTTTTTAGTATAAAGGCAACAAAGTTAGTCATTATTGAGTGAGGGGTAAGACCCATCTTGAAAGAAAAATAAATTTAGGAGCTAATGCTAGTGGGAGTGTTTTGATTATTATCTATAAAACTAAACGAATGTTAAATAATGGGTTTACAATTTGAATGAATCAAATTTAATCAAATGTGATATTCTTGTAATTCCGTTAGGTTTTTTGTAAGTGTGTTTAGGTCAAAAGTCTTGTTGTATAAGGGTTTTGCTTGAATACATTAAGATAAGCTTAAGGTGTCAAGTAAACGTTTTTACTAACATCTCTGAGAAATCCTCATGTGGTAAGGGGATGTTTTTATGGATTCGGAAGTCTATAAAAAATTTTTCTTCGAGTATTTTTGGTAGGCTATGAAAAGTAGTGTTGGAGAAAGCTTTTTCTACAATGCTCCAAAGTATCTACAAATTTTTGTGTTCTTTGCCCGAAAAATAATCTTAAAATCATTGGTATTTGACAACAGTGTTGTAATTCTGTTTGTTGAATCACCTGACTAATTAGAATGTCGCTCAACAATGGCTAGAGTATTTGCGAAGCTCACGCTACGCAAGCAGTAATTAAGAGAATCGTGATTTACTGGCTATAAAATCCCAGTAAAGTAGCTCTTGTAACATTTATCTACAAGAGAGAGATTAATGTATCAAAAACTAGTAATAGGTGAAATGAAAACTTATTTTTATTTCACTTAATTGCATTGCATTGGATTATTAATTTTGTGATTTTCAAGTAGCACAGGAGTATTTTTTTATAAAAAAAGTGATTACTAAAAATATTTTTTTGTCATCAGAGTAAAAACTTTTTACTAAAATGGTTTTCATGAGAAAATTCTCATCAGATTTTTCATGTATCAATGCTAATATTAATTAGTGTTGGAGATGAAGCGCGAATTAGGTTAGACCTAAAACTTTTACAGTATAAGGATTTTAGTCAATTTTTAATTTCGTTTAATCGGAGGAGTTTTATGAGAAAATTCTCATTATTTTTTTAATCAAGTAATGTTATTATGAATTCGTATTTGAAAAAAAAGCAATTTTATCGAGACTTAAACTGTTACTAAATAAAAGTTTGACGGCAATAGGGATAATCTGTTGTATGTTGAATAGCAATTTCTAAACTATTGATAATTCAATAGTAAAAATTCAGGTAATCTCATCGTTTTATCAAGAATTTTTGAAGTCCGATTGATTGATTTATCAGGTGCAATATGTTGACAGAGTTCTATTTACTGGATTACTGCTTCAAATCGTCTCTCATCATGTCTTTTTTACCCCTCTCCTAAATTCTGGAGGGGGGTAGATATGGTGAGGCGAGTTGATCGACTTAATTGTTTTTTGATTTTTGAAGGAGTACTGAATTAATGGCAGTTCAGAATTTTAACGAACAGACTCTGATTAATCAAAGTTTTGATGGTCAGAATCTTAATGGTTCTACCTTCGTGAAAACCAAGTTTGAAGGTGGTTCCTTGGTTAACACACGTTTGAGAGGGACTAACTTTAACGAAGCAGAATTGTTAGGTGTGAATGCAACTGGTGCTAACTTTCAACCCAATAACAATTTCCCGATAACCAACTTCGCTAAAGCTAAATTGGAGAATAGCAATTTCACCAATGCTAACTTCCAAGGGGTGCTATTCTCAGATGGTGTTGAATCTGCTGAAATCATCGGTGGAAATCTAACTGGAGCTAACCTTCAGGGAGCTAATCTGTCTGGAAGCAAGATTGAGGGTGTCACTATCGGTAACAACACCAGATTTATCTTGGCTAACCTCAGTGATGCCGAGTTAGTTGGTCTTGATTCAACTGGTAATCCCAGCTTCCAAGGTGCTAATTTAACCAATCTAAAAGCCGAGGGTACTGATTTAAGCGGTGCTAACTTTACTGCTTTCAATGGAACAGCGACTAATTTCACTGGTGCGCTACTCAAGGGTGCTGATTTATCAGGTAGCAATTTCACAGGTGTTTCTGTACCAGGAATTTCCTTGGAAGAAGTCAACTTAAGTGACGCTAACCTGACAGATGCCAATTTTAGCGGTGCGAACTTAAATAAAGCTAATTTAAGCAACGGTACATTTATCGACGGTGCTGATGCTAATACAGTTGGTGCTGACTTCTCCGGTATCTCCTTCGTTGAAGGTATTGCAGTTGGTGGTGACTTCACAAATGCTTCTTTTGTAAATGCTGACCTCAGCAACGCCGACTTTACAGGAGCTAATTTAAGTGGAGCCGATTTGACTGGTGCTAACTTGACAGGCACTATTCTTCCTGTCAGTACAATCACTGGAACTGCAGGTGCTGATTTACTGATTGGGACAGGTCTACCCGATCAGATTGACGGTTTAGCTGGTAACGACACTCTCCGGGGCTTAGATGCCAATGACACTTTGTTAGGTGGCAATGGTGCAGACCGTCTTGAAGGTGGCAATGGTGATGACTCTCTTGACGGGGGAGCAGGACGAGATAACCTACTAGGTGGTGAAGGTAACGACTTCCTCTTTGGTGGAGCTGGTATAGATACTCTCAACGGTGGTGAAGGTAACAACATCCTCGACGGTGGTGATGGTAGTGATATCTTAATTGGTAGTGCTGGCACCCTTAACGGTGAAAATGAGATTATCCTCGGTTCTGCTGACCTTTTCAATAACGTACTTAGTGTTGATACCATTCAAGGTTTCGTTTTTGAGCAGGATGCATTCGCATTGTTTGAAGACCCCAATGGACTCTTTGAAATTCTACCTGAAGAGTTGTCAGTCTTAGGAAGCGGCAGCAATGCTTTGATTCAATGGGATAATCCTCTGACTGCAGCTGGCGCTCAAACTATTGCGATTGTTGAGAATGCATCCGTAGCAGATGTCGAGGCTACTTTGTTTGCTGTTTAAGGTGATTCAAGACCAAGAATACCGATAGGATGTTTCAATGGTTTGAGAAGTTATGCAAGACAAATTCTGTAAAGAAATGGTAAATAGCAACCATTACTGCCTTGAGAAACGTTCACCAAGAAAAAATCAGTTTTTTCGGGTCAGTCAGTTGGGGATTCATCAGTAATCAATGTTTGAGATACTTTATTTTTGGCGAAATAAGGTACATTACTCTCAATCAACTGTCTATAAGGTTTCTGGCATTGCTTGAATACCGATTCTAAATTTACAGAACAGGTCTCGCACAATACGGCTTCGATTACTATTTACCAGATTGGTAATTTTCCAAAATTAACATGGGGTGAGGTTGTTTTGCAACCTCTCTCCTTTCTTGCTCTTGCTTTGTAGGCAAGACTACTACTACTTCATGTCATTAGTTATGCGGGGTAATCAATGTAATATTGTAGGTTGGGCTGAACGTAGTGAAGCCCAACACCCGCGTTGGGTTGCGCTTCGCTTAACCCAACCTACGAAGAGGTATTTTAACTCTTCGGGATTCCTGGTGGATGAAGCGCCCAAGCGCTACTACGAACCGGGAGTTACCCCTCAAAACTTGTGTGGTCAAGTACTAGATTAATTATGCGGGGTTCTTATTGTGGCTCAACCGGGAATGAAATTCCTGGTCTAATAGAACAAGTCCTATGAATAGGACTAAAAAAATCAATCATAAAATTCAGAGCAAGTACTCCGCAAAACTGATGGGGTGGAGTACTGCTAACTGACAATCCCATTCGTCGGGTTTTGATGAGGATTATCTTTTATTACAGAGATTTATGCTAAAAACCCGACTTCTTAAAACCCTAACAGACAATATTTTTTGGCAATTTTTTGCCATTTTTTAAATTTAAAATAAAAGAGGTATCTAGTTATGGCAGTTTTCAATTTTAGCGAACAGACGCTGCAAGGAAATAATTTTAATGGTCAGAATCTCAATGGTTCTAACTTTTTTAAAACAGAATTGCTCGGTGTTTCATTTGTTGGTACATTGCTCAGAGGGACTAACTTTGAAGAATCAAAGTGGATAAATGTCAATGCTTCCAATGCCAACTTTAGACCTAGTACAAATTTTCCGACAACCACTTTCTTTAAAGCAAATTTAGAGAATGTTAATCTCAGTGGTGCAAATTTGCAAGATGTTAATTTATCCGAAATTAGCATTAATAAGGGTATTAATCTCTCGAATGCTAACTTACAAAATGCCAATTTATTTAAAGCTAACATCAGTGGAGAGCAGTCGGAACGACCAAATTTAGCTGGGGCAAACCTGACGGGAGCTAATCTAAATGAAGCTAATCTGAAAGCCGCTGATTTAACAGACGCTAACTTGACCAATACTAACCTGCAAAAAGCTAGCCTTGAAGCTACTATTCTAGACAATACAAATTTTACAGCGGCTGACTTTAGGGAAAGTAATTTTACGGATATCACCCTCAGCAGTTCTATCTTTGATTTGGCAAATCTGAGTGGTGTACAGTGGAGTGATGTTTCCGCAGCTGCGGGAGCAACCTCAACCAATTCCAGTTTCCGGGGAGCTAATTTAACCAACTTTAGCGCCGAAGACCTCAATCTTGCTGGTGCTGATTTCACTAATTTTGATGCGAGTAACCCGACTATACTGACTGGCGTTAGTTTCGCTGACACTGTACTTAATGATACTAATTTCAGTGGTGTTTCTGCGGAAGGTATCTTCCTTGAAAAGGCTGATTTAACTAATGCTAACTTGAGTGGGGCAGACTTCAGTAATGCCAATTTAAAAAGTGCAATTCTTACCGGAGCAAACTTAACGGGAGGAATTCAACTTGATGGTGCATTCCTAGAAGAAGTAAATTTAAGCGGAGTTGACCTTACAGATGGTAATTTGGCTGGCGCTAACTTAAATAAAGCCAATTTAAGCAACGGTATATTTATAGACGGTGCTGATGCTGACACTGTTGGTGCTGACTTCTCCGGTATCTCATTTGTTGACGGTATTGCAATCAACGGTAACTTTACCAATGCTTCCTTTAGAAATGCTGACCTCAGCAAAGCCGACTTTACAGGAGCTATTCTGACTGGAGCCGATTTCACTGGTGCGAATTTGACAGATACCATTCTCCCCCCAATTAATACAAACACTGCAACTGCTGGTGCGGATTTACTTACAGGAACAGCCCTGGCTGACTTAATTGACGGCTTAGGAGGAAATGACACTATCCAGGGCTTAGATGGTAATGACACTTTGTTAGGTAGTGGAGGTGCAGATTCTCTTGAAGGTGGAGTCGGTAACGATTCTCTCCAAGGAGGAGGTGGAGCAGACACCCTACTTGGTCAAGCTGGGAATGACTTCCTCTTTGGTAACGGTGGTAATGATGTCCTCCAAGGAGGAGGTGGTGCAGATTTCCTCGCGGGAGGAAACGGTAATGATACCTTGTTTGGTGGAGAAGGAGCCGATAAATTTGAAATCGGTCAAGGTGGTACTGATACCATCCAAGACTTTGTGGATGGTGTTGATAAATTTACATTATTTGCAGGAATCCAATTTAGTAACTTGACAATTGGAGCAGACCCTGGTAATAGCAACAATACTTTGATTTCCTTGACTGCTACTAACGAAATTATTGCAATTGTAGAGGGTGTAAACTCCAGTTTAATTACCGTAGCTGACTTCGTTTAAGTTGATCGTATCGAGTACGGCGATAATCGCAGAAGTCGGGTTTTTACGATAAATATTCGTAATATCACTTTCACAGTCATAAAAACCCGACTTCTCCACGGAAAATTCAGGTTTTACAGCTTCTTTTTTTAAGGAAACATGAATCGAGGATTCACACAGGAATGACCGCGATGAAGCGCACCCCCGTAGGGTGAATGTCACAGTCACTGGTTGGTGCGTGACGCTACAAGTCTTATCGCTACGTTCAAATTTATTCATAGCGTCACACACCCTACAAGCAAATTGTGTCAGTTGCGCTCATTCCTATCACAATCGAATTCACCTTAATTTATAACTTGGGTGCAATATGTTCACAGATTTCTATTTGTTTGATTACAGCTTCAAGTTTTCTCTCATTATGTCTTAATTACCCCTCTCCTAAATTTGGGAGAGGGGGGAGATATATTGAGTTTTACACAATCATTAGAAGTCGGGTTTTTCCCATAAAAACCCGACTTCTCGAAACTACTTTTTTGGAATTTTTTGAAAGGATAAGTAATTATGGCAGTTTTAGATTTTAGCGAACAGACATTGCAAGGAAATAATTTTAATGGTCAGAATCTAAATGGTTCTAACTTCTTTAAAACGAATTTGGACGGTGTGTCATTCGTTGGCACAGGTTTGAGAGGGACTAACTTTGCTGAATCAAATTGGATTAATGTTAATGCCTCTAATGCTATCTTCGCGCCTAATAATAACTTTGGTTTAGCTGATTTATCTTTGGCTACCTTACAAGATGTTAATCTCAGTGGAGCCAACCTTAGATCAGCTAATCTGTTCAAAATTAATACAAGTGGTATCAACCTTTCCAACGCTAACCTAACTGATGCCATTTTAGGAGAAGCCAATCTGAGTGGAGAACAGTCCGAGCGTCCAAATCTAACTGGAGCTAATTTTACCCGTGCTGACTTATCCTTAAGTAACCTCAAAGCGGCTGACTTAACAGGTGCAACATTAGTAGATGCTAACTTGAATGGAGCCAGCCTTGAAGCGGTGATCTTACAAGATGTAAATGCTAGAGGAGCGGACTTTAGAAATACCAATTTCACAGATATCTTCTTGCTCAATAATAATTTTAACCTTGCTAACTTTGAAGGTGTCTCCTTTAGTGATGTCAATTCATCCGTTCCTGAAGGGGTACCTCTAACTACACTACCTACTGACTTTAATCTCACATTTCGTGGTGCTGATTTGAGTAATCTGATTGCAGATGACGCAAATCTGGCTGGTTCCGATTTCCGTTCATTTGTTTCTAATGGTGTTGAAACCGCTACCCAATTAGATGGTGCTAGTTTTGCTGGTTCCAATCTAAATGGATCTAATTTCACGGATGTTTTTGCAGAAGGTATCTTTCTCTCAGCAGCCGATCTCACCAATGCGATATTTACCGGAGCCGATTTGAGCGGAGCAAACCTGAGTAATGCGATCCTCGCTGGGGCTGACTTCACCGGAGGAGTTGAACTTGACAACGCTTTCTTGGAAGGAGTTGATTTCACTGGAGTTGACTTAACAGGAGCTAATCTGAGTGGAGCTAACCTCAAAGGTGCGAATCTAACAGGGGCTGATCTGACTGGAGTTAACCTGAGTGGGGCTGACTTGACAGAGGCTAATCTTACTGGTGCTGAACTCGATGATGCTAATTTGTTTGGTGCTAACTTAAACAAAGCTGATTTAACCAATGGCATCTTTATTGATGGTGCTGATGCGGATACACTCGGCGCTGATTTGTCAAGTAGTTCGTTTGTTGACGGTATTGCAATTGGTGGAAACTTTACCAACGCGCTTTTCGTTAATGCTGATTTATCAAAAGCCAACTTTACCAATGCCATAACAACTGGTGCTGACTTTACTGGTGCGAATACCACTGATACTATTGGGCTTTAAAGGTTAAAGCTTAGAGGTCAAAGGTTAGAGGTTAAAGGTCAAAGGT
>JAYKJL010000294.1:0-2993 GCA_035285725.1 Nostocales cyanobacterium 94392 | reverse complement strand
GCTGCGAATGCTGAAAATGCGTTTGCATCTTTAAAAACAAATATTAAATTTTTATCAGAAAATGAGCTTTTTTTAAAACAAAAATATCATCCGGAATTATTCTCTTCAGAATTACCAGCTTTGAATAATAGATTTCAAAGATATAATCGCTTTTGGATAATTAGAATTTTTAATGCTCAATATAGAAAGGATATTAGACGTTTAAAGAAAATATGCATTCAAGAAGGACAGATTTCATTCAATCAATTAAAACACGATTTATTTAAAGCGGTTCAAGTACAAATAGTACGGAATGAACTATCTCAAAATAACTATCCTGCTCGCCAAGTTTTTGGTCTTTTATTTAATCCAGAATTTTCTAGCGAATCAGAATTAATTAAAATTGAACAAGCTTTAAGTTGGTTAACTAGCTTACAAAATTATTGCCTTCCGCATGATTCTATTCGGTGCATTATAAATTCTCCTTCTCTCCAGCATGAGCTATATACTTTAGTTAATAGACTTGAGTCATTCTCTGAAAGTTTTAGACGAGGAATTGAATTTTTGAGTTTATACTTTAATGAAAATGATATTTTTAATCAATATTATCCTCCAAATAAAATTTTATTTACAGAATTAATTGCATTTATTAATACAGCTAAAACAGACTTGCCAGATTTTCGTGAATGGTTAAAGTTCCAAGAAATTCGCGAACAGTTAGAAAGTTTAGGACTTCAAGAATTCGTAGATGCTTTGCGAGATAATAAAGCAAATCCCATTATTGTTTTACGAAATAAATTAAGTCAATCAGATTATCTTCCCAGTCAAGTTTTTGACTCTTTGTTTAATCCACAAATTTCTCAAGAAGCAGAGTTAAAGCCAATTGAAGATGCTTTAAATTGGTTGCTTGGCTTACAGACTTATTTACTGAATCATGACTCTGTACAAAAAATAATTAATTCATCGTCTTTACGACGTGAAATAAATCAACTTGTTCGTGATTTTGAATCGAATCGTAACAATCTTAATAAGGGACGAGATTTTTTGCTTTCACACTTTGATGAAAGTGATATTACAGATTCTTATTTACCTATAAATCAAATTCCTTTCTTAGAAATAGAACAATTTCTTAATTTAGCTCAATCCGAATTATCTGAATTTCAAGAATGGCTAACTTACAAGGAAACCTATGAAAAACTGCAAAGTTTAGGAACTAATAAATTTTTAGATGCTTTACGTGACAATAATATAGAACCAAAACTTTGGTTCTCAACTTTAGAAAAGCAGATTTACCAAACTTGTCTTGATGCTATTCTTGCTCAAAAACTTGAATTGAAAAATTTTAATATTGAGGTATATGAACAGCAAATTCAATATTTTTCTCAGCTTGATAGTTCCCAACTTGGTGTTGCTAAAGAACGTTTAAAACAGCTTCATGTAGAACATTGGAAAGAATCCGAAAAAACTTCTCTTATTCAAGCTGAACTATCAACATTAAAAAAAGAAGTAACTAAAAAAAGACAACATTTAGCTATTCGTAAATTACTTAACGATAAACAAAAGGGAATCCCAAATCTGGTCAAAGCTTTAAAACCTTGCTGGATGATGAGTCCCCTATCAGTCAGTCAATATGTTAATGCTGATGTAGTTCATTTTGATGTTCTTATTTTTGATGAAGCATCTCAACTTCGTACAGAGGATGTTGTCCCCTCAATAATTCGTTCCGATCAAGTTATTATAATTGGCGATCGCAAACAATTACCCCCCACTTCATTCTTCTCAACTGGGGAGAGCGAGGAAGATTCAGACAATGAAGATGATGCAAGTTATGAAAGTGTTTTAGATGAATGTTCAAATTTTATGTTTGGACGTACATTAAAATGGCACTATCGTAGTCAAGATGAGCGTTTGATTGCTTTCTCTAATAAACATTTCTATGATTCTCAATTAGTTACTTTCCCTAACCCAGTTCAGAATCCAGATTTGGGAGTATGGTTTAAACACGTTCCCGACGGTATTTACGATCGCGGTGGACGTAGAGATAATCGACGCGAAGCAGAAATAGTTGCTCAACTGACATTAGAACATTTTCAAAAATTCCCCGAACAATCCCTTGGTATTATTGCCTTTAGTGAAGCTCAGGCTGATGCAATTGGGGAGCAAATAGAAATTTTAGGAAAAGACTATCCCCATCTAGAAGCATTTTACAGCGATAACTCACGTCAGTTTTTTATCAAAGCACTGGAAAATGTTCAAGGGGATGAGAGAGATGTAATTATAATTAGTGTTGGCTATGCTCGCGATTCTCAAGGTAAGTTTTCTCTTAACTTTGGTCCTCTAATAAAAAAAGGTGGAGAAAGACGCTTAAATGTAGCTGTAACGCGAGCAAAAAGAAAGCTGACTCTGGTATCTTCTATTGTCGCTGGTGACATAGATACTACACGCACTAAAAGCGAAGGTATAAGATTGCTACGCGATTATTTAGAGTATGCTGCTAGTGGTGGTGAAAGAATTGAAGGGAATTTTTATACTGATCAGCTGAAATTTGACTCACCCTTTGAAGAAGATGTTTATAATACACTAGCAGAAAAAGCATATATTATTCGTACACAAGTAGGATGCTCCGGTTATCGAATTGATTTGGGAGTAGTCAATAAAAATCGTCCGGGTGAGTTTTTGTTAGGAATTGAATGTGATGGTGCATCTTATCATAACTCTCCGACAGCAAGAGACCGCGACCGTTTAAGACAACAAGTTCTCGAAAGATTAGGCTGGAAAATTCATCGAATTTGGTCAACGGATTGGTTCCGCAATAAACCCAATCAAGTTCGCCTTCTAATAGAAAGGATTGAACAATTACAACAAATAAACAAATAAATTACCCATCTTATGCAGAGTAACAGTTGTCGCTATTCTTATGGATAAACAAAAAACCCTCTACAAAAGAGGGCTTCAATTAAGATTTAAACAAGTAGAACAAATATTTTCTACCAATTACCAATTACCAATTACCA
>JAYKJL010000293.1:0-46040 GCA_035285725.1 Nostocales cyanobacterium 94392 | reverse complement strand
ATATAAATATCGGTAATATCAAGATACGAAAATCCGGCTCTATACAAAGAGTATCTGATATCTGAACCACAGTCGATTAAGATTTTTTTCCCGGTATCGCTAACTAAAAACATATTTGACTGATAATTATCTGTACCAACAGTGAAAGCACAGCCGGAACCTAGAAACAGTAATTTTGTCATCAGTTTTCAAAAATATTTTCCATGACATCTTATCTGTATGTTTCTAAATTTAAAATTATACAAATTTTTATTTTAATTGTAATAAAAAATACTTTCCAAAATCTGGAGGTATTTAACTATTTTACTATTTAATATAGTACTAATGAAATAGCGTTGCAAAAGAATATAATTTTCCTTTTCAACAACTTAGTAAATTTCGTCGAAAGTGGATAAATGATAAATTAAAATTTAGATTTAGAACTCTCTCAACCTTAAAGTAGAGAGAGCAATAAAATAAATTGGTATTTAAAGTATTATGCACCCAATTATATATAAATGCTTAAATTTCAAACATTCATACTACTTTTTCATTGTACAAACATTGTCCAAAGATTCTGAAACTACCTGATTTAAACCAACTGAAGTTAATAGTTGATTCCAATAAAGCATGATGGTTGAGTCATAAGGATTAATACAGCGCTGTTGAACTACATTTCTCATAGCTTCGTGCCAAATACCAGCATCGGCATAAATTTGAGAACGGTATTTTGGTTCTAATTTATTTAACTTGATTTGCGTAGCCAAATTAGGTTTAGTTCTTTCTACCCAACCTTCAACAGTTACAGTATCATCTGTTTCTTCAGAACTACATTTTATTGAGAGATACCAGTGATATTGCTTGTTAGACTTTAAACCCGGAGCTTCAGAAGGAAGGGTAAATGCAAATATTCCTGGTTTTTTGGGAAGTGTCAAATTAGCTTCGTAAACTAAATCATCGTTATCATCTAATAACAAAAATTCAGCTGCTTGAGTATTGGACTCAGATATGTGCCAGTAGAATGTTGGTCGCTCGTTAAAAGTTAACCCTAATTTTTCTTTAGGCATTAAAGGAGTTATAGGCTGGTTTTTTTTCTCACAACCACCACGAGTTGCTCCATCAGCAGTTGCCGGGGGTCTTCCTCTATTTGGTGGAATAAATTTCTGACTAATTAATGTCCGAAGTTTTTGCTCCCCTACGAATTCCGTGGAAGAATTAGCTCGCACTGAAATCGTCCAGACTATAGATATTACCATAGATATGGGAATCGTTGCAAGATATACATTTTGTTTAATCCAAGCCATTGGCAAACCTCTTCTAAATTAATAAATATTATTTGCCGATTCAAATTTGTGTTTTGCGGGTGTTATGAAGGTAAGAGATGCTACCTATCATTCTTAGTATTCCCAGAGTCAACCCAAAACTTTCAATTTTTGCTAAAATCGTTTTTCCTTAGCAGTATCAAGCTCGTTCTTAGTAAAAATATACTTGTATACAGCACTTTTCAGGTAAATGAGGTGCATTTTCCCTACTCCCTTGTCGATGTAACGATACGTTCTGTACCTCACTCAAATGAAATCGGCTGTATTATAAGACATTTGTGAATAATAATTAACCGTGAAAGCTAATTTTTAGATTCATGCTTCCTTGTTAAATCTAGAACAACAGTTAAAATGCAAGCCATCGCTACAAGTGAAGACAAAACTATAGGAGAGATATACATACCGCTAATCGCAAGAGCTAAAACAAACGCACCTGCACAGAGACGATAAATACTCAAAATCCTAGCTTTTTGATTTTTTTCTAAAATACAAGTGATGAAGTTTGTTAAGGCTAAAGTACTCAAACATAAGGTTACTGAACCGCAGAAAAGCCAGCGTTCGGCTTCAATTAGAATATTTTCTGCGCTTTTGGATATCATATGTTCAACTCCCACCCCAGTTGCTGCCAAAGCAATAGCTAAAACCACATGAGAATAAAGCCAACACAGAACGATACCAATTCGACCAGTTTTCATATTTTCCAAAACGGAACCACTAACGCTATCGAAGTAAAGCCACCAGAAGCTAAAAGCTATACTCAATCCCAAAAGAGCAATTAGCGTGGAGGAAAAATTCCATTCCTGTTCTGCAACACCTCTAACTACAGCAACAATTGATTCACCTAAAACGATGATAGTAAATAGTCCAAGTCTTTCCGGGACGTGAGATATATCTGGTGGTATTTTAGTCGCTAAATCCCCCGTACCGAGGGGAATAAGAAAATCTAAAATTAATCCCGATGCCCAAAGTAGAAAACGAAAGGGAACTGGTGCAAAAATTGATATCAACCACAATCCGGCACTAATGCTAAAGCCGACAGCGTACCAATTAGTTAAAGGACGCGCTTCTTTTATATGATATCCAGCAAAAAGAAACTGAAAAATCAGAATACAGCGAACGGCAACATAACTCAGAGCAAAGCCAGTAGAAGAAGTACTTAGACCATGATGTACGTTTACAGCTAGTGCTGCAACTATCATCATTTGCAGCAGAGTCAATAGTCTATCTCTGATATCGTCAGTATCAAACAGAGTTGCGTAAAATGTAGCTCCCAGCCAGCAAAACCAAACAGGTATGAACAACGCGACAAAACCGACAAATCCCTGCACTGAAACATCTTTACTAAGACTGTGAGATAATTCGGCGATCGCCACAACAAATATCAAATCGTAGAACAACTCCAGCCATGTAGCTTTTCTTTCTTCTTCGTTTTCTTCGTTAATACGTAATCTGGGCGCTTGCCATAAACCTATTTTCATTTGATTTAATACTAGAAATTATTAGTTAAAATGCTTTTTAGTTACAAAATGTTGCAAAGATACAGTATTTTCAATGTTTTACAGCGTATTTATTCATACAGAATGGTAACGAGCTAAAGGAAAGGTGTCAATGCTTATTCTCGATCAATTATCCCATTATATTCTCAATAAGCTAGTCCAGAGATAATTCATAAGTATTCTTACTGAAGATGACAATTAAGAAGAATGCTATATTGCCTGAAGTGTTTATGAATGTTTGCAAGTATTTACTGAGTGTTTATTAACTTGACAGAGATTAATCATTTTAACGCTTTACATCTTTTAATAACATCTTTTCCGTATTTACGCCTTTAGAGTAACGAAGGTTAAATTCAAAAATTATTGTGGGATAGCCATCCCTGTCCGTTGGATTGTATTTGTCATCAGAAAATTGTTGCTTGAGTTCAAACTATTTACGTTTCAGGAGAAAATCCATCATGGCTGAAGAACAAGTTAATTTAGAAGACGCATACGTTATCGGGCAAGATAACTTTGCAGCATGGAGTACAGGCAAAGATGAAAATAGTCAACCATTCGATAAAGAAGGTTATTTAAAGGTATTGCCCCACCCGGACGAGAAAGTTGCTTTTAAAGATCCTTTCCAAACTTGGCGGGAAGATCATAAAAACGGACAATTTAAAGAGGAAGGTGATGAGGGAACTTACTATTCCAGTTGGGGTCCAGACAAGGTTTTAGATGTCACCTTGAATATGTCTGAACTTTCAGAATTGGAAATCGAAGGCTTGGGGATTTTAAAAGCAGGAGATGGTAAAATACCCTGGCTTAACGATAAAGCAACTCCTTATGAAGTTTTCAGAGCTTATAACGGTCTCGTACCCGGACCAATGTTGATTACCGAGCCTGGGGATAAGTTGAGGGTAACGCTTAAGAATGACTTAGACCACACAAGTAACTTTCATACTCACGGACTACACGTATCACCTTTGGGGCATGGAGATAATGTTCTTTTCGGATTGGCTCCGGGAGAAACCTGGGAAGTAGAAATTGATATTCCAGAAGACCATTTTATTGGAACTGACTGGTATCACCCCCACCTACATGGAGAAACCAATATAGATGTAGCTTCAGGATTGGGTGGTTTATTACTGGTTAATCCCCCATACGACCTTCCGGATCTTGATAAGCGAGATCCCGTAGAAAGCCCTGCGTATTTCATGGCTCTGAATAGTTTTGGCATTCAGCAAGTAGATCGGCAAGGTCAAGCAGGCGATCCACTGAATACAGATATTAATAAAGCGCTACCTGCGGGTACACCTCTGGAAGTATTGGCAGAGGAAAATGGCAAGAAAGTTTATGAATTGTCAGATGCACCCTTCATAGGTTATAATGCTAAGCCTGTATTTTCTAACCCCAATTTTCCTACTGGTGGAATCGATCCAGATACTGGTATTTTTTACTCAGCCTATGGCGAAGGTGGTTTAGCAGAACCTGTAGAAAATATAATTCACACCGTTAACGGTCAGTACAACCCAACACTGGAGTTGAAAACTGGTGAATGGAATTTGTTTTCCTTCGCCAATTTCAATGTCAATGCCTTCCACATAGTGCAATTGGTGAAAGAGGAAGATGATGGCAGTCTTACACCTGTGGAAGTTACTTTGGTGGCAATTGATGGTGATGCTGCTGGGGTTGTAGAGGGAACAAGAAGAGAGATTACGGAACTTCCAATTCTAAATCCTGGATCTCGGGTATCTATTCAAGAATGGTTTGAGGAGCCTGGAAAGTACTATTTTCTTTCTAATGCGACAGAAGAAATTCTTGGCGATAAAGCCCCAGCATTAACTAAAGCTAATGAAGACAATATAGGCGATGGGTTTAATGATGGTCACTTAATTTGGGGCTCCCAGGTTTTGGCCACAATCGAAGTGACTGGAGATACGATTGAAACTGGTGATTTCCCTGAACCTTATCAAATTCTAGAGGAACACGCTCAAAAGATTAGTGAGCTTGTTGAAGTTGCAAAAAACAATAGTTTTGACAAGGAGCGTACATTTGAATGGTCGGCAAACGCCGGGGGTGCGAAGATCATCGCAGAAAGTGGATTTACTGAGTTTCCTGATGACACGAAAGTAGAAACTTTCGAGGGAGTCTATACAATTAACGGAGAATATTACTCTACTGAAGCTGGTGGTGGGATGCCCCCACTAACTATGCCCATGCTAGGTACGACAGAAGTATGGAACGTCATTAACTCATCAGGAATCGCCGATGAAACTCTAGTACCTAATATTCCTTTGCTAGAATGGCATCCCTTCCACATTCATCAAAATGATTTTGTTGTCCTAGAAATCAACGGCATCCCAGTTGAAGATATTGAACAAAACTATCTCGCTGGTGTGTTAAGCGATACAATTGCTCTACCCCCCAGTCACAAACTCGGTACAGTCACGAAAGAAAACCCCTACGGTATAGCACAGTTAGGCGGGGAAGCATCGGTAGTCAAAATCCTCATGGAGTTTGAGGACTTCCCAGGTAGTTACGTGAATCATTGCCACATTCTTTTCCACGAAGACGCTGGCATGATGGCGGTTGTCCGAGTAATTCTTAATACAAACGATACTTGGCTTGGTTTGGGATCGGATAACAATGGAACTATAGAATTATTCAAAGCTAGCAATACAACAGATGCTATTACGCTAAATGCTTATGGTGAAGATTTCAAAGGAGAAATAGATCTTGCCATTGCCGATGTTAATTATAAAAAGCCCTTAGAAGAAGAAAATAACAACGTAACAGATAACGTTACCGACGTAGTAACCATACAGCGTTCCTTAGAAAAAGTTGGGGCCAAGTTTACAGTCAATGTTTTTGATGGAGCAACTTTATTTGAACAGCAAAAACAAGGCAATAAGAAACTTGATGGTAGAAATAAAGAACTGCTAATTAAAGAATTTAATCCCTTTGAGGGTATTGATTTATCTCCCGAACAAGAAGCATCAGTAGCAACGGGTGATATCAATGGGGATGGATTTGCTGATATAGTAGTGGGTTTAGGGGGTGGATTTTCACTAGTTGAAGTATATAGCGGTAAAGATTATCGCTTACTCACCCGACTCAACTCATTTCATCATGATGATTTCGCTGGCGCAATCAACCTGGCTGTAGGTGATGCAGATGGGGATAATTTTGACGATATCATTGTTGGTCAAGGTAGTGGCGGACGAGGTAAGGTAGAAATCTATGGCGGGATCAAAATTGATAAGCTCATCCGCGATGGTAAAGCTACAAGTCTTAGTGGCAATGATGTAGCCCATGAAACTTCATTATTATCGAAAGAGTTCCAACCCTATGGTGACTCTTATACCGGGGAAGTAGAAGTTACCTCTGGCTACGTGCTGCAAACACCTAATGCTCCTAATGGTGAACGTTCTCAAACTAATAATGCCAACATTACAACATTGGCAGTTGATGATGTCCCCGATGGTCATGAAAAAGTAAAGATACATACATTTACTGGAGGACATCACGTAGGACATGGGACGCATTCTCATACGGATGACTCCGAAGAAATGCGGGTAGATAAAGAATTTACTCCTGATGGAGATATTAAAGAATTTTCTGGAAGCTTCGCAGATATAGAAGGAGAAAGAGGAGAAGGAGTTGTATTTGCTCGCCAAGCAGACGGTGATTATCAATTAATCAACCTCAAAGACAAGAATGAGGAAGAATCAAGAATCATTGAGTCAATGCTGGTTTCAGTAGAGGAACCAGTAAAACCAACGCTCACAAAAATCAGCACCGATATAGGTATTTTTAGCCTCAAAGCAAATAGAAATAAAGTCAAACTAAAAATTACTCTTACAGGAATTGCTTCCAAGTCAGTGAACGAATTGGGAGTATTTTTTGTTGATGATGCTGATGGTACAATTGATGGTATTGCCCCTGGTGCATCTGGTTATGCCCAAGCTGCTTTAAAGCGTTCCAAAGTTGCTTTTTCTGCTATTGCGAATCGTCCTAATGGCTTTAGTACTGAAAATCTGACACGCCTATTAGAATTTGATTCTGGTAAAAACATCAGATTTGTGTTTATCAAAAATAGTACTATTGATACAGTATTATCTGAAACAACAGTTAGCAGTGAAGTACTATTTGCTGATGTTTCAACGCTAAAAACTACTGATTTAGGCGATGAAGGATTTTCTTTAGCTTGGAAAGATGTTTCTGGCAACAGCACAGATTTTACGGATTTGGTTGTTAAAATTAAAGCCACTGATGAAGCATTACCTTTAGGTGTGGGTTTGCAAGGAAGTCAAGAAGGAGAAGTTCTTGATTTTAGGGGTATTACAACACAAATTAAAGCTGAGTTTGTCGTTAACAGAGAAGCAGCTTTTGACAATTTTGTGGGCTTTTATAAAATCGCCAATCAAGAAGGTGGTATTGATGTGGATGGGGATGGTACCGTTGATTTCCGTCCTGGAGACGAAGGTTATGTTAAAGCTGCAATTAATGGATTGTTAGCAGATATTAATTTGAGTGTCAATAACCAAGGAACGGCGACTTATACAGGAAATTTTGACCCGAACGACATATTTGCACCATTAATTATTGCTAATGGTAGACCGGAAGCGATTTTAGATGATAATGCAAACAATGACCCAGAAGTTTACTTTTCATTCTTGGGTGCTAACTCAGGTAATGCAGACCATGTTCGCTTGTTAGCTGATAATATCTTTGGATTTGAAGATTTACCGAATGGGGGCGATTTGGATTATAACGATATCACCGTCCAAATCAAACTGAGTTTGACGTAGCTCTGAGAAAATGTTCAACTAAAAAGATTAACGCAAGTCTTATCTTAAGAGGGCTTGCGTTAGCCTGAATGCCCAGACAGATTAATCTTGGTGTAATACCTTAGTTGATGTAAGTGGGTGTGCAAAATTATTTGTGTCATTGCGTTCGCGTAAGCGTGCGCGAAGCGCTTACGACAGCGTTCGCGCAGCGTGTCCCCTTGGGACTCAGCAATCTCAAAGTGTTGCGGTTGCTTCGTTTCACTTTGTTCCACTCGCAATGACAAATGCACAATTAATTTTGCCGAAGTACTTAGTGAGAAAGTAAATATATATGAATTAAATATCCTCAAAAGTTAAATAAATAGATGCTTTCAAGGTAAAAATATCAAAATAAATAACTATTTTACTTATCTTTATTAGAAGTTTTGTGAGTAAAAAAGTTTGCAGATGAATATTACAAAAATATAACAAAAGATCGACGTGACATTCAGTTCTACTGTGATTACACTGGAGTGAAGATAATAGCTTATCGCGTCACAATCTATGACAAAGTTAATTTAGAGAAATATATCATAATCACGGAAAACTTTCAACAGAGTTTCCCTCTCGCATTAGCTTACAAATCGTAACTTTTTTATATCCAAGTTACCAAATTAATGAATAAATACATAATTTTTGTCTATGAAAACTCAGCATCTCGAAAAATTCGGAATTAACTTGTCTATATTTGGCTCTTTATCTATGGCCATTTTGGGCATCTCTTATGGATTATATATTGAGTCCGCATCTGTGATGCTCGATGGTTTCTTTAATATAATTACTTTTTCGATGGCACTAGCCACGAAGTGGGTTTCTTGGCTGGTGAAACGTCCGGAGGAGAATAGTTTCCAGTTCGGCTTTAAGGGAACTGTACCCTTGCTAAATCTTTGCAAAGGACTATTAATCGCGACACTATCTGTATTTGCTTTTATTTCTGCAATTGGTACATTATTGCACGGTGGAAGAAAGCTTAATGCAGGTTCGGCAGTTATCTATGCTGTAATTGCAGCATCTGTTGGTTTAGCCATTTCAGTATCGCAAACTATAATTGCCAAAAAGACTGGTTCTTCTATAGTTCGTGTGGATGCTCAAAATTGGATGCTTAACGGGTTTATTAGTCTTTGTGTTGGTATGGCTTTTGGTATTGTCACTGTAATTCAAAATACTTCTTTGTCTTGGTTTGTTCCCTATGCAGACTCTGCCCTTGTCACCGTGTTGGTAATACTTGCTTTCCCCATGCCAGTAAAAGTTGTCATGGAAAGCGTCAAGCAACTTTTATTAGGCGCTCCTGAAGCCGATATGCAACAACGAATTAATCAAGTTATTGGAGATGCAACGACTAAATTTCCTTGCGCTAGACATTGTTTGAGGATGACTCAAGCCGGACAAGATATTTATTTGCATCTTCACTGGCTATTCCCTCAAGAAGATAAATTAACTAGTATTGAAAAACTAGATACAATGCGCGATAAGATTACATATTTTGTCACAAAAGAAATCCCTAATTCAACCCTTGATATCATTTTTACCCAGGACGAAGAATGGTTTGGCATCGTCAATCCTCAATAAATAAACTAACAATAAAATAAAACAAATGTTTGAGTTGAGAAATATAACGGCTAGTCCAATTTTAGCTATCTGTGCAATCCCTGTCTTAACGTTTATTACTGGTGTCAATAAGTTAAAGGCTGAAACAACAAATAGTTTTACTGTTAATAAATTATCCACAACTCAAGCTGTTTCTAGCGAATCACAAAATACTGCAACTTCAAAACCTTTAGTTGAAGTTTTTAACCCTAAAGGCGGTAAAGATAGTCTTACTTCTACATCTGAACCATTAACTTTACAAAAAGTTGGTAATTACCTAAATACTCCCTTCCCGGCAGAAGATTACCTATTAAAAAACCGCAGAGACGCAGAGGGCGCAGAGAAAAGAAAGAAAGAGGTATCGGTAATTTTAGAGCGGGAAGGGAGTAAATCTCAATCGAAATTTGTAGAGTTAAATTCTGGTTTAAACCAAGTAAATAGTTTTCAAAAGAATTTAATTTTTTCTGATAAATCTACTGTTGAAACTAATACAAAGGTAAATGAATCCATCGAACTTAACAGCAATCAACAATTTGCTGAAAATCCGATGGGACAAGTTAATAGTGTTTCTCGGTTTGCTGACGTGCTGCCTACCGACTGGGCATTTCAAGCTTTACAATCTTTAGTAGAGCGCTATGGTTGTATTGCTGGTTATCCCAATGGTAGTTTTCGTGGCAATCGGGCAATGACTCGTTATGAATTTGCTGCGGGGTTAAATTCTTGTCTAGATAGAATAAATGAATTAATCGCAGTTGCAACTTCTGAAATCGTGAGTCAAGAAGACTTAACGGCTTTAAATCGTTTAGAAACAGAATTTACAACCGAATTAACGAGTTTACGCGGTAGAGTTGATGCTTTGGAAGCACGTACTGCTAGTTTAGAAGCAAATCAGTTTTCTACTACTACCAGACTTTTAGGAAATGTAACTCTACAAACGAATAGTTACTTTTCAGGAGATGGCGACCCGCAAACTACGATTCAATCCTTAGCTTTCCTTGGTTTGATGACCAGCTTTACTGGTCGAGATTTATTGCTAACGGGTATAGCTACTACAAACACAACCTTTCCCGATTTAGCTACAACCAATAACGGTAGAGAAGTTGGTTCTACCAGAGAAGGTGCAAGCGTTAATTCCAGTCCCGGCGACCAAAATAACAGTTTCCGAATTGTTGGACTAGAGTATCAGTTCCCCATCGGCGATCGCTTAATGGTCGATTTAATTGCCGCGAATCGCTATAACTTTAACCCAATCCAACTGAGAAAATTTGCGCCTTATTATGTTAGAGGTATGGGTCCGGTCAGTACTTTTGCAACTGCACCTCCCATGTACCTTATCGGTGGTGGTTCGGGGATATCGGCTCGCTATAAATTGTTGGACTCAACAACAGTAAATTTAAGCTACATCGCATCCCCCGGCAGTGTTTCAAGCTTAGGTGGATTATTTAACGGAGACTATATAGTCGCAGGGGAAATTAACTATAACCCCAATCCTAAATTATTCTTACAATTTGCATATCAACACGGTAATTTTGCTCCTGGTAATTTCGCTTTTAACAACGGTCAAAGCTTTAGACCTAATGGTTTTGTTGGTACCGCTTTGGCAAATCGCTTTGATAATGCTGGGGTTCTGTTTGATGATCCATCAGCAGTTACTACTAATGGTTATTTAATTGGTGGTTATTTTGCTCTTAGCTCCAAAATAGGAATCGGTGGTTGGGCAAATTTGATTAAAGCCAGACTGCTCGGTAAAGGAGATGCCGATATTTGGTCTTATTCGATTCAGGCTGCTTTTCCCGATTTATTTAAAAAAGGAAATCATGGAGGATTGGTTGTAGGTATGGAGCCTGCCCTAACAGGTTTGAGAAGTAATGTTCCCAGCGCAGAATTTAGCAACGATACATCGCTACATATAGAAGCTTACTATACTCACCAGATATCGGATAAAGTCTCTATAGCTCCTTCTATCACTTGGATTACAGCACCAAACCAGGATAAAGACAATGAAGATATTGTGATTGGTGGACTAAGAACAACTTTCAACTTTTGATTAAGAGACAAGCTACATAATCGTAAATCTAAAATCCAAAACAGAAATGACTAATCAAGCTAAAATTCTTGCTTTTGCAGGTAGTGTTCGTGAAGCATCTTTCAATAAAAGGCTCGTTCAAATTGCCGCTACAGGAGCTAAATTAGCTGGAGCAGAGGTAACTTATATCGACCTGAAAAATTATCCCATGCCTTTGTTTAATGAAGATTTGGAAGCAAAAGAGGGATTACCGCAAGCGGTTCTAGAATTCAAAAGATTAATGAAAGCCCATCAAGGATTTCTTATTGCTTGTCCGGAATACAACAGTTCTATTACTCCCTTGCTCAAAAATACTATTGACTGGGTATCGCGACCGGAACCAGGGGAAGCACCAATGGCTTTAAGCTGCTTCCGAGGTAAAGTAGCTGCAATCATGGCAACTTCACCAGGTGGACTGGGAGGCTTGCGGGGCTTAGTTCACCTCCGTTCTATTTTAGAAAGTATTGGTGTGCTTGTTATACCAGAGCAAAAGGCTATAAGCAATGCATATCAAGCTTTTGATGATACCGGAAACCTCATAGATGTCAAAGAAAAGGAGGCGATCGCCATTATTGGGGCAAGATTAACCGAAGTTACAGCAAAATTAAAAGTTTAAGTTAGAGGCGGAAAGCTTGCTCACGACTACTCAAATCATAAAACTCACAAAACATTTGTTTTGCAGGCTTAAGCAATACAACAAAAACTATAGAAGAAGAAATTGCCAGATAAATTTGTATCGATCGGAAACAATAACACTCAAAACCAGTATAATTTATAACCTATTCTCGAGGTAATTTTTACAATACTAAATAAAGCTTAGAAATACCCTAAAAACCTGCTCGGTAATGCAAAAAGCGACTAACCAGATTATTTATTATCAGCAAAAAAAGTTTTTATTGCTACCTCTATTGCACCCATGACAAATGGTAGTTATACTTAGCAAGTAATCACAATTAGTTACATTTTAGGAATATAAGTTGATAAATCTGACCGCACAATTTATTTGTCAATATTCATTCACTTATGACTCCTTGGTCAATTTATATATTTTGATCGCGATTCCATAGGCAATTACTATATGTGATTATTAAATAAAAAACGCTCTATAGTAATAAGTTTTTATTGGCAAACAAATCAAACATTACAAATATTTACTAATAAATGTACATCAAAAAATTGCCGAATTCTTTTTCCCAGTTTATGCTGGATATTAAGTAAGTCTGGCGTTACACTCCGAAGTAGAAATTACAATATAGAGTTAGTTAGGGTTATGCTTATTGCATCGCTTAATCCTATATCTGCGATGCTCTAGAAGTAAGTGTTTTGGTAAATAATTAAGTTTTTTCACACTTAGCAGAAAATAACGGCAGCAACTAATTGTTAATTTCATTTTTTAGTAGTGGAAGCATTCGAGGAGGAATACATCAAATGCAAGTGGAAGACAAGATGACGAAGTACGACAACGCGGTTTTGGATGACATCGAACTTCAAGAAGCTTTGAAACAGATAAATCCCAAATTTGGTGATTTTGTAACTCGGGTAGCTGGTGAAGCTTGGGGTTTACCTTTAATCGACCAAAAAACTAAAGCTTTGATTACTATTGCTGTGGATATTGTTAATCAAGATCAGGTTGGACCAGGGAACCCTTTCGGCGCTCATGTAAATATGGCTCTCCAGCAAGGAGCGACTCCCGCAGAAATTGAAGAACTACTATTGTTCATGTGCGTTTATGCAGGCTTTAATAAGGTTGCTGGTTGTTTTGGAATGCTAAACGAGATTATGGAAACATCATCCTAAGCTCACTATAGTCATTACAGCAGTGCAAATAATAGGACAACAGTAATATTTCTTAATTTAATCTTCTATGATGTCTGAGATGAAGATTTCTCTCCATCTGCGGGTTTTCTCAACAACTCCTTGATATTATTCAGGGTTAAACTTTTTTGAATCGTAATGACAGTAAAGGACAACAATTATGGTTTCAACAATAAATAAGGTAACTAGAGCAGATTTTTCAGGACGCGATCGCCAAGGTAAAGTCGCTTTTTATGTACTCCTGTGGAAAAGACAAGGAATTTCTTTGGAGCTTTTCGATGAGTACTGGAAAGATGTACATGGTCCGGTTTGTGCGAGATTGCCAGGTCAGCATCAATACTGGCAGTTCCATGTTGCTCACAACGAAGGTGGCTTTTTCCCAGCTATCAAGGGTTTAGACGAAAGCAGAAGTCAAGAAGATAATTTTGATGGTATTGCAGAATTAACCTTTGAAAACGAGCAAGAGCGTCAGACTTGGTTTCAAGCAGCCGGGATACTGATGGATGATGAACGTAACGTATTTAGAAAAGCCATTGGTTACAACACCAGTCCGGGCAATTCGATTACTTATGTAGATAGTATCTCCAATGGGGAACCTAACGGTGAAACCGGGATACTCAAATTTCATGTGATGGTCAAAAAAGCTAATGGAGTTAGCGACCAAGCTTTTCGTCATTACCTGACTGATGTTTTTGCTGAAAACATTAGCGCTCACGAGTCAGTACTCAAGTTTCGCCTACATTTGTTTGAAGAAGTAGACAATTCTCGTCCCGATGCTGATGGAGTTATTCATAATGAATCAGCAGAAAAACAATATCATGCCGCTTATGAAATAGCTTTTTCAAATCAGCTCGAAAGAGAAAAGTTTTTTGCTTCGACTCAGTATAAAGCTGCTACTCGTGATGCCGCAAAATACATCAAACAAATGCAGGCATTTCCAGAAAGAACCGCTTATACCTTTGTTTACGATGGCAAAATGACCCTCGCAGGACAGCGCAGTTCTTCAGTCGCCGAATTAATCGAAGGTATTGGAGCAGTAAATCAACTTAAGGAGGATATCAAATCTCTCATGTTAAATTCTAGCCTTTACGTCCCACAAAACAACGGTTTTTCTGCTCAAAATAACCAAAATCAGCCACAACCAACTAAAAAGCGTACCAATTATTATCAAGGGTTGTCTGCCGATTATTCTCGTCCCGGACTTGTAACTTCTTATGTTGCTAAAAAGTTGATTGAGGATGCAGAGAAAATTGTGGCAATGAAAGAATCCAGATTGCCAGAAATTAATTCTAACTATACCCTCGAACAAATTGAGGAAGAAAATAGAGAATGGTGGCCGACTCACTGTGAAGCATTAAGACAAGGACGTGGAGATATTTTAACTGGTGAATATCGTGACGATTTGGTTTATTTTTGCCAGGATGGCCCTTATAGAGGTCTAGAACAACAAAAAGCAAGAGAACAACATTGGTGGGCGTTAATTGCTCAACCAGGAGTTACCATGTGCTGGCCTATCGTCATGTTTTGGGGAGAACACACTTACTTTGAATGGAAGTGTGAAGATAATGAAACCAACGAAACTATTGCTAAAGGAAATGTTACTTGGGTACGTCGGGGACATAGAGGTGGTTGTTACCTGAAGACCGAACAATTGACATTTTATCGCGATGTGTTTGCTGCTGAAGGATTATTAAAGCTGATTGCCACTGCTTGAAATGAAAAAAGAGACCGCATATAAAAATGCCGTCCTAGATGACAAACAGCTTCAACAGAGTTTAAAACAAATCAATCCAAAGTTTGGTGATTTTGTCACTCGGGTAGCAGGTGAAGTTTGGGGGTTGCCGTTAATTGACCAAAAAACCAAAGCTCTGATTGCCATCGCTATTGATGTTGTTAATCAAGATCATAGAGGTTCGGGCAACCCATTCGCCGCTCATGTCAATATGGCTCTCAAGCAAGGTGCCAGTCGCGAAGAAATTGAAGAACTATTACTGTTTCTATGCGTTTATGCAGGCTTTAATAAGATCGCGGCTGGCTTCGGAAGCCTCAACAAGATTTTTGATCCCGTTAATACCTCAAGGACAGCAGCAATGGTTGCAGAGAGTAGAAAGATAAATAAAGCCGATTATTCCGTACGCGATCGCCAAGGTAAAGTCGCTTTTTACGTACTTCTATGGAAACGGCAAGGAATTTCCCTAAAACTATTTGATAATTATTGGAAAGACGTACATGGTCCGGTTTGTGCAAGATTACCGGGACAGCATCAATATTGGCAGTTTCATGTAGCTCATAATGAAGGTGGATTTTGCCCTCATATTCAGGGTTTAGATTATTCCTTCGATGCAGAAGATAATTTTGATGGCATCGCAGAATTAACTTTTGAGAGCGAAGCCGAACGTCAAACTTGGTTTGAAGCAGCCGGAATATTGATGGATGATGAAAGAAATCTATTTAGAAAAGCCATCGGTTATAACACCAGTCCGGGCAATTCTATTACTTATGTAGATGGTATCCCCAACGGAGAACCTAATGGTGAAACCGGGGTACTGAAATTTCATGTGATGGTCAAAAAAGCCGATGGAGTTAGTACCGAAGCTTTTCGTGATTATTTAACCAAGAGTTTTGCACCTCAAGTCAGCAGTAGCGATTCTGTATTAAAATTCCGACTTCACTTATTTGAAGAAGTAGATAATTCTCGTCCCGATGCTGACGGAGTTATTCATAGCGAATCAATTGAAAAACAATATCATGCTGCCTACGAAATAGCTTTTTCAAATCAGCTTGAAAGAGAAAAGTTTTTTGCTTCTACAGAATATCAAACTGCTATTCGAGATGCAGCTAGATATATCAAACAAATCCAAGCATTTCCAGAAAGAACTGCTTATACCTTTGTTTACGATGGCAAAATGACCCTTTCCGGACAGCGTAGTTCAAAAGTTGCATCTCTAATCGAAAATATTGGAGCTAGCAATCAATTAAAGGAGAACATAGTATCTTTAATGTCTAGCCAGGTTAATGGAAAGTCCAAAGGTTTGGGTCATTACCTTCAAGGAGTACAGCATTTCGGAATTACAGTAAATGACATGGCAAAAGCTATGGAATTTTATACTGAAGTGTTGGGCGGAAAATTAGCAATTGGTGGTGATGGATTTGTTGGGGAAGATTTACACAATCTACTCTTTCAAAAAGAGGATTTAGAGGCTCGCAAGCAAGGTCTTAACCCTAAAGAACAAGGTATACCTAATATTAGAGATGGTTCCGAAGACGCATTAGATGTCAGGTTTATTTCTTTTGGCAATACTTGTGTCGAATTAATCCATTTCCGAGATGCCCAGCTAAGTGCTAATGCACCGAACATTTTCAGTAAAATTCCTTCTGGTATTGGGTATGTTAACGCTCCACACCTTTCCTTTTATGTAAAAGATGATGTGGACATTAATCTTTTTGCCAAAATGCTAGAAGATGAATGTCAACAACGGGGAATTAACAACGTTATTGTTAACCGGGTGATTCATCTCGATTCCCTAGAGCAGAGAAAAACTGCGGCTCTAAAATATGCCAAAACTGATTTTATTGGTGATTTTGATGGATGGGCTTTATTCTACTGTAAAGGTCCGAATGGGGAACAGCTAGAATTTAATCAGGTGACAAAAAGAGCCAAAGAGAGATTTACTGAAGCTCAAAAAGAATACAACCTGAGCAATGGTACAGATTATTGGTTCTACAATAATTCTGCACCGCAGCATACCAAAGTTAATGGTAATAACCGACTTTACGGCAGCTATAGCGCTACTATCAATGCTCCAGTCGAAAAGATTTGGCAAGTTTGGACAGAACAGGCTTATAGTGAAAAATTCCCAATTTTAGAGCGCTATGATAACGGCGTTTTGCGGGAAGTATCAATGCCTGGAATGGTTATGAAGCAAAGAGTTGCCATTGATAAGCAAGCGGGAACCATGAGTATTACTTTGGTAGATAACCCTCTGTTTACAGGTCAGTTTGTTAATCATCTCGATAGCAAATCTCATCAGCCGGGTTCTTTACCAATAGTGAATTTTACTATTGATTTACAACCTACAAGTGAAAGCTCGTTACAACATAAAGATGCACAAGGGTTTATTGAAGCAGCAAAACCCGAAAGAATTCAGGAAGCTGTTTATCAACTCAAACAACTTGTTGAAAATAATACTACTCAAGAGGAAACACCAATGACACAATCTTTAACACGTACTGGTACTAAGTCTGAAATTGTCAGACGGATGTTTGAAGCCGGGGAGTCAATGAATGTAGAAAATTTTGTTAAGTTCTACACTGAAGATGCTCACTATCAATTCAGTAACTTCCCCGTAGCATATGGTCCTCAAGGGATTCGAGAAACTTCTGTAGATTTTCTGAATACCGTAGCCAAAGTCTACCACCATATCACGAATATCTGGGAGCAGGGAGATACAGTTATTTGTGAAATGGAAGTAACTTATATCCGTCACGACGGTAAAGTCTTCCGACTTCCTTGCTGCGACACCATTGTATTTAAAGGTGATAAAGTCCAACAATTGAAAATTTACATGGATATCAGTCCTGTATTTCAAACTGCAAAAGTAGAACCAGCAGCTTCAAATTCCAGCGATTTCCTCCTACAACGAATTGGTAAAATGTATGAGGCTTTGCACGCAGAAAACTGGGATGAATTTATGAGCTTTTTTACTCCCAATTTACTTTATAAAGTTGGCGCTCATGACCCAGTAATTGGACCCCAAGCTTGTCGTGACTTTTTAATTAATATCTACAGAACTTTAAAGTTGACAACTCATAATGCTAGAGGTACCTGGGCAGTTGATAATACTGTAATTTTGGAAATGGACGCTAACTACGTCAACAAAGTTACTAAGGAATTTTCTCAAGTTCCCTGTACCGATATCTATCGCTTTGAAGGAGATAAAATCTGTGAATGGCGCGTATATCCAGATGCTTCTAAATTAAAGCTCTAAGCTGAAAATATCGGCTTTAAATTGAGACAAAAAACATCAGAGAAGCCAGAAGTTAGTTGTAAATAGATTATTTATTTATTTATTTATTAAATTCAAATTACTTGCAACTACTTCTGTTTTCGAGACAATAAGTAAACCAAATCAATGGTAACTCTTTATGACACAAGAAAGTCATACATTATCAAAATCAACTGTTACTCTAGATCAAACCAAGAATGTAACTGTTGTAATGGTTATATTTTCAGTAGAACCATCGCGACAGCAAGAACTACTGGATAATATCATGAACTATGGTGGTTCGCTCGTTAAGCATCAACCAGGTTTTATATCATCCACTCTTCACAAAAGTACAAATGGTCAGCGAATAGTTAATTACACCCAGTGGAAAACTCGCCAGGATTACGAAACTGCAAAAAGCTCTTTAGGTTCAAAAACACCTGAAATATTTACAGTTTTTCCTCCAGATGTTCATATCTATGAGATTGTTGAGCAAACTATTTCAGAAAGCTAATACTATGCAGCTTTTTGATGGAGCTTTTTGATTTTATTAATTCAAATAATAAGGAATCACAAAAATGAAAACTGAAAAAAAAGGCAAAATCGGCGTGCTTATTGAAGAGCATTTCGATCCAACGGAATTTATTCGCTTCAACGAGTTCTTTCCCCAACAAGGTTACGAAGTAGAATACATTTCTCACTTATGGGGTAATAAAGAATTACGTTTCGGTTCTAATCCCGAAAATGACAAAGTAGAATATCATGTTACAGTCTCTACAGAAGTAAATGATATTAACCCGGAAGATTACAAAGGTATTATTTGTATTGGAGCTTATGCCACCGACCGTTTGAGATATCAGCCAACTGTTAAAAAAGGTCAAAAAAATCAAGCTCCCGCTGTAGAGTTTTTACGTCAAGTAAATGCTAGCGAAAATGTGAAAATAGGTACTATTTGTCATAGTTTATGGCTTTTATGTGCCGATACAGATTTAATTAAAGGTAAAAAAGTTACCTGCGCTCATAATATTATCTGCGATGTGGAAAATGCTGGAGCAGATATTGTTTATGAGGGAGAGCAAACAGCAGAATTAGTCATAGATGGTAACTTAATCACTGGAAAGCATCCCGGTATGGTTGACGAATTCATGAAAGTTTTTGTCGAAGAAATTGAAAAAAGTAGCAGCCGAAAAACTGCCGCAGTTGCTGCTTAAGTTAGTTGATTATAGGACTTACGCGAATCAGTTGCAATGAAAATTGGTAATTGTGTAAGTCCTGAATTATTCACAAAAAATCAGGACATATCATGACAGATAAAATAAATTTTTCTTTTTCGGATTTAATCGCTGGTTACGTTACTCAGTACGATGCCGATAGCGATATTTTTGGACTGAAAACCTCTGATGGCAGAGAGTTCAAAGTAAAATTGAGTCCAATGGCATATGCCAAAGTGATTCAGAATTTCGATGAAGGCTATCCTGATGCTACCGGAAATATGAGAGCTATGCTCGTTCCCGGTCGGTATTTATTTACCTATGGAGCATTTTATCCAGATAGCGATACCTTTGATGCCAAGCAGATTGTTTTTGCAGGTGCGAAGAAAGACGATTACGTTTTCGAGAAACAAAACTGGTGGGTGAATCAGATAGATGCTTTGGGTAAGTTCTATCTGAAAGCTCAATTCGGCGTAGGAGAGTATGATTACCGCAATTATCGTACCAGTCTAAGTCTCAGCGGTCAGCAATCAACTACTAATTTCCGCCAAGAAACCGATACTATATCTCGTCTCGTATACGGTTTTGCTACTGCCTTCATGATGACAGGCAACGATAGCTTCCTCAAAGCTGCGGAAAGAGGAACCGAATACTTACGCGAACATATGCGGTTTGTGGATTTAGACGAAGGCATCGTCTATTGGTATCACGGTATTGACGTACAAGGAGAAAAAGAACAGAAAATCTTTGCTTCCGAATTCGGCGATGATTATGATGCTATCCCTGCTTACGAACAAATTTATGCTCTTGCAGGTCCGATCCAAACCTATCGCTGTACCGGCGACCCCCGTATTATGGATGATACGGAGAAGACTATTAAGCTGTTTAACGAGTTTTTCCTTGACAAAGGAGAACACGGTGGCTACTTCTCTCATATCGACCCCGTAATGCTCGACCCCTTAAGCGATACTTTAGGACGTAATAAGGGAACGAAAAACTGGAACTCCGTCGGCGACCACGCTCCAGCTTACTTAATTAACCTTTGGTTGGCTACAGGTAAGCAAGAATACGCTGATATGTTGGAGTATACCTTCGATACTATCGAAAAGCGTTTCCCCGACTATGAAAATAGTCCCTTCGTTCAAGAAAGATTTTTCCAAGACTGGTCCCATGATACTACTTGGGGATGGCAGCAAAACCGGGCTGTAGTCGGTCACAACTTGAAGATTGCTTGGAACTTAATGCGGATGCAGAGCCTCAAGCCCAAAGATAGTTACATTAAATTGGCAAGAAAAATTGCTGATATCATGCCTGGGGTTGGCAGCGATCAACAGCGTGGCGGTTGGTACGATGTAGTCGAACGTGTTCTTGCTGAAGGTGAAAAAACACACCGCTTTGTTTGGCACGATCGCAAAGCTTGGTGGCAGCAAGAACAGTCAATTTTGGCTTATTTGATTCTCGCGGGCGTTGAGAAAGAGGACGAATACAAGCGTCTAAGTCGCGAAGCCTCTGCGTTTTATAATGCTTGGTTCCTGGATTTAGAAGAAGGTGGGATTTACTTCAACGTTCTTGCAAATGGTATTCCTTATCTTGCAGGTGGTAACGAAAGGGGTAAAGGTTCCCACTCCATGAGCGGTTATCACTCTTTTGAATTAGCATACTTGGCTGCTGTTTATACCAATTTGTTAATTACCAGACAGCCAATGGACTTCTACTTTAAGCCCATCCCTGGTGGTTTCCCCGATAACATTCTCCGCGTTTCCCCTGATATTCTTCCTCCTGGAAGTATCAAAATTGGGAAATGCGAAATTGATGGCGAACCCTACAGGAACTTCGATGCTGAGGCATTAACTGTTACTTTACCAAAAACCGACGAGCGCGTGAAAGTTAAAGTACAAATTGTCCCAGTATAGTTACGAATGTAGAGACGTTGCAATGCAACGTCTTTATATAATTTGATGTTTAAAAATTTAATCGGACTTGCAACATGGAAATTAATATTAAAACAGTTGATGATGTTAAGATAGCAGTTCTCAAAGGTGATATAGATGCTAGTACTGCACCTTTGGTGACTCAAGAAGTTTTATCATTGGTTGAAACAGGAAGAAGAATCATTCTTGATATGACTGAAGTACCTTTTATGTCTAGTGCTGGCTTACGAGTTCTATTATCTCTCCACCGACAAACAAGTGTTAAGGAAGGAAAACTGTTGCTAGTTGGTTTGAATGAAGAGCTGCAAGACACTATGTCTGTAACCGGATTTCTAGAACATTTTGAAATTAGCAATACTCTGGAAGAAGGATTGACCGCACAGGTATAAAAGTATATTAGGACTAATAATAATGGAACGTATTGATGTTCATCCAACGCATACTTATGAAGGCTATAAGTTACGCTGCGGAAAGGCTTTTCCTTTTGGTGCTAATTTAGTACCTGGAGGAGTTAACTTTTCAATTTTCTCTAGTTACGCTACATCTTGTACTTTAGTTTTGTTTGAAAAGCATGGCTCAGAACCACTAATAGAAATTCCTTTCCCGGAAGAGTTTCGGATTGGTAATGTCTACTGTATGACCGTATTCAATCTGGATTACGAAAATCTAGAATACGGCTATCGTATGGATGGACCAAACGATTTTCAACAAGGTCATTGGTTCGACAAAAGTAAAATTGTCATGGACCCCTATGCTAAGGTTATTGGTGGTAGGGATGTGTGGGGAGTTACTCCAGACTGGAATGATATTTATCATCATCGGGGAAGAATTGCTTTCGATGATTTTGACTGGGAAAATGACCGTCCTTTGGAAATTCCCCCAGAAGACCAAATCATCTACGAAATGCACGTTCGTAGCTTTACTCAGGATGCTTCTTCTGGAGTCAAGGAAAAGCATCGGGGAACATTTGCAGGTATCCGAGACAAAATTCCTTACTTCAAAAAATTAGGTGTTAATGCTGTAGAATTAATGCCAATTTATGAATTTGATGAGTTTGAAAATAGTCGTCCCAACCCCCAAACTGGCGAGACGCTTTATAACTATTGGGGTTATAGTACTGTTGGTTTCTTTGCTCCCAAAGCTGGTTATGCAGCTACAGGAAAATTTGGGATGCAGGTTGATGAGTTGAAAAGTCTGATTAAAGAATTACACAAAAACGGCATTGAAGTCATTCTAGATGTAGTTTTCAATCATACAGCAGAAGGTAACGAGCGCGGTCCGACAATTTCCTTCCGGGGAATTGATAATAAGACCTATTATATGTTGACTCCGGAAGGGTATTACTATAACTTTAGCGGAACTGGTAACACTCTTAACTGTAATAATCCAGTTGTACGGGGAATAGTACTTGATTGTTTGCGTTACTGGGCTTCTGAATATCATATTGATGGATTTAGATTTGACTTAGCAGCGATTTTAGGACGCGATCCTTCGGGGGCACCTTTAGCAAATCCTCCTTTGCTGGAATCTTTAGCTTTTGACCCTGTTCTGGCTAAATGTAAGCTAATTGCTGAAGCTTGGGATGCAGGGGGTTTATATCAAGTTGGTTCTTTTCCGGCTTACGGACGTTGGGCTGAGTGGAATGGTAAGTACCGCGATGGTATCCGTAAATTCCTCAAGGGAGATGGCAGTATTGGGGACGTTGCCCAACGGATTCAAGGTTCTCCGGATCTTTATGCTTGGTCTGGTAGAGCGCCAGCAACATCAATTAATTTTATCACCGCTCATGATGGTTTTACCTTGATGGATATGGTTTCCTACGATGGGAAACATAACGAAGCCAATGGGGAAAACAACAACGACGGTACTAATGATAATGATAGTTGGAATTGCGGTTGGGAAGGTCCAACAGATGACATTGGTATTAACGCTTTACGTCGTCGGCAGATTAAAAATGCTCTGGCAATCTTAATGGTCAGCCAAGGAGTACCGATGATTCTCATGGGTGATGAGATGGGTCGGACTAAATATGGTAATAACAATACCTATTGTCACGATAACGAATTAAATTGGTTAGACTGGAATCTGTTAGAAAAAAATGCAGATTTATTTGACTTCTCCAAAAATTGCATTAATTTTCGTAAAGCGCATCCAGTACTGAGAAACAAATCGCACTTTCAGAACCGGGATTATATGGGTAGCGGTTATGCAGATATTACATGGCATGGCACCCAAGCTTGGAATGCAGACTGGTCTGATTCTAATCGTACTATTGCTTTTATGCTGTGTGGCAAACACGCCAAGCAAGGAACCGCAGAAGATAGCTATATTTACGTAGCGATGAATATGCACTGGGAAGCTCATTGGTTTGAACTTCCTGGATTACACCCAGGTATGAAGTGGCACGTCTTTGCTAATACTGGAGTAACTCCACCCCAAGATAGTTGGGAACCTGGTACCGAACCAGTATTGGAAAATCAATCGGGACTGCTGATTGGCGATCGCTCTGTAGCAATCTTAGTCGGCAAATAAAACAGCGAGCAGTTAGCAGTTAGATTTCTTAGCTAGTAACTGATAGCTGTAAAAACTATTGCTTTAAAGTTTCAATCAAATTTGATCACAATTCAATTACTAAGAGGAAATTATGGCTTTCGACGCATCTTTAGAAGTAATTAATAATATAGCTAAAATCACCATTACTGGAGAGCTTGATGCAAGTACTGCACCACAGTTAAAGGCAAAATTAGAAGAAGCTGCGGCTGAGGAACCGAAACGCTTGGTTCTGATGATGGAAGGTTTAGAATATATGGCTAGTGCTGGTTTGCGGATGTTGATATTTGCTAAACAGAAAATGGGTAATAGTGTTGATATTTATATGGTAGGTACTCAGGAAATGGTACTAGATACTATTACCAAAACTGGCTTCGATCAAAGCGTATTTTTGGTAAACGAATACGATGAAGCGCAGTTAGAAGCTGCGTAGAAAAAGTTGTCAGTAGAACTCGTAGTAAGGAATGCGCGTCCTAAATCCGACGAAAGACGGTCTTTACTACGAACCAATTAAAAATAGATTAGTACTTGCACATCTGTTTATGGAAACCTTAAGCGTATCGGGAACATTAGACTCTTTGAAAATAATTGCTGACTACGTAATCAAAGCTGCAAAATCTGCTGGTTTGGATAAAAAATCTACCTACAAATTACGTTTAGCTGTAGATGAAGTTGCTACTAATATCATTACACATGGCTATGAAGAAGCAAATTTATCGGGTAAGTTAGATTTATTTGCCGATATTAATGATTCAGCTTTGACTCTTTCAGTAGAGGATACTGGAGCTAGATATGACCCTTACGAACAGGTTAGCGTGGAAGAAGAAGAATTTAATAAGCCTTTAGAAGAACGTGCTATAGGTGGTTTAGGAGTGTATTTGGCAATTCAAGGTGTCGATAAATATTTTTATGAGCGGGTGGGAGAGCGAAATAGGAATATTTTTGTGGTCAATTGTCCAAGCGCTTCATAATTCATAAATAGATACTTCCCCTTAGCTAAATAAGCGACTTTAATCTTTGTAGAACCCCCGTAAACTTCTTCTCTAAATTTCTATCTGAGTGGTTTTAGGCTTAAAGGGGATATTGAGCATTCTCACATAACTTAAGTTAGATTGGCAGTCTTAAACATTGTCTGAAGGGAAATATGGGTGTTAAAAATCAATACGAAACAGTCGATTATACAGAATTAGAATTATTGCGTCGGGAAATAGCAGAACTAAAAAATGAAGCTGCTGCTTTTAAAGCACAAAGTAAACTGTTAGAAAATTTGATATCAATGGCAGGTTCTTCTACAGAAGGGGAAGTGTTAAAATCAGCATTACAAAGTACATTAGATGTTGCTACAGAACAAACTGCCTCGGAAAAAGGTAGTTTATTTCTACTTAGTACTTCTGGAAAGGTGACTGACGCAATTCTATCACGGACGGAAGTTACGCCCGAAACGCGAAAAAAACTAATTGGTAATGTATTAGATAAAGGTTTAGCAGGTTGGGTAATTCGCAATCGTGAAATCGGATTAATTACAGATACCGAAGATGATGATCGTTGGTTAACTTTACCCAATCAGCCTTATATTGTACGTTCTGCTTTAGGTGTTCCTATTCTTAGTGGTGAAGAATTATTAGGCATTATTAGCCTACTACATTCAGAACCACAACATTTTAGTCAAGAAACGGCTCGTCTAATGCAGCTAACTGCAAATCAGATGGCTTTAGTAATAGAAAATGCTCGTCTTTACTGCAAACTTGATAAATATTCTAAAGCACTTGATGCCGAACTAGAAAAAGGACGGCAAATTCAAATTGATTTTTTACCTTACGAAATCGTTCAAAAACCTAATTTAGAAGTAGTAGCTTGCTTTCACCCAGCTCGTCAGGTGGCTGGAGATTTCTATGACACTTTCGAGATTAACAACCATGTAGGTTTAGTAATTGCTGATGTATGTGATAAAGGTGTTGGTGCCGCATTATTTATGGCATTGATGCGTAGTTTAATTCGGATATTTTCATCCCAGAATCAGTTACAAGAAATTCCGTTAACTATTTTAGAAGAAAATCAACCTATTCAGTGTGAATGGATTGGTGATGATCATACAAAATTAGTTCACTATAAAGCTCTACAAGCAGTTTCCCAAACTAACGAATACGTCGCTTTAAATCATTGGCAAATGAGTATGTTTGCTACAATGTTTTTTGGAGTATTAGAACCAGAAACTGGCATCTTGACCTACATCAATGGAGGACACGAACCGCTTTTTATTGTTAATTCTTCCGGCATAAAACAAACTCTTAAATCTACGGGACCAGCAGTTGGTATGATGTCCGGTATGAAGTTTAAAATGGGGCAAATTCAGCTTGAAGCTGGGGATATTTTAATTGGCTATACCGATGGTGTAACTGAAGGGAAAAACCCAGATGGTCAGTTATTTACAGATAAGCGGTTACAAACACTTTTAGAACAGCCATCTTCTTCTGCTTCTCAATTGCTTAAGCGTGTTAAAGCTAATTTATTCAATTTCATGGACGATGCACCACAGTTTGATGATATTACAATGTTATCGGTACGATGGATACCATTTACAAAGTAATAGTTAGGAATTAAGGGTTAGAAGTTTAATCTTTGACCTAAAATTACCTATTGGTTTACAGCAGCAAAGTTTTTACAAATTACTTGAAATAACAAAATTTAGAAACCCGATTTTTCCTAAAAAGCGGGTTTTTTAATATCTCAAAGGTTGTACTAATTATTTGTAGAAAAGCTTTCACAATTAACTGAAGTAACTACAGAACTTTGTGAATTATTATCAGGCATTTTGGCAACTAATATCACATTCCCTTTATCATCAACTGCCCATCCGGTAGCTTCTATAATTTGATTTTTTTGATTATCAACATTTACATCGCTCTTTTTATCGGAAATATTAGAAGCTGCTTGTTGTGTTGGTACTAAGTCAAACAAGTCTGTATATGTTGTTTCTCCACGAAATAAATCATCGGGGCTTTGTGGTAATCCACCTTTCCCCCTAACAACAAAATTGTTTCCATTACTAGCAGCACATCCAGCCTGAATTCCAGTTGTTTCTACTAAAGTTGATGGTAATTCTACTAAACCAGAAGCAGGATTTACGTTCAGTTGATCTACCGTTACTTCTCCGTTTAAACCAAATTTAGAACTTGCTGTAATATCACTTTTAGCGGTATTTTTCTCGCGAAACACTAAGCCAAAAATATTTTGAGTGGTAATATTAATATCACCGCCATTTCCTTGATCTGCATTTGCGATAATATCGCTATTTTCAAACGGTAATCCAATTAGAAAACCCTGGTCATTATTGATAGTTATATTACCACCATTCGCAGTATCAAATGCTGTGGCAGAAATTAAACTATTGTTTCGCATCAGCAACAAATCCTTGATATCGAGCGTGATATTTGCACCTTCTGAACTCTCACCTTTACCAGTTTCGGCAGTTAGAATACCTCGATCTAAAAATAAATTATCTGTTGTAATCTTTAAGTTTCCTGCTTGTCCTAATTTACTGCTAACTGTTACTTGAGCTTCATCGTTAATGAAAAATTGACTGGTATTAACTGCTACAGAACCAGCAATTCCACCTTCCGTTGATTGTACCGATAAACCACCTTTTCCAGTTAATTCTATAGATTCTGCGGCGTTAATAGTTATATCTCCTGCAACACCATCAACTGTAGATGCTGAAATCTCGCTGTTATTTAATTTTAATAAATTTAAACCATCTAAAGTAATGTAGCCACTAATTCCAGATACTGTAGTCGCAGATATTCTTGCTTGGTTAGTCAGATTTACATCCGATGCTTCAATAAATATATAACCTGGATTTTGACTATCTTTACTACTAACTGTTGCTTGGGAGTTATCGCTGATGGTTAACTTTTTGGTAGTTATTTCTAAAAATCCTGCTTCTCCTTTACCAATTGCTGCTGATTCAAGTTTACTATTACTTTCAATTTTGACTGAATCAAAAGCATTAATCGTGATATCACCAGCGATCCCATCAATTGTAGAAGCTGAAATATCAGAATTATTACTCAAAATTAACGAATTTAAACCATTTAAATTAATATAACCGCTAATACCATTATCTGTAGTTGCAGATATTTTTGCTTGGTTATTAAGATTAATATTATTAGCTTCAACTAATATATAACCTGCATCTCCACTATCTTTACTACCAACAGTTGCTTGGGAGTTATCGCTGATAGTTAACTTTTTGGCAGTTATTTCTAAAAAGCCCGCTTCACCATTACCAGTGGCTGCTGATTCAAGTTTACTATTACTTTCAATTTTGACTGAATCAAAAGCATTAATCATAATATCACCAGCGATTCCATCAATTGTAGAAGCTGAAATATCAGAATTATTACTCAAAATTAACGAATTTAAATTTTTTAAAGTAATATCACCGCTAATACCATTATCTGTAGTGGCAGATATTTTTGCTTGGTTAGTCAGATTTACATCCGATGCTTCAATAAATATATAACCTGGATTTTGGCTATCTTTACTACTAACTGTTGCTTGGGAGTTATCTTTAATCGTGAACTTATCGGTGATTATATCTATAAAGCCTGCTATCCCTGTACCAACTGCTCCCGAAGCAATTTTACTATCATCTTCAATTTTTACCTCATCGGAAGTATTGATAAAAATATCACCAGCTTCACCATCAATTGTAGTAGCACTAATTAAGCTATCTCCCTTTATTGATAAGGTTTTTAAATTTTGTAATTTAATATCCCCACTAATACCATCATTTGTTTCTGACGTAAGTTTTGCTTTATTATCAAGCATAATACTATCAGCATTAATAGTAATATCACCTGCTGATTTTTTGCTGTTTACACTAGTTCGCGAAGCATTAATAATATTAAATTGTCCGGTAGTGATTTTTAATTCCCCTGCTGTTCCTTCACCTTTTGCTTCTGATGTTATACCGCTACCATCAAAGAGCCTAATTGACTCTTTAGCATCGATAATAATATCTCCTGCTTCTCCACTACCAAGACTACTTGCAGAAATTTCAGCATTATTTTGCAAGGAAAGGGAAACTGCATTTATGGCTATATTACTGCTATTGGCAGTAGAACCCTGTTGTGTGCTGGCAAATAATCCACTATTTCCATTTGTGTCTATGATGGCATTAGCAACATATCCAAACTCACTGACTTCGTTTTTATAAGAATTAATTCTGTCAAGCCGTGCCTGGAGGTTTGCTTCACTACCAGATAATTCGATGAAAGGAGCATTTACAAAAATACTTCCTGCTTTTCCACTACTAGAAGCAGTGGTGAGTAATTGACCGCCATTTTCTGCGATAAACTTATCTGTAGCATTTACTGTAATATCACCTCCAGGTTTATTGCTATTAGTGCGAGTACTTAAAGCTGCACCATCCGCGATACGAAAACTATTCGCATTTACGGTGATGTTATTCGCTTTACCATTGCCATCAGCGCTACTAAATAAACCACTGGGTAAGCCACCGCGAAAATTAGTCGAAATATCGAAGGGTACGCTACCAAAGATGTCAAATATATCAGCATCAATGTGGATATCTCCGGCAATTCCATCTCCCTGAGCGCTGCTTTTAATGATGGCACCGTTACCCATGATCAAAGAACCTGCTTTTATTTTTACATCTCCACCTACCCCACTTCCTCCAGATAGAATACCAACAGTGATACGAGTTGATTCTCCTGTCGGAGCTACATCTGAACTGGCACCATCAAGTAAGATAGTATCAGTGACATTAAAATTAATATTGCCTCCCTTGCCAGTCGCACCCCGGTTCACATCTCCTTCAAAAGAAGCATTTGCTCTCAAAGTGAGGTTTTCTGCGTTAATCTTGACGTTACCCCCATCACCGGAAGAATAATCTAAAGGTCCAAACCTAATAATTGCGTTGTCAATCATAACTGATTTGGCGTTGATATTTACATCACCTCCATTTCCTGATCCTTTTGTCGCAGTTTCTACTAAAGAACCATCGATCATCTTTAGTGAATCAGTATTAATGTTAATACTACCGCCGTCATTGGCATCTAATATACTGCTGGTTGTATTAGCGCTAATTCTAGTGCGATCGCCAATCATTAACGAATCACGGGAATTAATATTTATGCTACTGATTCCATTCTCTAATATCCCTGTATTAGTATTAGAGGATAATCTTGAGTTATTAATTATAATTTGCTGGGGTTGAATTATAGAATAATCTTCACTTTGTCCTATAAATATTTGTCCAACATAGCCTTCGCTGGTAATTGTACTATTATTAATTTCAATCAAATCATCCGCAGTAATAGCAATATCTCCTGCATAGCCATTACTATTATTATCAGCTAATAAAAATACTTCATTGACAAAAATTGAACCTTGGTTAGACACGATATTTATATAGTTATAATCATCAAGACTGCTGGTGTTAGAAGAAATGTTAATTGAAGAATTTAAGGTGATATCACCCCCAGCGAGTAAGTCAACATTGCCACCAATACCTTCGTCAGAATAAGAATGTAGCCCATTATTAGTAGTAATACCACCCCTAGAATCAATAATAATCCTTCCTCCATTGCCAGAGTTACTACTCGTATCAATATTTCCCTCAACTTGAATATTTCCACCACTCAAACTACTATCAGCACTATATTGATTGCTTAAGAAAACCAAACCATCAGCAGTATTAACTTTAATATTTCCACCAATAACTATATTGCGACTGCTTCCACTTCCTCCGGTATTGGGATTTCCCAAAGTAAAACTACCACTTCCAGCAACTCCAGGAGTACCAAATGCATTAGTACCAGCCCGAATATCTAAAGTTGCTTGATTCTTTCCATCAATCGATAAACTCTCCCCATCAGAAAGAATCACCGTCTCTTGTAAACCATTCTCCCCATCCGCACCCGTAATCGTCACATCACCTGTAATATCAACAGTTCCCCCAGCCAAAATATGCAATGATGCACCTGTATAACTATCAAAGTTGACATCACCACTAGCGCGGATAATTGGATCGTTAGGACTTTCTAAATCTCCCAAACTGCCATCCAAGCGCTCAATCCGAAAACTTCCACCGCTAAAATAACGAGCATCACCCTGTACGGGGGTTGCACTTTGTAAAATCAAATCTTTACCAGAAAATAAACCGCTGTCTGGATGATTAAGCGCTTGTATATCTATACTTTGATTTGCTTGTAATAATAAATTTCCACCAGCATTAGCGATAAAGGGTAAGGTTTTGCGATCTCCGGGGATATCGCGAATCTGTAAAGTATCGCTCGCTTGCAGTTTCAAGTCAGAACCAGCATTCAAGCTTCCGGTTAAATCCAGATTTTTTCCGATTAAGTTTAAATCTTTTCCAACAGTTAAATTACCTTGATTGCTAATATCTTCTTGTTGATTGCGGGGATATTGCAAGCCAGGAGTTATATTTAGTTTTAATAAAGGTACATTATTAGGATTTGTTGCGCTAAATTCAAAACCATTATCAAATAAAATACTCGCTGAAGTGGTTGCGCTAAACGAACCAGAAATATCTAAACGAGCATTTTCACCAAAGATAATTCCATTGGGATTGAGTAAAAATAAATTAGCATTACCCAATACTCCCAACTTGCCAAAAATATTCGAGGGATTTTCTCCAGTTACCCGAGTCAGGATATTTTGAATTGTGCTGGGATTGCTAAAATAGACGCTTTTACCATTATCAATGTTGAATTCTTTAAAACTATGAAATAAATTAGAGCCGCGAATCGCACCACCATCAATTCTTTGGAGTAACTTGGTGGGAGTCACTATAGAATTTTCTTTTCCTAGAGTATTATCTGGTACTAACTGCGCTTTGACTTCAATAACTGATGATAATGAGAATATAACTGATAAACCGAATAAAACACTGTCGCGGTGAAACATAAGCAACTGTTCTCAAGAACTCTTTGACTAACCGATTCACTTATAAGTGATATTTATAGAGTTCCCAGATTTGAAGATAAAGTAATAGTTTTTATTATTTATCTACAGTAGAAAAATTCTTACAAGTTACTGAATTAATTCTGGAATATTTTTGAGTAGATTCAGGCATTTGTACGCCAAATATCACATTCCCATCCGCATCAACTTCCCATCCTGTAGCTTCTACAATTTGATTTTTTTGATTCTCCATACTAACATTGCTTTTTCGATCGGAAATATTAGACGGTGTTTTAGAATTGCTTGGTACCAAATCAAATAATTCAGTATTTGTTGTGTTTCCGCTAAATAAATCATCGGGGCTTTGTGGTAATCCACCCTTTCCGCTAACAATAAAGTTATTTCCAATAGAACCAGCACATCCAGCTTTAATTTTCTGGTTAGAGTCACTAAGGGCTTGGGGTAATTCCACTAATCCCGAATTGGGATCGTAAGCAATGGTGTTAATGTCTACTACACCATTAAAAGAAGCTCCCAAAGAAGAAGTGGCAGTGATATCGCTTTGTGGGGTAAGTTTTTGTTGAAACTGAGTGCCTAAGATACCTTGAGCATTAATAATTACTCTACCTCCGAAGCTACCTTCAGAATTAGCAGTAATATCGCTGTTTTCTAAAGCCAATAAAGTATTGGTGTCAATGTTAATATTGCCGCCGTTTGCACTGTTCTTAGCATTGGTAGAAATTACGCTTCCTTGTCGTAACTGTAAGTTTTGGGATTGAATATTGATATTGCCTTTGTCCCCAGCGTTAGCATTGGCTGTAATTATGGCTTGATTTTTGAGTTGAATAAACGGGGAATTGATATTAATATTTCCTGCTGCACCAGTACCTGCTAAACCCCGAAGATTTTCTGGATCGGAGCTAAAAAAATTACTAGCATTGATAGTTGCTCCATCACGGATAATTAATTGATTGGCTGTTAGAGTTAAATTCCCACCTTGACCGTCTTCTTGAAGAGCGCTAACAAATAGTCCACTTTTTGCAGGTGTATCACCCGATTGCCTAAAACCGACCAATTCTACTAAATCGGCTTTAATCTCCATATTGCCAGCAGTTCCCTTGCCAACAGTTCCAGCAGAAATTTGACCTCCACCGTATAGTTGCAAGTTAGTTGTTTCAATAGTCAAATCACCACCATTACCCGAACCATAAGTTGCAGCAGAAATTTGGCCTCCATCGTCTACTTGTAAGTTAGTTGTTCCAATAGTTAAATCACCGCCAGTTCCAGTTGCTCTCTGTTGCACATTCGCAAATAAGCCGCTTCCACTTATTTTCAATAACTCTGTAGCTACGATATTTAATTTTTCTCCAGAGCCATTTCCCTCAGTGTTTGTAGAAATTATTGAGCTATCTTTAAGGATTATGTTTTTACCTTGTATCTGAATACTACCTCCACTATTTCCACTCGCATCGACATTAGCTGCATTTAGAAGCTCAATATTACCGTACCCGATACCTTTCCCAACTTCTAGTTTTATTTGTCCGTCGCGATTGACTAAAGATACTTCACCGTTTTTGACTGCCAATAAACCAATTCCCCCTGCTGGTGCAGCCAGTTTCCCACCATCAAGTTTGATATTTCCGCCAATTAGGGCTAAAAATTTATTATCTGGTACTTGCAGCTTTAATGCTGCTGTTCCTCGCACCTCAATATTTCCGGGATTGCTTCCATATTGCAAACCCAAAGGAACGCTAATAGTCAAAATCGGATTGGCTGAGGGGTTAACTGCATTAAATTCCGTACTATCAGCAAATTTAATATTGTCCGCTGTAGAGCCGACAAATGAACCACCAATATCTAATTTGGCATTCTCACCAAAAATAATCCCATTCGGATTAATTAAAAATAAGTTAGCATCGCCCAATACTCCCAATTTCCCAAAGATTTGCGAGGGATTTGTTCCCGTAACACGAGTTAAGATATTTTTGATAGTACCCGGATTGCTGAAATAAACGCTCTCACCATTATCAATATTAAATTCTTTAAACCTATGAAATAAATTAGAGCCGCGAATCGCACCACCATCAATCTTTTGCATTGAGTTAACGGAATTCACGATAGAATTTTCTTTGTCTAAAGTATTATCAGGTATCAACTGTGCTTTAACTTGTAAAACTGGTAAAAGTGACAATGTAAATGATAAAACTGATAATATATAGTGGCGATAGCCCATTTTTTTTCCTTAATTCTTTTACTAGCCCATTCACCTCTCACGGGGTGACATTAATAGAGTTCCCGGATGTAACGATAAACTAACATCTGGCTGAGTCAAGCAGGCTTCTAAGAAATATATGGGAATAAAGCTTTAAGCATAAAAAAATCATCCCCTAAGTAAATAAAATTACTTAGGGATGATTGCCAATTATCGATTTGTAAATCAGTACAGTAGCGTAAAACAGTTATTTGCTACCAACAGATAACTCCTAGAAGACTGTCGCATTGCAAACCGATTGATGAAGACTGAGAATTAATAGATTCTCCTACTGAATTATTTTGAGCGCTGGCTACATTTGGCATTAAGAGTAGCATGGATACGCCGACTAAAATTGATAGTTTAAGTTGTCTCATTGTAATTCCTTTCTTTTTAAAACTTTTTTAAACAGTACTCTCAAATTTTCCCAAAACAATATCTAAAAAACTATATATATTGATGCTTTCGATAAATGTTTCAGTCATATTCTTTTTATAACACTATTATTTTTGAGTTGTTGTTTATTTAGCTTGTTTATTTTGAATAGTTATTAAAGTCTAAGTAAAGATTAAAACCCTTTCAACTATTCCTAATCAAAAATAACTTAGAGGAACGAATAATATAATCTCCAGATTAATACTTATAAGACTTTAATTACCTATAACAGTATCTCCCAAGTATTAACTAGGTTATAAATGAAGTAAAGCAGTAAAGATAAGTAATTAGACGGATATTGTATTTATTCTTTTTTCATCGATTTATAGGTTAAATTTAGATATGCCTCTACTTCAGGTGGTTTATTGGTGAAACAAATATAAAAACTATTTTCTGTCGCTGCTGGTTGTTCTAACACTTTGGCATAAATATCGCTACTTTTATCTGCATCGTTTATAGACATCAAGAGATTCATTTTCATATTTGTTAATGGTTGGGGTATCGAAATTACTTCATCAGAATTTATATAAACTTCTGCGGCATTTTCTGAAAGCTTGATTAATTTTGCGACTTGAAGAATATTACTAATATCTTTGCCATCTAAAAGCGCATACTCAAACATGATTGGTTGCGATAAAGTCAAAAATACTTCTTCTTCTTTCTTTAAATAAAGATTGTAATTTCCACCAATACCACCGACTTCATAAATAGTTATCGGTTGCTGAACACCTTTTGGTTTGACTTCCCGCTCTCCAATAATTTTTACAATTGGGTCAGCTTGCTTTAAAGTCGATTCAGAAATGAAAATTTGTCCCCCAACAGTATAGGATTCAATCCGATAAGTTAAGTTAACCTGCTTACCAACAATTCCATACTTAGTGCGTTTCTCCGAACCAATATTCCCTACTACAACTTCCCCAGTATTTATACCGATACCCATTTCTAATTTAGGTAATCCCATTTCTTGCATTTTTTGGTTGACTGGTTCCATTGCTAACTGCATCGCTACAGCACAAGCTATGGCTCTAGTCGCATCGTCAACTCTTGCTGTAGGTGCGCCAAAAAGTACCAGAATACCGTCTCCCATAAACTCATCAATGGTTCCCTGATAGTCGGTAATTATATCTGCCATATATTTTAAGTACAGATTGATAATTTTGATTACTTCCTCTGCGGGTAATCGTTCCGAAGTAGCGGTAAAACCTCGTAAATCGGAAGTAAAAATTGTGATATTTCGTCGCTGACCACCTAGTTTTAGACCTTCGGGACTTTCGAGTAAATTGGCAACAACTTCATCATTAAGATAGCGTCCAAAAGTTTGACGAATCTTACTAGCATTTTGAGCGAGATAAGCCGTTACACCAACCGCAGAACCGACTAATCCCAGCATAGGTGGTACAACCGGAATCCACCAACCGTAAAGAAAAGCCAGATAACTAATACTAACTAAACAAAAACCTGCTAAGAAAAGACTACCAGGAGGTATTATTTTTAGCTTACTTGACCTGAGCAGCCATACTAGTATAGCGCCAAGTAAAGACCAACTAAAAGTCCACAACCATTCAAGTTCTTGATTCCAAGTTTTGATTAAAGGACGATTCTCTAACTCGGCATTTAATATTTGACTGATAGCATTGGCATGAATTGTAATTCCTGCCATGCGGGTAGGAACAGTGATAAGACTACTGCTATAAGGCGTATAAAATAAATCTTTTAGGCTTGTTGCTGTTGAACCTATAAGGACGATACGTCCGCGTATAGACTTGGAAGAAACTCGATTCTCCAAAACATCTAAGATAGATATCCTTTGAAACTTGTCTATATCTCCACGGTAATTTAGCAGAACCTGATAACCTTCGTCTGAGACGCGAACATAACCACCATCATTGCTTGCAAAAGGTTTAAATATAACCTTACCAGCCTTTATCAACTCATTCTTTGGACCTGCTAGACCAACATCAATACCCATATCATTAAGGTAAATATAAGCAAGCTTGAATGAAAAGCTAAACACTTGCTTGTCATTTTGATCTGACAAATAGAAGAAGCTGCGACGGATTTTTCCATCTCCATCAATAGGTAAATCATTTGCCCCTACTTGATCGAGCTTTTTTAATACTAATGGTGGATCTACAGCAGAACTATCTTTACTTGGAGCTACTTTCTCTACGCTCACTAAGTTTGGTGTAGATTCAAACACTTTAACTAGAGAATCATAGCCCTTACCGATTCGTATATCTCGATAAATATCAAGCCCAATTGCACGCGGTTGATGCCGCTTGAGATTGTTTAATATTTTGGCTAGCATTTGATCTGAAAAAGGATATTCTTGGCGTTTACCTAATGTGCGTACAGATTCTTCGTCAATATCTACAATTACAATACGCTCGTCTTGGCTTTCTGACGATCGCAATATAAAAAGTTGGTCAAATGCTGCTAGTTCCAACATCTGTAACAGTCCACCAAAACGCAGTAGCAAAACAATTAATGTGGCGCTCGGAGGTGTTATTAATACGCTGCGCCATTGCCAAATTTTATGTTTTAGTAAGCGACCCATAGCATTAATATTCCTTTAAAAAGTATTTCATTTTCATATAATCTAACTTTATTAAGTAAAAACCCTGATGTGGCTTTAAAATAAAACATAAATTAGCCTATTTTAATAAGCGTATTTACGTAATTAGCAAGTTTTTGAATTCTTACCTTTATAACACGACAATTCACTACATATGTAATGTATCTATAGGCTTTTTAACTGAGTAATGTCCAGATGTATTGTCAAAATAAATTGCGATCACAATCAAATTATTTAGCTATTAGCACTATAGAATATCAATTTTTTTATACTTTAATGATGCCATTCAATATTTAATATGACAACATAAGTAAAGCTACGAACCCAGTCAAAATCAATGCTGGGGTCAAGTCATATCTTATGGTTACGAACAAATCGTATTTTTATTTAAAATTGAATCTTATTCAAATGTATAAAGTAATGTGTCATGTAAGTGTTTTCTCTGCTCTCACCTTACTGTTGCCGATAATTGTTGGCTCAACACCATTTCTATTTAGTATAAAAGAAGCACAAGCGCAGCCAGTAATTCCCGCAAGCGATAGAACGGGAACTGTTGTCACTCCTAACGGTAATCAATTCGATATTACAGGTGGTCAATTTTCTCAAGATAGGAGCAATTTATTTCACAGTTTCAAAGAATTCGGACTGAATGAGAATCAGATTGCGAATTTTCTCAGTAATCCTGCAATTCAAAACATTTTTGGTCGGGTAACTGGGGCTAATCCTTCGATTATTAATGGTTTAATACAAGTGACAGGAGGTAATTCCAACTTATTTCTGATCAATCCATCGGGAATTGTCTTTGGCAACAATGCTAGTTTAAATGTACCTGGTGACTTTACCGCTACAACTGCTAACGGGATTGGATTTGGCAATAATTGGTTGAATGCTTTTGGTAACAATGATTATGCAATTCTCACGGGTAAGCCTCTGAGTTTTGCTTTTACCATGAGTCAACCGGGAGTGATTATTAATGATGGAAACCTGGGGGTTACGGGGGGAAGTAATTTAACTTTGCTGGGTGGAACCGTTGCGAGTACGGGAAAGTTAGAAGCACCCAAGGGGAATATTACGGTGTCTGCTGTCGAGGGTGAAAGTTTAGTTCGTTTAAGTCAACTAGGAAATTTATTAAGTTTAGAAGTTCAGCCGATTTCTACAGCAAAAACTCAACCTCAAGGGTGGAATTTATCGATTGCTTCCTTACCTGAAATGCTTACCGGAGGAAACGCTAACCATGTTACGAAATTGGTTCGCAATGATAACGGTGAAGTTGAATTAAAAGGTTCGAGTTTACAGGTAGATATCGGTGATGCAACTATTAGAACTGTAAACGCTCAAAATGCTTTATTATCAGCAGAAAATAATCTGACTTTTTTAGAGAGTCAGTTACAAACTACAGGAAATCTAACTTTATTAGCTAAAGATACGGTGCGGGTAAGGGATAGTAAAACCAATCCATTTATTGCAATTGCTGGTGGAAATTTCTACATTCAAGGTGATAAAGGAATTGATATTCTAGCGCTGAATCACCTGGATAAAACACCTTTTGTCAGCGGTGGTGATTTGAGCGTAGTTAGCGATGGAATAATTTCTGGTGATGCTCACTTTGCGAGTAGTGGTAAGTTTTCAATTCTGAATTTACAGGGTGACGGTGGTAAGTTTGTCAGTCTTTACGATCCAATTATTAGTTCCGAGCAAGATGTTACCCTTGGTAGTTATACAGGTGCAGCATTAAAAATTGAATCTAAAGGTAGTATCACGGTAGATGGTGATATTGAAATTACCAGTCCGGATTCTAATTTTTTCGGCTGTACTTCTTGTTCATCTGATGCTCAAATTTTAGGGAATGAAGCTGCATTAATTTTAAGAGCTGGGGTAAGCGAGCTTGAAGAACCTGCTTTTAATTATCCATCTGGTTTTATTGATGTACCCTTTACTGCTCAAGGTACAGTTACATCAACTGCAAATGTCATAGTTAACGGTAATATTTCCACTAGTTTTGAAGCAAGCACTGGAAAAGTTGGTAGAGTAATTGTAACTGCTCCAGGAGATATTACTACAGGTAATATATTTACTTCCTTTAGTACAGAAAGCACTTTTGAGAATATACTCGGAGGAGAAATTAATCTGAATGCAGGAGGTAATATTTCCACAAAAGCGATTGACTCTTCTGTAAGCTTAGAAGGAGGAACTAATGTTTCTGCCGGAGATATTAATCTAGAAGCTGGGAGTGATATTTCTACAGAGAATATTGATTCTTCTGTATACCTTTTTGATAATGTGAGTTCCAGTCAAATTTCGGGTGGAAAAGTTAACTTGAAAGCTGTAGGAAATATTCTAACGGGAAGTATTGATACTTCTGTAAGCTTAGAAGAAGGAAATAATATTTCAGGCGGGAATATTAATCTGGAGGCAGATGGTAATATTACAGCACAAGCAATTAACTCCTATGTATTTGTAAATAGTAGGTCTTCTGAACTTGCTAATAATACCTTTGGAGGAGAAATTAATTTAAAAGCTCTTGGAGATATTTTGGTAGAAGATATTAGTTCTTCTGTTTATTTGTCCGCTTTTTCCGATAATGGATTAGCTGGAAATATTAATTTAAAAACTAATGGTAATATTACTGCAAAAGATATTGCCGCTGCTGTTCAGTTAAATGAGGTTTCTTCTCAGAATGTTGTTGCTGGGACTGTAAATATTAATTCTGGGAAAAATATCATTTTTGGAACCATTAATACTAGTGGTTTTGATCAAGGAAATGCTGCTGTTGGTAGAGGTGGAGATGTAAAAGTAATTGCTGACACTGGTACTGTAAGGGGAGGAATATATTTTATAAACCCTGAAGAAATACCTCCGGAGGAAGAACAATCTCCGAGGAATAGAGAATTAATAGTATCAGAATCGGCAAACACTATAAATACAACTGGAGAAGTTTCATCTGGAACTGTCGAAATTCGTCATGATGGAACTATAGAAAATATTTCATTTATCGTTGGAGATGCTAGCATTAACGGTACGGTAGGCGCAATTAATGCCGCTGATAATATCATTTCACCTACTACTGAATTTCCTAATCCTGGTACGGAAAGTCAAGGAAATATCAGCATTACTTTTAACAATACTGCTCCAGATTTAACAGCTAATTTGTCTCTAAATATTGCCGAACAAAATCAACCTATCACCTTTACTTTAGCAGATATTAATACCCAAGTTAGCGATGTAAATCAAGATATTACTGACCTCCGAATTAACGAAATCACAGCAGGAGGAACGTTAAAAATTAACGGCATCGAAGCTACTTCTGGAGATATTATTACCTTTGAGGATACTTTAGAATATACTCCTCCTGCTAATACTACGGGAGAAATAAACGCTTTTACAATTGTTGCTAGCGATAAAGTTTCAATTTCTAACCCTGCTGAAATTCGCGTGAATGTTGCCCAAACACAACCGCAACCCGAACCGCAACCTGAACCGCAACCCGAACCACAACCCAAACCTAGCGAACCAAAATTACCAGCACCACCAGAATCTGAACCACCACTTTCATTAAAACCAGATGCAACATTCAACGCAAACAATCGGCTTGAAGTTGATATGATCATGGGTGAAGTAGAAGATTATTTTACTAATACATTTAAAAGTTATTTTGGCAACACAGCTGATATCAATCTCAAAGGCTTACAAGAAGCAAGGGAAATATTAAGTGAGGTTGAAAAAGCTAGCGGTATAAAACCGGCTTTAGTATACATCATGTTTGTAGCTGAAAGTCTTTCCGAAACTGATAATAATTTACCAAAAGATAGTGATGTCTTAGAAATTATTATTGTTACTGCTAAAGGTACACCAATTCGCAAACAAATACGTGATGTAACTCGTGCAGAAGTATTAAAGGTAGCGCAAAAATTTCAGCGTGAAGTTTCCGATTCTCGAAAAATTACCACAACTACTTATTTAGAACCAGCGCAACAGCTTTATCAATGGCTAATGGCTTCTGTCCAAATAGAATTACAAACTCGTGGCATTCAAAATTTAACTTTCATTCCAGATGTAGGATTGCGTTCCCTACCATTTGCTGCTTTACATGACGGTAATAATTTTCTGGTAGAACAATATAGTATAGGTCTAATGCCCAGTCTCAGCCTTACGAATACCAACTATGCCGATATTAAAAAAAGTTCCGTTTTAGCAATGGGAGCTTCTGAATTTAAAGAACAAAATCCTTTACCTGCGGCATCTTTAGAAATTAATACTATTTCCAAACAATGGAAAGGAAGAGCATTTCTCAACGAGAAGTTTACTTTAGAAAATCTCAAATCTCAACGTTCAGAACAGCCTTTCGGCATTATTCACCTCGCAACTCATGCAGAATTCCGTCCCGGAAAACTTCAAAATTCCTACATTCAACTATCAAATACAAAATTACGGTTGGATGAAGTCAGAAACATGGGATGGAATAACCCACCTGTCGAATTATTAACTTTAAGTGCTTGTCGAACTGCATTAGGGGATAAAGAAGCAGAATTAGGTTTTGCTGGACTCGCAGTCCAAGCAGGGGTAAAATCTGCATTAGGTAGTCTTTGGTATGTCAGCGACGAAGGAACCTTGGGGTTAATGGCACAGTTTTATCAGCAATTGAAACAAGCACCTATTAAAGCCGAAGCTTTACGACAAACCCAAATTGCTATGTTAAAAGGAGAGATGTTTTTAGATAAGGGGATATTACAACTACCCCTATCTAAAAATACTATTCCCATTCCATCTTTAGCTGGACAAAGTAATAAACTCGTGCATCCTTATTATTGGTCTTCTTTTACCTTAATTGGTAGTCCTTGGTAGGAAGAGGAGAGAATAATATCATGTCCGGTTAAACATTCCTACCTCACGGGGTGACAAGCACCCCAGAACATCGCTTACACTATCTCAGCATTGAAAGGTAAGTTAATTAAAAATTTAGGGTTTCAAAAATATGTATCGAGATTAAATGAAGCCAAACGCCAATCAAAAAGACATAGTAATTTTTGGCTAGGTCTTTACGGTAATCTATGGATAATTGCATGGGATTTTTTAGTAGATATTATTCAAGATATAATGGATATTAACCGTCATAAATTACCGCTATATCAAAAGGGATTAAGAGCAATGTCAATGCTACAAAGGTCTTAGTTTTTGACTTTTATAATGTTTTTTATTTGTTATTAAAAAACGTTCAATATTATTTGTTGATTAGTTTTCAAACATATTGTTTGAAAACTAATCAACCTGCCTTCCGGTTCGGAGGGGGAAACCGCAAAGCGGTTTCCCCCTCTTTATTATGATTATCGTTCTCATCTATTTTGGTAATTTTTAGCATACTTTCTTTTCTCAATTCCTTGCTGTGACTATCTTTAAGCTATCTTGTCACCCCGTAAGCATTCCTACTCTCTGTGAGGGCTGGTAATGGGTAATTGGTAATCGGTAATGGGTTTTGGATAAATGCGTAATCGTCATATAGTAAGCAATTAACCGGACTTGATATAAGAGGATAGGAAAACAAGTAGACGAGGACTACCGGAGTTATTAAAAACTTCTAATTCCTAACTCCTTAAAGTTGATAACCGACACTAAAGTAAAACCCTTCGTCTTGAGCATTATTACCTTTATCATCTAATTCAACTAAAGGCAAACCGTAGTCTAATTTCAAATTCAAGCGGGGTATCGGTTGCCATAATATACCCATGCCCACACCAGCTAAAAATGTTTGTCTTTGTAAAAGATTCGGATTATCATCAACGTTCCAGACGACACCTGCATCAAAAAATGGTGCTATTTGCAAAGAAGGATTTCCCGATGCATCTCTTCCTACTGTGATTCTATCTTCTATGGAAAAGCGAACCCCGTTGTCTCCCGCTCGCACATTTTGACGATAACCCCGCAATGACTGTCCCCCACCAACGACAAATTGCTGGGATGGTAACAAACCATTAGGTGTTAACTGCATATCGAGTTGAGCAATTAACAAGTTATCTTTACCTAAACGTTGTACCCGCTGTAACTGTGTTAACCAACTGAAAAAACGCGCATCTGGGACGGGGTTTGAATTAATTGTGGCATCAAACCAGCCAGTTCCCAAACTGAGTAATGAACTAACTTGCCATGCACCCTTAGCATCTCGTAACACATAATCTTGCCCAAATTTGATTACGCGGGTGCGGCTGTTTCCTTCTGCATCGGGACCAAAACCAAAGGGAGTAGCTCCAGCAAACGTGAAGGTTTGACCATTCTGCACGCTAAAGCCTACAGATAACGCAAATTCTTCACGGGTTGTTCTAATTAACGGTTGACGATAGCTGATTTCATAGAGTTGCGATTCTCCTCGGATGTCAAAAACATTAAAAGGCTCCTGCACAACTTTGTTATTATTAATGGTAGTTCGGAGTTGTAAAGTACCATTCTTAGCATTTACAGGTACCTGATAACTTAGATCGAAAATATTTGAGCCTCCTCTGGTAGAACGATAATAAGATGCAGCGATTTCATCACCAATACCGATAAGATTGCGATAGCTCGTATTTATCCCCAATCTTTCCGAACCTACGCTTGGTGGTGAATAATTGTCAACTCCCAATTGCATCTGAAATGGTTCCGCTTCAGTAACCCGCACCACCAAAATACTTTGCCCTAAATTACTTCCAGGACGCAGACTTGCTTCTATATTTTGAATATTTGGATCGATCCGCAATAATCTTAATTGCTCTTCCAAACTTCTATTCGACAAAGGTGGATTTCCACCATTCGCTAAACGCGATCGCACATAGCTTGGTTTCAAACGTTGCGTTCCTTGAATTTCGATTTTTTCTAAGGAACCTTCAATGACGCGAATTTGCACAACACCATCGGTAATTTTTTGATTGACTAAAATTGCTCGTGAAGTAATATAGTCCTGTTCTAAATATAACTCAGTGATAGCATCGGCAACCTTTCTTAATTCTTCTAAAGTGACACTTCTACCTTCTACTAGCTGAGTTATGGGCTTAAAATCTTCTGTGTCAAAAACAGTACTTCCAGTTACTTGAATTTTATTAACCGTAATTTTATCCCCCGAGGGGTTTACTGGAGATTCTATAATTGTGGTCGATGGCTGCAACAGCGGCTTTCCTTCTGGCTCCAAAGGTTCAATAATTGGTGCCGATCGAGGAAAGTGTTCTTGATTAAAGTCGCCTTCCGGATTTGGTGCCTGGGTTATTATTTCGGGTACTATAGCAACAGCAGAGTTACAAAAAATATAGCATTTACTGATAAAAATCAATATACACGTAGCTTTGCTTAGTCTTCGATATGGAAAATATAGAATTTTGAACACTTGATATTTTGGAATAATTATCAGGTCTATTTTTACACTATCATGCTTCTAAAGCTCCTTGTCAATAGGGTTTGAGATGCGCTTACCCTGAAACATAAATAGCTATGGAAACTAAAACAAAACGTCAAGATTTAATTCAATTAATATCTGCCCATTTAGATATAGCACCCGAAAGTACTTTAGAAAAAGTTCTAGAACTATTAGAAGATGAAGAAGACATTAGAGATGCTCGTGCTGAGTTAGCAGATGCGAAGAGAAACGGAACAATATCATGGGAAGAATATAAGAGAGAAACTGCGTGAATTATCCTGCTTGTATTGACTAAGGGTGCATCAAAGCAACTTAAAAAACTACCAAAAGATATTAAAGAACGAATAGATGCAAAAATTCAAGAATTAGCAATAGAACCTCGTCCAAGTGGGGTTAAAAGTTTACTATCTGGGAAGAACATTGAATCTTCTAATTTCACCCAAATTTGCTTACGGAGTTCTTTTCTAACTACAAGGTCGTTCCAAAAGTTGATAATGTTGGTTTGACTGTTAATAAATTCTACTATTTCGCTGCTAAGAATTTGAATTTGATTTTGTTGTTCGGGTGTGGGTGATTCTAATACGTCGATTAAAGCGTTGTAAAAGGGTCGTATGCTTCTTTTATCTATTTACTCTGCGTCAAGCATCGGTTTTTTTCATTATTCATACTTTAGGATGGACTTCAAAGGCAAGTTGTGAACGGTAGAAACACACATCAAATTCCAAGAAAAAATTCATTCTACCCAACAGTAAAGGTGCATCATCAGACAAGCTCCATGCAAAAACTAACCGCACTGGATCAAAATTGCTAATCTTTGCAGAAACAAGCAAACCCCTAGCTTCAACCGAAGACAAGTTACCAGCGAGAGTCACGGAAACTGTTTGCTCTTCCCAAACCGCACCAAGCTGAACTCCGACACTATAGGGTAAGACGTTAACACTTGCACCTGTATCCAATACTCCTGAAACCTCTATTGATGAACCTTCGTATGTCAAAGTTAGGGGTTATTGAGGCAAAGCATCAGAAACACCAAAGGTGTCAAATCCTTCCACAAAGTTGAATCGTTGAGCGTTATGCATTTTGCGACGTTCGATCGGATTCTAGGAGTTGACCGAGTTTATGTGCTGCTTCATGAGAATTGAGAGGTGACAAAAGGGAGTACGTTGCTCCAGCTTGTAGCGTTGGCTCTTCTTCTTTTGCCAATTCTGCAATCAGAAATTGCATAACTTTCAATTTTTCTGTACGAGGCAAATCCTTAAGAGTTAATAATAGTTCTGCTGTAGTCATAAAATATAAAATTAAAAGCGACTTCTTTATTTTCTCATACCCACCTTGACCATTATTCCAAAACACATCATACTACATCCTCGATTCCAACAAACTTTTTACAGACAAGTACATATGATATCAAGTTAATTGCCGTTAGGGTATTTTATACGGGGTGGATGGTAAATATTGCTTCCGCTTTCATCTCGGACAGGACAAATTTAGCTCGTTACTAATATTTATTGTCATTCTTAATACAAGTAAAATGTCTACACCAACTCAATTTTCAATCTTGGACAATTCAGCTAGCGGCACCATAGGCTGGTAAACATCTAACTTCGCTTCCGTACCTTGTATATCCATAATTAAAAATGGCTGCCAACTATTCAAATGCGCTGGACATTCAAACGTAAGTTTGTGGCTCATCATTCCATAT
>JAYKJL010000292.1:0-3068 GCA_035285725.1 Nostocales cyanobacterium 94392 | reverse complement strand
AGCTTAACATTATCTAAATCGATTGTAGGGATGTCAGTCACTTTATTGACTGTTTTTTTAAATAAGAACCAACCCTCTTCAAAACTAGGGTTAAAGTCAAATTGGGTTAGAATGATATCTCTATTTACTAACTGTAAAGTACCTTTATCGGGCGGTAATAATACTTTTAATTTGTGGTTAGTGTTTACTTCTGTACATACGGCACCGCCTACAGAATGTTGCCACTTGTCTACTTTTAAGGGGCCAAGCGTAGTAAGTCCACATGTAATAGCTATTGGCAAAGTCCACATGTCACACCTCTGATACGTTATTATCTTTTAATATTTTCCAAAATTCTTCTCTCATTTTATACCAAAACTCAGTATTTTTATCACCATATTTAGAGCGTCTTCTCAACTCTTGGTCAATGTCGTATAGTGCAGAGCGGTAATTATGTGCGCTCATGTACGTTTCAAACTCGTGTTTGTCTTCTGGAATACTAAACTTAATTTCTACGTTGGGCATGTTTGATTTATCCTTTTTTCTGCTATTTCAAAATATTTATCGTCCATTTCAATACCAATAAAATTGCGGTTTGTGTTAACGCAAGCAACGCCTGTAGAGCCTGAGCCCATAGTAAAGTCTAGGACTGTCTCATTCTCATTCGTGTATGTTTTGATGAGGTATTCCAATAGCGCAACGGGTTTTTGCGTTGGATGTTCTTTTGCATTATCAGATTTAAATTTTAATATATTTTTAGGGTAATTTGTTTTTTTCTGTACATAGTCTTTTTGTACAGTACTGCTAGGCCTATGATCGCTATGTGCTTTGCCTTTACATATTTTTTCGCAATCATTTACGCCTTGTGGATTGTAAATCATTTTATTTTTAGCGTTTTTAGAACATCCTCCTTTTGAAAATATTAATAAGTTTTCAAAAATGGATAAAAATCTATAAGGTGCTTGCGCAAAATGACTGACTTTTGTTTTTTCCCAGATCAATGAATATTTAAAAAAAGCTAATTCGCTTGTTATTAATAGAGAACTGAACGGCTCACTCCCAAATAAAACACAAGCACCATTCGGTTTTAATACTCTCCAAATATGTGCCCACATTGGCCCGAATGGGATCACATTATCCCACTTGCACGCTGTAGTTCCATAAGGCGGATCGGCCAAAATTAAGTCCACAGACCCGTCAGGTATTTTATCCATCTCAAGTAAGCAATCACCTTTGTATAATTTTACGTTGGGCATGTTTTGCCGTGCTCCTGTAACTGAAACTTTTAAATAAGGGTTGGTCTAATTCTATACGTTTAAGAAGCTCATGCAAAGTAGTGCGCTCAATGTTTAGGAACCTAGCGGCAGCCGATTTGTTACCTTTACAGTGTATCATTGCTTGCTCTACTAAATATTTATAAACATCATATACACGAGCATAGCAAAGAGGCTCTTTAAATCGCTCAAATAGCTCATCGTCTAGTTTAGTCATCTAATACCTTTTATGCTTATCCAATTGTTGATTCTATTAAACCTTGCTCAAAAATATGTTTTATCACATCCACAGTCCACCCATTACCTAACATCTTATATCTCTGCGTACTGCTAACAGCGCTTGTGAAGTCATCTGGTACATTTTGCAATCGTTCGCATTCTATAGGTGTGAGTTTTCTAATGATATAATTCTCTGTTATATAATTGTCTTTTAATACAGTGGTTAAAGCACACGTTTTACCGTCAGGTCTTACTTCATATCCTCTGACTACTATTCCACTTACATCATCTCTTATAGTGCCGTCAGGAGTTAAAGGGCGACCTCTTTCTGATGTATGTAAAACTACAAGACCTCTTTTTTTCCTTTGGATCATAGACTTAGCATTTTCTTTATAAATTGTACTTAGAATGCACTGACTTTTATCTGCAAAAATTGAAACACAGTTTTCTTCTTTATCATTAAATACTAATTGCCTACGATGTTTTTCAAAATAAGATGTTAAATTTCCTCCTTTCCAATAATTAGCGTCAACGCAAAATGATTTATCTCGATCAACCACTCCGTTCTCTATAATGTCTTTTAAATAAATCTTTTTATCAATTGGCTGTTGAATATCGCCAATATTAGTCCAGTAGAGCCTTACTCTGTTTTGAGCCGAAACGAGAGAACTGTTAATAATAACAGGATTTATACCTAAACATTCTGTTATCACATTCTCATATTCTTTTTTCATTTTTACATTTTCAAGCAAGAATTTTACATTTGGATTTGCTTTTTTAACATGATTTAAAATATCAACAAACACAAAAAACAATCTACTGCGTGGGTCATCGAAGTTTAGTTGTTTACCTGCGAACGAGAAACCCTGGCAAGGAGAGCCAGCGATGATTAGGTCTATTTCATTCCAGGGAATGTTCCACGTTCCCCATTTAACAATATCGCCCATTTGTATTGTCTTAGGGTAGTTATATTGAGTAACCTGTATAGCGTATTTATCTATTTCAGAAGCATAGTAAGCTTCATACTTAATGCCTGCTTTATTTAAAGCAATCTGACCGCAGCTCATGCCATCAAATAGACTTAAAACCTTCATTATCTAATACCTTTTATGCTTATTTGTAGTAAATATATCTCAGACCAAAGGTTAGACAATCTCACGTCCATGCGGTCGCAAGCCTGTGACCAACGATAATTATACAATTTAACTGGCTTCACATCTAGGTTTTTTAGTGAATAACTACCATGAGCCAAATATCTAAAATAGCTATTGCATGACTGCCTGTCGTATAGAGTGCGAGGTATAGCGTTCGTTAGGTCTAGCCCTGTCAATTTATAAAAGACGTATTTGTCGGCTATAAGCCTTAATTGGTAACCAATAGGTGCTGACCTAGCTTCAGTTAACAGATAAGCGCCTATGGCCTCGTTTGGCATCTTTTTGAATGTTTTAATGCCTGAGCGTGCTAATATATCTCCAAGACTAGGTGTGTAGTTACAGCCATCTAAACAGAGCCTAGGGTCTTTGGTTTTTAGATGTTCGGTGAGTTCTTTATTAAACTCTTTATCTTTAGTTTTGAGCAGATAATAAGCCGCACCTA
>JAYKJL010000291.1:0-43987 GCA_035285725.1 Nostocales cyanobacterium 94392 | reverse complement strand
TGGGTAATGGGTAATGGGTAATGGGTAATGGGTAATGGGTAATGGGTAATGGGTAATGGGTAATGGGTAATGGGTAATGGGTAATGGGTAATGGGTAATGGGTAATGGGTAATGGGTAATGGGTGATGAGTAATAGTTAGAAGTTAGGAATTTTTCTTTCTCCAATTCCCGATTACCGATTACCAATTACCAATTCTTCTTTCTCCAATTCCCGATTACCAATTACCAATTACCAATTCCCAATTGTTCTTTTTAGACTTTCTCTTCCGACTCTGCGGGTATGTTGCTTAAACTTGCACTTTTAAGGGAACCTGCTAAGGTGCTAGAGTTGGAAGAATATTGTTGCTTGAGGCTGGGACGTAGTTGACGCATGAGGCTAGCCATTTCTAAGGCGTTCATTGCATAATCCCAACCGTGATTACTTTTAATTCCGGCTCTTTCTAAGGCTTGCTGCATGGTGTCGGCTGTCAAGACACCGAAAATGACTGGTACACCTGTTTGAAATGCGGCTGCGGAGATTCCTTTGGCGACTTCTGATGATACGTAGTCAAAATGTGGTGTTTGTCCACGGATAACTGCACCCAAGCAAATTATCGCGTCGTAAGTGCCTGAGATTGCTAATTGTCGGGCGACTAATGGAACTTCAAAGCTTCCAGGCACCCAAACATAATCGACTTGAGAACCGTGGGGGTTAGTATCAATACCGTGGCGTTTTAAACAGTCTTGACACCCTTCTAGGAGTTTAGTGGTTACTAAGTCGTTAAATCTACCAATTACTAATGCAAAGTGTAGGGGTTCTGTTTGAGTAAAACTGCCCTCGAAAACTGCCATAGTTGCCTCTTTTATAAATATACTTCTTTAACCAGATACTTCAGTTTAGTGCCGATCGCAAATAATAGGAGCAGAAAATTACCGGAAGATTGCAAGAAAGACAAAGGAACAAAATATACTTTGATATTCCTCTACTTTGCAATCTGTGGGGTATTCTTCTGCTCCTATTATTGGTTAATCTATGGTTAAAGCAGTGACTTAAACTACGAAAAAGTTTAAAGCTCCGACTAATAATACCAAAGCAAACCAAGCTCCGGAACCAATCCAGAGAAATTTCTTCGATTCAACCCAGGTTTGAGGAGTCGCGTAAGCAACGGGTACGCCAATTACCATGACGAAAGACAACGCAACTAGAGCGAGTAGAGCTATTTGGAATATGATGGTCATTTTTCTTTTCTCTTAGACGGATAGTTTTTAAAATCAATATTCTCTAAAACTAATGTACCTTATTGGTATTAGATTTCAGACAGTCCACTGGTTTTGATTTTATGCGCTTTCGATTTTAACCTGATCGCAAAGGCTTGAATTTAGCGCATGGTACTTTAATAATTTATCTCTGACGGGTACATTTTGAAAATAATTTACACATATTTATATATCTATATATGTCAATCAATTTAGGAAAATTGCACCTGCTAACGGGGTTAAGATGTTGATTACAGGAGTACGTCAGCCTAAAGTTGCTGTCGCGATCGCAAGTTATCAGAACTAAGTATTCCGTATCTGGAGGAGCGGTTATTCTCATTCTGAAGAAGCTAAAAACTGCGCGAATACCTGCTCACCCGTCATATTCTGTGTTTGATTTGCGAAGGTATAAAAGTGTGGTTTTTGGTCAATAAAAATCTGTTTTTGTAGAACAAAATTTTCGTCGTCATCTAGCAAACCAACGGGAACTGCATAGTACTGTTGTTGCTTTAGACGATAAAAAAGATGGGTTCCACAATTACGACAAAAGCCACGCTCAGCCCATTCTGAAGAATCGAAAACAGATATATTTTCATCCCCTTCAAAATTAACATCACCACTACATTCAATAGCAAACAAAGGACCACCCGTCCATTTTCTACACATATTGCAGTGACAAGCGTCTACACTATTGCTTTTGGTTTTAATTGAAACCCTTACCGCACCACAAAGGCAAGTCCCTTGTCTTTCCACTTCGTTTGTCATGCCTTTCTCCTAAAACTGCATTACTATTATTTTACGAAAAGCCAGTAGTTTATGTAGCCCCAGACTTGTACTCTGAAGACATTATTAAGCTTTAAAATAATTAAAGCCCTTCAAATTTGACCAACATCTGTATGAATTTAATTTTATGCCATACAACAGCAGATTTTGATACGCTGGGGGCTGCGGTGGGGTTGACGCGGTTGCTTGAGGGTAGCAAAATTGTTTTACCTGGTGGTTGTCATCCTACGGTTAAGGATTTTTTAGCGCTGCATCGGGATGAGTATCCATTAATAGAAAGACGTGCGGTAATTACTTCGGATATTCGCTGTTTGGCTGTGGTTGATACTCAACAGCGGGAACGTTTGGGAAAGGCTGCTGAATGGTTTGATTTACCAGATATTGAAAAGGTTATTGTTTACGATCATCATCTAGAACAAACGTTGGATATTTCGGCTACTGAGTCTCATATTTGTGCTGTGGGTGCGGTTACGACTTTGGTGGTACAGGAACTGCAAAAACGAGAAATTTCTCTGACTCCTACGGAAGCAACGGTGATGGCTTTGGGTATTCATGTTGACACTGGTTCCCTAACTTACGATCACACAACACCGGAAGATGCTTTAGCTTTGGCTTGGTTGATGCAGCAGGGTGCTAGCTTGTCGGTGGTGAGTGATTATATTGAGCCGGGTTTATCTCCTCATTTACAGCAGTTGTTGAAGATTGCTTTGGAGGATATCAAGACTGAGAAAATACGTGGTTATCAAGTTGGTTGGATAATTCTCAAAACTGAAGATTTTGTGGCTGGTTTATCCCGTTTAGCATCAGAGTTGGTTGATTTGACGGAAATTGACGCTTTACTATTGGCTCATGAATTTGATAAAAAAGGTAGCAATGGTTTATCGATCATTGGGCGATCGCAAATTCCCCAAACTAATCTGAGTCAGATTTTCGCACCTTTGGGTGGTGGTGGTCATACTAAAGCTGCTTCTGTAAGTTTAAAAGATGTAAATTCACAGGAAATATTAGATCGAATTGTTGAAGATTTCCTTTCTTCCATTCCCCATCCACCAACAGCAAGGGATTTAATGTCTTCTCCGGTGCGGACAATCTTACCTACTACTACTATTGAAGAAGCGCATCGGATTTTACTACGTTACGGACATTCTGGTTTATCAGTAGTTGATGCTACGGGGAATTTAATCGGTATAATTTCGCGACGTGATTTAGATATTGCTTTACACCACGGTTTTGCTCATGCGCCGGTAAAAGGCTATATGTCAAAGAATCTCAAGACGATTTTACCGGATGCAGAATTACCTGAAATTGAATCGCTGATGGTAACTTATGATATCGGTCGTTTACCAGTATTAGAAAATGGCAAGTTGCTGGGAATTGTCACCCGTACCGATGTTTTACGGGAATTGCATCAACAAACGGAAGACTCAGAAAACAAGGGAAAGAGAAAACAAATCGAAAATGTCCCTGGTTTAAGTGAATTGCGACTAGCTCCGCTAGACACCTTTGGTGTATCGCGACTTGCACCTGCTTTATGGGAATTTCTGACGAAAGCATCTTTACAAGCAAAACAGCGGGGTTGGCATTTATATTTGGTTGGTGGTGCGGTGCGGGATTTGTTATTAGGGAATCCTGATGAACCGTTGCTGATTCCAGATATTGATCTGGTGGTTGATGGTTTTCATCATGCGGCTGATGTTGGGGCTGGTGTAGAGTTGGCTTCTGCGATTCAAGAAATATACCCTGGTGCGCGTTTGGATGTCCACGGGGCTTTTCAAACTGCTGCTTTGTTATGGCACAATGATCCAAAGTTAGATTCTTTGTGGGTGGATATCGCTACAGCAAGAACGGAATTTTATCCTTACCCAGCAGCGAATCCGGTGGTTGAAGCAAGTTCGATTCGCCAAGATTTGTATCGACGCGATTTTACTATCAATGCTTTGGCTTTGCGGTTAACTCCTCCTCATCCAGGAAAATTACTGGATTTTTTCGGTGGGTTATTAGATTTACAAGCTAAGCAAATTCGGGTTTTACACCCTAATAGCTTTATTGAAGACCCCACAAGAATTTATCGGGCTGTGCGTTTTGCGGTACGTCTGGGTTTTCACTTAGAAAAACAAACAGAGGAATATATTCGCTACGCTATTCAAAGTGGTGTTTATGACCGTACAGTACAAGAAAATCCTAAAACACCTGCTTTACAAACTCGTTTAAAGTCGGAATTAAAATACATTTTGCAAGCTTCCTATTGGAAACCAGCCTTACAAATGTTGGATGAATTAGAAGCTTTAGAGTGCATTCACCCGACTTTGAAATTAGATGAAAATTTATTACGACAGTTACATTTAATGGAACATTGTTTGCGAAAATTTGATTCTGAGCAGCAAAGATTCACCCATTGGCAGATGCGTTTGGAAGCAATAATTGCTCATTTAGCACCAGAGTATCGCTCAAAGGTAGCAAAAAATCTGCAATTTCCAGATGATAGTATTAAAAGGTTAGAAAATTTAGCTGCTGCAAAAAATACTGTTGTCAAAGAATTAAATAATTGTGAAAAGCCTTCGGAACTAGTTGATCTGTTGCGGAATTACGATTTAGCAATGTTGATGTTTATCGCATTGCAAAGTCCCCGGATTATCAGACGAAAAATCTGGTATTATCTAACAGTTTTATCAAATGTAGAACCAATTTTAAATGGTAACGATTTGAAAAAAATGGGGTATAAGCCTGGACCACAATATAAGCAAATTTTGGATGATTTGTTAATGGCTACTTTGGATGGAAAAGTTAATGATAAGAGTAGTGCGGAGGAGTTTTTAAAGAGGAATTATCCAAGGTAAATATATAAGTAAATATATAATTATTTATAATTTTAACGCAAAGGAGCGCTGAGGTATACGCGGAGTTTTTAGAAGTCTTTATGCTAATCTTCTGCTCATAAGGAAGTCAGACTAATGACATACTAGAAAAAATTGCCTCAGCCTTAAGACATATTTAATTAGAAATCTACTGATACTTCTACTCATTTAATATCCCCAAGGGGGGGATTTCAGGTTTACACGTATTACGATAACATTTGAGCGAAAGGAAGTTAAGGTAGTTTTACTTTTCACTCTTGTTTTTAATACTTTTGGGGGTTTGGAGAAATTAATTATCCTGTTTTAGATAGCCCTCTTAAGTTTTAGTGGTCAACCATTGCATTTTGGTTTTGACATAAAGTATTTTCCAACCTTAACTTTTCCAGCCTTCCCCACAGAGACACTAAGAGAGAACAATAAAATGGCATACGAATTACCACCTCTTCCTTATGACTACACCGCTTTAGAACCTTCCATTTCTAAAAGCACTTTAGAATTTCATCATGATAAACATCATGCTGCTTATGTAAGCAAGTACAATGATGCAGTGAAAGGAACAGAACTTGATAAAAAATCAATTGAAGAAGTAATCAAAGAAATAGCAGGAAATCCCGATAAGCAGGGACTTTTTAATAATGCAGCCCAAGCTTGGAATCATACTTTTTATTGGCAATGTATGAAACCGAATGGTGGTGGTACTCCTACAGGAAGTTTAGCTAAAAAAATTGATGCTGATTTTGGCAGTTTTGATAAATTTGTTGAAGATTTCAAATCTGCTGGAGCTACTCAATTTGGTAGTGGTTGGGCTTGGTTAGTGTTGGATAATGATACTTTAAAAGTGACAAAAACTCTGAATGCTGATAATCCTTTGACTAGTGGACAAGTTCCTTTATTAACAATGGATGTATGGGAACACGCTTATTATTTGGATTTTCAAAACAAGCGTCCTGCTTATATTGATGAGTTTATCGGTAAATTAGTTAATTGGGATTTTGTTTCTGAAAATATGGCTGCGGCATAATTTTTGATTAAGTTTGGGTGGGTAAAATCTCACCCAATTTTCAGCTTTTTTATGTTGCTAAATTTGCTAAATCTAAAAGGGGAAGGATGAAATCTCTTCCAATATTAATGATAAATGATAGAACCTCATTATCCAAAAATTTTGATGTCATTTACTTACCGTGAATACAAAATTGAGATTGAACGCGATAATTTTGATGAACAAAATAAACAAGATTTTTATTCTGCTTGGGTAAATTACAATGGAGGTTATGCTGTTGCCGTACCTTATGCGGTTACTCCAAGTGATGCTATTAGCAAATCCAAGCATTGGATAGACGAGAGGCTGAATTCGGAAATTTGATTCATATTTTATAGCTTTAATATACCGAGAAAAAATAATATGTTGAATTGATGGTTCAACTCTATCGCAATCCTAAATCATACATATATGAAAATTTAGATTCCCAACTTCTTCAAGAAGTCGGGGATCTGAACACCGTGATTTCGATACATACAAATAAGATTGCGATATCTATTCAATAATTGATCGTTTTTTAAGTGTCATTACAATTACTTATCCTAAATATATCTTAAAAGATATTTACAAAAATTTAAATAAAATGGTAGGCTAAATTACAGATAAAATAAAGTAAGTAGAAAAGCTTCGTAACTGATATGCAGTTATGTTGTTGATGGCGAAAGGTTAGTTAAAAGCTCTGTCGTTAAGCTGAAGATATATTTGCAAGAGATGCCCGTCTATTGGCTCAATTAACTATGCTGATTGCTGATTTGAGCATAATATTTGTTTGTTTCAAATGGATTTTATCGCTCAGTGTCTATCTAGTCTAATAATCTTTAGTGGCTGAATAATAAATAAACTTACTGGAAATTAAAATCATGGCTTTAACTCTCGATTCTGCTCAAAATATTTTTGCTGGGACTCAAGTTCCCAGCCCAATACCTGCTACCATCGCGCTGTTCGATCAACTTAGCGTAGATGACAAGTTGAGCTATTTGTGGTATGCATATACCGAAATGGGTAAAACAATTACCCCCGCAGCACCTGGAGCCGCAAGATTGCAGTTAGCGGAAAGTTTGCTCAGCCAAATTAAGAAAATGTCTGCTGACGAACAGACTCAAGTAATGCGAGATTTGGCAAACCGTGCTGACACTCCGATTAGCCGTTCTTATGGTTTTTTCAGTGTTAACACCAAACTAGCTTTTTGGTATGAGTTAGGAGAGTTGATGAAGCAGGGAGTAGTCGCTCCGATTCCAGCTAATTATCAAATGTCCGAAGGTGTAAAAGCAGTTTTAGAAACTACCAAAAACCTCGATGCGGGTCAGCAAATTACAGTATTGCGTAACACCGTGGTCGATATGGGATTTGATGCTTCCGATATGGCTCCTAGCAGTTCTAAACCCACCGCAGAGCCTGCATTCCCACGTAATAATGGTGCGGCTGCGACAGAGGTAAGTATTGATGGTATTACTGAGCCTGCGGTAATTAAATATATCGAAGCGATGAACGCGGATAACTTTGATGCTGCTGTAGCATTGTTTGCCGAAGATGGTGCGCTACAGCCACCATTCCACAAACCAATTGTTGGCAAACAGGCGATCGCCAAATATATGCGTGAAGAAGCCCAAGGGTTGAATATGATGCCTAAAAAAGGTATCTCTGAAGCTGGTCCTTTTGGTTCCAAGCAGTTGAAAATTACTGGTGTAGTGGAAACACCTTGGTTTGGGGCTAATGTGGGAATGAATATTGCATGGCGATTTTTGGTAAATCCCGAAGGTAAAATTTTCTTTGTTGCGATCGATATGCTGGCATCTCCTAAAGAATTATTAAGCTTAGGTCGCAGTTAGATATAGAAAGTTTAGAGATATAAAAAAAATCCCTCTTGTGATTGGGGGGATTTTTTTTATGAGAGAGTAAATTCCTGACCACGGATTAAAAATGATTTCACGGATTTCACGGATTTAATTACCAATTACCCATTCCCAATTACCCATTTAACATTTATTATCCAATTTTATAGCTTGTTCTAAAGCCGATTTTTCATTGGCTCTACAGGCATAAATTTGTAGTTTATCGAAATCCCAACCTGTAATTAAACTCATGTCTTCTAAACTCATTCCTTTCATCAACATTTCTACACACCAGGTATGTTGAGCTTGTTGTATTACTGGTTGTTGTCCTTCTGGTGTTAATAATTCTTGGGTTAATTTTTGCCAATAGTCTTGTATTTCTGTTTCTAAGATTGGTGTTTCATTATTATTAATAAATAATGCCGAGTATGTATCTTTACGACTTTTTAAATATTTGGTTAATGGATTGTTAGTGTAGGAACCATAACGTTTACCCATAATCCATTGATTAACGGGAACTTGACGAATTGAACCTTTAGCTATCTGTAATAAATGTTGATTAGTATCATATATTTGATGAGTTTTTTCTAAATTAGTCACTTCTGCGGTTGATAAGCCTGCTGCAAATAAAATATATATTAAAGCATAATCTCGCAATCCTGATTTTTTGGCGCGTTGCAAAATTAAATGAACCATATTTGCGGGTAAATCCATGACTTTTTCTATTTGTTTAAACTCAGATGTAACTAAACTTGTAGAATTAGTCGCTCCCGTCAAAAATAATGTTACCAAATCTTCTAAAAATTCATCTTTGTCATGCCAAAGTTCATGAAATTCGCTGGTAAATTCCATCACCGCATATCCTAACAACATGATATTAATTAAACTTGCTAATTTTTGAGTTGGTAAGTAAGCGTGTAATTGCTCACGCTCCATTACTGTTGCTAAAAATTCGGTAACATAATGATTCGCTTCTTTCAAACTTCGTCCGAGTGCTTGACGATTTTCTAGTGGATAGTTTCCTGCTTCTCCCACCACGGAACGTACTAAATTTGGAGCTTGTTCTAAAGCCTGTAAGCGTTCTTCACAATAGTTTTTTAATGCTTGATAAACGCTAGTTGTTTGAGTAGCTTGAGTTTTTAAATATTCTCCCAATTCTTGAAACACCGGAGATTCGGAAATTACTGCTAAGAGTAATCCATGTTTATTACCAAAATGCCGGAATAAGGTTACTTCGTTTACTTGTGCTAATTGTGCTACTGCTTTGGTTGTAGTTTCTGTTATTCCTTGAGCTGCGAATAATTCTGCTGCTGCATTAATCAATCGCTGTCTAGTTGAAATTAGTTGAGAGTCGGACATTATATAGGTTAAAGGTTTTAATGAATAAATTGTGTAGATATATTCTATTAGAACGTCTACGGATATTTTTATTTACATACAAAATACGTGTCTAAGAAAAAAAAATCATGTAAGCGACACTTGCATTTTTATTCTATCTTTGTTAGAGTAGGAATGTAAGCGGCACTTGCATATACTACTTTCATTCTAGCTCTATTTATTACTCGTTGTCTTGTGGTAAGTCTGGGTATCGCGGGTACGGGAAATAGGTCTAGTTAGTTTTTGGGGTGGACATTCCGACTCGTTCTCATATACAGAGCAATTTTATTAACAGTACTAACATCAAAGGAAATAATTATGACTACAAACTCGGCTGTTACTGAGGGTAAGCAACCGCTTGCTCTGAGTTGGACTAATGTGGCATTTTTCGGCGCGTTTCATGCTTTAGCTTTATTGGCTCCCTGGTTTTTTTCTTGGTCTGCTTTGGGAGTAATGATATTTTTACACTGGTTATTTGGCAGTATCGGTATTTGTTTGGGTTATCACCGAATATTGAGCCATCGTAGTTTACAAGTACCCAAATGGTTGGAATATATCATTGCCATTATCGGGGCTATGGCTATGCAGGGAGGACCAATCTTTTGGGTAGCTGGACATCGATTGCACCATGCTTATACTGAGGATGAAGAAAAAGACCCATATTCTGCTAAGCGGGGTTTTTGGTGGAGCCATATGTTGTGGATTTTTTACCCACGTCCCGAGTTTTTTGAATATGAAAAGTTCAAGAAATTTGCTCCCGATTTAGTCCGCGATCCATTTTACCGTTGGCTAAATCGCTACTTTTTATTACTGCAAATTCCCGTAGGTATTTTGTTGTATGTTTTGGGTGGATGGAATGCGGTTATCTACGGTGTATTTCTGAGAGCGGTATTGCTTTGGCATTCCACTTGGTTGATTAATTCTGCAAGCCATATTAGAGGCTACCGCACTTTTGAGTCAGATGATAATTCCCGTAACCTATGGTGGGCAGCTCTTTTAACTTATGGTGAAGGTTGGCACAATAATCACCACGCTCATCCAAATGTTGCCAAAGCTGGATTACGTTGGTGGGAAATAGATATGACTTGGTGGGCAATTAAGGTGTTACAAATTTTAGGATTGGCTAAAAAGGTTGTGATGCCGGTTGGTGATTAAATAGAATTAGTTTTCTAGTTAATCCGATTGTTTTTGGAAAATAACTAAAATTATGTGCTTGGAGGATTATCCATTTCTCCAACCATAATCCCACGACCTGTCAAAGCTGCATAGACTAAATTAGGTGTTCGCATATCTCCTTCTAACCAGGTAATTCCGGGGAATTGCTGTTTTTCGGGGTTACTAATTCGTCTCCAGGTATTTCCCATGTTTTGAGAAATGTAAATTGCATCTTTTTTCGCACCACCTACACGACCAAATATATAAATATAAGGGTTTTTTTCTGAGTTACCTTTACCAAAGGTGACGAATTCGCAGGTATCTACGGATGCAATTGCATTAAAAGTTTTACCACCGTCGGTGGAACGATATAGTTTGTTTCCTTCTACATCTTCGGGATTGCGAGCGAAACTCATCCACACGTCACCTTGCTTTGTAGGGTTAGGAACTATCGCCGGACGTACCATCCATGTAGGTAATTTTCCGGACGCTCCTTTTCTCCAGTTTGCGCCTCCATCGTTGCTGTAATAGAATGTCCAGCCATTATAATAATAAAAAGTTTTCCCTTTAGGATCTTGACGGTCGGCTGCTAAAATATACGAACTTAACCAGGGATTAATACTGTTTGCCCAGGATTTTGGTAATGCATCATAATGGGTATGTTTATCATCATTGGGGTTAAAAGGTTGCGGTTTGGGGTCGTGGTTTAAGTTACGCGCTAACTTCCAAGTTTTACCGCCGTCTACAGTATAGTGAGTATAAGGTCCCCAAGTAGGCGACCAAACCATGTTGTTAGTGTCAGTCGGTGACATCGCAATTTGACCACCCATGGCAATGGTTTTCTCTCGTTTAGATTTCTCGGCTTTCCACATATTTTCTGTGGGTACAGACTCAAAAGCTTGCCAAGTTTTACCGTTGTCTTTGGTAAAACCATGTATCGGGTAAAACCCTTGCCATTGGTGAAAACCCACAAAAGCTGCATAGTTGGGTTTTTTGTAAGCATAATCCATACCTGTTGCTCCGGCTACGTGGGGGAATGGTACAGGATATTTTTTCCAGTCTGGGTTTGCCCATTTATAAGCTGGATTGATATCAATATTGACTGGATTGATTTTTTCTAAAGGTACTTGGTGACGGTTGATGTGACGAAAACCAATCATGTCCTGTACTGCACTAATTAAATCTGCTCCCCCCTGAGATTTGGGAACAGGTGGAACTCGCACCATATTCGCGTCGAGTTCTTCTAAATTGTTCATCAACCATTTGAAGTTGGGGTTTGCAGCAGTGATGTCTGAAGTACAAGCTACACCCCAACCATTTGTCCACCATACTTGTTTGGGATTTGCTGGGTCAAAAACTACGACCGATGCACCTGTTCCTGAGTAGGATTGATAATATTTGGGAGCAGATGGATTTACTTTATCTTGAGAATAATTTGCATCATAAGCTCCCATATACATTGTTTGCTTGTTCCAGGTATTACCAGCATTATTAGAACGGTAAAGGTATTTGTCAGAAATCGCGATTACCATGGTGGGATTATTCCCCTGTACTGCAACGGCTGAATAAACTCTTGTTGTCCCGTCTGGGGTAATATCTGTCCATTTCCCATTTTTATATTTACGCACCCCACCGGATTTTTTCCCGCCGTTTTTACTATGGGTTCCGAAACTGACGTAAAGTGTACCATCCTTGCCAACTGTTCCGCGTAAGGGATCTTTTGCTTCTGCAATGTTCAGCCATGTTTGACCAGCATCATTGCTACTCCATACCCCTTTTCCGTGGACTCCTACATATATTGTTTTACTTGCTTGATTCGCTTTCCCAGAATTTTGATCAAAAGCGACAAAGGTAAAACCAGGTATATCTTTATTCTCTTTACCATCAGATTTTTTATATTCTGGTAAACTTTCAGCAGATGGTAATCCACCGTTAACTTGCATCCATTCTTGCTTTGCGCTTCTTCTCCACAATCCATTCCGACGAGAAGCAAAGTAAATTATCTCACTTTTATTTGGGTCTACAGCTAAACGCTCCCCTGTATCGGAACGGTATTTTTGGTTGGCTCCCATAAAGACATCTTTTTTACCTAAGCCTGTCGGTTTCCAAGTATTCCCCTTATCTTCAGAAACCATTATTTCACCGGAATATTTATACTTCTTTCTGCCATTTTCCGTAATAATTGAGCTGCCATGATTTACCGCAGCATATACACGATTACGCTGTTGTGGGTCAACAGTTATGCTTTCTACACCGACACCACCTCCGGAAAAGTTTGTATTAAACATATCCATTAGAGGTATCCATTTCTGATTTCGACGGTCGAAGCGATAAGCACCACCAATATCAGTACGGACGTAGACATCATAGGCTTCTACAGGTTTATTGCTCTTTTGGGATGTAGCTCCGCTAATAGTCATTCCTGTAACGTAACCCATACCTTGAATATTGACGTTGCTCCATTTAAAAGATTGCGGAATTTGATTTTGGGTGGATATAACGCTAAAGCTATTGGTAATGAAAAATATTGCTGCTGTAGATACCAGCAGTACCAAAAAAAATGATTTACGTACTAGATGCGTGAAGTGCGATCGCTCCAGAAAAATATTCATCATTTTGAAAACTCATGTAGATAGCAAAACTTGTTTGTGTGTCTTTCTTCTTATTACTTATGTTCCTTTTGAGGAAGAAAAATTTTCTTGTAGGATGCTGTACTCTAGGAGAAATTCTGAACGTAGTAATAGGGAACTTGTGGTGTCACGCACCAACCACTGATTTTGACACTTGCGGCTATTCCTGAATTATATAAATAATTTTGCTTAAGTACTTAACTCGTTTGACATTCCCTATTTCCCATAACAAAAAAGAGGTCTCTTTTGACCTCTTCATAACTCCCTAAAATGATATATGGTTTATCTTTTGTTTATTTTAAAATTTACGCTAAACCTGTATTCATACCTTGCTTTCCAGTAGCTAATTCCACTTTAACAATTGTGCCACCCATTTTTTGAATGCGTTGCTGTTCGCGGAACCAGTTTTCGTAAGGAACTAGTTTGGTGAAGTAAGTATTTTGTAATTCGCGCTGAGTACGAATTCTACTTTGGCTGGGAACGCAAGCAGTAACTTTAAACATCCGCATGGGGTTAAATCTCCTAATAGTAACAATTGAAATTTTTTTAACATGGAGAACATCAGAGATCTATCTAACAGAGCCATTCTCAAAACTCCAACAACAGAATTCTGAATTCTTTTTTATTTATTTCAAAAACAGCAAATTTTTAGGTCATTATTGCAAGGCTGGAAATCAATCATCAATACTAGACAGCTAACACATATCAGTTCAAATTCTGAAAAGATGAGCAATCAGACTTTCTAGCACTCAAAAGTGATTCCCAGACCTCAATTATAAAAGTGCTACTAGCTTAAGCCAGAGCAAATGTAGTCGAAGTATACGCCCATTTCTTTACCAGCATCGGGACCAACCAAGCTAGCAGTAACTTCTTTCATCGATTGGATAGCTTGTACAGTAGCTCCAACGGGTACACCCAATGAGTTGTAGGTTTCTTTCAAACCGTTTAGTACGCGCTCATCCAAGATGGAAGGGTCACCAGCCAACATAGCGTAGGTGGAGTAGCGTAAGTAGTAATCCAAATCGCGGATACAAGCAGCGTAACGGCGAGTGGTATACATATTACCACCAGGACGGGTGATATCAGAATATAACAAGGATTTAGCTACAGCTTCTTTGACGATTGCAGCAGCATTCGCCGCGATCGCGGTAGCAGCACGTACTCTCAATTCGCCGGTCTGGAAGTAGCCCTTAAGCTTTTCCATTGCGCCGGTATCGAGGTACTTACCTTGAACGTCCGAAGAATTGATAACAGAAGTAATTGCGTCTTGCATGATTATTATTTCCTAATTTCCAACTGTTTTACAACACCTGGGAGATGTGATAAGGCAAATAGATTCGGCTGCTGTGTATTATCATCCCCCCTATAAATAGAGAGGCTTTCAACATTTGACCAAAATCTATGTAAATAGGGGAATCAACTCACCCTATTGCATTGCACCTACTAAATAGTCGAAGTAAGCACCAGCTTCACCAGAGTCTTCAGCAGACATCATGCCAGTAGCAACGTTTTTCATCGCACGAACGCCTTCAGCAACTGCGTCAATAGGAGTTCCCAAAGACTTGTACATTTCGCGAACGCCTACAATCCCAATTTCTTCAATGGGTGTAACATCACCAGCAACGATACCGTAGGTAACTAAGCGCAAATAATAATCCATATCGCGCAAGCAGGTAGCGGTCATTTCTTGACCGTAAGCGTTACCACCAGGAGATACAACATCGGGACGCTTTTGGAAAAGCTGGTCTCCAGCTTGCTTCACGATGCGCTCGCGGTTTTCGGTGAGCATTTGAGCAACACGTAGACGACGTTCGCCACCTGTCGCAAAGCTCTTAATTCTATCTAGTTCGCCGGGGCTGAGGTAGCGAGCCTCTGCGTCAGCATTCACGATGGACTTCGTGACGATACTCATTATAAGGATTCCTCCAATACGAATGAAGCCTGAGTGGATTTGAAAGTGGTGTGACTGAAAAAAGGTTAGCTGAGTTTGGTTACTGCGGAACTTTTGATCAATTCCCAGCCTCTTCGAGTAAACACCATTACGCGAAAAGGAAACTCAATTACCTTCAAAAATTATTCTCCGGCATTTTGTTGAGTATTTATGACTCTTTTTAACACTTTGTAACATTAATTTTCATGTTGCTTGTTTTGGGGATTGGTAATTGGTAATTGGGGATTGGTAATTGGGGATTGATATACCTCCCACAAAAAGGTGAGTAAGGTTTGAGGATTGGGGATTGGTAATTAGAAAGTAAAATTTTGACCCATTATCCGTTACCCATTACTCATTACCCATTACCCATTACCCATTCCCCATACCCAACCTTTAACCTTTAACCTTTAACCTGAATCTACCGTTCGTTATAACGTCCAGTGAGTACGGAAGGAGATAAGCTAGACCATGATTGCTTAACCAAATCCGCAGCAGCTTTAACGCTACCGATGTAGTTACCCGCAGGTAAGGATGGGAAGCGTGGATAAGGTACTACGTCCTCACCGAAGAATCGAGAATACTCTTCACTACCTACCATTGTCTCTACAGCAGCTTTTAAGCCATCATCAGCCAGCAGTTTGTTGTACTGACGAATTTCGGCTTGTGTCGCTGGTGCGCGTCCCAATATGTGACGGAATAGGAACTCAATCACTTTGGTGTTGGGATAAGGTGTGTAGAAGCGCTTGCAGTAGATTTCTGAACTCGCTAGGGTGCGAACAAATTCGCGCACGGAGATTTCACCATTTCGCAATTTACTATCCAAATCGCTACGGCGGAAATATGAAGGAATTTGACCGCTAAATACATCCATTACCTGGACGTAAATTGCATCAATCACCTGTTGCTTCTCAGCTTGATTGTTCATAGAAGTCATACGGTGAATCCGCGCTGGTCTGCGACGAGTTGTTCCGACACCTACTTCTACCGATTGTCCCCGACCATCATTAAAGGAACGTCCCAACTGAATAAACAGTGGTCTGCTTTTGTCAATTTCGCGAGCTTTAGCTGCCATATCTGCAATTGCTTTACCCATCATCGGCATTTGAGCAACTTGCATCTTAGATTTAACCGGCTCGAAACTAGGAACCACAATGTCCTTGGTTTGCTTGGTAAGTCGGTTGTAAAGTGTTTGGCTATTGGGGAAGTTAGCTGCTGGTAAGGTTTGATAGAGGTTGTAAGGTACCGTATCTTCACCAAATGCTTCTGTATAATCTTTGCTGCTCACCATTGCGTTAATAAAAGCACGCAATCCCTGGGTAGCCAGTATCTGATTATACTTCCGAATTTCCTGCTGATCTAAAGGTGCGCGTCCCAGGAAATGCTTGGTTCCTAGTTCAATTACCTTGGTGTTGGGGTAAGGAGTATAGAATTCTTTCAAGTATAAGCTTGAACATCCTAAGCCTTCTATCAATTCTTTAACGTTGATTTCACCATTACCCAATCTGCTTTCTAAATTCCGGAATTCGCTCGCAGAAGTAATGTAGGGTTCAATATCACGCTCAAATACCTGACGGTAAGCAGCTCTAATAACGCTTTGTACGGCAACTTTATTTTTGGTATTTGCTACCAATTTAAAGATTTTACGTTGTTCGCGCTGTTTGCTAACGCCTTGGTTAATACGATACTGGATATCTGGTTCAGTACGTGTTTGAGTAACGCTACCTAGTTCGACAAAAATTGGTGTTTCTTGTTTCTGAACCTGGGTACCAACATCTTCGCGGATGCTACCAGTACGCAGTTGTCGTAAAGCTACACCTTGGGGTGTCAAATAACGTTCGTAAGGTACGGTATCTTCACCGAAGGCTTCAACATATTCTTGGCTATCAATAAAAGCGTCTACTAATGCGTAGAAGCCTTTTTTGGCACAAATATCGAAGTACTTATTATTTTCCTGACGACCGTAAGTAGGACGACCCAACAAACGACGGTGGATGTATTCTACAGCTTTACAAACGTAGAGCGATGTCCAATACATTTTGCGGAATAAATCCGACTTCGCCAGCATTCGGATGAATTCGCGGATGGTAATTTCGCCGTTTTCTAACTTAATTTCCGCAACTTTCAGCCGCTGACCTTCATAAACATCCCGACCAAATACCTGGAGATAAGCAGCTTTAATCACCGCTTGAGTAGAACTTTCGGAATATTTAACCGAAGCGCCTTTACCAGTTCCTCTACTCAAAGTACTGGGAACTTGATCCAAGCGGAAAACTTTGGGACCTAAAGAACCGGGGAATGCACCGCGAGCTTTAGGGTTACTGTTTTGATTGTTAATTCCGGGTCCTTGGTGGATGAGGATACGCTTGGTGTCCTTGTTGAAAGGTGCCGGACGGCTGCTAGGATTCTTGGTTTCTTTAGGAAAGATAGCGCCGAATTGAATTTCTAAGGGGTCGTTACCGGAACCATAAACGTGCTGATCTGGTAAAGGTTGGGTATAAGCAGCGAAAGTTGTGATAAATTGCGGAACCTTGCGGAAAGGAGCGCTGTATCTCAACAAATCTTGCTGTGGTCCCCAGTTGCGACATTCTTGAGCTTCTTGTCCCAAACCTCTGAGGTAAGGTACAGTTTCTTCTCCAAAGTAATCAGCGTACTCGTTGGAATCTACTAAAGCATCAATTAAAGCAGGTAGACCACCTCTGGAGATGATATCAAAGTATTTCTGTACTTCTTCACGACTGCTCGGTCCCCGTCCTAAAAAGTGACGGAAAGCGAGTTCTAGCGCACGGCTATTAATAAATGGTTCATAAAATTGTTTGCGATAAAGAGGAGATTTACCCAAACGACGGGTAAATTCTTTCATCGAGATATCGCCATTTTTGACCTGAGATTCCAAGTAAGATATGGACTGAGAATAAGCACGGCTAATATCGCGCTCAAAGATTTGTCGATAAGCCGCTTTCACGACCATATCTTTTTCCATTCCCGACAACCCAGTCTTCATGACAAACTTGGGTCTTCTTTCTGCGGCATTAAAGTAAATTTGAGGTAATTGTAAACCCTGCTGGTCGCCGCTCGGACGCTGACGTTTCTTAGTAGAAGGTGTCGCTGCTTTGAATTCGTTGATCAAAACATCCATGTACTGAGACACAATATCTGTAGCTTCAGCGTCTTTGCGGAAATAGGAAAGCGAAGCAATTTTGATTTCTTGTAAAGCGACTATTGTTGCTTCACCAGAACAAGCTCTTTCAATAATTTCCCGCAATCCCCGCACGTTAACGGAAATAATGTTCGGGTCGCCTGCGACAATTGCATAAGTGGCGTAACGTAAAAACCACGATAAATCTCGCAAACTTTTAGACATATTGCCCGGACCGTAGCGAGCAACGTTAATCGGTCTAAAACCTGGAGGTGTTGGACCGCTAGGAGAAGAGTTAAAAATAGAACGTAAATTCTCCAAGAATCCGCCACGAGATTCCACGTAGGTGACGGTTCCTAATTCCATTTGTCTTCGCATATCCACACTTTCACCAGCAACAGCCATTGCCATTTCTGGTTCCGGTTCTCTTGGCTTTTCCAAGAAAGACATTGGTGAACCACCAACGAAAATTCGGTTCGCAGCGCGAGAAACAATAATTTCGGAATTGTCAGTCAAAGTCTGAGCAATATCTAAACGCTTCTGACCCGAAGCAAAATAACTTTCTAATTCCTTTAATTCACCAGTTCCCAAAAAGCGGTCTTGCTGTTCCGCTTGGGTAATAGTTGATAAAGCTAGAGTTTGATATAGTTGCGGACGTGCAACCGAGCTTCCACCACTTGCCTTAACACTCATGTGATTTCTTAAACTCCCATCTAATATAAGGGCGTGTGCTAAGAATGGGTCGCCTTTAGGCTTCAAGGAGCGGTGTGTTTTACTTTTACCGTGTTGCCTACAAGACTGCCAAAAATTTTAACCCACTAGCTTTTAGATTAGAATGTTTTGAGTTCTATCGGGGTGTTTATTAAGAAGTGTGTAGAAAACACATAATTTATAGTTAGGAGTTTGGAGTTAATGATCAAAGTTTAGTAGCAGTTTAGGAAGCGCGATCGCCATTTACCCACAGTTCGATAAATTACTTATGTAAGCATTCTTAGTAAATACAGGTACGCAATCGCTAATATTAATTATTGCAGCTAATTCAACTCATCTTTTACCGTACCTACAAGTCAATATTGTAGAGACGTAGCACTGCTACGTCTCCGTATCTAGCGGAATCATGCAAAATATTTGATCAATATCAATTCACGGAATTGCCGGTGCTAATCTAAATACAGGGAGACGTTGCAGTGCAACGTCTCTACATTTCTACATGATTGATGCGACACCAATACCAATATTAATTTCCTACAGTTTCCAATCTAATCAACTGCCCATTACTCTGATCAGTAATCACGTATAATTTACCATCGGGAGCTACTTTAACATCACGCACGCGCTGACCGATTTCGATGGATTTTTCGCTGACAATATTACCTTTTCCATCCAAGTCTATATGACGTACATCTTGGGAAACTAATCCCCCCGCAAATAAATCACCGTTGTAAAATGCTAATCCTGAAGGTGCGATTGCTGGTGTCCAAACTATTTTGGGATCTACCATTCCGGGACGAGAACGTTCTTGAGAAATTTCCCCTCCACTATATTCACGGCTGTAGGTAACAACGGGCCAGCCATAATTTTCCCCTGCTTGTATCAGGTTGAGTTCATCACCACCACGGGAACCGTGTTCAGTTGACCATATTCTTTTACTTTCCGGATCGATGGTTAGTCCTTGGATATTCCGATGTCCGTAACTCCAAATAGCTGGATTGGCATTTTTTGATGTGATAAAGGGATTATCTTTGGGGATAGAACCATCATCATTTAAGCGGACAATTTTACCCAGTTGACTGTCGAGCTTTTGAGCTTGTTCGCGAGGAAGTTCCCCATTAATTTTCAGTGGTGGATTACCACCGTCACCAATTGCGAATAACATTGTATTATCGGGTAGCCAAACGATGCGGGAACCGAAATGCTGTCCACCGGGTTTGCTGGGTGATGCTTCAAAGATTACTTGTAAGTCGCTTAATGTTTTACCGTCGAATTTAGCTCTTGCAACTCTGGTACGGTTCGCTTGTTCGGTTCCGTGGGAATAACTTAGATAAACCAAACGATTTTCGGCAAAGTTAGGGTGAAGCGAAATTTCCATCAAGCCACCTTGACTGACGGCAAAGACTTCCGGAACTCCGGTTATGGGTGTCGGATCGAGTACCCCATTACGAACAATTCGCAATCTACCCGGACGTTCGGTAATTAACATAGCTCCATCTGGCAACCATGTCATGCTCCAGGGATGTTCTAATCCTTCTAATACCGTTGTTTTTTGAAAGTTCCTAAGCTGTGGAACATCTTCGGAAGATGGAACTTCGTAGCTTGACTCAGAACCGATTGCTGACGAATTATTTAAGGGATTTTGCGCTGAGGAACAACCAATAGCGATAAGCGCGATTACTATACCGAATAAAAGTTGCTTTGATAAATATGATGGGGAAAGCATTTTAGGTTAAAGGTTAAAGGCTAAGTTAAAAATATTTAGTAATAAATTAGTTTTCCTAAGCTATTTATTTGCAGAATGAGGATAATTTTTCTATTTTGATTTTGATGCTCAAATGTGACATGAGGATGTCAACAATTAATTCGTAAGGTTACAACTCTTATACTAAAGGCATCTTGTGCGTGTGCTTAGTATCGAACCGAAAGATGGGTTTGATTTACCTGCAAGATAAAAAATAATAAAAGATTCGAGAGCAATCTAAATTAATTTGGTTTGATAATATGTCCATTTAGTAAAGTGATTTTGCTGATTTTTAGTATAAAACAATATTTTTACCGCTGTTAACTTAATTTTGATTCTATGTAGTAAAAAGTAATACAGGAGTCAATATTGAGTGAAACAAACCTAGGTAAAGGCAATTATTATTTGCTGTACTGACACTTCATATTTTATTTATCAATTTTCTTAAAGTTAATATTGCTTCTTCACAATTCAACTCAGTTCTTTCTCGTATTTACGTTCCAAGAATGTTTTTGATAGATTTTTTATGTTGAAGCAAACAAAACTTTTTAACAAACTAACACGGTTTCAAATGATAAATAATTTTTTTTCAAAGGTTTTAGCTCCTACCGCAATTGGAACAGTAATTGGGTTCTCATCAATTCTTAGTACTATTAGTTCAGCCGCTGCATTTGACGGAACGATTCAGACTCCAGTTAAAAACGCTATTTCCCATGTTGTCCTTTATCTTCAAGATGGTGATGGAAATATAACGGCAGTAAAAGTTGATAATTTTTCTAACGTTTCCGATGATATTAAAGAGTACGACCCCAAAGGTTTTTTAGCAAGTGAATATCCAAATTCTCAATTAGTAGCTTACGAAGTTAAAGCTGGTCGTGATAAATATCCGACTTTATTAAGTATAGATAAATTGCCTCAATTTAAAAACAGCGAGATAAAAGCAATTGACTATAAAGTTGTTAAAGATATTTCCATTCCACAATCACAAGAACCTGCTCCTAATCCAGTTTTAGAAGAACCGACTCCTACTCCAGTTGTAGAAGAAGCACCTGCTCCTACCCCAGTTGTACAGGAACCTGACATACAACCAGGAAGAAATACTTACGCTCTAGCACAAGAACCTTCCCCCAAAAAAGTTAAAGTTCCCGAACCAGGAAGCATGGCTGCGATCGCAATTTTTGGACTAGGTGGATTAGTTGCGAAAAAGAAAGTCTCTTCTTAGCAATTTAATACAATCAAAAGGGTTGCATCACTATTTTGTAATTATAAGTGAACAAAGTTGTTCTCCTTGCACTTACAATCTCATAATTAATCTGCTGAAGCGATAAATACATATTTTATTTTCAGAAATACTTCTATACTCTATGGATGAGTGTAGAGGTTTTTGTGTATGAATAAATTGAAGAGATTAGTAAAACTATTTTTTTAATTATTGCGATAAAAATATAATGCCATTATTTAATTACTTTACAGCAAACAAAATCTAAGATAATATGCGAGCAAAAAGCATATTTAGCTGTAACTTTTCCACCATGAATGATTCTTCTCAAGCTGTTAATTTTACTACTAACATAGAAAAACTCAATTTCAAAACAAAATTAGCTTATGGTATTGGAGAGTTAGCAGGAGCAATTCCTGACAATATTTTGGTTTTTTTTGCGCTGTATTTTTTTACCAATGTTGCTGGATTAAATCCTAGTTTTGCTGGTAGCCTTTTATTGATTGGTAAAGCCTGGGATGCCTTTAATGACCCTTTGATTGGCTGGTTGAGCGATAAAACTCGCTCTCCTCTGGGTAGACGTTACCCTTGGATGCTCGGTGGTGCAATTCCTTTGGGGATATCTTTTATATTATTTTGGATTGTTCCACCGACTCTTAACCAATGGCAACTGTTTGCTTACTATAGTATTATTTCTATTATTTATTATGCTGCTATTAGTTCAGTTTTAGTTCCTTTTTCGACATTAGCGGCCGAACTAACTCAAGGTTACAACGAACGCACAAATTTAGTTAGTTTTAAATCTTCTTTTGCGATTGGCGGAAGTATTTTTGCGTTAATATTAGCTCAAATTATTTTAGATATTGTAGAAGCACCCCGGAGCTATTTATATTTAGGTGCTATCAGTGCTGTGCTATCAATTTTGGCGATTTTGTTTTGTGTTTGGGGTACTTATAAACGCTATAAAATAATTGATAATCAACGCCAAAAAATTAAACGTAAGCCATCAGAACCGATTTTTAAACAATTCAAAATAGCTTTAAACAACAAACCTTTTCTCTATGTGATTGGGATTTATCTTTGTTCTTGGCTAGGGGTACAAGTAACGGCAGCAATCTTACCTTATTACGTCGTAGATTGGATGAAATTACCAAAAACTCATTTTACCCAAATGGCTTTAGCAGTACAAGGAACGGCATTAATTATGATGTTTTTCTGGAGTGCAATGGGGCAGAAATTTGGTAAAAAAGCTATTTATTGTATGGGTATACCTGCAACAATTATTGCTCAAGCTGGATTTTTCTTTCTTCAACCAGGGCAAGTTTTGTTAATGTATATCTTGGCAGTTATGGCAGGAATTGGTATTTCTGTTGCTTATCTTGTACCTTGGTCAATGTTACCGGATGTAGTGGATTTAGATGAGTTAAATACCGGGCAACGTCGAGAAGGAATTTTTTATGGATTTGTAGTACAATTGCAAAAATTTGGTGTTGCAGGAGCGTTATTTTTGGTAGGTAAAATATTAGATTGGTCGGGATTAATACCCACAGTTGCATCTCAAGCAGCTCCCATACAGCCAGATTCAGCATTATTGGCAATTCGTTTCATAATTGGTCCAATGCCGACTTTAATGTTAATTATTGGTTTAGTTTTAGCTTATTTTTATCCAATTACTCGTTCTAAACATGAGGAAATTGTTTTGAAAATTAATCAAAATAGGCAATAGATATTTTATTTTTTCTCCGTGTTTACAACCTGGTAATCAGTTAACTTAAAAAGTGTAGCAGCCCAACGCTCGTTAGGATAAATTTCTTTAACTTCTCCATTAAAACGAATCTTTAACCCATCTTGTTTTAATTTTTCAGGTAAATTACAAGGAGCAAACCGACTAGGATTATCTTCACTCACAATGATATAAAGTGTCTCATGAAGACGCTTGATTGTACCAACTTGATTTTTTACTGTTTCTACGGTTTTTCGATTATCAAAAGCGCATTTAGAAACATTTTCTTGTTTCTTCCCTATTAATCCCAATTCCCTCAACTCTTTCTGAGTTTCTTGATTCCAAGGACGTACTGAACCAAAAGCACCATCATAAACTGCATTCCAAGGTTGAGTTCCTTGATTCTCTGCAAAAAATATAAAATTACCGCCCGGTTTTTGAATAAAATTATCACAAGAAGTCAGATTAAATCCTTTCAAATTTACGATTTCCGGACCATTACCTTTTAAATATCGTTTCACTTTAATTGTCAACGTGTCTTCTTTAACTCTTTTGACAATTCCTTGAAACATAATTGGAGTTGTATTTACTCTTTGAGCAATAGTTGCTGGTTTACTTCCTGGTGCTGGAGAACAAGCATAAGCTATCTGTATAGGGGATAAAGTTAGAGCGATAGAAATAGGTAGACTTAATCCAATTATTCCTAAAAAAAAGCGAGATGAAGATTTTAATTTGAACATAAATTTAATTATTAATTAATTGATTTGTGTATAAAAATCAAAATTGAGAGACGCTTTAATAAGAAATAAGACTTGATCAATTTTATTGAGGTTCCTGTAGTCAAACTATTTCACAATAATAAAATTATATCTCTAGATAGATGCAAAAACTAGATTAGTGTTAATGGGACTGACGCAACCAGCGCATTTTCCTTGTAGGGTGCGTGACGCTTCGGAAAAACTTGAACGTAGCAATAAGACTTGTAGCGTCACGCACCACCCGTATATTGTGACAATTACGCACCTTCCTAGTTAATTGACAATTGCCTCTTAATACTCATTAGAATCAATATTTCCCAAAAATTTAAAAATGTGGTAGGAAACATTGATATACTTCTTCATCAAATTTCAGCAAATTTTCGATACAAATTGAAATATAAGAAGACGTAGCACTGCTACGTCTTCTAAGAAAATATCAAAATAACTTTAATCCAAAATCTAAAATCTAAAATCTAAAATCCCATGTCCGACACCCAACAGGTAAGCAACGCTGTAGCCAATCTTTACAACACTTATCCCTTTCCCCCAGAACCCTTACTCGACGAACCACCTCCAGGCTACAACTGGCGCTGGAATTGGTTGGCTGCTTACAACTTTTGCGCGGGACAAAAACCACTAAAACAAGATATCCGAATTCTTGATGCTGGTTGCGGTACAGGGGTAGGAACCGAATATTTAGTTCACCTCAACCCCCAAGCAAAGGTAGTTGGAATTGATTTGAGTGGAGGTGCGCTAAATGTGGCTAAAGAACGCTGTCAACGTTCGGGTGCGAATCGTGTTGAATTCCATCATCTCAGTTTGTTTGACGTAGAACAATTACCCGGTGAATTTGATTTAATTAACTGCGTCGGCGTTTTACATCATACATCAGAGCCAATTCGTGGTATTCAAGCACTAGCAAAAAAATTAGCCCCCGGTGGTTTGATGCACATCTTTGTATATGCTGAATTAGGACGCTGGGAAATTAGCTTGATGCAAAAGGCGATCGCACTACTCCAAGGTGACAAACGCGGTGATTATCGCGATGGTGTTAGTGTTGGCAGAAAAATATTTGATTCTTTACCAGAAAATAATCGTATAGTCAAGCGAGAGAAAGAGCGTTGGGCTTTGGAAAATCAGCGTGATGAAAACTTTGCTGATATGTATGTTCATCCCCAAGAGATTGATTACAATATCGAAACTTTGTTTGAATTAATTGACGCTTCCGGTTTGGATTTCGTTGGTTTTTCCAACCCCGGTTACTGGAATTTAGAAAGACTTTTAGCAAAAGCTCCAGAATTAATCGAACGAGCAGCAAATTTAGGAGAACAGCAGCGTTACCGATTGATAGAATTATTAGACCCAGATATTAGTCACTACGAGTTTTTTCTGAGTCGTCCACCCGTAAATCAAGTTGACTGGTCAGATGAGAATAAACTTCTTGCAGCAATTCCAGAATTAAATCCCTGCATAGATGGATTTCCGGCATCAAGTATATTTAATTATGATTATCAACTAGTTAGATTGTCAGAAAATGAGATCGGGTTTATGCAAAACTGCGATGGAAGCTCAACAATAAAAGAAATTTTGCATAAAGTTCAATTAGACCTAGAAAAAGTCAGAGAGCTTCAGAAACAGCAACTAATAATGCTAAGTAAAGGTTAGAGGTTAAAGGTCAAAGATTAAAGCTGATAATTCTAGTGACATCTCCCCATTACCAATTACCAATTACCAATTACCAATTACCCAGTTAACTGTTAACTGAGAACAGTTAGACCTTTACTAAATGCTAATATCACTCATGACAACCCGATCAAGTCACGGGTAAAATCCTGGATAAGAGTTCTTCTGCTCCGCTATCTTCTTCTCTCCAAGAATATCGAATATAGATAGCCTTTGCTCAACACACCTATCTCTGTTTGTCATCCGTGTTGTAACGTAACTTAAATTACTGTATTTTGCGGTGAATGTTCTTTATGTTTGTAAATGTGTCGAAAAATTAAGGCAACAGCTTAGTTGAATGATGTTTTTTGGTAACAAGAAGTTAATTGTTTTTTTCTAAAGTAATGTTACCCAACCATGATATGATTCAACTGACTGGATTTGCAGTCAACATCAAACTTCTGTACTGGTTTCAAGTCCCGTGAGCTTGTCAGACAAAACGATTGAATCCGCGCCTTCGACAATTGAAAATGCTCAACCTGGTTTTGAGGATGCAGAGCCAGGAAATCCCATGCAAGATTTCTACAACCTTTATCAAGAGTTGTTAGTTATAACTCTTGCTTTAACGGGAATTGTTTTTGTGTCCGTCTGGATATTTTATTCCTTAAACATTGCTCTAAATTATTTAATTGGGGGATGCGCTGGTTTAGTTTATCTGAGGATGTTGGCAAAAGATGTTGAGCGCTTAGGTAGAGAAAAGCAAGAACTGAGCAAGACTCGGTTAGCTTTAATAGTGTTGTTGATTTTACTAGCAGGAAAGTGGAATCAATTGCAAATCTTGCCTATCTTTTTGGGCTTTTTAACCTATAAAGCAACGCTGATAATCTACGTAATTCGCGTGGCATTCAATCCTGACTAGCATAAAACTCGGTAACTGAAAAAGCGATTTCTCCAGTTAATATGGTCGAAACGTAGTAATGGTCAAGTAAATGGTAGATTTTCTTTCAGCTTTTAATTCTGTGACTCTTGCAGAATTAGAAGTAGGAAAACATCTGTATTGGCAAATAGGTAACTTAAAATTACACGGACAGGTATTTCTTACCTCCTGGTTCGTAATTGCCGTGCTGGTACTAGTTTCCATCTTAGCAAGTAGTAATATTAAGCGGATTCCGAGCGGTATACAGAACTTAATGGAGTATGCCCTAGAATTCATTCGGGATTTGGCTAAAAACCAGATTGGCGAAAAAGAATATCGCCCTTGGGTGCCATTTGTCGGCACTTTGTTTTTGTTCATTTTTGTGTCAAATTGGTCAGGGGCGCTTGTTCCTTTCAAGTTAATAGAGTTACCTGAAGGGGAATTAACTGCTCCTACTAGTGACATCAACACAACTATTGCTTTAGCATTGTTGACATCATTAGCGTATTTTTACGCTGGGTTCAGCAAGAAGGGTTTAGGATACTTTGGCAACTACGTTCAGCCGGTATCGTTCATGTTGCCTTTCAAGATAATTGAAGACTTTACAAAGCCTCTTTCCCTGAGCTTCCGTTTGTTTGGTAATATTTTGGCTGATGAACTGGTAGTAGGAGTATTAGTTTTGCTAGTACCTCTATTTGTGCCACTACCTGTAATGGCTTTGGGTTTATTTACCAGCGCGATTCAGGCATTGATTTTTGCCACCTTGGCGGCTGCTTACATTGGTGAAGCGTTAGAAGACCACCACGGTGAAGAACATGGGGAACATTAAAAACCCCAAAATTCCGTTAGTTTTTAGTATTAGATGAAGTTGTCAAGTAGTTAGTTAACAACTAACAACTAACAACTAACAACTAACAGCTAACAACCAACACATTTCAATTGAAAACCAATTCTTTCTAGTAAACCAAGGAAATTTATCATGGATCCATTAGTATCTGCTGCTTCCGTATTAGCTGCTGCTCTCGCTGTTGGTTTAGCTGCTATCGGACCTGGAATCGGTCAAGGTAACGCTGCTGGACAAGCTGTAGAAGGTATTGCTCGTCAGCCAGAAGCAGAAGGCAAAATTCGCGGTACCTTGCTTTTGAGCTTGGCATTCATGGAAGCACTAACCATCTATGGTTTAGTTGTATCCTTGGTACTATTGTTTGCTAACCCCTTCTCATAGTTTAAATACTGGCGACTTAAGAAAGTTAGGAGTTAGGAGTTAAGAGTTAGGAGAACGGGAGTGAGGAGTGAGAAGTGAGGAGTTAAGAGTTAAAAGTTGATTTGATAGTTCACAGATCAAAAATTCATAACTCATAACTCATAACTCATAACTCATAACTCATAATTCATAACTCATAACTCATAACTCATAACTCATAACTCATAACTGGTAAAAGTTGGAGCAAGTAATATGCATTGGATAACCTTATTAGCTGTAGAAGAGGTTGCCAAAGAGGGGGGTCTTTTTGACATAGACGCGACTCTACCTTTGATGGCAATTCAATTTCTACTTTTAGCTTTAATTCTGAACGCAATTTTTTATAAACCGTTAGGCAAAGCCATTGATGAACGGAACGAGTATATCCGTAACAATCAATTGGAAGCAAAAGAACGACTGACGAAAGCGGAAAAATTAGCGCAGCAGTATGAAGAAGAATTAGCAGGTGCGAGAAGACAAGCACAAAAAGTAATTGCTGATGCTCAAGCAGAAGCTGAGAAAATAGCTTCCGAAAAAATAGCAGTAGCTCAAAAAGAAGCCCAAGGACAAAGAGAAGAAGCGGCTCAAGAAATTGAGCAGCAAAAACAACAAGCTTTTGCTTCTTTAGAAAAAGAAGTTGATGGTCTCTCGCGTCAAATATTAGAGAAGCTTTTAGGAGCGGATTTAGCCGCACAGCGTTAACAAACTATAACTCAATGAGGTAATGGTTTGTAAATTTGTTTGGCTCAGATGAAGGTAATTACTACTTTCTAATTCGTAATGATTAACCAATATACAAATTAAGGGTGAGTTAAAGATAAAAAAATATAAAATCACCATATTTTTTTGTCAATAAAACTGCTCAAAATAAGAATTGATTAATTACGAATTATGAAACTTGTAAATTACTACTAATTATTTGGTTATTGAGAGATTGAGATTTATCGATGCTTGAATTGTACAGCATTGTAATTTTTTCAGCTGAAGGCAGCGCAATAGTGGATGAAATAAAATGGGGACTTTTTCAATATTAGTGGCACAAGCCAGCGCCGTCGGAAGTGAGTTAATAGAAGAAGCAGGTCATGAGGGTTTTGGTTTTAATACCAACGTCTTAGATACTAACCTGATTAACCTGGCAATTATTATCGCAGTATTGTTCGTTTTTGGACGGAAAGTTTTGGGTGGTACTCTCAAAGAACGCCGCGAAAAGATAGAAAGTGCGATAAAAAGTGCAGAAAAACGCACTCAAGACGCAGCTAGTGCTTTAGCAGAACAACAACAAAAGTTGGCTCAAGCTCAAGCAGAAGCCGAAAGAATCAAAAAAGCAGCACAAGAAAATGCTGTGAAAGCAAAAGAAGCCATACTCGCACAAGCAGCTGTTGACGTGGAAAGAATGAAGCAAACAGCAGCAGCAGACTTGAATACAGAAAGAGATAAAGCTATTAACCAACTGCGACAGCGCGTAGTCGCTCAAGCTTTAGAAAAAGTAGAGTCGCAACTCCGTGGTGGAATTGCCGACGATGCTCAGCATACATTAGTTGACCGCAGTATCGCGCAACTGGGGAGTTAACCATGAAAAATAACATAGCAAACGCTGAAATAGCCCGTCCTTATGCTGAGGCATTGATGTCGGTAGCGCAGTCAAACAACGTTGCAGATAAGTTTGACTCTGATGTACGTTCTTTATTGAACTTACTCCAAGAAAGTGAAGCCCTGCGAACCTTTTTTGCCAATCCGTTTATTACTGCTGAAGATAAAAAGGGTGTTATCGGCAAGATACTCAGCGATGACACTAGTCCAATCTTCCGCAACTTTTTGATGTTGTTGGTAGATAGACGGCGAATAATATTACTTGAGGGTATAGCCCAGGAATATTTAGCTTCATTACGACAATTAAATCAAATAGTATTAGCGGAAGTGATTTCTGCTGTTCCCCTCACCGACGAACAAAAGCAGACTATCAAAGAAAAAGTCAAGTCAATTGAGCCAAATGCTCGTGAGGTTGAGTTAGACAGTAAGATTGATAGCGACATTATTGGTGGTGTAATTATTAAAGTCGGTTCTCAGGTAGTTGACTCTAGTTTACGGGGTCAGTTACGCCGCTTAACTTTAAGCTTGAATAAGGGCTAAAACAATTTTGAATTTTAGATTTTGGATTTTGGATTGAATGTAGTTGGTTGTTAGTTTTTATTTTGGATTATGGAAACTAGCTGCTAACTATTCGCAATTGAGTAATCTAAAATTTAGAATTATCATTTCTTTTCCTATCCAAAGAACATAAAAAAATGGCAATTAGCATTAGACCGGACGAAATTAGTAGCATTATCCAACAACAAATCGAGCAATATGACCAAGAGGTTAAAGTTGCTAATGTTGGTACCGTGTTGTCAGTAGGTGATGGTATCGCTCGGATCTATGGCTTGGAAAAAGCTATGGCTGGCGAGTTGTTGGAATTTGAAGATGGTACCACGGGTGTTGCGCTCAACTTAGAAGAAGACAACGTTGGTGCGGTATTGATGGGTGACGGTCGCCAAATTCAAGAAGGTAGTACTGTTACAGCTACTGGTAAAATTGCTCAGGTACCCGTGGGCGATGCCATGATTGGCAGAGTTGTGAATGCCTTGGGTGAACCAATTGATGGTAAAGGTGAAATCAAGACTACAGAAGGTCGCTTGATTGAATCGATGGCTCCCGGTATCATCGCTCGTCGTTCCGTACACGAACCAATGCAAACCGGAATTACCGCTATCGACGCGATGATTCCTGTAGGACGCGGACAGCGAGAATTAATTATTGGTGACAGACAAACTGGTAAAACTGCGATCGCGATCGACACGATTATTAACCAGAAGTCAGAAGATGTAGTTTGCGTTTACGTAGCTATTGGTCAAAAAGCTTCTACGGTTGCCAACGTAGTCCAAACCCTGCAAGATACGGGAGCTATGGATTATACCATCGTGGTAGCAGCTAGCGCTTCCGAACCCGCACCATTACAGTGGTTGGCTCCCTATACTGGTGCTGCCCTCGCCGAATACTTTATGTACAAAGGCAAAGCAACTTTAATTATTTACGACGATTTGACCAAACAAGCGCAAGCTTACCGTCAAATGTCCTTATTGCTACGCCGTCCACCCGGTCGTGAAGCATATCCTGGAGACGTATTTTACCTCCACTCCCGTTTATTAGAACGCGCTGCAAAACTCAGTGACGACCTCGGTGCGGGTAGCATGACCGCATTACCAATCATTGAAACCCAAGCTGGTGACGTATCCGCTTACATTCCTACCAACGTAATTTCGATTACCGACGGTCAGATATTCTTATCTTCCGACTTGTTTAACGCTGGTATTCGTCCGGCAATTAACCCCGGTATTTCCGTATCCCGTGTGGGTTCTGCCGCTCAAACCAAGGCAATGAAAAAAGTTGCCGGTAAGTTGAAGTTAGAATTAGCACAATTTGACGAATTACAAGCCTTTTCGCAGTTTGCATCCGACTTAGACAAAGCGACCCAAGACCAATTGGCGCAGGGTGTACGCTTACGGGAACTGTTGAAGCAACCCCAAAACCAGCCACGTGCGGTATACGAGCAAGTTGCCATTCTGTATGCGGGTATTAACGGATATTTAAGCGATATTCCAGTTAATAAAATTACAGACTTTGTAGAAGGATTCCAAGAATACTTGAAGAATAATAAAACCGAATTCAAGCAGGGAGTTCAAGACAAGAAAGCCCTTGGTGAAGACGAAGAGAAAGCACTCAAAGAAGCGATTATCGACTTCAAGAAAACCTTCATGGCAACAATCTAACAATTTTGGATTGGGGATTTTGGATTTTGGATTCAATCTAAAGTCCAAAATCTCACAAAACGTCCGATGTGAAATAAAAATGTTTGGTCAACACTATTAAGGGACTAAATAAAATTGGCGTTAGACATAATCTAAAATCTAAAATCCAAAATCTAAAATCGAATTATGGCTAATCTAAAAACAATACGCGATCGCATATCATCAGTTAAAAATACCAAGAAAATTACAGAAGCCATGCGGCTGGTTGCAGCAGCAAGAGTACGTCGCGCACAGGAACAGGTAACTTCGACTCGTCCATTTGCTGACCGTTTGGCACAGGTATTATTTGGTTTGCAAAGCCGTCTGACCTTTGAAGATGTAGATTTACCGCTGATGAAAAACCGTGAAGTGAAAACAGTCGGGTTGCTGGTAATTTCTGGCGATCGCGGTTTATGCGGGGGCTACAATACCAACGTAATTAGACGTGGAGAAATTCGCGCCAAAGAATTACAGGCTGAAGGTTTGGATTATAAATATGTACTGGTAGGACGCAAAGCTACCCAGTATTTTCAACGTCGTGAACAACCGATTGATGCGACTTACACCGGATTAGAACAAATTCCTACCGCAGCGGAAGCTTCTAATATCGCCGATGAACTACTTTCCTTATTTTTATCAGAAGAGGTAGATAGAATTGAATTGGTTTACACCAAATTCGTCTCCTTAGTTAGTTCTCGACCTGTAGTACAAACTTTACTTCCCTTAGACCCCAAAGGTTTAGCGGCAGACGACGAATTTTTCCGTTTAACAAGCCGTGGTGGTGAATTTGAAGTCGAGAGAGAGAAAATTGCTACCCAAATGCGAGCTTTCCCTCGCGACATGATTTTTGAACAAGATCCAGTACAAATCCTGGATTCATTACTACCACTATATTTAAGCAACCAACTGTTGCGAGCATTACAAGAATCCGCAGCTAGCGAACTTGCAGCACGTATGACAGCAATGAGTAGCGCTAGCGATAACGCAGCAGAACTGATTAAAAGCCTGTCATTGTCTTATAACAAAGCGCGACAAGCTGCAATTACCCAGGAAATTTTAGAGGTTGTTGGTGGAGCCCAAGCCCTAGGTGCTTAAAATTTGAAATTTTGTTTATTATTAATAGCTAATTGTTGATTATATATAAATTTATATAAATTGACAGTTAGCTATTTTTAGCTATATATCGACTCCTTAAATTTATTTGATTAACAAATTGGCATTACAATTTCTGCAATTCCTTGGGAAACACATAACGTGTAGTCCATAGAGTAAAAAATGGCAAGAAAATCCCATGAACTAACAGAACAGATAGGGCTATGCCGATAACTTTCCAATTTTCTCCTAATATTAGCGTCAAACTATCAACAGCATCAAAACCGAAAAAAGTATTCGCAATAATTTGAGTGTTAACTCCTATAAATAAGAAGAAAGCAAATAAACTGGTAAATATGACGTTCCACCGCAAATCTAAATGAGGCTTTCCCACAGCTACTAATAATTGAGATGCTGCATCTGCAAAAGGTCGGGGAATTGCTGATAAGCAAATTAATATTAAAATTGGTATAGCTGGTATCCACTGTTGACCAAAAACAATAGGAACGTAAATAGGAGCCAAACTAGCTTGAAATAAAACAAAAGGAACAATGATCAAAGCAATAGTTTTAAGACTGTGGAGATAACGATGTTGGAATTCCAGCCATTCTGTACGTACTGAACATAAATGAGGTAACATCACCGAACTAATGGCATTAATGATACTTAAACTGATTCCCAAGCCAGCATTAAAACCAAAAAAGTAGATTCCTAATTCTTCAATCCCGACAAAACGTCCAACGATTAAATAATCTAAGTTATTTCTCAAAGTTTTCAGCAATCCCACACCGAGAATATGTTTGCCAAAATTTAATATTTCATCCCAATATACTGTTGTAAATCCTTCATCAGGTCGCCAGGAATGGTATTTGTAATATATGATGATTTCTAAAGGAGCAACTATTACAACCGGCAGGGCAAAAGCCCATACCCCCATACCCATAACGGCGAATATTGCCGTCAATATACCCGAAATGCAGTATTGAATTGCATTGGTAAATGCGATGACTTTAAACCGATTTTCTCTTTGAATTAAAGTTTTTTGAATCCCGTGAATAGGCCAAATTAAATAAGCTATTCCAGTAATAATAATGGGAAAAATAATGTCTTTACTTTGATAAAACCAAGCAATAGGAAATGCAGCAAGAGCCTGAACCATGAATAAACTCGCAAAAATCAACCAGTTTAACCAAAAAGCAGAAATACATAACTGGGGAAGTTCTTTTTCATCAGCTTGGATAATCTTTGCACCGATACCTACATCAGCAAAAGTAATCGCAAATTCCCGCACCGCCAGAATAATCGCTCCCAAACCGTAATCATAGCGAGTTAAATACCTGGCAATGATGACTACTAATCCTAAACGTAAGACTCTATAAAATATCTCAGCCATACCCAGCCAGCCAAGATTACGAATGAACTGGCTAGATACTTTTTTCTTAATATACCTGGTAATTGGGTTTAAGGAATTCACAATTTATTGATTCGGAAGTTATTAAATTTTGATCTGCGTATAATCAATCGGGAAAAACGGGTTCAACCAAGTACTCCCTTCCCGGCTTTATGATTACCGATAAAAAACCAGACACACTCGGAGAAAGGTTTCATCGGGATGAACCCGCACCAAGAAGGAGTGGGAAGGCAATAATTATGACTCTAAAGTATTGGTAACTAAACCTAAAATCCGATTACGTCCAGCTTTCAATTCATCCAATGCTGTTGAAAGTGAGGGACGAACAGTTTTACCCAGTCCCACAACCATCAAAATTCCATCAGCATGAGTCGTCAAAATACTGGTATCTAAACGTCCCAAAATATGGGGAGTGTCGTACACTACTAAATCGAAATCAGCTTGCGATCGCTTGACAAAATTTTGCATTCTCGGTGAAGAAAACAGCTTTGCAGGATTGCGGGGTATCTCTCCTGCGGTGATTACAAATAAATTTTCTTCTTCATAAGATTGTCCAATTGCATCATTTAAATCTAAACCTTGGGAAAGTATTTCGCTTAATCCCTGGGTATTTACCAAACCCAAACTATGATGTACTTGAGGATTTTGCAAATTAGCATCCACTAACAACACCCGTAAACCAGCTTCTGCGGCTGTTTTTGCAAAGTTTATCGCTACAGTAGATTTACCTTCTCCTGGAGTAGGCGATGTCACAACTAACGAAGAAATATTAGTTTGCTCTCGAAAAGCTTGGATTCTAGTATACAAAGAGTAAAAAGCTTGTGTGTACGGAGAAGTTTTGTGCTGTTGATTTCTACCACCACCATTTTGTAAAAGCCAGCGTTCTTCCGTTTGCAGGGTATAAACTAGTTCTTGTTCGGTAGGAGTTAATTGTTTGATTTCTTTTAAGTAAGGAATCGTCACTAATAAAGGTAATTTCGCACTTCGTTTCACTTCTTGGGAATCGTGGAAAACATTCTGAGCATTTTCTAGAAGAAAAGCAATTAAAACACCTAGTAGTAAACCTCCAACTCCTCCTAAGACAATATCGAGCTTACCTTTGGAACCATCTGCGATCGCGTTACCATTTTTATCTTGGGGTAGCCTTGGAGGCATAATTAATTCCCAAGGAACTTCTTGCTGAGCAGCATCTACCCGTAGTGCTTCTTGTTTACCTAAAAGCTGCTTGAGAGTATCGCTAGCAACTTGTAATTCTCGTTGCAAATTGGCATATCTACCAGCAACTACGGGATATTGTTTGATTTGTTGGTTTAATCCGATCAAAGCATCATCGGTAGCTTTCAAGCTGGCTTCTAATAACTGAATTTGGTTTGCAGCTTCAGCCATTGTCTGGATCAGTTGCCGACGAACGGAATTTTGATAAACTCCTACTTGCGGATTCAGTAATTCTTCGGATACATTGGAACCCAAAGCCAATTGTGCTTCCCGCTTTAATAAAGGTATGAGTTTGCCTCGTCGTTCCCTCAGAGACTGCATTACCGGATTGGCATCACTTAGACGTACCGACTCGGTGGCAATTTCCGCTTCTATATCTCTAACTCGTTTAAGTATTTCTTGATACTGTGGTGATTCGCTTAAAGCTGAAGCTGCGATCGCGGTATTTTGGGACATTCCCAATTGTTTTTGTAAGGAAGCGTAAAGGGATTTGGTTTCTGCGAGTTTTTTCGAGGCTTCTATTTTGGTTGCTTGGAGTTGATCAACCCGATTAAGTAGTTGTTCTCCTTGAAGCTCAGGATTAAATAAATTGTAATTCTGCTGAAAAAGCTGCATTTGTCCTTGCAGTGTATTAACTCGTAAACGCAACTTGGGAATCTGCTGTTCTACAAATTTGATTCCTTGGCGTAAATTCGTTTGCTCTTGTTCGAGACTATATTTTCGATAAGCTTGAGAGACTTTATCTAACACATACAGAACTTTATCAGGATTAGGATCCTTGTAGCGAATTTCGATCACTCTAGATTCAATTTCACCCTGAGCCAGTCGGCTAATGTGTAAAGTACCATCTTTAATTGCGGTGGGCACTTTACCTGAATTGCTACCACCAACCAATTTCCCATAGGTAACTCCGGGATATTTAGTCTGAATTTCCTCAACCACTGGTTCGATAATTTTCGGGCTTTTTAAAACTTCTAGCAAAGCCTGATAATCTAAAGCCGTAGTATTGTCTCTTGTAATTTTATTTACATCTTGCTGAAGAGTTTGAGACAGTAAAACTAACAGTTCGCTTTCAGAATTTCTTAAAGGTTCAACTAGTAATTGAAATTTGCCTTCATAGGAATAAGTACGAGTGGAACTCAAGTAAGCTGCTCCTGTGGTTGCGATGACTGCAACGCTAGCGATTAAAGCTGCTCGACGACGTAAAGTTGAGAAAATGCGACCAAAAGGAATGTTTTCTTCTTCAACATTTTCAGGTTTTTTTAATAACCAATATGGCTCTCTAGATAAAGAATCAGTATTACTTAGAGACTGCAAATCTTTTTCTGTGATTGGCATTTGTGTTTCCATTCAAAATCCCATTTCCAACAATTTAATATACGTTTTCGGTAAATAACGCAATTGTAAATATTGTGTTGCTAACCTGTTCGTAAAGATAATTTAAATACTGACTATGGTTATTTTTCACGTATTACTGATTGTCGGCAGCGTCCATAGCATTATATTAATACAGTAATTAAATTGAGATGTTTCGTTTTAAGGTATTTGCATATTACTACATCTCAATAATTTCTCTGACAGACTAAGACATATCTTGTTGGAAACTTAATAATAGAGCGATAGCTTCAACATATTTTTCTCAATTAATCAAAACTTTACTGAAATCGGACTAACTGATGAAGATTAAGTAAAAATTGAATTTTTGAATATTGCTAAAAAGAGTAAAAACACGCATAATCATTTGAATAATATATTCAGTATATATAAAATGTTCTCTCTGCACAGAACTCTATAAGTCATGTATTGCAAACCATATAAGCTTTTTTAAAATTGATATATATAAAAAACATGAAGTAATTAAACATAATTGTGACGGCTGAATAAACTCCAAATTATCTATTGACAAAATCGGGTAATTGATTCATTAATTAAAAAACTTCATTAGTTAATTCCCTTAAAAAAGTATGAAGTTTAGCAAAACCTTAAATCAGTTGACTGTTAATTGTTTACTGTTCACATTTTTTCATAGGTAAATCATATATTAGGAAATATATTCGGTATGCCAAAGTTACCAAAGCTAACCGAAAAGGTATTCGTTGTCTTTACTCTTTTTCTTTCTACAAGTGCCTTGATACCTGTACTTATAGAAGGTGGAGAAAGTGGGGGAATAAGTAGCGACCCCTACAGTCCAAAATTTTTTATGGTAATCTATACAATTACTTTCTTGCTAATAGCAAGACATCAGAAAAATTTTGTCCGTGTTGCACAAAAAGATATTTGGATATGGTTATTTTTAGGAATTGTTATAGCCTCAATATTATGGACTTTTGCACCAGATATTACTCCACGACGTAGCGGATTGCTGTTAGGAACAAGCGTATTTGCTGTATACATGGCAATGCGTTTCACTTTAAGAGAACAATTACAACTATTAGCAATCGCTTTGGGGATAGTAATTGTACTCAGCTTTATATTTGCCATTGGACTACCAAAATATGGCTTAATGACTGTCCAAGAAGGAGGAATTCATGCAGGTTCTTGGCGCGGAATCATGACTCATAAAAATATCTTAGGTAGATTGATGGTTTTCAGCAGCATGGTGTTTTTATTTGTTGCGATGAGTAATCCCATTCGTAATATGAAATATCGCTGGATTCCCTGGGCTGGTTATATTCTTTCCATCGCTTTAATCGTACTTTCAACTTCTAAATCGTCTTTAGTTGTTTTTCTATCTTTAACAGTTATTTTATTCCTTTACAAAAGTTGGCGAAGCAATTACAACCAATTAATACCGTTAATGATTGCATTAATACTTATGGTTGGCAGTGTATCTACATTATTACTAGATAATTTACCAGTTGTAGCTGATGCATTAGGTAAAGATTTAACCCTAACCGGGCGCACCGACATCTGGAGTGCAATGTTTGATTTAATTCGAGAACGTCCTTGGTTAGGCTATGGATTTAATGCTGTCTGGAGAGATTGGGATAGTCAAATCACTGCTTATCTTTGGCGTACCCTTGCTTGGCAATGTCCATATGGACACAACGGCTTTATGGATTTGTTTATAGAGCTAGGAATTGCCGGTTTATCAGTATTTTTATTGAGCTTTATTACTACTTATTTTAAAGGAGTAATGTGGTTGCGAATCACTAATTGTATAGAGGGAATTTGGCCTTTAATATATTTAACTTTCTTGGTTATGTACAACATTAGTGAAAGTACTCTTGTAGAAACTAATAGTATTTTTTGGATAGTTTATGTTTCTACTGTTTTTTCTCTTGCTATTGAATATCCTTTTGCTAAAAGCTATCAATATAATTCTTCTTTAATAGAAGAAGAATGGATAAATATAAAAACATTTCCCGAAAATAACTAAGCGTATTAATCAGAATAATATCAATATGAAGATGACTTTAGTCTGCCACGACATTCCTTATCCTGCTATTCACGGCGGACGGATAGATATGTGGCGAAGAATCAAAGCTTTTTCTCAAATTGGCGTTGAACTACAGCTTATATGCTGGTTTGACCGAGTTCCATATCATGAAGAAATAGCTGAAATCAAAAAATATGTTAATTCTACTTATTTTATTCCATTTCAATATAGTTTATGTGCTAAAGCTAGCAGAATTTTCAACTTGTTTCGCTATCCTTTAGAAGTTACTTCTAGACTTGTTAGAGGACAACAATTAAATCATTTATTTTCTCAAGTTAATGCTTTTAAACCTCATGTTATTTGGTTAGATGGTATTCATGGCGGAGATGTTGCATTTCAACTTAGTCATTACTTTGATATACCTATAGTTACTCGTTGTCACAACATTGAGCATCTGTATTATCAACGATTATTTACTTCTGCAATAGGCACAAGTAAAATTAAAAGATATCTATCACTTTCTCATTTAGAACAATATGAAAAATCCTTATTAAAAAATAGTCTTTTATTCTATGATATTTCCCCAGAAGATTTAAATTTCTGGAAGTCTCATGGTTTTAAAAATGGACGCTATTTACCTCCTTTAATGGAATTTAATAAATCTCTAAATCTAGATGAAAGTTATCTAAATAATCATCAGTATTGTCGATATGATGTTGTTTTTTTAGGGAATTTGTATTCTAATAACAATGTAGCCGGTATTATTTGGTTCTTAACTCAAGTTTTGCCTGAAATTCGCTCTCAATTACCTAATATTCAAGTTTTAATAGCTGGAGCGAAACCTATAAATAAAATTAGGCAGCTATGCGAAGATATTGATGGTGTGGATTTAAGCATCAATCCATCATCTTCCAAAGAAATTTATAATTCCGGAAGGGTATTAATTAATCCAGTTTTAACGGGTAGCGGAGTTAGCATAAAATCCTTAGAAATGTTAATGGTTGGGAAACCAATTGTCTCTACACCCCAAGGAATAGCGGGTTTACCTCTTTCAGTTAAACAGTACTTCAAAATCGCTTCCGATATACAATCTTTTGCAACAGCAATTATTAATTTACTTTGCAGCGCACAAAAAACTCATATCGAACAAAAACTACTTGAATCATTATTTGGTAATCAAGTAATCCATGAAGTTGTATCAGATATTAAGTCATTAATCTAAATTAGTTATACATTTTACTCGATGAAAATTTTGTATCTAACAACTGTTCTTCCCAGTGGAAGAAAAACTGGTGGTGAAATCGCATCTCAGTGTTTTATTAACGCTTTAAAATACTCTGGAAATCAAGTATTAGTTGTCGGATATCAGCGCCCAGATGATATTCATTCTGAAAATGGTCATGAAATTGTAGTTGAACAACGATATATAGAAACAGAAAAATCAAAATATCATCCATTTCTGTGGATGGCTTTAAGCATAGGTCAACAGCTTCCGTACTCAGCAGCAAAATATTATTCTCAAAAATATTTGACAAAAATCAAAGATATTATACAGGTAAATGATTATGACATTATCATTATCGACCATGCTCAATTAGGTTGGTTATTACCTTTATTAAATCAAAAATCCAAAATTATATTTATTGCTCACAATGTAGAACATCAACTTTACGAAACACAATTAAAAGCGGCTAAAAAATATCTATCAAAATACATATACAAAAGAGAAGCTCGTCTGATAAAAAGAATGGAAGACAACTTAGCTGCTTCCTCAAAACAAGTATGGACTTTAACATCTGATGATTCCAATTACTTTTATACCCAAAACAAAACTAGTAAAGTCTTTCATCTACCTTCTAGCTGGACAATACCATCAAAAAATTCCGCAACCAAAAACTGCGATATTGGAATCATCGGTAGCTGGACGTGGAAAGCTAACAAATCTGGTTTAGAGTGGTTTTTCCAAGCAGTTTATCCTCATTTACCGACAAATATATCAATTCATGTTGCTGGCTCTGGTGCAAAATGGTTAATCGAACGATATCCCAATGTCAAATATTGCGGTTTTGTAACTGATGCACAAGCATTTATGGGATTAGCCAAAGTGATTGCAATTCCTTCTGTTAGTGGTGGTGGAATTCAAATTAAAACTCTGGATGCTATCGCTTCTGGAAGCCCAATAGTGGCTACAAACATAGCCATGCGAGGCATTTCTAGCTATCCGTCTGGGATTAAAATAGCCGATGATCCAAAAAGTTTTGCTCGTAGTTTAATGCAGTTATTAGCGTTTAATAAAGTAGAACAGGAAAAACTGCTTGATAACAGACTTACATGGTGTGTACTGCGTCGAGAACATTTCTATGACAGTGTAAAAAATACAATCAGTTCTATGTAAAACAATTATGCTGCTTAACTCATCAATTATCCATAGTATCTTCAATAGTTTTAAACAGACTATATGCAGACTATTTAGTATTCATAAAACAAACACAAATTTGAGAAGAAGCCAAAGACATATCTTGACCGGATTCATACTTGGATGGTTGTGTATAAATTTCATTTTTGGCTTTTCTCAATTAATCGGGACACTTAAAGGTAATACTTCAGTTGCAGCTACTACTATTGTGCCTCCCTTTTATACACAAAGTTCTCACATCGTTGATAGTACTGGTAAAGTAGTTTTACTCAGGGGTATCAACTGGTTTGGCATGGAAGTTGAGACCCACGCACCTCATGGTCTATGGGTCAGAGACTACAAGCAAATGCTTCGTCATATTAAAAGCTTGGGTTATAACTTAATTCGCTTACCTTATTCAGTGGAAGCACTGCAATCTTCTCAGACTAGTAGTATAGATTTTTCTATTGGTGCGAACATTGAGCTGCATGGAAAGACTCCCCTAGAAGTAATGGATTTAATTATCCAAGAAGCAGGGAAACAGGGATTGCTGATTTTATTAGATAGTCACTGTCTTAAAGATGGACATATATCAGAACTATGGTATGGAGATGGTTTTACAGAAAAAGATTGGGTAGATACTTGGATTCTGTTAGCAAAACGCTATAAAAATCAACCCAACGTTATAGGTGCAGATTTGAAAAACGAACCCCACGGTAGTGCAAGTTGGGGAACTGATTATACATCAACAGATTGGCGGTTAGCTGCACAAAAAGCTGGAAACAAGATTCTTCAGGTAAATCCTAATTGGTTGATTGTGGTTGAGGGAGTAGAAAAAAACGTACCCAATCAACGGCAGCATGGTTACTTTTGGGGTGCAAACTTAGAGGGTGTTCGGGAATATCCCGTACATTTGAAAAAACCTCGCAAACTCGTGTATTCTCCTCACGAATACGGTGGTGCAAAAGTCTCTTGGTTTCAAGATGCAGCATTCCCAAAAAATCTTTATCAACGTTGGGAAATCGGATTTCACTATATTGCGACAAAACGCATTGCTCCCATTCTAGTTGGCGAATTTGGTGGGTATCATATTGACAGTAAATCTAAAGAAGGTATCTGGCAGCGAAAGTTTGTAGATTACATCAAACAGAATAATTTGAGCTTTGCCTATTGGTGCTGGAATCCTAATAGTAAAGGTACTGGAGGCATATTACAAGATGACTGGAAAACAGTAAATGCTCCAAAACAAGCACTTTTAACTAAGATACTATCTTAATATCAAATTATTCAATTAATAGATGCTGAAAAACACATTTCATAGATTAAAAAACTATTGTAATTATGTTAAAAACTATCAAGAAAAAACTGGATTTTCAATCAAAACTTAACTCTAATATCCAAGATTGTTATATTAATTCTCATCAAGAACCCCGTATTTTAATAATATCAATGCGAGGTTTTCATTCCGAAGCTTTTCGTTCTGCCGAATATGAATTTGAAGACGTAATTAGTAATTTTGATTATGCGGATTTGCTTTCACCAGTATATCTATCTAACTTTAAATCTCAAATTATCAAAAAAACCGCTAATTGTGCCGGTTCAACTTTAGGTCAAAGCAAATTATTACACTCCGGTTGTAAAGAATTAGTCATAAATAAAGAATACGATTTATTATTCTTTATTTGTCAACATTTTTGGGATATGACCTGTATTAATGCCATCAAAGGATGGCGAGACAAATGTAAAAAAGCAGTATTATGGATAGATGAACTTTGGGCAAAAGAACTTGAAAATCCTAAAACTGCACTTTGTTTAAAGTTAGCTAAAGATTTCGACCATATATTTACCACCCAGAGCAAAAGTGTTGATGCGATAAATCAGTTAGTTAAACGTCCTTGTTATAGTTTGCCTTATGCCGTCGATGCTGTAAAGTTCTGTCCTTACCCGCAGGTTCCTCAAAGATATATTGATGTTTATAGTATCGGTCGTCGTTCAGAAATTACGCATAAATCTTTACTAGAGTTAACGAAACGCGAAAACTTTCTTTATCTCTACGATTCTCTCAAAGGTTTAGAAATGAGAAATTATCAAGAACATAGAATTTTATATAGTAATTTAATTAAAAGAAGTCGTTATTTTATTGCGAATAAAGCAAAATTTGATAGCGGCAATCAAACAGGAGGACAAGAAGAATTAGGTTCCCGCTTTTTTGAAGGAGCCGCAGGAGGAGCAGTAATGATTGGAACACCACCAGTTTGTGACGCTTACAATACACATTTTGACTGGTCTGATGCTGTAATTGAAGTACCTGATAAAACTACTGAATTAATAGATATCATTACCGAATTAGATGCACAACCGCAAAGATTAGAAAAAATACGTAAACAAAATATAATTAATTCATTATTGAGACATGATTGGGTATATCGTTGGGAAGAAATTTTAAGTAAAGTCGGACTTAATAGTACACCTGAAATGTTAGCTAGAAAAGCTTATTTACAGAATTTAGCTGAAATGATTTCGATATCATAAATTCATTTATTAAATTTTCATATAATCTTTGCTCACAACAAAAAGACCCTTTTATTCTACCAGGACTTACGCAAGCCAAATTTGTCATTGCGACCGAAACGCAGTGTAGGGAAGCAATCGCAAGATTTCGGCGATTACTTCGCTATCGCTCGTAATGACGAAAATACGTTACTTTTGCGTAAGTCCT
>JAYKJL010000290.1:0-9272 GCA_035285725.1 Nostocales cyanobacterium 94392 | reverse complement strand
TTCTTGCTGTCTTTTTAAGTTATCCTGAATTGCTTCAACGGAGATAAAGCCAAATTTGACTCTTTCTTTATCCCAGCCGGTTTTTACTGCTTGAGTTTTAAATTCTCTTTCTTCTCTACAATTAACGCCGTAAACTTTAATAGTAGTTTTAAATCCTTCTAGTTCTAAATGGGCGGTGTTTTCATCATCTTCACACTTCTTTGCATAGTTTAAATAGGCAATTCCCATAGCAACAGGACTTACTAAATACCATATATGACTATAATTTATACTTGGTATATTTCTAATAATAAAACTTGATTCTGGGAGGGGTTGCGACGCTTCAAACTGCTTTTGTTCCCATACTTCTTTTAATAGTTTATGCTCGTAGGAGCAATACTTTTTATCTAGCTCTTGCTGGGCTAAAGCAGCATTAGTACGATTCATATTTGCTGTTTGGGGACAGAATTTAACGCCAATTAAATCAAATGGTCTTTTAGTCTGTGGTAAATAATAGGCGCTACATAAACTAATAGCAGCCCACAAAATTGTTAACCCAGCATGATTGATTTTCATCTTCTCCGACGTGAAGAATCAATGACAACGTACAATCCAGAAATGATAACTAAACCACTAGCGATCGCAATCTTATTTTGTTGCTCTGAGGGTAGTTTGTTAAAATCCTCTACGGTTTTACTCAATCGGTCGTAGGTATCTTCTGAAGTATTAACAACATGGAGAAAATCACCTACAGCCGACCAAATTACAAAAGCCGTTACCAACGTTGATAACCCGAATTTGATTAGTTTTCCCATACCTTCAATATCATTTTGACCATCTTTCCTATCGAACCTAAAACTATCCAAACAATCGCGATTGACAATGTTGTTGATTAAAAAAGCAGATGCGATCGCCATCCCTATTCCTTGAGTACCGCTGGTTAGAATTAGCCATCTTGATAGCGAATATGAAGTAATACCCCACAAAGCAGTTTCCAAACCTTTCAAGACGCTTCTATTTTTATCTAACTTTTTACTTAGATTGTCCTTATAGTTTTTAATAGCTTCTTGTTCGTCGTTCGTAAATGCGGTGTCTTCAATTGTTGGGTAATTAGATTGGTTCTCAGTTTCTTCTACTTCAAATTCCTGTAACATAACAGCGTTCTTCCGAAATGGTAATAGAAGCCTCCAGATAATTACTGGAGGCATTTAGCTAACTAAAAATCTCTCTGATATAATTCCAAAAACGTACAACAGGTGAAGTTGAGAAATGCTTTCTTGGAATTAAACTAAGGTCACTATCCGAACCATTTTCTAGTAGATGCTTTATCTTTTTATTTTCAAAATCGGCATCGGCTTTCATCTGCGCCAAAAACGGTTTATTAGAAATTGATTCTAAATTGGCTTTGGCGTTCACTTCAGCCATTTGAGCATCAATCCAAGCTTGTAGTTTAATTACATCGATCGCATCATCATGACGCTGACTCTCAGCTTCTAGTTGAGCGAATAATTTAGTCTTATATTCCTCCATCAAATTCTCATAACGAGTATTCTCTAAAGTCATATCGCTTCCGGCTTTATCGATTGCGATCGCGCCTTTGGCACCAGATTTATAAATATCGGCGAGGGATGTGTTGTATTCGGTGGTTCCTTCGATGTAGGCTTTGAGGTTTTCCCGAATCAAAGGCATTGATAAAGCCAATCGTTCGCCTGTTTTTCCTAAGTCGCCAATTTCTTTGAGGGCTTTTTCATCACCGTTGACGGCACGGAGAATTAAGCGGTTGTTGATGCCAAATTTTTTGTCTGTAGCTTTTTTAACTGACTTACCATAGGTTGAAACATGGTCGCGGACGTATTTTGATTTCATTGTTAATCCTCACAACGGTTTACACAGATGTATCCTTGCTCAATCAGTCTTTGTTGCTGTTGGCGGGGAGTGAGCGGTTTAAAGCTTGATAACAGTTGCAGCAGTAGAGGCAGTAAAAAAAGTCCAGTTACTATTAAGTAAAAACCAGATGCAATCTTATTTGAATGCCGCAGCAATGGATTTTGATAGTTCTTTAATCCTTGCTGAGTCGGAACGAAAAAAGTTATTAATTTCCTGCAATCCTTCTTTTAATCGTCGGTCATTATCGTTAAGCTTGCTAGCCGCATAATCAATTGTGTCTTCTACAAAATTGTTGATTTCTTGCTTTTGAGAATCAGCTTTAGCATCAATAAAACTGCAAATGGCACTTTTGATTTCTGCAATTAAGGAACTGCGGCTCTCTATTTGATTGTTCAGGCTTTGGGATACTTCTACAATCTCCGAAGGGGATAGCGTAACCTGTAGCTGGGAAGCAACTGTAGATACTAATTTGCGCTGTTGAGTAACTGTTAGTGCTTTTTCTTCTGGTATAGATTCGTCAAAGCTATCGGATGAAGTTTCTTCATCTTCTTTTACTGAAGAATATGTAGACGCATTATGTATAACTTCACTTGTTTTAGACAATTGGATTAAATTAATTACTTCTTCAACAATTTCTTGCTTATTTTGATTGACTTCCCCATCGGGACATACTTTTAAAATCGCCGCTCTAATTTGCTCTGCTGTTGGTTTATAGTCTCCAACTTTCTTGACAGCTTTGCGGATATTTTCGATATGACTGCGCTTCATGATTAATTACTCCGTGATGTATGTAACTTATTAGCTGTTTGCTTTTGGGCATATACGCAAGCAGCAGCAAACACTTGAACCAATTCTTCTGCTCTATAGCAACGGTCGCGATCAAAGTATTTCCCTTTGCTACGCGGCACTGTTTGAAACCATCTGGTAATAGTGGTGCGATGCGCTTTGTAATTACAAAGTTTTTGCAGTTCCCGATAAACTACATCTCCTTTGAACGCTACTCGTTTTTTACTTAATTCTTGAGCCTGCTGGTAGCAGTAAATAATTTGCCCTAAAGAAAGTTTTGTATATTCATTTCTCCTTTTTAAATCGGCTATCAGTTGTAGATTTTCCCGGTTTATCTCCAGTCCGCTCTCGCGAATCACACGCTTGATGCGATACCAAGTTCTATCGCTAACCGTACTTTCATAGTGAATTTCAAAGTAAACTTTTGCCTGATTGTTGTTCATAATTTGACCTTTAATGACAACCAACTGCAATGCCGTTAATACGCACGCTTGACCCTTGCACTACAACCCAACCAACGCAGCATCAATATTTCTGGTTTTGAGAGAATTTTGGCAACTCTGCAACCGAGTGCAGAAGTGACAGTAACAGCAGCCCAAATGAAGGTATAAAAAGTCAGTTGTATTAATAACAACCGTGCAATCCCTCTGTCTGTAAGCTTTTCCAGGTTTACTGCCATTCGTGGCGGCAATGCACTGAGTTTTATTTCGGTATGAATATCTGGCTTTTTGGTTCTTGTCATAGATTTGGTGATGGTAAAGGTTGAAAAGATCGCGATAGCGAGTAAGGCTGTTCAGATCGCCTTCAAGTAAAGAAAATTGCAAATCGCCGATCGGTACTTTTGCATTCTACCAACTGCGGGCGGATTTGTACCACATTTGGGTCAAAATTGGGATAAACTATTTTTATAATCCTTTTTTGTGCCAATTCTGGGGCAAATCTGGAACAATAGAAGCGTAAAGGCAGCAATATGAATACAGTAGATTCAAACCCCAGAAAGGATGAAATGCCCAGAAAGGATGAAAGATTAGCCATTCCAGCGCTTGGCGAATATTACAATGATATTTTGACCGTGGATGCTTGGGTAAATGGTCGTACCAAGGTAGTTCAGGCACAATCCCTGCTATGTGCCAAGCTCCAGGAGCGGGACAAGTTGATCAAAGATCGGGTGGAATATTTGGCTAAGAAGCGAGGTATTACCTTTGATGAAATGTGGGAGCAAATTATTAATGGTACCGCTCAAAAAATAGTCCCAGGTGAAGGTGAAGGGCTAGAGTATAAGCCAGGGGATGAGGGCTAGTTTTTTAGCGAGTAAAGCTATTGCGATCGCACCCAAGAAGCAGCACACTACCGTCACGGCATCCAGAATTTTACTTTGGTAGTGTTTTACACTCAAGCTCATTGCTGGTAGTTTTGGGTAATAAGTTCTGGTGGTTCGGTGTATGAGGGAAGAAAAATTTATTGCACGCCATTAAAGTATATTTATGCTTTTACCGTTCAAGATAATTTGCAATTATCTTTACTAAGACAGTAAGTGATTAGTACTTATATACATAATTAATAAAATTTAGCAGATAGCTTGTATACTAAGTTGGTTTGAATTGTTATCAGTACTATGTACGTTCAAAAGATTATTTTTGGCAGTCCTGGCACGGGAAAGAGCTACGCTATTGTTGATATTGCAAAGAATCGTTTGGAAATTGAGTTTCAGGAGACAGCTAAAATATTGTCGAATACGGTAAAAACTGTATTTCATCCCGAATATAACTATTTCGATTTCATGGGAAAACTGCTACCGCTAACAAACGGTGGTAGCGTAATTTACAAATATTACCCTGGTGACTTTTTAAAAGCTTTAGGGATTGCCTATAAGAATTTGCTTGAAAATGTAAATAGCAGCAATTGTTTATTAGTCATTGATGAATTAAATAGGGGTAATGCTGCGGCTATATTTGGCTCGGTTTTCCAACTGCTAGATAGAAACGACGATGGTTGGTCAACTTATGAGCTTGATATTTCTGATATGGAATTAGTTGCTTTATTTAACGTAATGGGTCATAAAGCTAATGTTAACAATGATTTTTCGGTACAGGTAGATGGGAGCAGACTTGAATTTTTTATCAAGCAATTAGTAGATAAATATTCATCCGATACAGGTAAGACTGCATTAATCAAGCTCTTAGAACAACGTAAAATTAAAATTCCTCCAAACTTATCTATTATTGCTACTATTAATACCTCAGATGAATCCATTTACTACTTAGATAGTGCCTTTAAACGTCGTTGGGATTGGCAACACTATCCATCACCAAACTATAAAAGTAAATTTACTGTTCCACCTATAGTTAAGGAAGCCAATCTAATATTACCGAATGATTTAACTAAACCTTGGTATAAATATATCTTAGGAATAAACGAATTTATTAAATCTTACCATCAAGATATTAGAAGGATAGAAGACAAGCAAATTGGCTGGTGGTTTATTAAACCAATAAATGGTCAGGTTACGCTCGAACAAGTGAAAGACAAACTAATGTTTTACTTGTGGGATAGCGTGTTTGCTCGTAATAAGCAATTATTGATTAAATATATTGAAGATGAACTAGATAAAAATCATGGCGATATAGTAACATTTTCTGATTTTTTGCTTTATACAGAAGATTTATTAGAACAATGGAGCAGTAGTTTGAAACAGAAAACTCTTGAACAAAATGAATTATTTGATGAGTTTTCTGATATCGAAGTATCTAATACAGAAGACAGTCATGAATTTTAATAAGTTACAGCCAGTTGTCAGCGACAAATACTCTTTTGTAGGAATTAAAAAAAACAAGGAAGGAGCAATCCAATTATATTTACCTCGTGGTTTCTCTGCTGAAGATTTTAGAACATATCAAAGTAAGTGTGAAATATTTTTTTTGCTTTATAAAGTATTAAGAAAATTTAGAGATATATGTAGTGCGAAAGGCTATATTTCCGACCGAGATGGAACTATGAAACCTCACAATAACGGTCAGAAGATTATTTTTGAAAATCAAGAAAATATTCTTTATTCAAAATTAGATAGTATTGACGAAATTTTAGATGCTTATGATGAACTGAAAATAATCTCTTTAGCTACTCGATTAGCTACAAGCGAAACAATTGAATATTCCAAAATACATCAGTTTTTACACCGAGCAGTTTACTTGAATAATGGAGCAATTTATATCGATACTATGACCGTTCCCAAACAGCAGGTACGGTACCAAGCAACAGATATAGTATCGATGTATTGCTATATTTATTGGGAAATTAAACAGCAATTAGATGAAGCGATAAATTCAGAGATTCAGATATTAGCTGAAGATTTCCGATATAAATATCTTGGTTCCAGGTACGGTTTATTTGATGAGAAAAATTATCAGCCAACCATTGATATGCTGAAAGATACACTGAACACAATCGCGCAATACACACCATTAAAAGATGAAGACTTTTGGCTTTTTTATGACGCTATAGAATTATTTTTGTATGGTGATTTATCAAACCAAGATGTAGGAGTAATCTGGGGTATTGATAACTTTCATAGCGTTTGGGAGTCAATGTGTTTGACTTATTTAGTGCAGGCTTTTAATTCGCAGTTTATTTTGTTTCTAGACACTACATTTTTATCTGAGAATACGATAAAAGTCTTTGAGAATACTTCTAAAATTATAGGTTTAAGTAATGCATTTACTGTTAATCATAAAAAACTTAAACCCGATGTTGTTGTGTTGAATAATCATTTTTTGCAAGAAAAATCTATTCAAAACTTTAAGTTATTTTCTGGTTCTTGGGACGACTATGGTTGTAGCCGTTCACAGGTTTTAAAGCGTTACTAAAAAATTTAGGTACAGACAAATGGTAAATTAGGAAGCATGAGTCAAATCTGCCTTACCTACGGAATTAAAATTTCCAACTCAGATTGGGAAAAAACTCCAGCCAATGTCAAACAATTGGTTGAGAAAATGGGGCAGCATATAAAAGAATCAGAAGAAAGGCTTGCAGATCTAGAAGCAAAACAGCAGGAACTGCTCGAAAAAATCAACAGAACATCAAAAAATTCTTCATCACCTCCGTCGTTAGACCCACTTAATGCCGAAAAACGCTCAGAAAAGAAGAACAAGAGCGGGAAAAAACGAGGAGGACAACCAGGACATAAAGGTCATAGCCGTCATTTGTATGATGTATCCGAATGTGACAGCGTTTTAGAGCATCATCCAGAAACTTGTAGTTGCTGTGCAGAGAAATTACTGGGAGTAGATGCGAATCCCTATCGCCATCAGATATTAGAAATTCCTCCCATCACCCCAATAATTGTAGAGCATCGCTTGCATCAACTCCAATGCCAGTATTGTGGGACTTTAACCCGTGCCAAATTACCTGTAGATGTGCATCCAAGTGGTTATGGTGTAAGGGTAGTAGCTCTTGTTACGGTGTTGAGCGGACTGTATCGTCATAGTCAACGAATGGTACAAAGTGCCGGGAGCAAGATATATTCGGAATATCGATGTCCTTGGGTACAGTTAACAAATTGAGACTTGAAGCAAGTAATGCCTTAGAAAATGCAGTATGTGAAGCAAAAATATACGTGCAAAACTCGGACATCGTTGGAGCGGATGAAACAAGCTTTGTCCAAGGAAACGTTGATGGATGTAATTCCAAGAAAAGTAAAGCTTGGCTCTGGGTTGCAGTAACTCCCCTAGTCACATTTTTTCAAATCGCGCTTTCTCGTTCTACGGATACTGCCAAGAATCTACTGGGTGAAAACTTTGGGGGTATTTTAAACTCTGACCGATATGCAGCATACAATTGGGTTGACTTGGAGAGACGACAATTGTGCTGGGCACACTTGAGGCGAGAATTTATCAAAATATCCGAGCGTCCAGGAGTTTCCAAAAATATTGGAAACAACTTGGTTAAACAACAAGAAAAATTATTTGAACTGTGGAATCGGGTTAGAGATGGAACTCTAACACGTTGCGAGTTCCAGTTATTAGTTCAATCTATTCGCAATTCGATTAAGTCTTCCTTTCAAGAAGCTGCAAATTATGAGATTGGAACAAAGGAGAAAACTCCACTAGCAAAAACTGTCCGCACTTGTCGTCAACTCCTAAAAGTTGAAACAGCTTTATGGTTGTTTGTAGAAAGGGATGGTGTTGAACCGACTAATAATGCTGCTGAAAGAGCTATACGTCCTGCTGTGATCTGGCGACGCACTAGTTTTGGTTCTCAAACACAGGCTGGTAGTAATTTTGTGGCTCGAATGTTAACCGTTGTGACTACCCTCAAATCCCAGCGCCGAAATGTTTTGGAATTTGTGAGTGCATCTATTAATGCTGCACGCCAAGGTAAACCAACTCCAACATTAATTCCTCAAGTTCCTGTTAATTCTCAACAAGTAAAAAATGCTGCTTAATTATTTAAAGTAATACAGGTTTATTTTCTTCTATTCTATAAACCTATGTCTTTATCAATTTCTCTTATAAATCCATTTAACACAAGGGTTTCGTTGTCTTTAAATTTGCGACCACCCTGTGGTCGCTTACCTATGGTTATCTTGCAAAGTTCTCTAGTGATTTGCCATATTTTAGATATTACTATAATACACAGACTCGCCAACGACAAAAAGGTATCTGTAAGTTGAGTGATTTTAAGATAGTTCACCACAAACAAGAAAGTAACGCTGTTCATACCATTGATGAATTATCAAAACATTATATTATTAACGGTGGGCTGATAATTAATAAGCCGCTACCATCTAATTTTTATTCTTACTGGACTGTTGAATTAGACAATATAGATGAAGATAAGAATAAAACTATTCTTAGCTTAATGCGTCAGCTAAATCATATATTTTATGTTGCGATATCTCATGGTGTATATACTGATGATAAATTTTTAGAATTTTTAAAAGAGTTAAATAAGAAGTTTACTAATTACAACAATAAGTGGAAACCTATCCGAGACTGTTTATTAAGAGATTTTTATGATATCAAGGAAGTATCTCAATTATTCAAAAATTTTTGTAGTGTAGTACTTTGGATTTTAGATGTTAAATACTTAGATTTTACTTATTTTAAAAATGATAAAAATATTAGAGAAATAAAGGAGAGAAGTATCAGAAAGCAATTTGTCTATGAGTATATGTTAGATGAATACGTTTCTAATACTTCTTTTCAAGGGATAGAGATTAAAAGCTGTTTTTTACTACCTTACTGTTCCGAAACAAAAAAAGAAGGAGAAAAAATTTTAGATGGCTATATTTCCTTGATCTATTTGAATTTTAAATCAGTTAGTAAAATTTACAGCAGCAGTTAATAATTTTCTGCTGACATTTTGCTAATCGAAAAAACAGGTGAACGGAAAATATTCGATTTGTAATCGCTCGTGTACTTCTTAGGGTAAGCGATCAACGATTCGTTTATCAGTTCAAGTTGGAATTGTCGGGATGCGGAGTAAAACTTAATTCGGTTTTAACAAGCCAACGGTCAATGATTTGATAGATTTGGTCAATCTGCTCGTTCGTATAGCCATTTGCCAACATCCAGGTTTTAAACGGATTAGCGCCAGATAAAACTTGTTGCCACATTGCATCA
>JAYKJL010000289.1:0-18904 GCA_035285725.1 Nostocales cyanobacterium 94392 | reverse complement strand
GACTTGAACGCGGCTATAAACATAAAGAACCGTGGGACGCACGGTCTTAAAGCTCAATTAATGTCTTCAAAGAAGAGTCATTGAGAAGCCCACACTCACCCGTAAGGGGAGTGTGTGGTACGTCACTGATTATAGCTATATTTTTTGATTTCAACGCTAAGAAAAGAAAATATGGATATTTTTATTCGCACTTAGCAATGCCGGGATATTTTTCTTGTAGGGGAGGCAAAAAGGGGTGTAAGTAGGTTGGGGGCAAGGCAGTCGGCAGTCGGCAGTGGGAATAAGGGTTTAAGGGTAGTTTAGCTAACCGTTATATAGTTCTGTTTTTTTCTGCCGACTTACTTAGATAATATCCCCCTTTATTGCCGTTGCTTGTACACTACAGCAATTCTTAACGCAATCATATGAAAGTGAGAGTACGGCAGCATCCGAGTTTTGTGACTGATTTTATATCTTGATAAATTATCTATAAATTTGTGATATTTACTTTCATAAATACCCCCGATGGGGATTTTATTTTAATCAACTATGAGTTATGTGATATTTCCGAATAGATGGTAATTTTTTCATATTAGATTAATGCTTTTTTCACGTTTATAAGGTTATGATTGTATTCATTGATGATTCAAAAATAACTGGTTTTCAAATACAAGCTTTAATTAAATTCAGGAATAGCCGCGATTGTCACAATACTCGGATGGTGCGTGACACCAAAAACCTGATTATTCCCTTAAAAATCAATCAAAGTGTCACAGCACCCTACGGGCAAAATGTGCCAGTTGCGTAAGTCCTAATTTAAAATATTTAAAATAACTTCATAATTTGAAGTAAATATTATATTAAGATATTCATGGAATTATTATTATTTTTAATCTTAATTATCAGTTTGTATCTAATCTCTAAAATTTCAAATGAGCGAAATATTAATCGTTGAAGATGAAAATCGTCTTGCAGCTTTTTTACAAAAAGGATTGCGAAAAAATGGTTATACCATAGTTATAGCAGAAGACGGTGAACAAGCAATTAAAATTGCTTTAACCCAACAATTTGATTTAATGGTATTAGATATAGGATTACCATTTAAAGATGGTTTTACGGTTTTACAAGAATTGCGAACTCAAGGGAGAAAATTACCAGTTATTGTGATAACCGCTCGTAGTGATGATCAAGATAAAGTAAAGGCTTTTGCTTTTGGTGCGAATGATTATATGACGAAACCATTTCGGTTCCAAGATTTACTTTTGAGTGTAAAGAAAAATTTATTGCAAGTTAAAAGTTAAAAGTTAAAAGTTGTCCGTAAGGTACCAAGATAAATAGTATCGTTATCACTGTTATGTTCTGGGTTAGTAATAACCACGATACCAGGAGTAATAGTCATATTGTCATTTAATTGGAAACGATAAAAGGCTTCTAAATGTAGAGAAGTGTCTTTATCTGTATATTGTTCACCATTTAATTGATATTGATTATTTATGAGTTTGGGTGGTTGTCCAATAATAATTCCACCTAGATTACCTTTCTTACCTAAATCTGGAATTGCTAAAGTCAAAGCCCAATTAAGAATATTTGCAGTTGGTTTATTTGGTAAATCGTTGGCTGTAGCATGAGTATAACCAACCCAGCTTCCCAGGAAAAGGTTTTGATTTAGAGCAACTGAACCTTGTAAACCGAAAGAATTGGCATTTATAGATTCACTATTATCATCAAACGGGTCATTAGCGCGATCGCTACCTGTATTAGTATCAAGATTATTGAAAGAATGAATATAATTAAAGCCAAGTATAAAGGTTTTATTTGGCTTAAAAGTTAGTTGAGAGATAGCTGCATAATCTGATTTGTTTAAACCATATTTTGGTCGTTCAGCATCATCGGCAACGTATCCTAAACCAAGTTCTAAACTATCGTTGATTTTATATTCTATACCAATTCCAGCACCTCCTCCTTGACGGTAGATAGGATTGCGTTGTGCGAAACGAGAAACTGCACCATCGTCATCACCATCTAAATAAGGATTAATAGTATTACTAAAATCGTTGATTTCTAAACCTGTTGCACCAATATGAACTCTGGCTTGTTTCCCCATAGGAAAGCGATATGTTAAATCACCTAACTCAAATTTATTGTCATCGTCACCTTCAGAACTTAAATTTGCCATATCAGTTCCGGTTGACGAGCTAAGTGACTTGATATTACTGGTTTTCAAAGAAGTTTTTAGTCTATCTTTACCAGTGAAAGTAGTATTTAACTGTAATTTAGCTCGACTGCTGAAAGTTATATTACTATCAATTTTTTCATCATCATTAATCTTATTTCCTTCTCTTACACCACTAAGTGCAAATATAATTTCTCCACTCAATTTAGTAGTTGTCGAGAATTGAGAAAAGGGTTGTGTTTCTAAATTTTCTATTCTTTGATTAATACCATGTAATTCAAAAGCAAAATCATTTTGTAATTTACTTAAATAGCTTAATTCTTCCTGAGTTATTAAATTAGTTCCTTTAATATTTTTATTTATATTTTCTAAATTATCAATATGTATAATTACATCCTTTAACAAAAGAGCAAATTCATAACGTGTAATAACACCATCATTCTGAAAATTTGCTAAAGGATATTTGGTATCAATGTTATAACGTTGAATAAAATTTTCTAAAACTTGAAAATTCCATTCTTCAGATTGAACATCAGACAATTCAGAAACGCTGGGAATTTCGGTCATATTTTTCTGTATATTTTCTATTTCTTGAGCTTGTAATTTTGAAGAAAAAACCAAAGAAGTTACAATAGCTTGTAAACTAAACGCAAAAATTATTCTGAAAAAATATGACATTCGATGTTTTTAAGTAAATGGAATTTGGTTTATTTGATGATTCTATGCACCTCACATTATAGAGAAATCATGAATTAAATGTAGTAAACTAGAGATGATTTATTCATAAATAAAAATTATAGTAATCTTTTTTTATTTTTGAATAAGTTGTAAGGAATAGGGGATAGGGAATAGGAAACTCTTAACAGTTAAGTGTACTGCCATATGATTCAATGTTAAATTAGAATTCTTATATATAGCAATCCGATTTGACTTGTGATAAATCACGTTGTTCATATCCCCTACTTCTTGAAAAAGTCGGGGATTTAAATTCTCAGAGAATAAAATAGATTTATTTTGTAACATGAAAAACTGTCTGAATTTGAGATTGGTAGAAATCTTTGTACCAGCGCACAAAATTTTCAATACCTTGCTCAATATTTGTAGTTGGTTTGAATCCTACATCCTGCATTAACTCATCAACATCTGCATAAGTACGGGGAACATCTCCTGGTTGCATGGGTAAAAAATTCTTGATAGCTTCTTTACCCATAGCTTTTTCAATTACTTGAATAAAGGTTAATAACTCTACAGGTTGATTATTACCAATATTATAAATTTTATAGCGAGCATTATTATGGTTATTATTAACAGCAGCTTTTGGAGGTTGATGGATTACTCTGACAACACCTTCAATCACATCATCAATATAAGTAAAATCGCGCTGCATTTTGCCATAATTAAAAATATTAATGGGTTGATTTTCTTCTATTGCCCGAACAAATTTAAAATAAGCCATGTCAGGTCTACCCCAAGCACCGTATACTGTAAAAAAGCGTAATCCAGTAATCGGTAAACTGTACAAATGGCTGTAGGAATGTGCCATCAATTCATTGGCTTTTTTAGTAGCTGCATACAGGGAAACCGGATTGTCTACATTATCTGTTACAGAAAAGGGGATTTTGGTATTTGTACCATAAACCGAACTAGATGAAGCGAAAATAAGATGTTGCGGTTGCGTATGACGACAAGCTTCGAGAATATTAGCAAAACCAACTAAATTACTATCAACATAAGCAAAGGGATTTTCTAGGGAATAACGTACCCCTGCTTGAGCTGCAAGATTAACTACACAATCAAAATTTTGCTCTTGAAACAGTTGTAATATCCCTTGACGATTATTTAAATCTAAAAGTTGAAATTGAAAATTACTATTTGGTGTCAATTGTGCTAAACGTGCTTTTTTTAAATTAACATCATAATAATCATTGAGGTTATCGATTCCATAAATTTGTTCACCATCTGAAAGTAATCTTTGCGCTAAATGATATCCAATAAAACCTGCAACTCCAGTGATTAAAATTTTCATCATGATTCTCCTTTTAAATGATTGTTTGGTTCAACAGTTACCAGTTATCAGTTATCAGTTATCAGTTAAAAACTGTAAATCAATTGGGAGTCAGAGTCCCCCACTTCTAAAAGTGGTGTGTTTCAGTCGGGGTTAAATCCCCGACTGAAACCGTGATAACTGATAACTGTTGACTGTTCACTGATTTAATTGGATATAAAATTCCTAGAACATTCCATTAATATTCATCGCTTGTAATACTGGTTTATTCTGCAATGTCGGATAAAAAAGAACAGTTATTTCTCCCGAATTAATTTGTAGTGATGCAGTTGATTTTAATTCCAAAATTTGACTTAAGGTATGAGAAATAGTATTTATATCGGCTACAATTAAACCAGTACTTAGCCCATGATAATCGAGGGAACGATTTGATATTTGTTGATGCCAAATATCGAGAAAATCTTGTCGTGATACTTGTAAATGTACCGGAGTATTTGGCTGAGATTCAATGATTGATTCTATAATGGGTTGAGCATTAGGGATATGATTGCTAAGACAAAAGTCTAACTGAATATTTTTTAAAAACTTAGTTATTTTTTCTGTGTAATCATTTGTTTGATTATTTTGTAAATTAACAGGCAATAATAATATTCTTAACCCATGTTTACCATTTTTTAGCTTTGGTAAAACCTCACCTAAATGTTGCGTTACATTAATAGCTGTAATTTTAGCCTTTAATGAAAATGCATTTTCAAAATCAAGAATGCTAATCCCGCTATTTGATTGTTGAATAGTGTGATAATGACAAGCTTGAATTTCGGTTGCAGTACTGATTAAAGCGCGAATTGTACCACCATGACTTACAACTAAAATTGTTTTACCTTGATGTCGCAGCAATATTTCTTGCCAAAATTGACGTGCTTGTTCATAAAGTTGTAAAACAGGTTTAGTTTTAGTTTTGAGTAAAGTTTGTCCCCTTGATTCAATACTATCAATAGTAAATTCATGAGGACTTTCTTCCCAAATTTGATATTCTTTTCTCAACTCTTGACGAACATATTTATACTCTAAACCTTGCCATCCGGGCAAATCAACTTCTTTGAGGTTGGAATTTAGATATAATTTTGCTGAAGAATTAGTAACCCGTAAAATTTCTTTTGCAGTTTCCTGAGTTCGTTTTAATGGACTAGCATAAATAGCATTAAAAGGAATTTGACTTAATGCTATCCCCGTTTGAAAAGCTTCTTGTTTTCCTTGTTCTGTAAGTACAGATTCATCACAACAACCTTGATAACGTTGTTGATCATTATAAGTACTTCGTCCATGACGTACAAGTATTATACGAGTTTGATTAAAAGACATAAAGGTTAAAGGTTAGAGGTTAGAGGTTAGAGGTTAGAGGTTTAAGGTTAGAGGTTAAAGGTTTAAGGTTAAAGTTAAAAAAACTCCTAACTCCTAACTCCTAACTCCGTATTCCCATTACCCACAGCAGATTGTAAAGCATACATTGCAGCATACCTCCCACTTAAACGTATTAGTTGATTATGAGTTCCTCTCTCTAAAATTTGTCCACCTTCAATGTAGAAAATTACATCTGCATTTTGAATCGCTTTCAGATTATGAGAAATTGTAATAGTTGTTTTTTCTTGAGTTAATCTATCCAAAGCTTCATTAACTAAATATTCGCTTTCTTGGTCTAAACCAGTAGTCGGTTCATCTAAAATTACTATAGGTGCGTTACGTACAGCAGCACGAGCGATCGCGATTCTTTGTCTTTGTCCACCGGAAAGTGTACATCCCCTTTCTCCGAGTACGGTATCATAACCTTCAGGTAATTCCATGATAAAGTTGTGGGCATTTGCTAAACGCGCAGCTCGTTCGATGTCTTTGTCAGTGGCAGCTAAATAACCGTAAGCGATGTTATCTCTAATACTGGCAGCGAATAAAACACTATCTTGCAAAACGATACTAACTTGTCGGCGGTAGGATTGTAATTTATATTCTCTTAAACTATGACCGTCTACGTATATTTCTCCTGTTGTGGGGTCGTAGAGACGGAGTAATAAATTTGTCATAGTTGATTTACCACCGCCGGAAGCACCTACTAAAGCGACACGCTGACCGGGTAAAACTTTAAAATTGATATTTTTTAGTATCTTATTTTCTGGTTCATAACTAAAGCTTACATTGTAAAATTCTATACATCCTTTTAGGTGCGGTGCATCAACTGCAAAACGGCTATCTCGGATATTGGGAACTCTGTCTAAAATATCTAATATACGTTCACCAGAAGCTGTAGCTTTAGTAATTTGTCCCACATACTTTGCTAAAACGCGCATTGGTTTAAAAGCGATGCGGAAGTAATTAACGAATATCAGTAAATCTCCAGGGGTAATATGATTTTCTAATACTAAATATACCCCTCGCCATAAAACTAAAGCAGTAGAGCACCCGACTAAAAGTTCAACTAATCTTTCTAAACCAGCAGAAAGTTTTCGGATTTTGACGGTAGCTTGTAAACTTCTGCGGTTTTCGTCAGCGAAGGATTCTTCTAGCATTTCTTGTAAAGAAAGTGCTTGTACTACCTTAATGGCGCTGAGGGATTCCGCAGCGGCAGCAGCAAGGTTTCCTTCACGTTTGCGATGAGATTTGACTACACCTCGAATGCGTTGAGTGAAGCGGTAAGTAGAGTAAATAAATAAAGGAAATAAAATAACTGCAATTAGGGCTAATTCCCAGTGCAACCAAAACATGATAAAAATCATACCGATGATGGTTAAGGAATTAGCAGCTAAAGGAAGTAGTGCCATTACCGTAACTTCCCGGATTTTATCGATATCAGAAGTTATACGGGTAATCAAGTCGCCAGTTTTGGCTTTGTTGTGGAAAGAAAGGGAAAGGCTTTGAATATGGATGTAAAGTTCGGTGCGAACTTCTGTTAATACGTTACTGGCAGCGAGTGCCATTCCATACACACTAAAGTAAGCTGCACAAGCGCGTAAACCGACAATGGCGATTAAAGCAACTGAAAAAATTGTGACTAAGGTAACAGGGGTAAATTCGGATAGTAAAGGTAATTCTGATATTTTGGCTTTAAAATCTGGAACTAGGATATAATCAAAAATTAATTTTAAAGGCCAAGGTTCAAGTAAGTGTAAACCAATTTCAGCCATTAGTCCTAAAAAGGACATAATTAGTAAGTTTTTTTCTTTTTTTATTTGAGGTGCAAATCGCCGTAAAATCTGACTGATTCCAGGTAAAGCTGCTTTGATATTCTTGGGTTTATCGGGTTTGCTTTTTTGAGAATCTTGAATAACCATATTTTATTTATTTTCCTTGTTTATTTATCAGATTAAAGATTCAAAAACTGGAAGATTTGCCCTGATTTAAATCACTCGTTTATCGCCAGAAGATTACTGATTAAAAAACCGCAGAGACGCGCTCGTGCGCTGAGATAAGAGAAGAAGAGAGGTAGATATAAACTGCGTTAAAGGAATTACTAATAACAAAATTGTTTTAGTTTAGGAATAGCCGCTATTGTTACAGTCACTGGTTGGTGCGTGACGCTATAAGTATTATCGCTAGGTTCAAATTTATTCATATCGTCACACACCCTACAAGAAAATTGTCTTGCGGACATTTCTATGTTTAATAAAATTTAAACCACCTACTCCCTATTCTTTTGTCATCGTCACTAATTCTTTTGGTTTTTCTATAGTTAATTTTTGCGACAGTTGTTGTTTTTGAGGAAGATTCTTTTCGTAATTATCTGTAATCCACTTATTAATTTTATGTTCAACATCAATTGCCCAGTTTTGTAACCATAAAGGATTCCAACCGAAAGTCAAGAAACGTAAAAAGGGTTTTAAAAAACCTTGATGACGACGATAACCCATCCGAGTGTAGCGTTTTTTAAAGTATTTATCTTTGGTAGGTAAATTCCATTTATTAGCAAAATGTTCTAAACTTGCAATTTCCCAAGCATTGCTCCAGCGCAACATAAAGAATGATAATTCTGGAATTTCCCACTTCAAATCTGGAACATAAGTAATAACAGAAGTCGGTTCGCAATAAATATTTCCACCAACATTATTCACTGTCATGCAAAAATCAATATGTTCGCGGGTGCTGAGGAAAGCTTCATCTAACAACCCAATTTTATCAAATATTTGGGTGCGAACTAACATACAATGAAATTCAGCAAATTCACATTTTTTGCGTTGTAATTCTTCTTTGACATCTGCAACATTACGGTTAACAAAGTAATGTACTTCATGTACTTTACGTTTGAGTTTGCCTTGTTTATTTGGCTGTTCGATAATACGAGCTTCACCACCAGCTAAATGAATTTTCTCTCCAATATTTTTACCAATACAAGTTAGGGGACAAACTACAGTAGCTTCAGTTTGTTCGGCACATTCTAATAAAGATTTTAACCAACCCCGACTAACCAATACATCATTATCAACAAACAATAAATATTCTGTATCGACATGAGGTATTGCTAAATTGCGGGCTTGATTCGGCGCTAAATAATATTCTGTGCGAATTAGTTTAAATCCTTTTGTTTGAGATTTTTGTTGTAGATATTGTTTAATTTTACTAGGAGAATTACCATCTACATAAATTAATTGAAAAGGGATTATAGTATGCTCGTAAATGCTTTCTAAGGATTCACGAGTAAAACTAAAACGTTCGCGAGGAGATACAACAATTGTGATTTGTGTTTTCATCTTTTATGACTCCAAATTATCAAATTTATTTGGGGATTTTATAACCCGTGTAGACGGGTTTTGTTTATGTAGCTGCGGTTTGAACCGCCAAATGTTGACAAATCTAAAAAAGTTAAATCAAACAACTTTCAAATGTGGAATTACTACGTTATCAGAACTATCTAATAATCCTTGATAAATACTCAACCAATTATTTAATTCAACTTCTGGTGCAAGTTCGGTTTGTGCTTTGATTTTTGCTGCTCCACCCATTTGTTTTCTAATTCCAGGTTTATCTGCTAAATATTTGAATGCTGCGGCTAATTCTGCTGCATTCGCAGGATTAACTAATAAACCACTCACACCATCTTCAATAATTTCCCCAATCGCATCAGCATTACTACCAACAATTGCACAACCTGCTAACATCGCTTCTAATAATGCATTTGGACAACCATCAGTTAAGGAAGGAATAGCAAAAATATCCAAATAAGGTAAATATGCTAAAGCTTCTTGACGAGTCTTCATCCCAGTTATGTGCAACCGAGAACCCAAATCAGTATTGTTTAATTCTTGTTGCCAATAACCTTTTTCTTTGGCAATAAAATCACCAATTAGTAATAAAGTAACGTCTATTTGTTTACTCAATTTACTACAAGCATCTAAAAGATATTCTATACCTTTTTTACCCCGAAATCTGCCTGTAGTACCAATCACTAAACCTGATAATTCCTGATTAAAAAATTCTGGTTTTGGTAATTCTGCAAAATCAATTGGTGCAATGGAATTCCAAAAAGCACAAGATTTTATTTTACTACTAGGAGCAATTAAACTTGCTCTGTTCCGCAAAGTACGACTGACAAAAGTAGTCCAATCCGAATTATCTAAAACCCATGCAACAGGACCATGATTTTTGGGACTAAAAATATGTTTGTGTAAGTCAGCACCCCGTACACTATTAATTATGGGTACATCATTTTCTTTAGCCAAAATTGTGGTAACATAACCAGTTTCAATTAAGAAAAAAGCATGGAATAGGTTATATTGATATTTCTCATGCAACAGTTTAAGTTGAAAATAAATATCACTTAAATAGCCACTTAATTCAGTGATATCCGAACTAATTGATGACTGAATGCGATGTACAAAAATGTTATCTTCTACAGTTGTTTGATAACCTGCACGTCTGTAAGTTTCATCAGTAACACTTCTATGACTGGAACGAAAAACAGCAATATGCACTTCATAACCACTGTTGGTGAGCATTTTAGCAATACGATGAACCGATTCACCAACACCACCAATATCAGGTGGATATTCTATTGTTGTGATGCAAATTCTAGTTTTGTTCATGATTTGTGGGATTAATTAATGTATTTGATTTACTCCCTTCCCGGCAGAAGATTACCAATCAAAAAACCGCAGAGACGCAGAGAGCGCAGAGGAAAGAGATAAAGAGAAATAGCTAATCTTAGAGCAAAATAGGAGTAATTAATTTAATTAACAAAATTAAGCTACTTTCTGTTCAAAAATTAGATTTTTTATTAATGCTGCGGTATTTTCTACTCCATTAGCATCAAACTTGATATTTTTCGGTTCTGTTGCTAAATAATCAATCACTTTTGCAGAAAAAATTTCAGGTTGTAAATCTGACTCATTAAGCATTTTTACAACGCCTAAGTTATCTAATTTACTAGCTCTAATTCTTTGTTCTTGGTCATCATTACCTTTAAATGCTAAAATCATTGCTCTCACACCTGTAGTCATCACATTCAAAGTAGTGTTATAGCCTGACATACTTATTGAAAGCTCAGCTTTTTGCATATAACTTAATAAGTTACGAGTGTAGCGATTCACCCTGATATTGCTTTTATTTTCAGTCAAACTTTGCCATTCTTGTACTTTTTCTTCCGGTGCAAATGGACCAGTAAAAATTTGAATTTGATGTGGTATTTTTTTTTCCAAAATCTCAGCACTTGCAATTATACAATCAATCAATTCATGACCAAATCTTCCACCACCAATGCTAACTAAAATTAATGGTAGTTCCGAATCCATTATATCTTTATCTTCTTTGGTTAATTCAGGATTTACTTGAGGTTTCTGAACAACATAACCAGTATATTTAGCTTCACACTGAATATCATTTATGCGTTCAAAGCTTTCATTTAAAGGTACAAAATTTCGGTCTCCATGAATTAATAACATATCAAAATATTGATTCATCAATCGACAAACTTTTTCTTCGTATTTTTCCTGATTTGTTTTTGTCACAACAATATCGCGTAAACTAGAAACGATTTTAACTGGCTTCTCACTAGCACGCAATTTTTCTAACAACGGAATTAATTCAAAAGAAAACTTTCCTCTTCCAAATGGAAACAATTCAATCATCAATACATCAGGTTGAAATTCATTAGCAATTTCTAAAAGTTTATTTTTCCTAAATTCTTGAACTTCAGCCAAAGATAAAGAAGTGTCTACCACTTGTAACTGTTTAAATTCCGCATCAGTTTTAATCGCCGGTAAATTTACTACCTCAATTTGTGATGGAAATTCAAATTCTTTAATTACTTGTCCACCGTTAATAAAACATATTTGAAAATCTTGCATCAAACCACGAACAATTTCCGTGCTGCGGACTAAATGTCCCATACCTAAAATATGTTGACAATAAAACAAGAGTTTCTTCATCTGAATTGATTCCTTTAAATAAATACAAAGCTTAAATCAGTAAACAGTTATCAGTGTTAGCGAAGCGTGTCCGAAGGACATACAGTTATCAATTATTAACTGCTAACTGTTAAAACAGAAGATAAAATTACATCAAACTAGCCACTAATTGATGGGATTGGCTGTAATTGAGAACAAAGAAATTCCGGATGATTCACAGTAATTTTCTCTACTAACAAATTTCTGATATGACGATTAATTCTTGGTAAACCGTCTAAATCAATATGATTGGGTTTTTGAGGATTATCTAATACCTGAAATAACTGTTTCATCAAAGTTGTTGATGTAAGTAATTCAGGATTTATACTTTTTAATAAACCTAAATAATTCATTCTTTCCGACCGAATTAATTGTTCTTGGGAAGGGTTAATTCGAGGTACAATTATCGCAGGTTTGGCTGCTGAAAGAATTTCACAAACGGTGTTGTAACCTCCCATCGATACTACTACATCCGCTGCTGATATATAACTCATTAAGTCATCGGTAAATTCTCTCATTTTTACTTGAGGATATTTAGCTGCAACTTTATATAGTTCTTCTTTTTGTTCTTTAGGCATTTCCGGACCACAAAATATTAAACTTTGAATGCAGTCTTGATTATTTTTTAATAACTCTTGCCCTTCAAGATATGTATTAATTAATTGATAACCGTCTTCTCCACCACCAGGAGTAACTAATACTAATTTTTGTCTAGGTGTTAATTGTAATTCTTGACGAATAATTTTACTTGTTTTACATCCTTGAGGACGACGTATATAACCGCAAAAACGTACTTTTTCAACTATCTCTAATGGAAGTTTATACTCTTGAGCAAAATCAAATACTCCTTCCAAACCAACAACTAAAAGTAGGTGATAAAAATTTTCAATGGTTTGATAATATTGATTTTTTTTCCACTCATTAATAGTTTTGTCTGGAGCATCTAAAATATCTCTAAACAATAAAACTAACTTACTTTTCGGTAAATGCTTATGTAAATAATTAACAGTTTTCTTTAACTCATTCTTAATTCCTAACGGTTTTTTATCTACTAAAAACACATCAGGCTTAAAATTAACTGCTGCTGATAAAATTAATTGCGACCTTAATTTTACAGTTTCATCTATACCCATTCCCAAGAATTTTACTGCAACTTCACCTGTATTACCTCGATTCAAGCAAGGTAATTTAATATAATCTAGCCGTTTTGGCAAACGAAATCCTTGAAGCATTGGAGAACCAGACAGCAATAAAATCGAGAGTTGTGGAATTTCATCAAGTAAGTATTCACAAATAGCTAACATTCTCCGAATGTTCCCCAGACCAAATGCATCGTGAGAATATACCATTAATCTCATAATTTTTATACCTAAAATTAATTTTGGATTCGGTGCCTTAACTATGGGATGCAAGTATTACTAACCAACTCGGTATATCCTGTCTTAAACACACAAAAATCGATAACAGCAACCCTAAAACCTACACAGAAAAACTTGCCCGCTAACTGTGTGTATATATAGAATCACCTATACTTATGAAGTACCTGTGAAATTTTTATGAGAAAGTTCTCATGAATTTAATGCTTTCTATTTAGAAGAATTATCCACAAAGGTAGTTGTCTAGAGATTTACATCCCTCATAAGATAGAAAAATTATTTATTTGATTAAACCTTTGACAACAAGATTTGAAAAACTGTTAATTTAATGGTAAAAGTAAAGTAAGATACAAAACAACAGGACTTACGCAATTGTCACAATATACGGCTGGTGCGTGACACCACAAACTTGATTGTTTCGTTCAAAATCACTCGAAGTGTCACACACCCGTTGCAAAAAAAATGTGTCAGTTACGTAAGTCCTAAACAAATTAAATTTAACGAAATAATTACCAAAGACTTTAATTTACGAAATCTGATATCCAAGACGTGAATTAAACAGTAAGTGAAATGGCATGGCGTATGCTCTCTTTGCAATATAGTAAAGAGGGCTATTTTCTTTTTTTAGAGGATAGTTGACAGTTGACAGTTCTTATTTATTTCTCCCCATCCCCTTGTCCCCTTGTCCCCTTGTCCCCTTGTCCCGAACCTGCCCACTTCAAGTTGTTGCTCAAATTTTGGCTAATAATCGTGTCGTTCGGTGCTAATCTTGAAGATGACATGAGTTAATCTTAAAGTCTCTACGTCTGTAAATAGTAAAAATATAGCTTCGTAATTTAGGCTCAGCATGGTCACCACCGCAGAACAAACAAAAACTGGTTACATTACTCAAGTTATCGGTCCAGTTGTAGACGTAAAGTTTCCTAACGGAAAAATGCCCGCTATCTACAACGCTTTGAATATTAAAGGCACTAACGAAGCAGGACAAGAAATATCCCTGACCTGTGAAGTGCAGCAGTTGCTAGGTGATAATCAAGTGCGGGCTGTTTCTATGACTTCCACCGATGGCTTGGTGCGGGGAATGGAAGCGATAGATACTGGCGCTCCGATCAGTGTACCTGTAGGAAAAGCTACATTAGGTAGAATTTTCAACGTCCTCGGTGAAACTGTAGATAACAGAGGTCCCGTTGGTACTGATGAACGTTCTCCGATTCACCGTGATGCTCCCAAACTGACCGAATTAGAAACCAAACCTTCCGTATTTGAAACCGGAATCAAGGTTGTTGACTTGTTAACTCCCTACCGACGTGGTGGCAAAATCGGTCTGTTCGGCGGTGCAGGTGTTGGTAAAACCGTTATTATGATGGAGTTGATCAACAACATCGCGACCGAACACGGTGGTGTGTCGGTATTTGGTGGAGTAGGGGAACGTACCCGTGAAGGGAATGACCTCTACAACGAAATGATTGAATCCAAAGTTATCAACCCCGATAATTTGAATGAATCAAAAATTGCCCTCGTGTACGGTCAAATGAATGAACCACCCGGAGCTAGAATGCGGGTTGGTTTGTCTGCGCTGACAATGGCAGAATATTTCCGCGATGTTAACAAGCAGGACGTACTGCTGTTTATTGACAACATCTTCCGGTTTGTACAAGCAGGTTCCGAAGTATCGGCACTATTAGGAAGAATGCCTTCTGCTGTGGGATATCAGCCAACATTGGGTACTGATGTAGGTGCGCTACAAGAACGAATCACCTCTACCAACGAAGGTTCCATTACTTCCATTCAAGCCGTATACGTACCTGCGGATGACTTAACCGATCCTGCACCAGCAACGACCTTTGCTCACTTGGATGGAACCACAGTTCTATCTCGTGGTTTAGCAGCAAAAGGTATTTATCCGGCTGTTGATCCATTAGGTTCTACTTCTACAATGTTACAACCTAACATCGTTGGTGAAGAACATTATCAAACAGCTCGTGCGGTACAATCGACACTGCAACGTTACAAAGAACTTCAGGACATCATCGCCATTCTTGGTTTAGATGAATTATCCGAAGATGACCGTCTCACAGTTGCTCGTGCTCGTAAAGTAGAGCGTTTCTTATCTCAGCCATTCTTCGTTGCAGAAGTATTCACCGGCGCACCTGGCAAATACGTTAAGCTTGAAGATACCATTAAAGGCTTCAACATGATTCTTTCTGGTGAACTCGATGAATTACCAGAACAAGCTTTCTACATGGTTGGTAGCATCGACGAAGCCAGAGCAAAAGCAGAAAAAATGAAAGGGTAAATAATAGTTAGTTGTTGGTGGATAGTGGATAGTGGTTAGTGGTTAGTGGTTAGTGGTTAGTGGTTGGTGGATAGTGGTTAGTGGTTAGTGGTTAGTGGTTGGTGGATAGTGGATAGTGGATAGTGGTTAGTGGTTAGTGGTTAGTGGTTAGTGGTTAGTGGTTAGTAGTTAGTAATTAAATATTAATCAACAACGAACAACCCTCAGCCAACAACCCTCAGCCAACAACCAACAACCACCAACTATCAACCAACAACCAACAACCAACAACCAACAACCAACAACCAACAACCAACAACCAACAACCAACAACTATCAACCAACAACCAACAACCAACAACCAACAACTATCAACTATCAACTATCAACAATGATTTTGTCTCTTTTTCACAAAATCCAAAATCTAAAATCCAAAATCCAAAATTGAAATGACATTAACCGTTCGTGTAATCTCCCCAGATAAAACAGTTTGGGATTCAACGGCTGAAGAAGTCGTTTTGCCCAGCACCACCGGACAACTTGGTATCCTCAGCGGACACGCACCATTACTAAGTGCTTTGGATACAGGTGTAATGCGAGTACGTGCCGACAAAAATCAAGATTGGGTGGCGATCGCGCTTTTAGGTGGCTTTGCAGAAGTAGAAGAAGATGAAGTCACAATTCTAGTTAACGGTGCCGAGAAGGGTGATTCAATTGACCTTGAGCAAGCCCGAAGTGCTTTTAACGAAGCTCAAACCCGTCTGAACCAAGTAGCACAAGGGGATAGACAAGGGCAAATCCAGGCAACTCAAGCCTACAAACGCGCCCGCGCTCGCTTTCAAGCTGCTGGTGGAATGGTGTAAGCATCTGCTTATTTAGAATTAATATCAAAAACTCCTCCTTTGCATCTGATTGGAGGAGTTTTAATTATTACAAATAATATTTCAATAATTAAGTATAATTACAGGAATTAGATGAATGGGAATTTGATGTTAACTACTTCGATTGCGGCTTAAATGATTGCAAAACTGTAAAAACAGGATTTTTTGTGGGGTTAGAAGTCGGGTTTTGATAAAGATTGTCTGTTCCCAGTGAAATTTATTCTAAAAACCCGACTTCTGTGACAATTCCCCAAAATGAGGAAATTAATTACTACCTGTAAAGATAACTTCAGGAAATTTTCCTTGAGCTTCTAACATCGGTCGTTTTCTGCCTTCTTCTTGCCAATAATTAATCACTTCTGTTGCTTTATTGAGTATCTCGACTCGCTCGAGTTCAGCAATCCAATGTTTCGATTCTAACTCATTTTTTAACTCCTCCCATGCATCAGTACGAGGCCAGAAAAAGTACTTTGTCAAAGGGCTAAAACCTTTACCTACCACTTGATCAACTGCAAGAGCGACGTTATCATCTAACCACAGAATCTTCAGAATAAACTTGGATAACTGTTCTTGAGTTTGAGTTTGATTTTCCATATATTTAAGTAACCATGAATAACAGCAGCAATCGCCTATTTTAACTTATTACCTCACCAACTGAGCAATTACCTTGGAAAGTTAGGAGTTCAGAGTTAGGAGTTAGAAATATTGGTTACTGTTAACTGGTAAGTGGTCGCAAATTATTGTTAACTGATAACTGATAACTGATAACTGATGACCGTGAATCAACAAACTTCCATTCCTGCTATTGTTGTGTTTGATATTGATGGTGTAGTGCGTGATGTGTCGGGTTCCTATCGCCGAGCGTTAGCGGATACTGTAGAGCATTTTACCGCGCAAGCCTATCGTCCCACAGCAGATGATATTGACCGTCTGAAATCTGAAGGTGTGTGGAATAATGATTGGGAAGGTTCTCAAGAGTTAATTTATCGTTACTTTGAAACTCAAGGACAATCTCGCGAGCAAGTAAATTTGGATTATCAATTGATCGTTGCTTTTTTTCAATCGCGTTATCGAGGTACTGAACCTAATAATTTGACGGGATACATTCGTGACGAACCATTATTATTACAACCTAGCTACTTAAACCAACTTACCGAAGCTGCTATTCCCTGGGGATTTTTTAGCGGTGCTACTCGTGCTTCAGCGACCTATGTTTTGCAACAACGTCTGGGTTTACAATCTCCCGTATTAATTGCAATGGAAGATGCTCCAGGTAAACCAGACCCCACAGGATTATTTTCGACATTAGAATTAATCGAAGATAGTATTGATAATATTAATTATATTAATGATTTACCACCAGTAATCTACGTGGGAGATACCGTTGCGGATATGTACACTGTAGAGAAAGCGCAAAATATTCAGCCAAACCGTACTTGGATTGCTGTGGGAGTATTACCCCCTCATGCACAGCAAACACCGCAAAAGCGAGATGATTACACCGAGTCACTTAAAAAAGCCGGAGCAAAAATAGTTTTAAGTAACGTACAAGAATTAACTCCAGCAATAGTTAAAAAGTTAATGACAGTTGACCTTTAACCTTTAACCTTTAACCTTTAACCTTTAACCTTTAACCTTTGATCTTTAATCTTAAGCTAGAAGTCGGATTTTTATCAGAAAAACCCCACTTCTTCCAATCTCAAAATCAAATTAATCAGTTTAAATACTTACATTTTCAATCAACTGCTTGCTTTTAGGGATAGGAGATTTTTTCGTGGAAACTAGTTTTTGACTCCGGAACGTTTGCACTATTTGTTGTCCAGTGAGATAACTCTCACTAGTCACAGTTGAATCACCATTAGCACGATCAAAATCAGTGATATCTTTACCAATTAATACTAATCGCTGAGAAGATTTATCTATCCAAAAACGATGTAAAGTTTCAGTTGCTAATCGAGAACCACTTAACTGAGATACTGTGATCACTCCCGATTTAATTTCAATGTTTGTACCTGCTCCATCTGGACTGCTGAGAACACCTGCACATGATGAACATAGTAACAACTTATTCGCAACTGCTAAACGCTGTAAATTTCCATTTGCTTGCTTGATTAAAATTACCAATGCACGACCACGTTCACTTTGTGTTCCTGCTTCGATTAATGTTAATACTGTATCTGGTTTTTCATCACGATTGATATCTCCCTCCACTTTATCCTGAATTGTCCAACCTTTAGGAACAAAATTTTGAACTGTTTTTCCTTTAACTGGAACTAAATTCGCATTTAGCGATCGCGCTGATTGAGCGATCGCCATTCCGACAAACATCGAACATATTGTAGCTGATATTACAAGGCTATTAGTGAATAGTCTGAGCTTTTTCCGCTTCATAGAGCATTTACTCCTTAATTACTATTATATTTATACACGGGCTGCATGAATAAATACGTAAAAAAGGTGATTTCGAGTAGATTAAAATTCTAGTTTTGCTCCCTACTTTCTGAAATGAGTGGAAATTTATACCCAGATTAATTGTTTTTCCAAACAGGACTTGAAAAAAATCTTATATTGTTATCTTTGAACCAGCACTGGTTTCCTTGTAGATACAGCTTGTTCGATGATATCCGCAGCACGTTTTACACCTCCAGCATTACGAATTGCAGTTTGTAATTTCACAGCATTTTGCTTGTAAGCATCTTCTGTTAATACTCGCTGAATAGTTTCTCGTAATTTGGAAACACTTAATTTTTTCAAAGCAATTGCTTCCCCTGCACCACTCCAAACTGTACGC
>JAYKJL010000288.1:0-20321 GCA_035285725.1 Nostocales cyanobacterium 94392 | reverse complement strand
GTACAGTAATATTTTTGAAGCTTTTGTGGTACAGGTATCCCCAACAATGGTAACATACTTTATTAAGATAAAATTTGCTGTACTACCACTGCAATAAAATTGCTTCCTGACAAAAACCAGGACCCATTGCTAACAGCAAGCCATAAGAACCCGCAGGAGGCTGTTCTTCTGCCAAACTTTTATCTAGGATATATAGCACTGTAGGGGAAGAAATATTGCCAATTTCGGCTAAAGCATCCCAGCTTCCTTGTAATATCTGTTCATCTAACCCAAATTCTTCTTCAACTGCTGAAATAATCTTGGGTCCTCCAGGGTGAACCATCCAACGATCAATATTATCAATTGAAAGGTTATGCTCTGCAAGTAGGGGGTCAACAGTTTTATGCAGAGCGATTTTGATATAATCGGCTACTTCTGGGCGAAGAATATTGCGTGTCCCCGTCTCAACTAAATCCATCCCCATCAGATGAACTGTATTGTGTAAAATAATTGACCGACTATCAACAATCCGAGGTTGACCTGGTTGAGCTAAGGGATGGTCTTCACCGACCATTAAAACAGCTGCTGAACCATCTCCAAATAGAGCAGCAGTTACAATCGTCATGATAATATCGGTGTATATTGCAGGGTCTTCGGGTAATTGCTTTATCATATAAGACAAATCCCGTTGTAATGAACCTTGCCACAATGATGAAGAAGGTTCCATTGCAAACAATACTGAAGATTCTGTCTTGTGTCCTTTTAAATAGTCAGCGACCCTAGCCAAGCCAAAAGCACCACCCATGCAACCCACACCTGTTAAGGGCATTCTCTTGATATCTGTAGAAAAGGGAATGCGGTTCATTAATCGGGCATCTAATCCAGGGGTAGCTGAAAGTAAGGTAGTGCCGGTAAGTTGAGATACATCTTGGGGGGCTATACCTGCTTTATCTAGTAGCTTTGTTACAGTAGTCTCAATTAGATTAACACATTTAACTATTGCTTGATTGGAAACTTCAGCGAATTTAGGGGGATCATATAAAGAATCAAGGGGAAAAGTAAAATAGCGTCCATTAATTTTGACATTGGTAAAAAAGCGATCGATTGTCTCTAGGTCAAACTCTAAATCCATTGCTAACAAGTACTTTTTGAGTGCCGTTGCCAAAACTTCTTGAGTATAATAATTTTCGGGAAATCCTATAGATGTCGCTACGATATTAGCCATGAAAAATTGCTCCTATGAATGTCTTGTTAATTTCTTCTTGGTCTAAGATTACCGATGTAATAATTCCTTCCCCTATTCCCCCTACTCTCTTGAATAGGTAATCATAAAGTTGGGAGATTAGTAATTGAGAATGAATTATTTTTACTTTCAACCTAGCTGGGTCAATATGGCTTGTAATAATTTCTCACGAGCGGAATGTAAAAAGAAATGGTCGCCAGCAAACATTTGTAAGTCAAACTGTGAAGAGGTTTGTTTATTCCAAGCAGTTAGTTCTGCTCGATCCACTATTGGATCTTGATCACCGCCAAAAGCAGTAATCGGGCAATCAAGCGGAGGCTCATTCCGATAAAAATAGGTTTCTAAAATGGAAAAATCCGAGCGTAGTGTAGGTACAAACTGTTGCATAAATTTTTTGTTTTGCAAAATTTCATCGGGAGTGCCATTAAAATGCTTGATTTTCTCGATAAATTGAGAATCGGGTAAACGATGAATGGGAGCGTCGATTTCAAGCAACTGAGGGGCTTTTCTACTAGAAACAAATAAATGAACGGGAAGAGGACAATTTTGACGACGTAATTCTCTAATCAATTCAAAACTCAGCAATGCCCCCATACTATGACCAAATAAGGCAAAATTTTGGTCTAAATAAGGCTTAAGCAGTGGAAGGAGAGTTTGAATTAAAGGTTTGAGATGAGTCAAAGGGGATTCTTTAAATCGGTTTTCTCTTCCAGGTAGTTGTATTGCACAAAGTTCAATATCTGATGGTAATTCTTTAACCCAAGGATTAAAGACAGATGCTCCTGCACCAGCATAAGAAAAACACAGTAGACGTAAGCGAGCTTGAGGATTGGGCTGGGGGCGAATTACCCACAAATTCTCTTCAACCTGATGCTTGGTGTGAGTTTTGGTGACTGTTCCCAATGAAACGATTTCATTTGAATTGTCTTGGTTTTGTATTAGATTATGCTTGTCAATCAAAAACAGTAGTTGAGTTAAAAACTTTTCCAAACTGAGTTCGGCTAAAAATTCTACGGGAATAGCAATATCTAAGTCCTGCTTGATATATCTTCTTAACTCTGTAGCCATGAGGGAATCTATTCCCATGCTGGAAAAACGCTGTTGCCAGTCAAGTTGAGAAACTTTTATTTTCAATACTTTGGTTAGTAGTTTACCAATGTACTGTTTTAATAATTGTCGCCGTTTTTCAGGTTGAGCAGTTAACAATTCATTCAATTGTCGATGCTCATTTTCTTGCTGTACCTCAGCATTTGCATCTGTTGTATCTATGATGAGATTATCAATGGCATTATCATCACCTTTAAGTACTGTTGCTTTTTGCTGAAGATTTTTTGCGATTACTTCTAATAACTTAGGTAATAATTTAATCTCCGAGGCTGACAGTTCTCCTGTTGTTTCTAATATACTTTTTACCCGTTCAATTTTTCCTTGACTTAATAGATAAAGTAAAGTTGTCGAATCTATTGCTGGTAATGGAACATTTTGATGCTTTTGATTATCCTTAATACAATAACGTTGACGTTGAAAGGGATACGTTGGTAAAAATGCCTGACGGCGACGTTGAGGATAATCGTTCTCAAAATCCTGCCAATCTACTGCTATGCCACGTAAGTATAATTCTGCTAAACTTTCTAACATTTGCTGCCAATCTGCTTTTTGAGGTCGCAAACTGGGAAGAAAGGCATAGTCTTCGTCATCCGAAGATAAACACAAACGAGCCATACCTAATAAAATGGGTTGGGAACCGATTTCAAGCAATATTTTGCAATCTTGTTGAGCCAAAGTTGCCATCCCCTGAACAAATTTTACTGGTAGTCGTATATGTTCGCACCAATATTCAGGGGTAGCAATTTCATTTGTAACTAGTTCACCTGTAACATTAGAAATTAATTGAATTTGTGGAGGTGAATATGTTACCTCTCTTGCAACCCGCTCAAATTCTTCTAACATCGGTTCCATGAGCGGCGAATGAAATCCATGAGAAACTTTTAATGCTTTGCTTTTTACTCCTTGAATTTCAAGTTTACTTACTAGATTCTCAACAGCTTCTTGTTTACCTGAAATTACGACGCTACTAAGTCCGTTAAATGCCGCGATTGTAACTTCTCCACCACAGGTATCAATAGCTTTGATTACTTGTTCTGGCTCGGCTAAAAGTGAAACCATTGCCCCATTTTGCGGTAGCGACTGCATTAAACGTCCGCGTTCCGCAATTAGTTTTAACCCATCTTCTAAACTGAAAACTCCTGCCAAGCACGCTGCAACATATTCACCTACACTGTGTCCCATTACTAGTGTTGGTTTAATACCCCAAGATTGCCACAATTGCGCTAAAGAATATTCTACAGCGAATAAAACAGGTTGAGTATATTGGGTTTGGTCTATATCAGATGTGGAATTAAAAGAATATATTATCTCTAGAAGAGGTTTATCTAAATAAGAACTTAATATTTCTCCACAGCGATTTAAAGCTTTACGGAAGGTGGGTTGAGTTTCATATAATTCTCTTCCCATACCCACATATTGCGATCCTTGTCCTGTAAACAAAAAGGCAACCTGAGAAGATAAAGATTGTTCTATACTTAAACCACTTCTAACTATGTTTTCCGTATCAACTCCGGCAGCAAAAGCTTGGAGAGACTTCTGCAACTCAGTTTTTGAGTTAGCGATCGCCACTAAACGACGCTCAAAATAAGTACGACCAACATTAGCGGTAAAACAGATATCTGCTAAAGAAATTGTATCCTTGGAATCCAGGAAATTGCTATACTTTTGTGCTAATGCTGCAAGAGCCAGGTCGTTTCTTGCGGAGAGGGCTAATATATGTAAAGGACGTTCAAATTCGGCTTTAGTGTTTTTTGCAACCGTGGGCGCTTCTTCTAAGATTACATGAGCATTTGTGCCTCCAAAACCAAAGGAACTAACTCCCGCTAGGCGCGTTTTACCTTCTACATTCCACTCTTGTATCTCAGTTGGAATTGATAGCGGAGTTTTTCCCAGACGGATATAAGGATTTAATTGCTTCAGGTGTAGGTGCGGCGGAATTTTTTTATGCTGCAAAGCTAAAACTGCTTTAATCAATCCAGCGATTCCTGCTGCTAATTCTAAATGACCGAAATTAGTTTTAACCGAGCCAATAAAACAGCGTTGATTTGATTGCCGCTCTTCCATTAACACTTTTTTTAACGAATTAACCTCAATGGGATCGCCTAAAGGAGTTCCTGTACCGTGAGCTTCTATATAACTAATTTCGGCTGGTTTAACACCTGCATTTTTACAAGCTTGGCGAATTACAGCTTCTTGAGAAAGTCCATTAGGGGCTGTAATGCCATTACTAATTCCATCTTGGTTGACCGCAGAACCTCGAATTACCGCTAGAATATTGTCATTGTCTTCTAGGGCATCTGAGAGATTTTTTAGAATTACAACACCACAGCCTTCGCCTCTAACGTAACCGTTAGCACTCGCATCAAAAGTCTTACAACGACCTTCAGGAGACATCATTTGAGATTGAGAAAGCATAATACTGAGTTCGGGTGTCAAAATTAAGTTAACTCCCCCAACTATACAGAGATTAGATTCTCCCGTTCGCAAGCTTTGAATAGCTAAATGAATTGCCACTAATGAAGAAGAACAAGCAGTTTCAACTACCAAACTCGGTCCTTTTAAATTTAACAGGTAGGAGAGCCGACTAGGACCTAAACTTGGAGTCGTACCAATAGCATCGTAAGCATTAATTTGAGCCAAATCGTCAGTATTTCTATATAATAACTGATCGTGTTTGACCAATTCCATACCTGCAAATACTGCTGTTCGGGTTCCAGATAATTTATCTGTTGCTAGGGAAGCATTTTCTAGTGCCTCCCAAGCAACTTCCAAAAACAGCCTCTGCTGAGGATGAATTCGTTCTGCTTCTTTGGGACTAATATTAAAAAACAAAGAGTCAAAATCGTAAACCTGGGATATAAATCCTCCCCAACGAGTATTCATTTTGCCTGGAGTAGCAGGTTGCGGAGCATAAAGCTCATCAATGCTCCATCTATCTGCTGGAATTTCTGTAATTGCATCTATGCCATTGCTCAAAAGATGCCAAAATGCTTCTGGTGTTTCTGACTTCGGAAACCGGCATCCTAACCCAATAATTGCAATGCTATCTTTCATTTTTTACCTCAGTCAAACAATTTTGGATTTTAGAACGATAAATCGCTCAGAGGGACGCGCATTCCTTACTACGAACCCGTCATATTTAATGGAACAAAGCACTAATTACTGTGGGATATAGACCTAGAAAACTTTTTAAAGACCTTTGTATTACCTGTAATAGCCTTGCCAATAGATCCTCCTGTAGCCATAATTTTCATCTCACGATTGACGCTCGACTGATACTCTAGGCTACCAAAGACCCTGCGAAGCGATTCCAGAAGTTTACCATGATACTTGAGTCCTACGTGAAACCCATCGTGTTCCTGGCAAAAACACTTTTCCATCCAGTAGAGGCTGTCTTGATTAGACATTCCAAATACAGGAGATTTTAATAACTTATAGACAAACAGCATAAATAAAGGGCTGTCGGCGACAAAGCGACCAGGTAAAGCACCAGAAAGACCACTCAGCATATTTTTTTGCATCATGGAAATTATTTGACTAGATAAGAACTTTTCATAAGCCGTTGGCTTAGGAAGTTCTTTGTACATATCTTTTGCAATTGTTTGGGAAATCGTGGTATGGAAAGACTCATCCAATAAATGATAATAAGAGATAGCTGTTGGATTTGGTATAAACTCACTTTTTTTCTGTAACTCCTGATAATTCTTATAATAGACATATTCATGATTTTTCAAATATGCATTGGCTGTATAGCGAATACAGTAGTATTGGCAAGCCATAAACGGGGAAATTCCCCAGTTTAAAGTAAAGAATTTAACCCAATGTCGAGGAGCTACTTGCCCTAAGATACCTTCTGATGCAGCTGCAACCGACCGATCTTTCTGTTCTATCTCTCTTAAATACTCGGAATAATATTGTTTTTTATTTTCAAGCATTTTCTTAGCTATAAAGCTTAAGATATAGTCCTGATAAACCGAAAAGATTGTTTTATACTGACCTGACAAGAAAAGTGTTTGTAGAGGTTTAGGCAGCAATTTACCGAGCAATCCTTGATCCATTTTGCTAGCCAAAGGATTACCTAAAATTGTTTTACCAAGTAAAGATTTTTTTGTACTATAAACAACCTTTTGAAAGGTTCTAATATGATAACTTTCTTGTTCAGTTTCTAATTCTAGTTCTCTACAAAGCTGTTCATAGCCTCCTAAGTTATGAAATACGCCAGATGTGACCATATTGTACAAAGAAGTACTAGCTTCACTGACTGCAATGTAGTGATAATTTGCGACCCAAAAAAGATGATTCAGAGCTAGTTTTTGGCAGGGAGAAGCGACTTCGTAAAGCGGAGTTCCGTATAGAAGTGACAGTTCAGGATTTCCCCAATAATGATTGCTATTGCTAGTGTAATCAAAATTATTACCCAAATCCCAGAGTTTTTCTGTGTAGTCAGAATTAGTATTGCTACTATACGTTTTTTCAATTACTTTTAAATGTTTCTTTTGCTTAAGTATAGGAATATTTGAAGATTGTTCTATAGTTGGTGCTGTTAATTTATTGGATTTACTCATTTGCTTTCTCCTTAGTTAAAAATAAAGGGCAATAGCTACGTAACAAAGCTCAATCTAAGATATCAATCAATTTTAGATTTGCTTGCTGTGGGGGATGCTCCCTACAGCAGAATTCACGATTTTAAGATTACGACTTAATTAGAATTAGAGAATTGAAATCATTCATATCTCTCTCCTTGTTCTCCTTCTGATTCACGAGGTAATCTTCTATCTTCTAGCGAGACAGGAGTCGTTTAATCCAAAATCAGTAACAAGCTTTATGTATTAAGCTTTATCTTTAAGTTCCTTGATTAATTGCTGACTCAACGCCTCTACTGTGGGGTAATTATAAAATAAAGTTGGGTCTATTTCTTCATCTAACCAACTTTGTAACTCACCAGCAAGTTCGAGAACTACAGAAGAATCCAATCCATAACGCTCGAAGGAAATCGTTACATCAATTCTGTTTGGTTTTACTTGTAGAAGTTCCGCTAAATAGTTAACGACATAGTTTTGAATTTCTATCTTTGTAGGCAGCTTTTTAACACTAGCGCGATCGCCTTTTACATCTGCCAACATTGTATCAATTTGCTTATTTTCAAGTTTCATTTTTTACTTGCTCCCTGTTTTTAGTTTCCGAACTGTAAATAGAGTGAATTACACTCTCGTAGCAATTTTATACAACGCCCTTTTTTAGTTATTAAAGCGTTAGGTTACGATTTACTTTCTCCCGACTTTATAATTACCTGTTACGTTGGCTTGAACGGAGTGTACGCGATAGCATTCTTGAAAAGTAACCCAAGATTATCCTGAGTTATACCTCCCGTACCCATAAAGGTATACGTTCCTCAACAAGCGGCTACAATTTTTTGGTAATTTTAAAGCAGGAGGAAAGTACGATTAAAAAAACCTTATGCCTGCTTCTGACTTGATACTTTTTGTAATACACAGTCAATTTCAGTATCAAGCGAGATAAAACCGAATTTATACTCAGGATTTTCGCTCCAATCTTCTACAACATTTAAATGCCCATTCAAAAATTGAGTCCGACAAGCATCACGTTGAATCTTTCCACTAGATGTCTTAGGAATACTGGCAGTCTTAACCAAGATTATCGCAGACACCTGTAGAGAATGCTCTAACGCTACAGCCTCACGTATATTTCCTACGACCTCATTTACGTTCAGCTTACGCAGATAAGTCCTCTTTACCTCCTGAACAATCACTAGTTGCTCTTTACCCTTAATCTCTACCGTAAAGGCGGCTCCACAATTAGGTAGCAGTGCTGGGTGGCTCTTTTCAACACTCAGTTCAATGTCTTGCGGATAATGGTTTTGACCTCTGACGATAATCACGTCCTTGAGTCGCCCCGTCACAAACACCTCACCATCTAGCAAAAACCCTAAATCCCCGGTGCGAAGGAATGGTCCTTCTCCTGTATCTTTTACATAAGCGTGAAAGGTTTCTTTTGTTGCTAAGGAGTTATTCCAATACCCAGATGCGACGCTATTACTATGTACCCATATTTCTCCTACTTCTCCTTCTTTGCATTGATTTAATGAATCAAAATTGACAATATAGACTTTTGTATCTAGCTGAGGATAACCACATCCTACAATCATTCGACTTTCTTTAGACAAAGACAAACACTTAACTGCCAAATTTTGTTCTAGCTGCTCGGATAATACTCTTTGAATCACTGGCTTTGAATTCTTGTCTCCCCCAGTAGCTAACAGGGTAGTTTCCGCCATGCCATAGCAAGGATAAAAGGCTTCATATTTAAAACCACATTCACCAAATTTTTCACTGAATCGCTCCAAGGATTCTGCTCGTAATGGTTCCGCCCCATTGAAAGCCACATCCCAACTGCTCAAATCAAGTTGAGCTAATTGTTCTTTTTTAACTTTTCTTACACACAGATCGTAAGCGAAATTAGGTCCACCACTAGTAGTCGCTCTATATTTAGAAATTGCTTTTAACCAACAAATCGGATTCATCAAGAATGCTGCTGGAGGCATCAAAATACAAGGAATTCCCAAATACATTGGTTGTAAAATATTACCAATTAACCCCATATCGTGAAACAAAGGCAACCAACCAACAAATATAGTTTGTTTGCTATGACCAAAAGAAGCTTGAATCAACTGTTGGTTGTGAATAATATTTCCATGAGTAACCATCACTCCTTTTGGCGTTCCTGTAGAACCGGAAGTATATTGCAAAAACGCTAAATTCTCTGGGGTAAAAGATTTAGGAACAAATTCGTCCCGATTAGTAGTAACGGTATCAGTAGCTACCCAGTTCAACTTAGCTAAATCTGCATTCTCTTCCCATCTCTTCTCAATCTCAGTTTGTATTGGTGTGGTTGTCAGTGCTATTTTTGCTTGGGCATCATTAACGATAGAAAGAAACCTAGATAACTTCTGATTGCGTTTTGGTGGATAAACAGGAACTGCCACTATTCCAGCATATAAACAGCCGAAGAATGCCGTAATAAACTCTAATCCAGAAGGATACAACAATAAAGCTCGTTCTCCTTGATAATCTTGAAGATGAGATGCAATAGCTACTGCTCGTCTATGTAATTCTCCATAAGTGAGACTTGCTGATTCTGTTTCCCCATTTTCAAGAAATATGTAGGCTTGCTGAGCGGGCTGATATTGCGCTCTATAATCAAGAATTTCGATTAAACTAGATGATGTACTCATAGCATTTCACAACCTTTCATAACATTTACAAAAAACAGACTGTATTTTACCAAATTAACCGAACCTGGACTAGCATCATCAAAAGCAAAATTAGCACTTTGCCTAGCACGGATTTTACTTAGGGCAGTGATAGTAGCAAGAGTTAATCCCAATGCCTTTCCTATTCCTACAAAGTCTACCCAAACATCACCATAAGAAAAACGTCTAGAAGCATAAGGTGGGGTTTTAGGAATAATGGGGATTCCCAAACTGGGAAATTTTGTAGTTGTATTTAAATTATTACCAGTCTCGGAAAGACTATCTCCAAAAACAAAAAATTGATTGAAGCTTACAGCATTTGCTCTACTCGCAAACATAAAGGAAAAGAGAATAAATACCGTTGCTATAAATTTTTTGTGCATATTAATTTGTTCTATTTTTACTATACTTATAGCGGCTAATAGCTGGACTTTACATTACAGGCTGTAAGTAAAAATTTAATTTTTAGATTCTAATTTATACTTATGATCAGATTGTAACATGGTTATCTAACTTACAGTATCCTGAGTTAGCACTGATAATTGTAGGTTCTTTGAGCATTTGGTTATTGCACCCTCTAGGTTGGACTTTGTTCTATCTAATATATAGGTGAAGCTTTTGCTAACTTATGCAGTTTGGCTCTAATTTTTAATTTTTTATTCAAATTGGAGTCAGTAACATGGGTATCTGCTGACGGGGTGACATGAAAGCTATGATGCATTTAAAATCAAATTCATAGCTCTCAGACCTCATAAATAATACTCCAAATTACCACAATTAATTCTCATTAATTCTTCTACGATATTCCAAGAAACTGCCATAGAATCAACCTGACGGGGTGCATTGGTGACAAGTTAAGGCTGTAAGTCTTTTTTTAAGAGGCTTTCAGAGAATTGTCGGGAAAAACTGCTCAGACTCTCGTTGAAGCTCGGAAAAAGGGGTGATAATCAACTTAACATTTGGTTTTCGTTTCTGTTTGATAATACTTAAATCTCGATTTTGAGGGCCAGCAAAATACTTAACAGGGTCTGTTGCCTTACCTTTTTGATGAGCCATAGGTTATTCAAGGATACTTAGATTTAGGCTAGGGATCGCCTTTGAAAAAACTTTGCGATTTACTGATCTTCGCTCTTCTTAAGCTACCGCAATTTCTCATCAACAACCCAAGAGCAAAAAACTGCCTTTCTTAAGATATGTAAACTATTTTCCCGAATTGCATAAATCCACATTCCCTCACCCCTATAAAAAGTTAAAGCAGGTTGGAGAATAATTAAAATGCAATTTGACACCAATTCTTATACAACTGACGGCGGTATATTTATCTCTCGTTCGGTTACTAATACTTCTATCGATTCCGCTATTGATGAAGTTTTGATGCGTCTGGACTCTCAACGGGGTGGTTTACTCGCTAGTAGTTATGAATATCCAGGACGATATAAAAGATGGGCTATCGGTTTTGTCAATCCTCCTTTGGAGATATCTACTCGCGATCGCAATTTTACAATTACGGCTCACAATGAGCGAGGTTTGGTTTTACTCGCTTATTTAAAATTATTATTATTAGATAAGCCATTTATTGAAGAGTTAAATCAACAAGATAATTACATTTTCGGTTCAATTAAACTGAGCAATCATCTATTTTCTGAAGAAGAACGCAGCCGACAACCATCTGTATTCAGCGTTATCCGAGAAATAATATCGGCATTTTACAGTGATAAGGATGAAAATTTAGGACTTTATGGAGCTTTGGGTTACGATTTGGTATTCCAATTTGAACAAATGCCCAAATTGTTGGAACGAGAATCAGACCAAAGGGATTTAGTATTATATTTACCCGACGAATTATTAGTTGTTGATTACCATTTACAACAAGCATTTCGCTTACAGTACGATTTTGTCACTAATAATGGTAGTACCAGAGATTTACCTCGTAAAGGTGAAGTGATGGATTACCGGGGTAAACGTCTGAATGTGACTCAAGGTTCTGACCATGCAGCGGGTGAATACGAACAACAAGTTACCAAAGCTCTAGATTATTTCCGCCGGGGTGATTTATTTGAGGTGGTTCCTTCTCAATGCTTTTCTGAAACCTGCGAAAAATCCCCAACTCAACTATTCCGCACTTTAAGAAAAATTAATCCTAGCCCCTATGGGTTTATCTTTAATTTGGGTGGAGAATACTTAATTGGTGCATCTCCAGAAATGTTTGTCCGAGTTGAAGGTAGAAGAGTAGAAACTTGTCCCATCAGCGGTACAATACGTCGGGGAGAAACTGCAATTGATGATGCAGTACAAATTCAGAAATTGTTGAATTCCCGTAAAGATGAATCTGAATTGACCATGTGTACTGATGTAGATCGTAATGATAAATCACGAATTTGTGAACCTGGTTCCGTAAGAGTTATAGGTCGTCGTCAAATTGAAATGTATAGTCATCTGATTCATACAGTTGACCATGTAGAAGGGACACTCAAACCTACTTACGATGCTTTGGATGCATTTTTAACTCATTTATGGGCTGTAACCGTCACCGGAGCGCCAAAACGTTCAGCTATGCAGTTTCTCGAACAAAACGAACGCAGTGCTAGACGTTGGTATGGTGGTGCGGTAGGAGGTTTTAATTTTAAAGGTAATTTGAATACTGGTTTGATTTTGCGAACCATCCGACTCAAAGATTCAATTGCTCAAGTAAGGGTTGGTGCTACCGTACTTTATGATTCCCAACCGGAAGCAGAAGCTCAAGAAACTATTACGAAAGCAACTGCGTTATTTCAAACTCTGAATCGAGCAAGCAATCAAGAAGTTGATCAAAAATTTATCATGTCTCAATTTGGGATTAAAGAACAATTACCAGCAGCAGGGAAGAAAGTTTTATTAATTGACTACGAAGACTCATTCGTTCATACCCTCGCTAATTACATCCGTCAAACAGGAGCCACAGTCACAACATTAAGACATGGTTTTCCCGAATCAGTCTTTGATCAACAACAACCCGACTTAGTAGTATTATCACCCGGACCCGGAAAGCCTAGTGACTTTAAATTAGAAATGGCGATCGCCGCTTGCAAAAAACGTCAAATACCCTTATTCGGCGTATGTTTGGGATTACAGGGAATAGTTGAAGCACATGGTGGGAAACTCGGAGTTTTAGATTATCCCCAACACGGTAAAACATCTTTAGTAAATGTAGTAGATCAAAATTCTGTTGCTTTCAAAGACTTACCATCATCCTTTGAAGTTGGTAGATATCATTCCTTGTACGCGCTACAAGATAGTTTACCTCAAGAACTTAAAATTACAGCCCTATCCGATGACGGAATAGTTATGGGTATTGAACATAAAACCTTACCAATAGCCGCTGTTCAGTTTCATCCCGAATCCATCATGACTTTAATCGGAGGAGTAGGATTAAAAATTGTGACTAACGTAGTCAGTGAATTTACTTGTTTCGATAAACAGTTAACAGTTCTAATCACGGATTAAAAAGGATTACACGGATTACACGGATTTTAATTACCAATTACCAAATTTCAAAATGCTTAAATTCTTTTTTCTTGTTTCTCCTATTATCTGTTTTCTTTTAACAACATCTCCGGTTAAAGCAGAAACTGGGATGAGTCAGGTAACGAATGTCAATCAATTAAGCGATGTTCAACCGACTGATTGGGCATTTCAAGCATTACAATCTTTAGTTGAACGGTATGGTTGTATTGCTGGATATCCCAATGCAACTTTTCGGGGAAATCGAGCCATGACTCGTTATGAATTCGCTGCGGGACTCAATGCTTGTTTAGATCGAATTAATGAACTGATTGCGACGGCTACTGCTGATGTAGTATCTAGAGAAGATTTGGTAACTTTGCAGAGGTTACAGGAAAATTTTACTGCGGAATTAGCTACTTTACGTGGTCGAGTGGATTCCTTAGAAGCCCGTAACGCTCAATTAGAAGCATCCCAGTTTTCTACAACTACTAAATTGAGGGGACAAGTAATTATTTCTGCAAATGCTGGGGGTATAAATGGCGATCGCATTATTGACGCGACTGGAAGACAAGTTACGAATGATCCCAATGCCACAATGGTATTTAGGGCTGGAATTGATTTAGACACCAGTTTTAATCAAACAGATTTACTAAAACTGCGTTTGGAAACAGGAAGCGGTTTTACAGAAAATGGTCAAGTTTTGGGAGGTAGAGATAATGCTGGAGGTTTCTTAGAACCATTTTTTGGTAGTGCTTTGGATTATTCTATCAATCCCCCCACAGATAGAGATTTTGAGATATCGAGACTTTATTACACTTTCAAACCTAATCAAGATTTAGCAGTTACCATCGGTCCAAATATCCGTGCTGCCGATTATATCGACTTTAATAGTTACGCTAAATTAAGTTTCCGCGACTTTAGTACTCAAGCTTTTGTGAATAACTATGTTATTTTCCCCATCGAGTTCCCTAGCGCTGGAGCAGTAATTGACTGGAAACCCAGTAAAGGAGCTTTTGCATTTAGGGCTGCTTATACCGCAGCAGATGCAGCAAATCCCAGCGATCAAGGAAGACTGATCGGAACAGCACCTTTTATAGATGTACTCTACGATTCTCCCAATATTCCCAATTCACCTAACACTGGTGGAACAAGAGGTTTATTTGGAGATAATTATCAAGGTGTAGTAGAAATAGAATATTCACCTTCTAGAGATTTAGCTTTACGTTTACAGTATAGCGGTGGTGAAATATTTGATAACCGTTTTGATGCAATTGGAGCCAATTTAGAATTAACTCTTGCTCAAAAAATTGGTATATTTGGACGCTACGGATTTAGTAGTTACAATAATACAAATTTTGGCGATATTAATCCCAATTATTGGATGGCTGGAGTTGCATTTAGAGACTTATTTACTAGAGGTGCTTTAGCTGGAATTGCAGTCGGACAGCCTTTTATAGCCACAGAAATCGGTGATTCAACTCAAACAAATTATGAAGCATTTTACAACTATCCGATTAATAGAAATGTACAAATTACACCGACAATTCAAATAATTGACAACGCTGCAAATCGAAACGATAACGGCACCATTTATACGGGGACGTTACGGACGACATTTTCTTTTTGATAGGGAATAGGGAATAGGGAATAGCTTTCAAGGGTAGGTATTTAGGTTTTGGACAAATAGTTGAGAATTTTCTCAAGTACTAAACGTAGTTTCAAAGTTCTAGCCGATAATTTGAGTTCTAAAACTCAAAAAATAGGACTAATCTAAAAAACCTACCCATGAGAGGTAGGGAGTAGGGAGTAGGCAGTAATTACCAATTCCAAACTCCTAACTCCTAACTCCCTATTCCCTATTCCCTGATTGAAATTTATAAATATAAGGTTTCATATTCATAATCATCGGGTGTTGGCTCTACTTTCCATACCAAACCTTCCTCAGCTTCACCCAAAGCGACATCAACATAAAGTCTTTCTACAGGGGTTCTAGCTTGAGCTTGATTGCCATCAAATGGTTGTAAGTCTTCTGTTAAGAGCATTAATTTCAACCCAACAGGAATCATTTCTCCCAATGTTGCCCGTCGTAATTCAAAGCGCCAAATCCTATCTTGAATTCTACCTTTGGGATGCACTAATAATTCATATTCCAAACCGGATATAATAATTTTTCTAACTAAAGTTGTTCCTTGGGGTGTTTCTGTAGTACCTCTAGCACCTTCTAAACTCGGTTGTAAATCAATACTTCCCCAACCAAATTGTCTTGCTACTTCCGATACTCCCGTTTGCATCCATTGTCTAATTGACCATTGTTTTGGTATTCCCAAACGTTGTTCGTACAATCTTTGTCGTAAGCCAAATTGTTCTAATAATGCTCCCCACATTGTCCATGGTATTTCTTGACGGGGATTGACTACTTGGGGATTTCCTAACCGATTTAACAAGTTTTCTGCTTGAATTGCGGACAATTCCGGTATCGGAACAGTTGGATTTTTGGTGACTTCTTCCGGACAAACTTGACGTGCTATCCATAAAATGCTCAAATTGGAAATTAGATGCTCCTTATTTAAACAATAAGTGCGATCGCGATGATCATAATTTCCCATTTCCTTTAAATGTGTTTGGGATGTATAACCCCAAATTCGGATATAATTCTCTTCTACATTCACTTGTACGGCTAAATAGTAATCAGCACTCCATTTGGGAATATCTACCCATTCTTGAGGAACTCGAATTTCTGATATATCAAGGGCTTCGGTAGGAATCAATACCAATTTTTTACCATTAAATGAAATACCCGTACCATTGGTAACTTCCCAAATACTTGGTAAACTAGCGGAGTTAGGAAATATAAATGCATCGGTAGCGTGTTCTTCCTGGAGCCAAGGTAAAAACACATTTAAGCTTAAACGGTTGAGATATGCTATCCAACGACGATTATCTGTAGAAAAAGCTTGGCTTTGTTGCCAAATTTTAGCTTGTTGGTTCTCGGTAATTTCCAACCATAGGTTTGTAGGGTTATTTAAACTTAGCATTTCTAAATCAACGTTCATAATCAAAGGCTCCGGTAATCAGTAATCAGTTAACAGTTAACAGTAATCAGTTATCAGTTCCCTGTTTTTTGTAATAAGTTTCCAACCATTCCTCTAAAAGAGTACTCATATAATCTAATAGTGATGAATTTAAGGAAATATGCAGCGATTCTTTGCTCCAACTAGCCAATTTCAGTAATAATGTGTCTTTACATTTACTGAGTTTGCGAGAAATGGTGTATTGCTTTACTCCCAATTCTTTAGCTATTTGTGATTGATTCAAATTACCTGCATAGTAATACTTGATGATATTTTGTCCTTGTTCATCTAACTCTTGAATTGCAGTAATTATCACATCGCTGATTTGAGATTGTTGTGATTTTCGTTCGGCAATTTCTTCTTGAGCGACAATTTCCGAAAGCAACGATTCTTGTCTGAGTTGCGGTAAAATATCTTGAAATTCTCCCGAACTATCTCCCGAAGTTGCATTTAAAGAAGCCATATTCGGATATAAATAAGCCCGTACAGCTTTTGCACAACTCATCAGCCATTTTTCTATGGTTTCTCCATTACATTCAACTCCAGGTTGAGAAAGTTGAGAATTGCGATCGCGATTATAAAGTTTAGCAATATTCTCCCATATAACATCATCCGGTCTTGCTAGCTTACGAGTTCCCTTTTCTTTACGGGGAGCATACATTGCTTGATAACTTTTCCAAGCAAGTACATAAGATTCAATAGTTTGTGAATTCAATCCAGCATTTTCCAAAGATTCTACTAACCTTTTTTGAGTCAACTTCCGCAACAATCTCCAATCGGTAGAAATATCAACTTCTTTTTGTTGTCGTAATAATTCCTTAAGTTCACTACTAAATATCGCACTAGCATAATTTTTAATATTAAAACCCATATCGGGTTTAAAGCCTTGCAAAACTTTATCAGTCTTAGTCACAATTGCTTGAAAACAATCTGATAAAGTATATTGTCCCGAAGAAAAATGAGTAACTGTTTTATTTGCAGCCCAATAGCAAACTTCTTGTAAATAAGCCGATAAATGTCCTCTTGCTAAATTATCTGTTTGATTTTGCCATTCTTTATACCAATAAGATACCCAAAAATCTTCAGAATTTTCTGGTTTTGATAACGCTTTTTGATGATTAATAATATTCCGACGTAATCTAGCATCAGTAGCCCAACCAATTACTCTATTTGCGTCAAATTGTAAGAAAGTTATAAATAATTCGGTGATACTTTGACGAGAACGCATAACTAAATCACTCACAAATACATAAGTACACTATCAATATATCTACAATCTCGTAGATGCATTTCCTTATACTTTACTCATAGCACGGACTTTTATGTCCATGTTTTTACCTGCATTCAGCAAGGCTTTTATCGATTACTGATAATATCGAAAAAAATCACTTTACACAACTTAATTATTTGAATTTGAATGATTACTAAGTTGATATGAAACAATCCTTTTTGTCAATACTTCTAAATGTATAATTATTTGAAATTAGAAAATTAATTAACTGATGCTCAACTGTTAATGATGAATATTCTTCTCTAGTTCTTCTCGATTGGAGATTATGTTTAATTTGAGAAGAAAGTAAGTGAAAGGCAATGTAGTAATAAGGGAATTATGGGTTCAAATTCCGTGGTCGATTGCGAAAGATGCGATTCAGAAGTTAGTTGTAGAAAAGTTAAGTTGATTTTGTGGGAGCATTTTCCATCAATTTTCTATATCGACTATTCCTTATCCAAATTATATAGATATACAAGTAGGATTAATTAAATACAATGGAAATCAGTTCTCGGTTGACAACTGGGACGGTGTATGGTTGGAGATAAGGTAGGAAGCATATCAATAGATAACTGATAACTGTTCACTGATAAGTGTTAAGAGGTTTAATAATTATGGCTCCTCTCGGCGTAGGTTCTAGCGATTCAACATTTATATTAAAATCAGGAGAAGCCAAACTTTGGCTGTTATTAGTAGGTGTTAACGATTATCAAGATGTAAGTTTACCTTCTTTGCGTTATCCAGCCTTAGATTGTCAAGGATTGGAAGAATCACTTGTCAAAGCAACCGAAGGATTTCCCAATAAGGAAATAGTTGTACATCATGATTTTGCGGCAAAAATACCCGAAATAAAGAATATTCGGGAAAGTTTATGGAAAATTGTATCCCAATCTCGACCAAATGACTCGATTTTATTATATTTTTCCGGACATGGGATGTTGGAGCCAAATACTCAAGAAGCTGTCCTATGTTTTTCCGATACTAATAAAAGTAACTTGTTGGGTACTGGTTTACCCATGCAGGAACTTGTCGAAATATTAAGTAAAAGTCCAGCCAAGCAACAATTATTATGTTTGGATACCTGTCATAGTGGTGATATGGCATTGTTAGGAGCGAGAGACGGTAGGGCTAGGGATGGAGATATGACACCCTTGTCCAATTCTACCCCGCAACTGATGAACGTCCTTAGACAGCGTGCTTCTCAAAGTAAAGGATTTTGTGCTTTACTCAGTTGCGATCGCGGTCAAAAATCTTGGGAATTTCCGGAATTAGGACATGGAGTATTTACTTATTATTTAATGCGGGGATTATCGGGGGAAGCAGCCGATTCAAGTGGATTTATTGACGCTGATGGACTTTATAAATATGTTTATCGTCAAACGGTACAGTATATTGATAAGTTAAATCATCAAGTACGTTTAATTAATCAGCAAAAACGAGAGCGGGGAGATAGTCAGCTTTATCCAGAATATCCCATACAAACACCGAAAAGAATTGTAGAAGGTGTCGGAGAGTTAATTATTGGATTTAAACCCCATCATGTTGATTCTCATAAATTACGACGTGCTTTAATAATTGATGGATTAGCAAATCGAGCTTCGAGTCATAATCTAAGTGAATTATTGAAGAGTGCTGGTGATTTTGAAGTGGAATGTTTTGATTCTTCAGAAAAAAGATGGTCGGAAATTCGCACAGAAATTCAAAAATTTACCCAATTAAGTGGAGAATTAAATGCACAATATCATCAAAAAGTAGGGGGAGTGAAGAGAATACCAACTTGTTTATTATATTTACGGGGATATGTTGAAGAAAAAGAAGATGGAGAAGCTTGTTTAATTTTAGGTGATGGAGTACGTTTGAGTCGTTGTTTTTTTAGACAATTATTACGTCGTAGTCAAAAAATTCAGCAAATAGTTATTTTAGATTTAATCAGTTCAGAATCTTCAGGAATTAGTTCTGCACAAAATTGGATAGAAGATTTACAATGTGGTACTGAATATGGACAATGTTTGATAGTTACTCAAACACCCGTTCATCAATCAGCAATATTTTCCCAAACTATTTTAGAAAGTCTTAGAAATGCAAATCCTCAAGTGGGATTACCAGTTGCTAAATGGATTATTCAATTACGAAAAATCTTAGACAGTAAAGGTGCACACTTACATACTTGGCTTTCAGGTACCCAAGCAATTATTGATATTTTACCGGGTAATATTAATCAAGTATTTCATGACTTTCAACAAATTAAACCTCAAAATAATATCGCTCAATTACCTGATGTAAAAGTACCAATACAATCCCCAAATAAATTAATTATTAATTCCGAAAAATATATAGAGTTAGAAAAATTACTCAAAAAATCAATTGGAGTAATTGCGGACAAAATATTACAGCAATCAGTTAAAAAAGTAGGAACCTACCAAGAATTAATTGAAAAATTAACTGATTATATCCCCCCCCAACAAAAAACTCTATTTAAAAATCAAGCAACAGCTATCTTACAAGTACCAACTATTTCAACTCAATCTCAATTAGCTAAATCTTCAACAACCGTATATCAAGCTATTGATGCTAATTTTATCAATAAATGTGAAAGTTACTTAACTTATTCTATTGGTCCAATTGCTAATTTTATTATTGAAGAGACTTTACAATCTCATCCGCGAATTTCTATCACCGAATTCGTCGATAAATTAGTCCAAAATATTCCCGATTACGGAATTGCAATGGAATTTAAACAACGTATATTGAGACAGTAATCAGTAATCAGTTATAGGAATAGCCGCAACTGGCACATTTTGCCCGTAGGGTGCTGTGACACTTTGATTGATTTTTAACGGAATAATCAGGTTTTTGGTGTCACGCACCATCCGAGTATTGTGACAATCGCGGCTATTC
>JAYKJL010000287.1:0-5511 GCA_035285725.1 Nostocales cyanobacterium 94392 | reverse complement strand
AGATATTGTCGTAAAAACCCGACTTCCATGAGAGTTTTGTCTGGGGTAAGAAGTCGGGTTTTTATGAATGTTTAAGTGCTGTTACAGATATTGTCGTAAAAACCCAACTTCTATTATGATTATGTCGAACTCAGGTAAAGTTAGGCAAATACAACGCTGGTGTTGACATTGAAACCAGTTACACCATTAAGCATTGCTAATGTTTCTCCAGCAAAAGCAATTTCGGTATTACCATTAACTTCAGTCACATTTAAGGTTGATGCATCAATACCTAAACTAGCGCTACCCAAGATACCAATTACATCAGTACCCATCTCGAAATCAATGATGGTATTAGCAGATTCGGCAATTTCTGTGTTAACAATCCAGAATTGGTCAGTACCTTGACCACCAGATAGGATATTATCACCACCGAATTGAACGAAGAATTTATCGTCACCCGCACCACCCAAAGCGCGGTCATCTTTACCGAGGTAGAAGGTATCATCGCCTTCACCACCGGACATCCGGTTATTACCCATGCTCTCGGTAGCATCAAATTCATCATTTCCACCAGTACCGAATACTCTATCTCTGCTACTTACATAGATAATATCATTACCGCTACCACCATTAACGCGGTTGTTACTTCCACCACCAAAGGCTAAATCAACTTCGTCTGCACCAGCACCCGCAAACAAGATATTATTCTGCAACTCTAGGTTGACCCCAGTGATAAACTCGTCATTACCATTGGTACCCGAAACGAGTGTAGGTTCGAGTATACCTAAACGAGGATCTAGATTTAAAGGTTCGTCTAGTTCTAAGACGATAACTTCGTTGTTATCAATGTCGGGACCGCGACCAACGGAGAAGGGATAGTTATTGTCGTTTGCAACCAAAATGGTGTTTTCGTCAAGAACTAAAACATCTTCAATGGTGACAAAGGGGAAGTCAAAGGTGGTTTCACCATCACCATTTAAATCGTTGGGGTCTTCGATGTTCAATAAATCAACGATTTCTTCTTTTTCCACAAAGCCATTTTCGTCAACTTGGGAAATGTCAATCTTGAAGATTTTCTTGAACTGTGCGGCATCTCCTTGTCCGTTATCTCGTTCAATAACTAGGAATTCGTTGTTATTGATCGGGGTAAAGTCGCCAATTGCGTGATTGGCAACTGAGGTAGGATAGTAACCAACTAAACCATCGTATGTACCTGTGGTCAAGTCAAATTCGTAGATGCGTAGGGAATTTGCTGGGTCGCCAAAAACTGTACCTTCTAACAAAGGATAAGCTGTGGTGCGATCGGGACTAAATGCCATACCCTCGAAACCACGAGATGAAGCTAAGTTGGATTCCAAAATTAAATCATCTACAATGATGCGCCCAGTTTCAGGAAAATCGGTGAAGAAACCATCTACACCTAATTCTGTTAGTTGACGGAATTCGTCACCAGTAGTTTGGGGACTACCATCGGGATTAAGGGTGAGAAAACGCTCTTCATCTCTTAAAGTATAAGGATGAATTTGCATTCCGGCATTATGTGCCCATTCTACGTAAGGACGAACTTCACCTGTTAACTGAGAAGCAATCTCAGCAACCCCATCACCATTTCCATCAACGGGAGCAGCTAAAGGTTCGCGCAATACAAAGCTGTTTTTCCAAGGACCAACACCTTCAGCGTAGTTAGCACCGATGTAATTAAATACTTCCTCGGTAGCTAAATCTTGATAAGTAGTGTTGATACCAAAATCGGCAACGATGTCAACTAAATCGCCATAGGTAGCTCTAGCAGCAGCTTCATCAAAACCTTCCTTACTGAAGTTAGCAACAATATCGTAAGGAACGGAGAAACCACCACCATTTGCATTAATTTCAGCGTCTTCTACATCACCGAGGAGTTGAACTAGAGGTAAATTCTCTAACCCAGCAGCAGGGAGGAGATTGTTTTGCAGGTCGATGAGATTTGCAACTTCAAAAGACTGAATGAAAATGCGATTGGGGTCGGTAAAACCTGTTTCTTGCAAAGTCGCAATTAAAGGTTCTTCCAAAGACAAACCTTGTTCATCAAAGAAAGTCGGATGCTTGGTTTCAGGGTAAATACCTACTGTAAACCCATACTCAGACTCCATTTCCTGAACTAATTCAATTACTTCCTTGAAAGTAGGAATTTCAAACAAGCCATCAAACTCATCGCTACGGAAATTACGAGATTGCACCGCACGTAACTGCTTGATTTCGGCTATTGTAAAATCTTCTGCAAAATAAGCAGTTATTTCCTCACCATCAAGCATTTTGGTAGACTGTCGCTCTGGACCAAATACCTCTGCTACATTTGTGGTATCATCTAAGATTGGTTCGTGACGCGCAATTAAAACCCCATCGCTGGTAATCACCAAATCTGGTTCAACGAAATCAGCACCTTGGAGAATTGCTAAACGATAAGCTTCTAAAGTGTGTTCGGGGAAATCACCACTCGCACCACGATGACCGATTACTAAAGGAGCTTCACCAGTTAAAGTATTGAAATCGAGGTCGGGATTTTGAGGAGAACGAACTTCTGACGCAACAATCTTATCGCGTATGAGGTCAGCACTGCGAGCAAAGTCGGTGAAGAAACCGTCAACACCTGCTCGGAAAAACTGCTCAAACTCCTGTTGTGCTGTCTGAGGAGTACCATCGGGATTGAGGGTGAGATAACGCTCTTCATTCCGTAGGGTGTAGGGGTGAACTTGGAGACCAGCATCATGAGCCAAGTCAATTAATGGGAATACTTCACCAGTCAGTTGGGTAGTAATTTGTGCAACACCATCACCATTTCCGTCAACTGGTTGTGCGAGACTTTCCCGCAGAAAGATATTGTTTTTCCAAGGACCAATACCATCAGCGTAAGTATTGATAAATTCAAGTACTTCAGCATTTGCTAAATCACCGTAGGTGGGGTTAGCACTGAAGTCAATTAAGTCAACCAAGTCACCGTAAATTGCACGGAGTTGTTCTTCAGTTGCACCAGCAGTGTTTACAACAAAATCATAGGGAACTGAGAAACCACCACCATTCTCATTAATAAAGTCACCTTCAGTATCGCCAAATAGCTGAACCAAAGGAATATCACCCAAACCTTCTGCATTTAGAGCTGCTTTGAGTTCAATCAGATTTTGCACCTCAAAAGACTGGATGAAAATGCGACTGGGGTCAGTAAAACCTGTTTCTTGCAAAGTTGCAACTAAAGGTTCTTCCAAAGACAAATTTTGTTGATCAAAGAAAGCCGGATGCTTGGTTTCCGGATAAATACCAATCTGCTTACCAGTTTGCGCTTCCACTTCCTGAACTAGTTCAATAACTTCCTTGAAAGTCGGAATTTCAAACAAACCGTCAAAGGAAGGGTCACGAAATTGAGGAGCTCGCACCGCCCGTAACTGCTTAATTTCGGCTATTGTAAAATCTTCTGCAAAATAACCAGTTATTTCCTCACCATCAAGCATTTTGGTAGACTGTCGCTCTGGACCAAATATCTCAGCGACATTAGTAGTATCATCCAGCAAAGGTTCGTGACGCGCAATTAGAACCCCATCGCTAGTAATTACCAAATCTGGTTCAACGAAATCAGCACCACCAGCAATTGCTGCTCGATATGCTTCCAAAGTATGTTCGGGAAGATCACCACTCGCACCACGGTGAGCAATTACTAATGGGTCTTGACCGTTGAGAGTTTGGAGATTATTAATATTAGGTGTCGCAATTGGAGCTTTTAAGAGTTTACCTGTAGAATCGAAGTGAAGTAAATAAGGTCCAAACTCATCTCCAATCCAGATATCGCCATTTTTATCGATGACAAAAGATTCAATATCAAAATCCGCACCAGTTAATAACCTTTGAGTCGTTCCTTCATTAGTAATATCAAAGGGAATTAAACCATCGGGGTCAGAAAGTTGTACAAAACCTTCTATTTCAATAGAACCATCACCATTTTCTGTTCCAGCGAAGTTAGGATTAACTTGGTAAAGACGCAACAAGTAATCAGCACTATTGTTTTGAGCGCCAAAACCATTATCGGACAAAAACCAATAAGAACCATCTGCACCGGGAGCAAACTGTACTCCACTAAAACCTTGAACTGGTTGACCATCAAAAGGACCAGTCCGTCCATTGGCAGAAATCGGTTGACCATTACCACCGTTAGCACCAGAGTCAGGTCCCTCAGCAAAAGTGTCAGCAGGTAGAGACGCAAATCCTGTTAGTTTAACCATTAGGTTTTCCAAAAATTAAAGTTTTAATTAGTTCTCGTAGCAAGAACAAAGCTTAAAATTAATACTTATTAAGCTTCAACTTATGATTTCATATATAAGTTAACAAAACCATAGTTAATAATTTAACAACAGGTTATGTATTTTTTTTATGTAAGTTAGAACCCATTGTTTTTATGAATACAAATTAATTAGGCAATAGGGAATAGGCAATAGATAATAATGGTTAAAAAAATTTATTTCTTATTTAAAATAAAATCATCTATGTCTGCCAGAATAGCAATAGAAAAATATTGTAATTATAACTTTATATATTTGTAAATAAATAATATTAGATTCTGATAATTATTTATTAGAAATAATATCAATCCTAGTACGTGGCGATACGCCCCGTTAAGATAGTTAGGACTTACGCAACCGGCACATTTTTCTTGTAGGGGAGGCGGTTGAGGCGGTGTGGATGAACATGACCGCATTATTAAGGCTTTTAGGGGGTGTAGATTTTCGGACCCCATTATTGTCGTGCCGTTGTGTGACGCATGGGTTTGTAGAGACGCGAAATTATGCCCTTCAGGCACGCTTCGCTAACGCGTCTCTACATGGTTTCGGAGATAAATGAACCCGTCAGAATAAATGAAATAGACTAGTTCACAGAGTTACCAAAACCCTGATCGGCGATAGGTAAGCCTCCATTATTAACGAAGTTGCTGTTGACGATGGTGAAAATGTTGCGATCGCCGTCAATTTCTAACCCATCTTCTGTATTACTACTGGAAGTAACACCCAATAAGCTGACGATGTTGTCATCAGCGTTGACATCAAAGCCATCCCCAAAGTTTTTTGTGAAGACACTATTGCTAGCATTAATGAAGTTGAAATTGCCATTGACTGCTAGACCATCATTACCGTTAGCGTTCACGCCAGTATCATACAGGTTAACGTTGTTGTAGCTACTAAATATATCTAAACCATCACCAATGTTATTGGCAAGGGTGGTGTTATTAACGCTGAGGGAGTTGTTACCACCTTCATCGATTTTGATGCCATCCTCGCCATTGCCTGCAAAGTTGCTGTCGGCGATAGCTAAGGCGTTGCGATTGCCGTCAATTTCTAACCCATTTTCCGTATTACTACTGGATGTGACACCAAATAAGTTGATGCTGTTGTCATTGCTGTTGATATCTAAACCATCACCAATGTTATTGGCAAGACTGCTGTTATTAACGTTGAGGGTGTTGTTACCACCTTCATCGATTTTGATACCATCATCACCATTAGCTGTGAC
>JAYKJL010000286.1:0-4812 GCA_035285725.1 Nostocales cyanobacterium 94392 | reverse complement strand
TCTACTCGCGTCATGTCTACACCCGGATGTATATCGCTGTATGTAAATAGAATACAGTTTTTAGATGACCCGAAGAACAAGGAACGCGATTTTTATTTAAGTAAAGATATTTGCGGCAAATAGCACTAGTAAGCTATAAGGTGATTAATCACTACCACGATGGACTTTTAGAAGTTAATGCTCGCGGCTGCCCCTTAACATCTGGGTAAGTTAGAACTAATTGGTTTTGTATGCAGATAAGGAACAAACACGTTTAATCATCTTTTTACTAGCTGCACTATCCGCTTCCACTAAAAAATACTGAGGGTTGTAATCTATAAATGTTGTGTAGGTTTTCCAATGTGCATTACCAACAACAGCACCATTTTTGCAAGATTTTGTGTAAGCATGACGTTTTCTCCCGCCTATGCGGTAATCGAACTGTACTACTTTTTTCTTGGGTAAATTATTATAAAATCCATCTTCATTATTAAGGGATTCGTCTACCAGAATCTCGACGATTTCAACGCTTGTATCGTTCAAAACTAAAGTTTCACCAGTGTTTGTCTTTCCCAGGGTTGTCCACCTATCAAACTGAGATTCTTCGCCAAAAACTATTGTTGGCAAAAAAATAGAAAGAGAAATGGCTGAATAGATTAATAATTTCTTCATGCGTTTATTTTATAATTGTATAAATAGATGAGTAACCTATATATTTTTTTTAACTAACAAGAGTTAGTTTTTTTTCGATTTGTATAAGAGTGTAAATCTATTTTAATCAGCAATGCCGCATCCATTATCTATACCGATATTCTAGCAAAACTATTGGGTTACACTTGTATATTAGATTAGATTATTTAGATAATTAAGCTACAATTGTTTATTTAAAATAGACTCAATACAGGCAATTATTTTTAGGACTAAGTGAAAATAAGTTAATTAAAGGCAAAGAGTTAGGTAAAAAATGTCAATTAACTTTAGAAAATCATATTAGAGTAGTAAAATGATAATACATTAGTAAATGATTTTGAGAAAGCTATATGTCTTTATCTTCAACAATAGAATGGACTGAAACTACATGGAATCCGAGTACAGGTTGTACCAAAATAAGTCCCGGTTGTAAACATTGCTATGCGGAACGTTTTGCAGAACGTTGGCGTGGTATTCCTGGACATCCTTATGAACAAGGATTTGATATCAAAATTTGGGAAAAAAGATTAACAATGCCTTTATCTTGGAAGAAGCCACGTTTAATATTTGTAAACTCAATGAGTGATTTGTTTCATGATGATATTCCAGAGGAATTTATACTTGCAGTCTTTGATGCTATGAAACAGTCTAGTTGGCATCAATTCCAGCTTCTTACTAAACGGCCTCAACGAATGCTTGAGATATCTCATAAAATTGGCACTTTCCCATCAAATGTTTGGGCTGGCGTAAGCGTAGAATCTCAAGCTTGGGTGTGGAGAATCAATATATTAAAGGAAGTTCCTGCCCAAATAAGGTTTTTATCTTGCGAACCCTTACTAGGTTCTTTAAATCTTTCTTTAGAAAATTTGCATTGGGTTATTGTAGGTGGTGAATCTGGTGCAGGTGCGCGTTCTATGGATATTGAATGGGTAAGAGATGTTCGAGATCAATGTGTAGAAGCCAAAGTACCATTTTTCTTTAAACAATGGGGAGGAGTTCAAAAGAAGAAAAATGGACGAGAATTAGATGGTAAAACTTGGAATGATTTTCCAAGTTTTACGAAAAGTAAATATAATCCACAGTTATTAGTTTGCTAAATTTGCCTATTTTAAGTGTTGAATTAGCAATTACTTTATCTTTTTCATAACAATTATGTAAAAGTTAGAGGTGATAAAATTTCATAATAATGGTGACACTATTTATTGGAGTTTAAGATTAAGCAATCATGCGAATTTACCTGCGACTAAAAGGAAGCTCCTTAACAACAAAAAGGTAAATATATGGGATGTGGCTCAATTTTTTTATTGAAGGTGATTTATTGGAGATTGGCCACATAAAACCCATTTATTGTGTAAGTAAAAAGGAAGGGTAAAACAGTAATGTTCCTCTCTACCCTATCAATCAGGCACGTTGTAAATAAATCTTGCGGAACATAGTTTAATAATTTACTAGCTTGCCCAAAAATAGTGCTTAGACATAAGGTGTTACCGAATTTGCTAAGACGTGAGTGAATATTAGATTACGATACTGCTGTCAAGCTTGAATAATTTAATCTCATTGTGGCTTTGTATTATACTGTACATGAAAAAAAGTATACTTAGGTTAAAATTACTATATCAGAGTATACATAATATTAATTACGTATGGCTAATGCATCCTTTTTTGATGAGCAAAAAGAGCAATCGTTAATAAAAGCTAGAATTGTTGAAAAATATTTTTGGGCTTGGGCAAAAGTAATGATTGGAACTATTAACCGTTGGCAGCATGATAAAAGAATTGCCTATATAGACCTTTTTGCAGGTCCAGGTCGATATAAAGACGGTTCTAAATCAACACCAATTAAAGTTTTAGAAACCGCTCTTTCAGAACCAGATATGCAAAATATGCTGGTAACAGTTTTTAATGATGTTAATTCAGAAAATACAAATTCTCTTCAAGAAGCGATAAATTCAATTACTGGAATTGAAAATTTAAAATATAAGCCTCAAGTTGAAAATCATGAAGTTGGGGAAAATATTGTAAAGGCACTTTCCAACCAGAAATTAGTACCTACATTATTTTTTGTAGATCCCTGGGGATATAAAGGGTTATCATTGCAACTTATAAACTCAGTTGTAAAAGATTGGGGCTGTGATTGTATTTTCTTTTTTAACTACAACCGTATTAACATGGGTTTGGGTAACTCAGCTGTTGAAGAACATATAAATGCGTTATTTGGAAAAGAACGAGCAGATAAAGTACGAGAGCAACTAAAAATACTTACACCACAAGAGCGGGAGCTAACAATTGTAGAAGCTATTTGTGAAGCTCTAAAAGAAATGGGTGGAGAGTACGTTTTGCCCTTTAGATTCAAGCACGAAAATGGTAATCGCACTAGCCATCATTTAATTTTCGTAAGTAAGCATGTAAAAGGCTACGAAATAATGAAGGAAATAATGGCAAAGGAGAGTTCAGAGCAAAATCAAGGTGTATCCTCTTTTGAATATAATCCCGCTACTTCAAGACAAACTTTGTTGTTTGAACTTTATCGCCCTCTTGATGAACTTGAGGAAATGTTATTGGATAAATTTGCTGGTCAGGAAATAACGATGAAAGATATCTATAATCAGCATCATGTAGGCAGACGCTATGTTAGCAAAAATTATAAAGCGGCTCTTAATAATCTTGAATCTCAAAGTAAGATTATAGCAGAACCACCTGCTAACAAAAGAAGAAAAATCAAAGGAGAAATAACATTTGCTGATACGGTTAAAGTTATATTTCCGCCTAAGCATTAAGTAAGTTCTCGCCCGTCATACTGAATAACTACTTCTTGTTCCTCACCACCAATCGCCTTAACAAACCCAATATCGCCGTTAAAAACCTCCTGCCTTTTGTCGTTGGTAAGTTGAATAATTCGATAGTGTTCCGCAATCATATGTCTCCTTGGGACTAGACAGCGGCGATCGCGCTTTGCTCAAAACACTAATTACTTATTTTCAGGCTCATGATAAATTTCATCAGTATCAGCATCCAGTTGCGCTATCCATAATTTTATTTGCTCTTGTTTCGATGCTCCGGTACGACTTGCTGCGATCGCTAGTGCCTCAAAGTTATAAATATTCATGAACACTTCAAACTGTTCGATTGAAACGCACCATTCCAAATCTGCTGCGATCGCCTCTAAATTTTCTTCACTCATCCATTCTGAGGGCGGTAACGCGGTAACTTCGGGTAACACCGCTATTTCTTCACTCATCCATTCCGAGGACGGTAACGCGGTAACTTCGGGTAACACCGCTATTTCCTCACTCATCCATTCTGAGGACGGTAACGCGGTAACTTCGGGTAACACTGCTATTTCTTCACTCATCGATTCTGAGGACGGTAACGCGGTAACTTCGGGTAACACCGTTATTTCTTCTTCAGATTCTACAAAAGCGTTACCGTCTAAAACGCTTTCATCACAAAGGTTAGGGGAATTGTTATCGCCCTCGGTAACGCCGGTAACGTCTGTTTCTATTAAATTCCCAGTTGGGACAGATGATTGAATCTCCGAGTTTTCAGAAAAGTTTTCACAAATTGGTGTTACTGATGTTACCGTAAGCTCTGATGCTTGCTGTGACTGAATTTGAGCGGTAACAGTAGGGGTAACATCAACTGCATATGCGGTAACATCGGCGTTACCCTCTGGTGACGGGGGAGTGTATACCCAAGCCCGAAACTTTTTACCATTACGAGATACGGTTTTAGATTCGCACCCCAGCCTTTGCAAAATAGCAACTACCCGCCGCTGTTTGAGAAGGTCGCATTGGTTAATTTCAAATTTGAGCGCGTCAGTTAAAATTTCTTGGGTTGTTACCTTGTAATGAATGTTTATATATCTGGCGATCGCATCTTCCCAAGGGTCTTGGGAATGATATTCTTCGTTGCTACCATAGGATAAAGTTTTCTCTTGTTCGTTCAAATCCCAGCGTTCGCCTTGACGATAAAGTTTCAACGCTGCTGCCCAAATTAAATCACGTTCACTGTCGAGCAGTTTGTAGGGAATAAAATCTGTTAGTACATCGAGTACCCAGTAACGCCTATCGCCGGTGGGGTCATTAAGTAAATCTTTTTTATTAGTAGTTCCGACAAAAAAGCACGTACGATTCACGGTTACAT
>JAYKJL010000285.1:0-55837 GCA_035285725.1 Nostocales cyanobacterium 94392 | reverse complement strand
AGGACTTACGTAACTGGCACATTTTTTTTGCAACGGGTGTGTGACACTTCGAGTGATTTTGAACGAAACAATCAAGTTTGTGGTGTCACGCATCAGCCGTGTATTGTGACAATTGCGTAAGTCCTGTTATATATAAAGTAGGCTTTTCTATGATTCATGTTTAAATTAATTAAATAAATAACTAACTAGAAGAAGACCAAAATTTGATTATGGATTAAATGATTACCACTAGAACAATGTTAATTATGGTTAATTATAGAAATATCGATCAAATTCAAGAAGATAAACAAATCAAAGCCATATTAGGTTATCCAGTAAAACGAACTGTTCGCGACAAAGAAGGTAACATTATCCTGAATGTAGGAGATATTATCAGTTTTCGGGCATTAGAAGAAGTTAAACAAGCGGACGTTCTCGATTCTTTGTTTCGTTCCGTTTATCGCAAGTAATGGCAAGCAATTGATTATTTCTATATATATCAAAATAATATATCAAAATAGCTCTATTGAATGATTATTATAGCAATCGGAAATAAATTTCTCAATCCTTATATAATCTGTTAAATTTTTCGGAGAATTTAGATCCCCGACTTCTTGAAGATGTTGGGGATCTGAACACCGTGATTTCGATACATACAAATAGGATTGCCATATGTATATAAATAGATAGAGGTAAATCGTTGAAAAACATTTCTGATGGTAGAGCAAGAACAAAAAGTAAACAATTAATATAGTAGGTAAGAAAGAAACAAAGTTATTAATAACCAAGTTTTTGGTTAATTATAAAAATTTAAGGAGTCAATCATGAGTACAGAAGATAGAGTAAAAGCAACTGCTAAAAACATCGAAGGTAAAGCTCAAGAAGCAATGGGCAATATGACTGGAGATACCGAAGACCAAGCAGAAGGAAAAGCTAAGCAAGCTGAAGCTGAAGCTCGTCATACCGTTGAGAATGCAAAAGACAAGGTTAAAAAAGCAATTGATTAATTTTTTGTCTCCTTAGTTTCAGAGGTTTCTTTTCACTCTGAAACAGATTAGTTAGTGTTTTGAGAAAATCGAGTTTTTATAATTCAGAAGTTAGATTATTTTAGCTTCTGAATTATAATATTTAATTTTGAGTACTTGCAAATTTAATTATTTCAATTATTGATTGACAAGTGACAACAATAAGTGTGAAAATTTTGATTAATTTCCGATTGAAATATATCCGAATTATTGACTAATCAGTTGTTCAAATTTAGGTTTTCACAATGAACATTTCTTTTAACTACCTTTTAGCAGAGCTAATCGACAATTCCTACGGTCGTTCTGATTATTATATGTCTCTGACAGGAATAGTTGTTCTCGGCTTTATTGCAGCTACTAGCATCGGTTCCATTGCTTGGTACAATTCCAAACGTCCGGTAGGTTGGGAAGATAAAGAACGTCCTGATATTGTTCCCAAGGTTGAAAAATCAGATAATCCCGGTTTGTAGTATTTTTTAATAAAATAAGCCCCGACTTGTATTTAGCTTAAACAAAAAGAAGCCCCACGTCCTACACAAAGTGAGGCGTGGGATGAATTTTTGGGTGATTCTTGAATACATCACATTATCAGAATTGTTCATGTTAGTGCTTTCAATAATGCTTGTAATTTGAGTTGGATTTCGGCAAATTCTTTTTCCGGGTCGGAACCTGGTACAATACCCGCACCTGCATATAAAAGAGATGATTCTGTATTGTTATCGATTAATGCCGAACGAATTCCCACAACAAATTCACAGTTACCTTCAGAATCAATCCAACCCAAGGGTGCAGCGTATAAACCCCTCTCGAAGCTTTCGTAACGACGAATTTCCATGCAGGCGATATCCGGTGCAACTCCGGCTACTGCTGGTGTAGGATGCAGTTGAGCAATTATTTGTAAGGGATGCACCTTCGGGGGAACTTTAGCGATAATTGGTGTCCACAAATGTTGAATATTTGACAATTGTCGCAATCTAGGAGTTAAAACCTGGGGTAATAAACCTAGACTGAATAACCTTTGAGTAATAAAATCAATTACTAGGGAATGTTCGTGCTTTTCTTTGTCGCTGTTGAGTAGGCGATCGGCATTTTTTGCGTCTTCTTGGGGTGTTTTACCTCTCGCAGCACTTCCAGCTAAAGCATCTGCAATCAACTTTTGATTGCGAATCGCAATTAATGTTTCTGGAGAAGCACCGATAAAGTTTTGTCCTTTACCGTTACTTGTGGAAAAAATACAGCAGTTGGGATGTAATTGTCGGAGATTATTTAATGATTTGAAAAAGTCGAATGGAGTATTTGATCTAATATTTAAAGCATCTGCTAAAACAATTTTACTATAATGACCTTTATTAATACTATCTAAAGCTGATAATACTGATAGTTTGAATTTTATGGGTTTAGTAATCGATTTTTTCGTAAATTCAGGTCTGGAATCATCTAAATTGACAAAATCATATTTTAAATTATTAATCGCTGTAACTTTCTGCCACAAATATTCTAAAGTCTTTTCTATATTTAAATCCCCATTTACTAAAATATTTGCTAATAATATACATCGGTCGTTTTTACGGGTAACTTGCCATTTTGGTAAAAAAACTGTAGCCGCAGAAAAAGGATAATCTTGTTGAAAACTTGTTTCAAAAAAACTAAAGCTACAAAAAAATAGCGGTTTGCTTAAAGAATGATTCGTGTTGCAAAAATTAACTATTTTACCCAAACAATCTTTGATAAAATTTTCAGCTTCAGCAAAACGTTCCTTACCTGTAAATTGAAATTTTGTTACCGCGTTAAGAGCTGCGATCGCCTCTTTTTTGCTGGGATTTTCCCAGTAGAAATTAAGCTGATTAGATTTGGAGAGTTTCTGGAAGACAATCAAAGGATCTACCGAGTCAATTTCTAAGGCAATACTAGCTATTTGAGCGCAACTATTCTTAATGCAAGATGCTCGATTATTTGTCAAAAATTGGTATAGTTCATTATTATATACAAAAAATTCGGCAGAACATGGTGAAACTGTCATATTTCTAAAAATAGTAAATTTTTTTGAAGTTCTCTTCCTAAAGCATCATGAATCGTGGTCGTATTTCTACAGGTAGCACATTCAGATGCAGTTTTACCAGCTAGCTGAGGAGACATATCAACGGTGATGGTAAAAACCTCCTTAACTTCCACCGCTTGTAGATTTTACAGTAGCTCTCGCTTTAAATACAGCCCCATTAGACAAGGGATGTAGGAAAGAGAGATAACTGGTAAAACAGAGGCTATGATGAATAGGCTTGCTAGTTTGTGTTAGTAGAAAATTTGGCAATTTCATTGATTGCGAGTGATGACTACAAAGCTGATTTTATATCACAATAAAAAGTTATGGATGGCGGCGATTAAACCGCCAATGTATAGCGTTGCAATTATGCCCATTTGGGTAGGAACTGCTATCGCTTTTGCGGAAACAAAGGTGCTTCATGTAGCGGTTTTCTGTACTTTTTTAGCTGCTGCAATTTTGATTCTTGTCTGGGAAAACTTGAGTAATGATGTTTTTGATTCTGATACGGGAATTGATATTAATAAACCTCATTCTCTTGTCAGTTTAACAGGCAATAAAGGATTGATATTTTGGCTAGGAAATTGCTTTCTAAGTCTGGGATTGTTAGGAATAATAGCAATTAGTTGGTGGCAAAAAGACCTGACTGTAATTGGGATTATTTTTGTCTGTTGCTTTTTAGGATATCTTTACCAAGGACCTCCTTTTCGTTTGGGATACCAAGGTTTAGGAGAAATACTCTGCTTTTTCGCTTTTGGTCCTTTGGGAGTATCAGCAGCATATTATAGCCAAACTCAAACTTGGTCTTTAACTAGTTTAGCTGCTTCGTTAATAGTTGGTATTGCTACAACTTTAGTATTATTTTGTTCCCACTTTCATCAAGTTAAAGAAGATTTAGCCGCAGGTAAACTTTCACCGATTGTTCGTTTGGGAACTCAAACAGGTTCTCAAGTTTTAAATTGGTTAACCAGCAGTATTTATTTGTCGATAGTCATATTTGTACTTTGCGGATTTTTCCCCTTATGGACGCTTTTAAGTTTATTTAGTTTACCTTTCGCTCTACAGCTATGCAATCATGTCCGACAATATCACAATCAACCCCTCAAAGTTAGTAACTCCAAATTCATCGCGATCGCAGTGCAATTTTGGTGTTGTTTGCTATTCGGATTAGGTTTTGTTTTGTGAAATTGCTAATTAGTAATTAAATCCGTGAAATCCGTGAAATCCATATTAATCCGTGATTTGTTTTACGAATTTGAGTTTCGTATTTATCGTCGAAAATTCCTTACTCCCTTGAACACGGCTCACGGTGTTTGGAATCATCGGGATGGTATTATTATTCGTCTTAACGATGAAACGGGAAAAGCTGGTTGGGGAGAAATTGCTCCTATTAGCTGGTTTGGTTCGGAAACTTTGGAAGAAGCGGTTTCATTTTGTGAACAATTATCCCATAAGATTACTCAACAAGAGATTTTTTCAATTCCGGATCAATTACCTGCTTGTCAATTTGGGTTTGAGTCAGCACAAGAAATGTTAAGACAAAATAATTCTGCTTGTGTATTTTCTCAAAATCTGATTTCTAGCGGATTATTAACTGCTGGAAAAGCTGCTTTAAATCAATGGCAAGAACTATGGGAAAATGGTACGGATACTTTTAAATGGAAAATCAGTGTTTATTCCATCACTGAGGAATTATCTATTTTTGAGTTACTTATTAGAGAATTACCAGCTTTTACAAAACTGCGATTGGATGCGAATGGAGCATTGAGCTATGACGATGCTGAGATTTGGCTGCAAAAATGCGATGATATCAATATCAATGATGAGATTAATTTAAAAATCGAATTGATTGAACAACCGCTTTCTGTAGATCAGTTTTCACAAATGTTGGAATTGAGTCGTCGTTACAGCACAAAAATAGCTTTAGATGAATCTGTAGCGACGATTAAACAACTTGAAAACTGTTATCAACAAGGTTGGCGAGAAATTTTTGTCATCAAAGCGGGTATAATTGGTTCACCATCACGTTTACGCCAATTTTGTTTAAGTCATCAAATTGATACTGTATTTTCATCGGTTTTTGAGACATCTATTGGAAGAGAAGCCGCATTATCATTAGCTGTAGAATTATCGCATCAAAAAAGGGCAGTAGGCTTTGGTGTTAATCATTATTTTGCCGAAGACGAGGAAGTGTGTTTGGAAAAGTTATGGAAGAACAATTGAAATGTTTTATAAATAATGACTGTTTAATTTGCGAAGATAGTCATTTATTTTCCCAGTTAATCAACACATTTGATTTAGATATAATCCATTTTAAACAAGCACATTCTTTTATACCAAAAATTATTGTAACCGAACGTGAACCAGTGCGTTTTTTAGCTGCTTTCTTAGCTGCTTGTCGAGCAAATTGTCCGGTATTCCTGTGCAATCCCGATTGGGGAAAACAAGAATGGCTGCAAGTATTTGATTTAATTAAACCTGATATCATTTGGGGAGTAGTGGAAGCATCTTACTCCTTAGATAATTCTTACTCCCTAGAAAATAATTTTTACTCCTTAGAAAATAATTCTTGCTCCCTAAATAATTCTACTAATAAAAAAGCGGGCAAGATGTCCACACTACAAATTGATAATCCTAACACCAATTCCCTATTACCCATTCCCAATTCCCCATTACCCATTACCAATTCCCCATTTTCACATATAATGATTCCCACGGGTGGCTCTAGTGGTAAAATTAAATTTGCCGTACATACCTGGGATACTTTGACGGCTTCGGTAAGAGGATTTCAAGAGTATTTTCAAGTAGATAAAATAAATGCTTTTTGTGTATTACCGCTATATCATGTTAGTGGTTTAATGCAATTTATCCGCTGTTTTCTAACTGGTGGTAAATTAGTTATTTTACCTTTTAAAACCCTTGAAACTGGGGAAGCTGATGATAATGATATTAAGAATTTAATCAACGGTGTGACTGAATCCGGGTATGAATTTAAATTTAGAGAGATTGGAGTGAAACATATTTACAGTAATTCTAGTTCTCGAACAAATAAATTTAATATTTCAACTCAGGAATGCTTAATTAATCACTTAAATTTTTTTATATCTTTAGTTCCTACTCAGTTGGAACGTTTACTGCAAAAATCAGATTTAATTCAATGGCTGAGTAAATTTAAAACTGTGCTTTTAGGAGGTGCGCCAGCTTGGAATGAATTATTAGAAAAAGCTAGATTTCATCATATCAGATTAGCCCCCACCTATGGAATGACAGAAACAGCTTCCCAAATTGCTACTTTAAAACCAGATGATTTTCTTAAAGGTAAAGTTGGCTGTGGTAAAGTTCTTCCCCACGCAAAAGTACAAATTGTTAATGAAAAAGGAGAAGTTTTAAAATTTAATCAAGTAGGAAAAATTAATATTAAAACTGAATCTTTAGCCCTTGGTTATTATCCTTTGAATGGTGAAATACAGACTTATTTACAAATAGATGATTTAGCTTTTTTAGACAAACAAAGTTATTTAAATATTGTTGGAAGAAATAGCGACAAGATAATTACTGGTGGAGAAAAAGTTTATCCCGCAGAAGTTGAAGCCGCAATTAGAGCTACTGGAATGGTGACTGATGTGTGTGTAATTGGTTTATTTGATACACATTGGGGACAAGTGGTAACGGCTATTTATGTGCCTAGTAATTCCACAATTTTTAATGAAAATATCAAAGCTTTACTTCAGGAGAAACTTAGTAATTATAAAATTCCCAAATTTTGGATTTCTGTTGATTCATTACCTCGTAATTCTCAGGGTAAAATCAATCGTCAAAAGCTTTATGAAATAGCCGCTTTTACAGAATTATCAATCCAAACTAAAATATCTCGGTACAAAAAAACCAACATATAGGGAGACGTAGCAGTGCTACATCTCTAGATTCTTAACGTAATTTTTCTAAACATTTGACAATTTCTGCTGATAATCCTTTCTTTTGTCTGTTTATTGCATCAATACAAACATGACGAGTGATTGCTTTCGCAACTAATTTATCATTTATATAAATTTGATAATCAATTTCAAACTGCTCAACACGGATTTTGAGAGGAGTTAAACTAACAACTAATTTATCACCGCAATACATCGGACTCATAAAATCTACATTAGCATGAACGATGGGAAAAGCAGTAGATGGATTTGTAAAAAATTGCTTAATATCAATTCCTAATGATTCTAAAGCTGCTTCATAAGCTTCGTGACATATAGTCAAAACATTCGCAAAATATACAACCCCAGCAGCATCGGTATCTTGAAAGCGAATCGTGCGATTGTAAGTAAAAGACATTGAGAAAGGTTAAAGGTTAAAGGTTAAAGGTTAAAGGTTAGAGGTTAAAGGTTAAAGGTTAGAGGTTAAAGGTTAGAGGTTAAAGGTTAGGAGTTAGGAATATCAAATTATTTCCCATTACCCATTACCAATTACCCATTACCAATTATAAATATCATCAGAATTTGGATTAAGATAAGGACGTTGCAAATCAATTAGTTTACCAACAAAATGCTGATGAATGATGTCTACTTTTTCTGAGGGTGAATCAATACCTTTTTCCCACGCTGTAAATAAAGCACTAGCGAGAATTTGACAACGATTTACACCGAAGCTTTGCTTATTAAGGGGTTTTTCTAATGGTTGTTCGGCTAAACTTAATCCTGGTGCTAAAAATTTAGTAAATAACGGTATTTCTGATTGAAAATAAGATTGATGCTCTGTGTAAATATTTTTAACTAATTTTTGTATAATATCATAATCTTGACGTTGAAAATTCAGTATCCCCGAATCATAGCGATCGCAACCTAAAGGATGATGGGGAACTTGAAAACTGAAGGGTATTTTAGCAACGTTAAATTGTTGTGTTATGCTGTCCATTAAAGCAATGGCACCGCTGGAATTTAAGTTGAAAAATATACTAGTATTTTCATAATCGCTCAAGTTATTTGATAAATCATTTTGTGATTTTTGACCTGAGTTACTAACTGCTAAATAGAAGCCGTTATTTAAACGGTTTTTTGGTAGTCGAATAGCAATTAAATCATCAATTCTATTAATGGAAGCGGTTGATTCTAAATGATTCTCTTCAACGTGTAATGTTAAACCACCTTTAGTTACAGCAAAACTTCCATCAGGTTCGATTCGTAATATTTGCCAATCGCGATCGCAATAACCTGTACCATGATTATGTTCATGTAACTGATTGTAAAATTGCCAATCGATTTCAAATACGCAATTGTTTTCTAAATCTTGATGTAATAATAGGTTGGGATTACTAATATTTGCTGCGAATATACTTTCTAAGGAGTTATTGTAATAAATACCGTAAAGAAAGTTTCGCAGTAATAAAGTCAGGTATTTGTCTTGTAATACTTTGGAACTTTTTCCCAATGTTTCTACCATCAAAGCAGGTAAAATAAAAGGTTGATAATCGGGATGAATAATACAAAAATTCGATTCTAATTTTATTTTAGTAACAATATCGAAGAAAGTATTTGATAAAGATTTTTTGTTATAAGTTATCATGATGATTTTATCTATATGTATGAATAGTAAATGATGAAAAATAAATGCAACCCTTCAGAGAAAACAAAAGTTAACAGTAATCATTTTTGATAGATTACTGTTAACTATGAAATTTCAACGAACCAACCCCGGATTAAATTATAAATTTTAGAATGATAATCCAAAATCTAAAATCTAAAATTGATTTGACTAACATCCACGCAAACGGGTTTTTTCGTAATAAAGAGGAATTAAATTGTTTTCTCTTTCAGCCGCATTAATTTTGGCAGATTGGAGAAAAGGTTTGAGAATTTGGAATTCGGATTTACCAAAAATATCTATTACATATTCAGGTGTTCTGATTAAAATATTTTTGGCGAATTCCAGAGTAACTAAACAAGTATGATGTAAGTTTTGCTGGCTGTTAATCTGGTTCTGAATTTGATTGATCAGCGCTAAACCGGCAAACTTGACAATCGACTGGATGAAATCTTTACGGTACTCTAAAATCATTGGGAAAGCTTTGAGATAAGCTTCAGTTAAAGCCAACATCGAAGGTTGAAGAATCTCCAGCGGAATAGCCGCTAATTCCAAAGATTCCTCTAATTCCAAAGTGGAATCTACAACTAAACTTGATAACCAAATTTTCAAGTAACCCGCTAGCAGAATTCCCAAATCGTAAGCAGGATCTCCCCAAGCACAAGCTTCCCAATCAATCAGCTTCACTTCTGGATTATCCAATTGCTGCCAACGAGAATGTACTAAAACATTTTCTAGTTTCAAATCGTTGTGAGTTAAACAACAAGGATTAAACGAAGAGGCTAAATCGGCGATTGCGGATTCTAAAAAGTCATCACGCTGATAATGAGAATAAAACGCAAGCCCCGTACTGCTAACTTTGCCAAAAATCTCAGGTTCAAGGAAATCTATGCCCTGTGCCGGATTAAAATACTGATAGCGAATCTGCCCAACTGGAGCAGTAGCCATAAAATCACGGTAGTTTTGACGTTTAAAAGTGGCACGATGGAGTGCTGCTAAATTATGACCAATCGAACTTGCTAACTCTGGAGGAAAGTATAAATTCTGCCTGTAATAGCTTTCCAGCCCTCGGTATTCCCAAAGGTAGTTACGCACGAGAATCGAATTTTCCTCGTCATAATGTACTAATTGTGGAGATAACGCACTTGTATTGCCGAGAACTGGAAAAGATTCAAGCAATTGGTGAAACAGCCACTCATTAAAGAATTCATGGGGGATACCATTCATCTCCTGGGCTAGTTCTTGTTTAACCAAAAGCTTGCGATTTGAAGCCAAAGTAACCAGTATACTTAAATTCTTACGGCTACTACTGTGTGGCAAATCTGCATCGGCGGTTGCGCCATCTTCTGAGCTACTCAGACCCGCTTCTTGCAGGTACTGGATAACGTTTTGAGAAGATAGTGAAAATTTCATTTATGTCTTACTTCCTTAGATTCCTTTAAAATCAGCTTTTTTTTGGTTTTGGCTTGAATAATTACAGCATTCCCCAACGAAGCCCGTTTTTCACAGAATCTCAACAAATTTAGGATGACTACCCTCTATTCATATCGGATTTTACTGAGAAAAACCTGCCAAAATGCCAATTAGTTCTTTACTATTGCTTCAAGCTTCACTTTTATTACACGGTGAAATCTTTAACATTAATTCAAATTTTTACTTACGGGAATATAGATATTTGTGCTTTAACCTTTTAATGGCTGTTCTTTTCCCAAGATTCCGTTTTTGAACAGTCAGCAGATTAACAAACATTAATATAATTATCTCTTACAACAGCTAACACTCACACAGTACAAGAGCTTTTATATAGATTCCGGAAGAATGCAATTATTTTTCTTTACTCGTAGTCTAATAATTACCTTGTCAGACTATCAACAATCCTAATTAACCTAAATCCTACGTAAAACCCTTTACTTTCGGAGATAACATTCAACCAAAGATTTAAATACTTTTCTGATGTTGCAACATTTCTACATAATATTTCTACAGGGAATTGCTTAAAATTTAAAAGTTTAATGAATATAGAAATAATTCTTAATAAGCAAACTTGAAAATCGTGGAAACTTCTTTTTTGAAAGGTTTCTGGATATTGGCTATTTTTTTACAAATTAAATATTTATAATAATTAGCAATAAGAAAAGGCATTCATGCAAAAGGCAACAGGTTGAAGGTTTAAGGTTATAGATTGGTAATAAACAAATGTCCACCAACAACTCTCCACCAACAACTCTCCACCAACAACTATCAACTAACCACCAACCACTATCAACTAACCACCATCAACTCTCACTCAATGATGAACAATCAAACAATTATTGCCCAGGTGCAATTTCTCCAGCGTCAAGCAGCTTCCCTGTTACTTTACCAATCTGTACTTGAAGGGGAACTAGGTAGAGCTTTTCTTGATTTATTACAAACAATACGATATCCCGGTGTCGAAGCGGGGGACTGTCTTCGAGCTTACGGCTATTTTTTCAAGACTTTGGCGCTTAGAAATCAAAATTGGGAAGAATATTTGATTTCTCAAATTTTAATAGACGAGAATCCTTTCAGCACTCAAGCCCAATTAGAATTAGAAAATTTACCTCCGGCTTTAATTGCAGCAGCGAAACATGATTTACAAGCTTTGCAAAGCTTCCATGAATGCAGCGTTGCTTGTCTAAGTGAATGGGTGCAGTCTGTAGCCCGTCTACCTATTTTGCCAATTGTATGGTATACACAAAAGCAAAAAATAGAAGCCAAGGAACAATTACCACTGATAGAGAAATTGAGAATTTTGCCAGATTGGTCTGACGCTGTGGAAGACTTGACAGCATTTTATCGAAATTACGGTACGGGAGTTTTTGCTGAATATAAAGCTTTTCGCTGGCAACAAGGTGAGTTTATTGGTATCCGCCACCCCGATCCAGTAAAATTAAACGAATTGGTGGGTTATGAATCTCAAAAACAAGCTTTAGTCAAAAATACGGAATTTTTATTATCAGGACAACTTTCGCTGCACGTTTTACTTTACGGTAGTCGTGGTAGTGGGAAATCTTCCTTAGTCAAAGCTTTATTAAATGAATACGCTCACCTAAGTTTACGCTTGATAGAAGTTGCCAAATCTGAATTAAAAGATTTACCACAAATTGTCGAGCTTTTATGGAATCAACCACAAAAGTTTATCATCTTTGTTGATGACCTATCCTTTGAGGATTCCGACGACACTTTCAAAGCATTCAAAGTCGTCTTAGAAGGAAGTTTAACAGCGCGATCGCAAAATGTTGTAGTTTACGCAACTTCAAATCGTCGCCACTTAATTCGGGAGTTTTTTGCAGACAGACCCCGACCCAAAGATTCCGATGAAGTCAACGCTTGGGACACTGTACAGGAAAAGCTTTCATTTAGCGATCGCTTTGGTTTAACTTTAACTTTTGAACCCGCTTCCCAAAATGCTTATTTACAAATTGTTCAACATCTGGTAAAACTATCTAACATCGAAATTAGTACAGAAGAACTAAATCATCAAGCTTTACAATGGGCAACTCGTCATAACGGACGTTCCGGAAGAACTGCAAAACAATTTGTAGATTTTTTGAAAGCGGAAAAAACAATTATCCAAAATCAAAAGTAAAAATAACAGCTAGGTTTCCGATTCCCGATTCTGATAATAATCTTTTTAGGTAGATATATTGACTTATTAATTAAATTTTTATACTCATATTGGAGTTGTATTAGTAAACAAATTACATCGGGTTATAGAAAGTCTGTATGTAAATTATGATACAGCGGCAACATATTTTGATAAATGAATTATGCTAAAAACAAGCAATATGCACGACTCTATGGTCAGCAATCGATTTATTATAGGTATAGTTGCCTTCGGGGTCAGTTTCGGGTTAAGTTTGGTCTTCACCTGGAATATTTATAGTGCCATTTTCACAGGCATCATAACTATACTTGCTACATATACTGCGACATTTATCGTAGATAAACGACGTAGAAATTATGAATTATTAGTTTTAGATTCTTTTGTAAAACGAATCAAAGAACTGGAAAACATCCAACATAGTATGACAGTAGAAGTTGCTCAGTTAGAAGCTCATCGTCGGACTTTAGTTACTGAGTCAAATCAACTACAAAACCAAATTAGCGATCGCCGTAATCAAAGAGATTCGGTAAATCGAGAATTAAGCACTTTTGCGCTTCAGAAAAAACAATTAGAATCAGAAGTCATCTATCTACAGAATGAAATTAAAAATATAGAGAAATTGAAAGAAGAAGCAAACAAGGCTTTTGCGAGTATTTCAGCAGAAAAACGACGTTTGGAGTTAAATTGTAATGTCTCGAAAGCTGAAATAACCCAATTACACGCTACAATTGGCGAACTTCTTCAAGAGAAAGAAGAATTAGAAAATAATTTAACTTTACTATCGAGACTTAAACCGCAGTTAGAAGAGAAACTATATGAGTTGCGAGTGCAGCTTCAAGAATTAGAAAGTGAAGAGAAAAAGCAACAAGAAAGATTATTTAGTAATAACGAGCAACAAGAAAGATTAGAGAATAAATTAAAGTTATTAAAAAGCCAAAAAGTAGAAGAAAAAAATATTTTAGAGCAATTACAAGGACAAATTTCGTTACTCCAAGAAGAAAGGGACTTGTTACAAAATCAAGTTTGGGAATTATTGCAACAACTAGAAAACTTGAATCAGCAGCCATCATTGATTGAAGTAGAACACTCAGAAACGGAAGAGTTTCCTTTTGTTGATTTAGTTGAAAATATTTCGATTGAGCCAGAAGAAAAAGCAGAGAATACATCATCGGAATTAGCCAAAGAATGGACAGATTTACTACACAAATTGCCACTACATGAAATTGAAATCTTAAAAGCAGTATTAGAACAGAATAACCCTAATTCTGTGATTAAAAAGATAGCAGAAGAAAATATTACAATGCCAAATTTATTAATTGATTCCATCAACGAACGCGCTAAAGATGTCATCGGTGAATTAATCATTGCAACTGCTGATGATATTCCTCAAATTTATCAGGAATATCAGCAAAATGTGCAAAAAATAATTTTAATTTCTGAAAACAACAAAAACCAACAACCTTGCTCTAATTAAAGGAGGCTGTAATAATTATAATTACGATTAATTAATTACAGTAAATTAATTTTTAAAGGTAGAGAATTTAGTAATTATGATATGATTTATCCAAAAAATTGAGGAATGCTATATCATTAATAAGATTTATTACTGGCAATATGCTATATAGTAGCTAGCAGCATCAGGTTTACCTATGACAAAGCCTAAAATCTCTAAAAAAGTATCTACAGCTTTAATAAACTCTTTGGGTGCAGGGGTAGTACCTAGAGTTGGGTTAGAACATATAGCCGTAGGTAGAGAAAAAGAATTAAATAGCCTTTTACAAAATATCGAAGATGTTGCAGAAGGAGTCGCAGCATTTCGATTTGTAATTGGTAATTATGGTTCCGGTAAAAGCTTTATGCTGCAACTTATTCGCAATCGAGCGATGGAATTGGGTTTTGTTGTTACCGATGCCGATTTATCTGATAAAAGACGATTAGCCGGAACTAATAATGAGGGTTTGGCTACTTATCGAGAATTAATGAGTCGTCTTGCGACAAAAACTCGTCCTGATGGTGGTGCTTTGGTTTCTATTTTGGAAGGATGGATTAATAAAAATCAGCAGGAAGTAGTTAAAGAAACTGAGATGCGTCCAAATGACCAGGGTTTTGACGACAAAGTAGAAACAAAAATTAGAGAAGTAATTCAATATATCGAAGATTTAGTCCACGGGTTTGATTTTGGTAGCGTAATCGTTGCTTATTGGAGAGGATATCGTTTGGATGATGATGATTTGAAAAATGCAGCATTGCGGTGGTTGAGAGGAGAATTTAACACTAAAACTGAAGCCAGAACGGCTTTAGGAGTAAGAGTAATTATTGATGATGAAAGTTGGTATGACTACATAAAGTTATGGGCTAAATTTGTCGCTGAAATTGGCTATAAAGGACTTTTAGTTTTGTTAGATGAAGCGGTACATTTATATCAGATTTCACCTACAGTTAGTCGCGAGAAAAACTATAACAGACTGTTAGGAATTTTTAACGATACAATGCAGTGTAAAGCCGAACATCTGGGAGTATTTATTGGTGGAACGGTAAAGTTTTTAGAAGATCCAAATCGGGGCTTATTTTCCGATTCAGCTTGGAGAAGACGTACTAAAGAAAGTCGTTTTGTGGCTAAAGCCGGAGTACAGGAATTTAATGGACCTGTAATGAAATTGAATCCTTTAAGCGAATCAGAAATACTGACGCTATTACAGGAATTAACTGATATTCATGCTCTTAACTATAATTATAAAAAAACTTTGACTAATAACGATTTAAACGAATTTGTCAAAGAAATTGTTAATCGTTTAGGGGCTGAAGCTTTACTTACTCCGGGAGAAATTGTTCGCGATTTCATCAGCATTTTGAATATTTTACATCAAAATCCACAAATTACTTTCAGCAATTTAATTCATGATTCTGATTTTAAACCTACTAGGTTAAGTGTAAATACAGATGTTAATGAAGATGATGTTGCTGAATTTACTTTGTAATGTGTACTATAGAAGTCGGGTTTTTAAGGAAAATATTCATCGCAACAAAAAATCCTGGTAAAAACCCGACTTCTCAACCCACGAGTAATTAACGGAGAAACTCCGAAGTTAGCAGAGGAAAACTAGTTTGCTGAGATTTACTGACTGGAGGTAACATAGGTGTGGAATTTTGCGGTTGAGGTTGAATTTCATATCGATTTCCCCAACCATCATTAAAATCTTCCGGTTCTAAACGAGGTGGTGCTGTTTTACCTACGGGTAAAGGTATTGAGCGGTACTGACTTGCTTGTACATATTTTTCTCCTTCATTAGTAAATCGCAAGGATTTACCTTTGAGGTTTTGGTATTGCGGGGTAGATTGTTGAGGATTTTCTCTATCTGAAGATGATAATTGAGCTTGGGGATCGAAAGTCGCAATAAAGCTGACTTCATTTTCAGGAGCTAATTTTTTGTCATTTCGATCTAATTGCCATACTTCCTGAAAATTTCCGTTCGGTGCTACTTGCCACAGATTCAAGTCTGCTTGCCATTTTCCTTGTTTGACTTCTACAATTTGCCGAGCCAAAATTGAGCGGTTTATATTTTTACCATCGTCGATTATTTCTTCTGTATTTGCTGCTGTCGATCGCAAATAACGAACTGCTGTCACCGCAATCCGACTAGATTCTGGTAAATTAGTACTGCCAATTATTTTGTATAAACCGTTACCATCTTCTCTTTGTATGCCCTGTATTTCTAACTGGACTTCATTTGGTGATTTATTTGTGCAACCGGAAGTTACTAGCAAAGCCATACTAGAAGCAATAAATACATTGGTTCCTAAAGAAATTTTAATTATTTTTTGGCTGAAAAATCGCAAATGTTGCTGTTTCATAAAATCAATATTAATCAAATCAGATTCAGTAACTGTGTAATTTCCACATTTTTATTTATTTTGCCCAAATTTAATCGTAAAATTACTACCTTTACCAACTCTTTTTGTAAATTTACGAGCTTTGCAAAATACGTATTATCCCCTCGATGATATAAGTTTTTTTTGTTAAAGTGGCGACATTATGCAACAAAATATTTACTTATACATTAACTGGGGTAATGAAGCTTAAAATACTAGAGTCCAAAAAATTTATTTTGCTCAAAGAGTTCCATAAACACAAATCTTATGCGCTGTTTTGCGCTGCTTCAATGTCGGTGTTATGGGCTTTGGGTTTAAGCGATCGCTCGCAAGCCCAAATGATATCTTCTCAAGAACAAGGGGATAAAACTTCGCATTCGGGTGATTTGCTACGAGTACCACAGTCATCGATACCCACTGGAAGAACAAAAGTTCGATCAAAAGAAGTACCACCACCACCGAATCTTTCTTCTATTGGTGCTACTTTACCCACGGAAAAACCAGCGACTTATGCACCGCTCGACAATATCAAGCAATTAGAAAATACTTATATCCAAGAACAAATAACTGGTAAAACCAAGCGTCTGATCGAACAATCTATTGCAATTGGTGGTTCTCAAACTGAGATTGCTCAAGCTGTTCCATTTCCAGCACCTCCGGGTAGTAACAGTCAGGAATTTACTCAAGTTGCTCCTTTACCACCTCTTCCAGGTGTTAATGTTCCCCAGCAGTCGGATGCAGCTTATGTACCAACGTTTAATCAACTGTTAAATTCTACAATTGGGAATTCCCAAAGATATCCTAAATCTACTAGTTCTAATTCGGTACTGACATTTGAGCAAATGCTTGATGCTTATCGTAGGTCACAACCACAGGTTTCTGCCACTTCTGCACCTTTACCAACTTTTAATCAACTGCTTAATTCTCAAGGAGGAATGCTTCCATCTACTCCATTGACTACAAGTCAACAGTTGGGAACAACTCCAATTATTCCCACAACTTCAGAGATTTCTCAAGGTAATAATCAATTGAACCCTTTGAGGAGTAGTGCGGCTTTAAGGGAATCATCATTACAGGTGCAAGGTGTTTATGTAACTCAAGGAGATGATACTTCCGCAAGGGCTAGACTTACGGGAGTTTATCCGTTGACTCCGCAAGTGTTATTTGGGGCAACTTTGGATTTGACAAGCGAAGGTAGCTCTTTTGATGATTCTCGACGGGAAGGTTTGAATATCAATGAACTTTATCTGGCAACATCTCTATCAGGATTACCCAATCTTAGATTTGCAGTTGGTCAGTTGGATTTGACATCTTATTTTGACCGCAATAGTTTTGCTAAAGATGGAGCGAGTCAGTTTTTTAATCCGGTGTTTCAAACTAATCCAGCTTTAGCAGCGACGGGGATATCATCGAAGCCTGGATTGCTGGTTAATTGGAGCGTCACGGACAATATTGATGCGAAAGCTGCTGTTTTTTCATCTTCTGATAGTTTGAGCGAATTTGCTTTGGATGGATTCGCTGGTGAAATCGGGGTTCGCTACGGTAATGCGATTATTCGCGGTACTTATAGTACTGCTAGGGATGCCGGAAATCGCGATTCTTTTCCCGAAAGCTTTCAAATTGCTCGCGGAAATGACAGGTTTGGGGTTCTCGAAGATGATCGCGAAGAAGCATATGGTTTAAATGCCGAAGTTTTTATTCCTAACATGAAACTAGGTCTTTTTGGACGCTACGGTCGTTATGAAAATCGAGATTTAGGAGAAGGTGCAGATACATATGTAATTGGAGCTAGTCTGTTAGATTTATTTACACCTGATGACCGATTGGGATTAGCCTATGGACGCGGTTTATCTAACGATGAAAAGCGTCAAGGAAAGCAGCCTGATGTATTGGAGCTTTATTACGACTTTCAGTTTCTTCCTAATCTCAGATTAGGTTTTTCCGTTCAGGGAAGAGATGATTTTAACGAAACAGTGCTTGGTGTAAGAGTTAAATCTGATTTTGATGTAACTCCAAGGGGGAGATTTGCACGATGAGGTATAAACTAAACTTGCTCTACAAAGCGAATTTGTCGATTTTTCAAGTAAAAACACAGAGTAAAGTAATTCTCGGCATTACTTTGTTACCTTTTCATCTATTCGTTTTTACTTTGCCGATCGCAGTGGCTGTTTTCCACAATATAGCTCCTGTACAAGCTCAGTCATCGGGGGCAACCCAACGGGGTTATAATCTGCTGAAAAAAGGATGGGTTGATGATGCGATTAGTGCTTTTCAACAAGCCTTAAAAAGCAATCCCCAATCTTTGCAAGCCAAACTCGGTTTAGCTATTGCTTACAACCGTGCTGGACGAATTGAGGACGCTTTTCAAGCTTATCAACAAGTATTGATGCAAGATCCTAGCAATCAAGGGGCTTTGAAAATTGTGGGGATGATGGGTACTTATCGTCCCGAATGGAACAAACCCGGTATTAAAGCTCTGAATACCTTACTTGAACTGAACCCCTCGGACCTACAAGCTCGTTACTACAGAGCTTTGTTATATTCCTATCAAGGTCAATTTAGCGAATCGATCGCCGATTTTCAAATTGTCTTAGCCAATAATCCTACTGAGGAAGCCATAATTGGTGCTGCTCAAACTTATAGTTACAGTGGTGATTACCAAAAAGCCAAGGAATTATTCAACCGCTATCAAACCACTGGTAAACCAATCACCGATTATGCTGCGGTTGCTTACGCTCTCACCTTACGTAAAACTGGCAATCCTCAAGCAGCCATAGACATTTTACTTGCTCAACTACAGCGTTCTCAAACCCTCGACCAGTTAGCCATACTTACCCGTGGGGAATTGTCTCAAGCATATATTGCTAATAAACAAGAAGCCCAAGCTTTAGCTGTATTAGACCCTTTACAGGATAGAGAAGACGCGATTTTAACTTTAGCGCGATCGCTAAATGAAATCCGTAAATATACAAACAATGCTACCCTGACCGAGAGAATCACTAATTTATACCGTCAAGCTCTGGCAAACAACCCCAATCCTTCCCCTACCCTGCTCCGGGAAATTGCTGATGTATTTAGTGGTTTACCTCAAGGAGAAGAAACAGCATTACAACTTTACAAACGTTTGGCTGCTAGCTTACCCAACGATAAAAGTTTGATAGTGCGTCAGCTAGCTTTGGAATATAAATTAGCAATGATTACCAAAACTGATGTCAAGCAACGCTTAGGGGTTACATTGCAAAATTTACCCACAGACTCAGTAGAATTACAGCAATTAGCTGTAGCAGTAGCCGATTTGGATGCTCCCGATTCCCAACTTTTACCTTTGTATCAAAATCTGTTACAAACAGGGGTGAATGTACCGTTTTTAAATTTTCGGGTAGCTCAGATGTATCTGCAACTTGATAATACCATTGAAGCTAGACTGGCTTTAGCTAATTATACGGCAACATCCCCAGGTGCCTCAGATATGGCAACACAGTTGCTCGCAGCAGAAATCGAACGGCGGGAAGGTAATTTAGAAGCCAGCGCTCAACGCTATTTTGCCATACTTACCAATAATCCCCCAGCAGATATCATTGATGGTGCTTTGCGGGGATTAGTTGGTGTTAAGGTACAGCAAAAACGTTTTGAAGAAGCTTTAGTCGTATACGAGCAAGTATTAGAACGAAATCCCCAAGATATAACTGCTCAGTTGGGACGTACTAGTGTTGCTTATCAAGCCAAACGCATTTCTAAACCAGAAGCAGAAGCTGTTTTAAATAATTGGTTGGCAACTCAAAAAGTCACTAATACTCCCCCAGAATTGTATAGTTTGGTCGTACAGCTACCCACTGATCCGGCTCGCGAATCTCTGTATAATTACTTAATAGAAGTCGATTCTAGTAATATTCAATTGCAACAACACCTGTTAAAGGCGATCGCTAAACGTGACCCAAATGAAGCACGGCTACGAATGAAGGAGTTGATTAGCAATGCTCCGAGTAATGCTAATTCCAGTCGTAGAATCGCGCTGTTGGCTCAAGCTGTTGGTGATTTAAGCATGGCTGGTAAAGCTTATGAAAATCTTCTTAAAGAGCAGCCAGATGACTTAGACGCTTTAGCTGCTTTGGGGGGAATTCGCTTCGAGCAAAGACAATTTACATCGGCAGAGCAAATTTATGCCGCAGTATTAGAGCAAAAACCACAAGATACACAAGCGCGTCGCGCTCTTGCGGGGCTGAATGCGATTTTTGACAAACCTTTAGCAGCGATGAAAGCCTTGGAACAACTGCAAATTGAACAAATTACCAACGGTGAACGAGACCCAGAAATTTCCAACCAAATGCAGCAAATACAAGAAGACTTTCTGCAACGACGGGGTTTTCAACCACCTTGGGAAAGCTACGAACGTCGCGGTAAAAATCGGTAAAAAATCATCTTCAGGCAAATTTTTGATGAAGAAGAAATTTTTTGGTAATTATACGTATTATTGAGGGAATAGTAATACCATTCAACTATATTTAGTTTGTTCGCGCTCAAACTTAATTCTCCTTGCAATAATTTTCCTGTGAATAAATCGTCAAAATTAATGCAAACGGTTCTGAAAATGAATTACATTCCCAAAATAATCGCTATATTCGGCTTGATTGCTTTAAATGCTTGTAAAGGGGGATATTCACTCACCAACATCGAAAAACCGCCAAGTAAATCTTGGGAATCACCACCTACATCATCCGCGATCGACGATAATCGGGTTCAATTTTTGGCAGCCCTTCCTCCATCCACTCCTAATCGAAAGTTATTAGTAGAAAGTTGGGAAAGCTATCGTCGGCGATTTATCCAAAGAGATGGACGAGTAATTGATTATGAAGCTAGCGATCGTTCTACTAGTGAAGGTCAAGCTTATGGAATGTTAAGAGCCGTAATGATCGATGACCCTGCGACCTTTGCTTTGACGTTAAACTGGGGAGAAAACAATTTAAAAAGGCTGGAGAATGGCAAACCTGTAGATAGTTTATGGGCTTGGAAATGGGGTCGTAAAGCTGACGGTAGTTGGGGTTCTGTTGATGATAACTTCGCTAGTGATGGGGATATAGATGCGATTACCGCTTTAATATTCGCATCCAGACGGTGGAATCGTCCAGAATACCTCAAACTAGCTAAAACTAAACTGCAAGATTTGTGGAAATTTTCCACTGTAGTCGAACCATCAGGTAAAAAGCGCTATCTGCTACCTGGTCCTAAAGCTGCATTTGTGAAAAATTCATCCACATTTTACCTCAACCCTTCCTACTTCGCTCCCTACGCTTTCCGCTTGTTTGCTCAAGTCGATCCAGAAAGAGATTGGTTAAGCTTGGTAGATTCTAGTTATCAAGTATTGGAAGATTCTCGAAAAATTAGTGCAGTAAATTTACCTAGTGATTGGGTTGCTCTTGATGCGAAGACGGGAGAATATCAACCCGTACCATCTGATAGCCAATTAAGCAGTATATACAGTTTTGATGCATTTCGAGTTTGGTGGCGAATAGCACTAGATGCCAGTTGGTTTAATTCATCTCAAGCACGCAGCTATCTGGAAACATCTACTGGGCATCTGATCAAACTGTGGCGCGAACAATCGAGTATTCCAGCCCAGATCAATCTTGAAGGTAAAGCTTTAGTAAACTACGAAGCGACATCCCAATATGCCATGCTTTATGCTGCGGCTAGGCTGATTGAACCAGAATTGGCTCAACAATTGTTAGAGAAAAAATTGCTACCTCAATATCAGCAAGAAGTTTGGGACGATAATCGAGCTTATTACACTCAGAATCTCGCTTGGTTAGGATTGCTATCTCCAGAAGCAATTTCACAAGAACTTTTGCAAAATAATTAAAAAGTTATGGCATTTTTATCGGAAAAGCGAATAAAATGTTGGCAGCCATACTTAAGTAATTTAGAAATACTTGATTTCGTCATTCAAGTGTTTTTACATATCAAAAGATAACGCAGTTTCAAAAATTTTCATAATTTATTAACCTAATAACTAAAAAACTCTGTTATGAAGCATCTATTAAATTTTAAACCTGTTAACAAGGCATTTATTCTATCTTTTTGTATGCTATCAGCTTTACCAAATGCTCAAGCTGCTACTAAATATGACTTAAATAGCTCTGGAAATATTTTGTTAGCTCAAGCAGTTATAAATGGAAACAATAGCACTACAAAATCAACAACTTCCTCAACAAAATACGACGAAGAATATATTTTAGAATTCAATCGTAGTCCGGTAGTTGGTAATAGGATGCGTTTACGAGGGGTCTATTCTGAAGGTCGTTTAGGTTTTACTCGTCCTCGTGGTTGGAATATCGGTACCGTAAAAGCCTTGATTCGCTTTCAACATTCACCAGCCTTGTATGCTAATCGGTCTAACTTAACAGTGCTAGTTAATGATACAGCTGTCGGTAGTATCCCTCTTAATCGTAAACAATCTCAGGTCGGTCAAGTACTGTTAAATATTCCCCCAAAACTACTACAGGAATATAACGAACTTAAAATTGTCGCGCAGCAGAATAATACCTCCGGATGTAGCGACCCAGGAGACCCAACTTTATGGACAGAGATTCTACCAGATTCTAATTTAGCTTTTAAATTCGAGCGCAAAGCAATTCCTCTCAACTTTAGTAACTATCCTTATCCTTTCTTTGACAATCTGAATTTAGAAACCAATCGTATAGCATATTTAAAGCCTGAAAAGACTAGTCAATCTTGGCTGGAAGCAGCAGCCCGTTTACAAGCTTCTTTAGGGAGACAAGCAGATTTTCGTCCGATAGAGACAAACCTGATCTCCGATATTGCCGATGCATCAACTAACGAAAGATTGGTAATCATCGGTACTCCCAGCGAACAACCAGCCTTAGCGGATTTGAATTTACCTCGTAAAATTGTCGCATCTCAAATATTGGATTCTAATCAGAATCCAATATCAGAGGATACAGGAGTATTAATCTTAACTACTACTCAAAAAGGTAAGGTTCCCGTTCTGATTGCCACTGGAAATGGTGCGAAAGGAGTTGCAAAAGCTACACAATTTTTATCACAACCCTCTGCACGTAAAATGGGTACTGGTCAAGTATTGTTAATTAATAAGCTGGAAGAAGCTCCCACACCAGGAGAGAGAGAATGGGCTCGTTTTTTACCGGAATCTAATAATTTTCAACTAAGCGAGATTAAAACGCAATTTAACGGTGATGCCTTCACAGATTCTAGCGTCCGTGGTTCTGCGGCTCCACCGATTGAAATCGATTTCCGTGCATTACCGGATGACAGATTTGTACGCGGTAGTTCGATGAACTTGGTCTATAGTTATAGTCCGCAGATGAATCCGAGAACTTCCGCTGTAGAAGTATTGTTAGATGGGGTTTTCATTGGTGGAGCGCGACTTGATTCAGACCAGGGAGAAATACGTAAAAATCTGAAAGTTGATTTACCAGCTAAATTGGTCAAGCCTGATTCTAAACTTCAGGTATTTTTCCGGATGAATCCCAAAGAACCATTTGATAAAGCAAACTGTATCAGTCCACCAGACCAACAACTTACAGGTACAGTTCATGCTGATACAAGTTTTGACTTAAAACGGGAAAATTCCGTACAGCTACCAGACCTAAAATTAATGCAATATGGTTTTCCCTTTGCTGCACCTCAAGATTTATCGAAAACCGCAATTGTACTTGCCCAAGACCCTAATAGTACAGAAGTATTGACAATGTTGGCTTTTAGCGAACGTTTAGGAAGATTGAGTAGTGCAGACTCAGTGAAACTAGACGTTTATACTTCAGACACCTTACCCGAACAAGTTCGTAAAAACCAGCATTTAGTCGGAATTGGGATGCGAGATAAGTTTCCTTTCCCTGAACTGTTCAAATCCCCAGGTTTTAACTTGAATCAATCATTCTTACGTGGTTCAGCTAGAGCAACCGTCCAAGCTCCTCAAGATAAGCAAGGAATGATCAAGCAAATTCTTTCACCTTGGAATGGCGATCGCGTTATTTTGGCTTTGACTGCTCAGACGGAAACGGGATTAGAGAGAGTCGGACAAGTATTAAGTAAAGATCCTTGGTTTTTCCAACTTCAGAAGGATACGGTATTAATTAGCAGCGAAGAGAAAAACCCCCTAGCTTATGATCCAGACGGTTATCAGCTAGCATTTTTTGACAATGCTCCATCTACTCGTCGCATCGAAAATACTAATCTTCTGAGTAAAATGTCGCGGATGCTGCAAGAAAACTGGCTATTAGTACCTGCGGGTATGGTTGGTTTATCTCTGATACTCTACGGTATTTTCCAATTGTATTTAAAACGGGTTTCTACTGCTGATAGAAAGTAAATTTGATCAGAAGAGGTAGGGAAAACCCCGCAGAATTCTAATCCTCCTATCCCGCTCGAAAATTAGCGATTTCTCTTTATCTCTTGCCTTTGCGTTCTCTGCGCGACAGTTGCTACAACGCCTGGGTTCCCCCCTTCGGGTTCATCAGTTTGATGGGACGGAAACCGACCCCATCAACTGATTCACCGCAACGCACTGTCTTGTCTCTGCGGTTTTTTTTTCAGTAATCTTTTAACGGGAAAAGAGTAATTACATCATTTTTAATTAAAAATCACAAATTAATCAACCTACCATGTCCACTTCAGTCCGCAATTCCAAAAAACGCCAACACTTTAACTTCAGCAGATGGCTGATCGATTTAACTCCCAGCTTTTTTGACCGCACCTTAGAAAAAGTAGGAATCAAACAATTTAAATGGCTAATTTTAATACTAATAGTATTCTCAATACCGCTGATTATTACACCATTAGAAGTTTGGCAGCAAGGAGCGATAGCTGTATTTCTCGTACTATTATGTCAGTTAGTATTAGGAGCAGAAGAACAAGAATCTTCCACAGAAGTTAGCGATTATTATCACCTGTTTATGGTGTGGTTGAGTCTGGTAACAACAATGCGGTATTTATATTACCGTCTGAGCTACACACTAAACTTTGATGGATGGATAAATAGCATAGCTTGTTTAACCTTGTTAGGAGCAGAATTGTATGCAATTTTCACCTTGGTGTTAGCATACTTTCAAACCTTAAAAATTAAAGAACGTAAACCGATTGATATCTCTACTATTCCTCAAGCAGAATGGTTTAACGTTGATATTTATATTCCCACATACAACGAAGATGTGGAAATTGTTCGTAAAACAGCATTAGCAGCGTTGGCTTGCGATTATGCTCCCGGTAAAAAAAAGGTTTATGTTCTCGATGATGGTCGTCCAGAAAAATACCAAGAAAACGACCCACGTCGAGAAACTTTCCGAGCAAGACGGGAAAAATTACAGCAAATGTGTACAGAACTGGGCTGTATTCATATGGGACGAGATAACAACGACCATGCCAAAGCTGGTAACATCAATACTGCTTTTCGTAAAACGGACGGTGATTTAGTCTTAATCTTGGACTGTGACCACGTACCATCCCGGCAATTTCTGCTACATACCATCGGCTTCTTTTACGACCCCAAAGTATCCTTTGTGCAAACTCCCCACTGGTTTTATAACCCAGACCCTTTCGAGCGTAACTTACTTACCGATGGTAAAATTCCCGTAGGCAACGAACTATTTTATAAAGTACTGCAAAAAGGAAATGATTTTTGGAACGCAGCCTTTTTCTGTGGTTCAGCTGCGGTGATTCGCAAAACTCACGCTTTAGAAGTGGGGGGAATTGCGGTGGAAACCGTAACCGAAGATTGCCACACAGCATTACGCTTGCATTCCAAAGGTTATAAATCCGTTTACTACGACAAAATTATGGTCGCGGGATTAGCACCGGATACCTTTTCAGCTTATGTTGGTCAACAAGTACGCTGGGCTAGGGGGATGGCTCAGATTCTCAGAATTGAAAACCCTTTATTTAATTCCAAGTTAAATCTCAATTTTGCTCAACGTATCTGTTATTTAAGCGCTACTTCCCACTTTTTATACGGCTATCCCCGACTGGTATATGCCATCATTCCCACATTATTCCTACTATTTGGAATTAATCCGATTCAAGGTTTGGGTTTAGAAACTTTAGCATATGCCTTACCCCATATTATTCTTTCCCTGGCTACCAACCACATTATTTACAAACACGTGCGTTTTTCCTTCTGGAACGAGATTTTTGAATTTGTCATGTCTTTCCAAGCGGGTTGGGTAACTTTGTTAGCGCTGTTCAATCCGAAAATGGGTACATTTAACGTTACCGATAAAGGAATAAACGTTACCAAACGTACCTTTGACTGGACATCAATGCGCGGTTTGGTGATAGTAACAGTGTTAGTAATCAGTTCCTTGTTAGCAGTTCCTTACTGGTTGTTATTACGTCCAGAAGATTCCGAAGCGGTGTTAGTAAACACGTTATGGTCTGGTTTTAATTTGATTTTGCTATCAGCAGCTTTATTAGTCGGCTTTGAACAACCACAAATTCGTACCGCTCATCGTTTACAAAGACGGCTTTCGGTGGTAATTTCTAGCGATGACCAAACTATTATGGGAGAAACTATTAACATCTCCGAAACTGGTGCTTTAATATCTTTGGAATCATGGTCTAATTTACCAGATGAAGTCCAAATTGAGGTAATGGGAGATTTTGACGCTCGTGTTCTGATAAATGCAAGGGTTGTACGGGTTACTCCTGTAAATGATACAGAAACTCATTTGGGAGTCGATTTTATTAACTTAACCCGTACCCAAATGGATGATTTAGCCTTAGTCATGTATTCTGATGTCAAAGAGTGGTATTCTCAAAAACGAGAAAACGCCGATAAACCAATTGCTTCTCTCGGTTTCTTAGCAACCAGTATCACTCGTTCTTTACGGGAACTAAAACCAATTACAACCAAAAAAATCCGCAAACAGGTTAATACCAACGCTCAAATTTATTGGGATGGTCATTTCTTTAGTGGAGTTATTACCGAACTGGGAATAACAGGTTTACGGTTAGAATTGGATAGTAAAAAAGCGATATCAAGTGATGATAGATTGCTGGGAAAACAAGATTTAGAAAAAATGCGGAATATGAAACCACTGGTTGGTTTACTTTTAAATTTAAAACGTGAAAACACTCCAAATACTAGATTCGTTGCTGAAATCAATCTCGTAGAAGAAGAACACGGAAAAGTTGCGATCGAGCTTATTTTCCCTGAAAAATTCCGCAACAAACAATCACCCAAAATCAAACAAGTTTTACGCAATCATTCAAACGAAAATTTTGCTCACACAGATATTGCGGCTTGAATTGATAATAGGTAATAGGTAATAGAAGTCGGGTTTCTAACAGAAACCCAACTTCTAATTGTGGGGATGAGAAGTCCGGTAAGTTCTACGAAACGCTATTAATAATAACCAGATTAGAAATATGAATAATTTATCTATTAAGTTAATAGGAATGATGGTCTAATCGTTGATGGTGCGTGACGCTACAAACCTTATTGCTACGTTCAAACTAACTCTGCGGGGTCACACACCCTACAAGAAAATATGCCTTTTTGCTAAGTTTTATTATGATTTTAATTATCAATTATACTGCTGTATTTTCCAAAAGTAACTAGAGACTAAATTAGTGATAATATGAGCAACTATTGGAACTAATAAATTACCAGTTAAAAGAGCGCTGTAACCCAAAATCATTCCCACAATAGTTGCCCAAATTACATAAGCCCATTGCTCAGAACCGCTCAGATGCAAAACACCAAAACAAATACTTGATACAATTACAGCTAAGTCATTAAAGCCTAAAGCCGGTAACATCACTCCCCTGAACAATAATTCTTCACTCAATCCAGGTAGTAATCCCAACCAAATCAAATCTGGTAATGCTAAAGGTTTGAGGACAATTTCCAAATAATAATTGGCGCTTCGGCGGTAAACTGGAAAAAAGCGATAAGCTAAACTACTTAAGCCGGTAATAGTTAATCCTAGTAGGACTCCGATCAATAATTCTTTTTGATTCCACTGCCAAGACATTAAGTAAAAATTACCAAATTCCAGGCATAATTTGGCTATAATCCACAAAATAATCGCTGTCAATCCCATTGCCATTAGGACTTGAGTACGTGTCAAGTATGGAATTTCTGGCTCGTTTTTTTGCTGTTGCGTCACAGTTATTTGAATGTTAGGGAACAATTAACAAGTAAGGACACTAAGCCCATTTAACATTTAACATTTAACATTTAAACTAACGGCTGTAAAGAAAATATTGTAGAACTTAAAGTATGTGGGTTGATTCCTGCTTTGTGAGCTGCTAATATTCCGATTGCTTCTAAATAAGAATTTGCTGATATTGTTTTGATTCCTAAGCTTTGAGCAGGAACCTGCATCTGTGTTTGGTTTTCCTCTACGGTTATTATCTGGCATTTCCTTTGACTTAAATTCAACAACGCACTGCTACCGCAAGCATTTGCCGGTACAATGACTGCATCAACTTGATCAACCCATATATCACTATGATTGGGAAAATGATTCGATTCCTGGGAAATAAACTGGGGTGCGCGACTCAAACCCACAAGTACACTTGGTAAAAAAGTATAACCCAATTCCTCCGCCGCCGAACGTGGAGATAAATTTGCATCTAACGGTGGTGGTTCAAAAGTCGGAGAATGAGCGCAAGGAATCTGAAATTCTCTCACGATTAAATGACTGATTACCGCTTCGGCACCTGCAATTGGATCTACTCCTTTACCTTGACGGTAATTTTGCTCTGCTTGTTCGTCAACATAATCGGGAAAACGAGCAACAACTGCGATCGCTTCCGCACCAGCTTGATTTATTAATATTTCCCCAGCCCGTAATAAACTATCTGGATTACCTATAGTTCCCCAACTTGCACCAGATGCAGCACAGTCTAATTCTACATTTAATGGGGCATCAGTAATCACATAATCTGTTAAGTTTAATCCTAGGGTGGCTCTAGCCGCATCTGCCGCTTGAAGATTTCTTAAACGTAAATCTGGCTCTATTCCTTGATCGATAATTAAACCGATTTTATTTTGATATACTCGACGCAAACCCCAGCATCCTTGAGCGAATTTGTCAATACCATAACCTTCCACATACAAAGTATTCGGTAGATTCCAATACAATGTTGCACCGTTGAGAACGTTGGGATGAGTTATCAAAACATCACAAACTTCAGCCATCGCTTTAGCGACGGGTAATGCATCTCCTGCATAACCCCCGATGGCTGCTCCAACTCCTGTGGGAATAATTAAGATAGCGGTATATGGACGCATTTATTTAGTTATGGGTAATTGGTAATGGGTAATTGGTAATTTTAACCTTTGACTTTGTTATTAATTATTAATTTAATATTTTCACAACAGGAATTTAAGTAGGCTTTAGAACCCTTTTCAAAAAATGATAATTTTAATTCACATTAAGCGTTAGTTATAAATTATCAGTATAGAAATCTATCAACTAAATACTCTGATATATTATCCCTAATATCTTTGCAAGCTCTTTAATATAATAATTATTCAAATCAATAAATAAATTGTTTTCTTGCAATTTGAGAAACTTCCAAATATCTCCTGTAGTTACTGCTCCATAAATAGTTTGAATCTCAGTATTATGCTGCTGATTATTAAAGATTTTTGCTGCTAACATTGCTCCCGCACATTGCCCTAATCCATTTTTAATATTTTCGTTTTTAGCTTCAATAATAATTATTACAGGGGCATTAATTAGTAATTGTTCTTTAGAACGACTAATAATAAAATCGCAATAACCATTTAAACCTTTCTCTATATCAACATCAAAATTTGTACCAGAAAACAAACTTATTTGATAATTAGCTCTACGTCGAATTTCTAGTAAAATAGGAGTAATAATCATTTCTGAACGGGCTTTTTCAGTATTAATTGCTAAAGCCAATTCCGTAGTTTCGTTTAAGTCGCTTTTCAGTTTATCGCTTGGTTCTAAAGGTTCAACATCAGCAAATAAATCGGCTACTTCCTCTATATGAATATCAAAATTATTTTTAAACTTACTTAATGTTAAGTCACTATAAGCCATTTCCTAATTCTTCTTTAGTAATTGAATTATTTGATTTTTTCAATCCGTTCTAAAACAGCTTGATTGATTTCTTCTGGTGTCATTTGTGCAGGATACTTAGTTGAAGAAGGATTTGCTGTTAATAAGTCAGTTAATGCGTAGAAAGCTTCTTTATCGTTTGGATGTGCAATTACATATGCACGCAATTCTGCTTTATTCATTGCTAAAAAATTAGGTTTATTCATAAATAAACTATTCAAATACTGTGATTTTTTAGTCCATTTTAATGGACTTTTGCTATTAGACTGGGACTTACAGTCCCAGGCGGGTTAAAACGAAGCCAAATAACTCGTAATCATTTTGACTATAGTTTTTTATGGTGCAAGATATGAGTTAACTGAACATGATGTGAATATCAGCTTTCTGCTTTCGTCACAACCCCTTCTAAAGTAACTTTTCTTTTCTTAGAATCGACAGTAGTAATAGCCCAGCGTAAAGGTTTTCCATGTTTATGTAATTCAGCTTCTATAAGCTTGTGTAATTCAATCATATTTTCTGAGAAATCAATTTCCGCACTAATAAAATGAGTAATCATTGATTTTAATTCACTTAATGATTTATTTTTTGTAAATGATTAACTGCCATTCAATAACAGTTAATCATTCACAAAAATTAGCAACTAAGTAGGTCGGTACAAAAAAATAGCGTTATATAAAGATAGTACTTACACAATTCTCTGGTGGATGCGGGTGGTGCGTGACGCTACAAGTCTTATAGAACCGTTCAAATTTTTGCGAAGCGTCACACAACGGCAATAACGCGGGAAGAAAATCTACACCGCGTTTTGCCTCCCCTACAAGCAAAATGTCCCGGTTGCGTAAGTCCTAAAAGAAATGTAAATCAATCTTAAACCCTTTTACCTCTTGCCTTGTCTCAATGATAATTTTCCGTGCTGAGCTACTTAAACCTTACCAAACTGATTTTGATAAACAATGTCTTCTTGCTCAGTTTCAATTTTCAAATCGGAACGAGGATAAGCAACACAAAGCAGTACAAAACCTTGATTCTGTAAATCTGGACTAACTCCCATACCCTCGCTTTGGTCTACGGTACCACCATTAAGGATTTTACCAGCACAGGTGGTGCAAACACCAGCATTACATGAAGAGGGCAAGTCTAAGCCAGTTTCATCGGCAACAGATAGAATTGTTCTGTCTTCAGGTACCTGTAAAGTATGTGTTTTACCTTGATGGATGAACTCAACAGTATAAATTTTTGACATATATCAAGATTACGGTATGTGGCAGTTTTAATACTCAATTAATATTTTATATTATCAATCATCTGACAATTCAACTAACAAGCAATAAAACTCAAATAAAATCAAATCAAATAAATAATAATTATTTTGAATTAGATAAATTTGCCTTTATTGGCTATAAAGTGATAATAATAATTCTAAAACGGTTTTATGAGTCTGTTAGTTTAGATTATTACCACGATGCCATAAATTAATTTGCCGTCATAGATAAAAGTAACTATCTATACTTACAATTGTTTCTCGAAAAGTATTTTTTGATTTTTGTCACAATATGGTTTGTATCGTATAAAACAGAAAAAGCATCACAATTAGTAATAATTCTATCCGTAGGAGAATCGGAAAATTTTTAAGAAAAGTTAATCTAAAAAAGTAAAGTAAATAATAAATATCCAAATCCAACTATAAATTATTAAATTGTATTTATGGAAATGAAAATGCTTGAATCATATCGCGATCGCGCTGAAGAAAGAACTGCATTAGGGATTCCTCCTTTACCATTGGATGCAAAACAAACATCTGAACTGTGTGAATTGCTGAAGAACCCACCGCTAGGTGAGGAAGAATATTTACTGCATTTGCTCAGAGAACGAGTTTCTCCGGGAGTAGATCCGGCAGCTTATGTAAAGGCTGGATTTCTTACAGGAATTGCCAAAGAAGAGATTGCATCTCCTTTAATTTCATCTATCGAAGCAGTACAATTGTTAGGTACTATGGTAGGTGGTTACAACGTCCAGTCCTTGATTGAATTGTTACAAACTGCGACTGTATCGGTATCCGAGTCTTCCGAAACACCTTTGGTAATGGGTGGTGAAGGTAAAGAACCCATCGCAGCCCACGCGGCAACGGCTTTGAGTAAAACCTTGTTGGTTTACGATGCCTTCCACGATGTTTTAGAATTAGCTGAGAATAATCCTTATGCTAAACGGGTAGTTGATTCTTGGGCGGAAGCAGAATGGTTTACAATTCGTCCCCAAGTACCCGCAGAAATTACCGTTACTGTTTTCAAAGTTCCTGGTGAAACCAACACAGACGACTTATCCCCGGCTACTCATGCTACCACACGCCCGGATATTCCCCTCCACGCCCTGTCAATGTTGGAAAATGCCATGCCCGATGGATTGGCAACTATTGCACAATTAAAGAAGAAAGGGCATCCAGTAGCATATGTCGGGGATGTGGTAGGAACTGGTTCCTCACGGAAATCGGCGATTAATTCGGTATTGTGGCATTTGGGAGAAGATATTCCATACGTACCTAACAAGCGTGCGGGAGGATATATTTTAGGCAGCAGTATCGCGCCGATATTCTTTAATACTGCTGAAGATGCGGGTGCTTTACCCATCGAGTGCGATGTTACCAAGATGGAAACGGGTATGGTAATTACGATTTATCCTTACAAAGGTGAAATTACCAACGAAAACGGCGAAGTTATTTCCACTTTCCAACTCAAACCCGAAACAATTTTTGATGAAGTACGCGCTGGGGGACGGATTCCTTTACTTATCGGACGTGCGCTAACTGATAAAATTCGTGCAGCATTAAATTTAGAACCCAGTACCTTATTTATTCGTCCCCAAGCACCCGCAGATACTGGTAAAGGGTTTACATTGGCGCAGAAAATGGTCGGGAAAGCTTGCGGATTACCGGGAGTACTCCCCGGTATGTCTTGCGAACCGCTGATGACTACAGTTGGTTCTCAGGATACCACAGGACCGATGACTCGCGATGAATTAAAAGAACTGGCTTGTTTGGGTTTCTCCGCTGACTTGGTAATGCAAAGTTTTTGTCACACCGCAGCTTATCCCAAACCTGTTGACGTAGAAACTCACAAAGAATTACCTGACTTTTTCGCGCAACGTGGTGGTGTGGCATTGCGTCCCGGTGATGGTATTATTCACTCGTGGTTAAATCGGATGCTGTTACCCGATACCGTGGGTACTGGTGGAGACTCCCATACTCGTTTTCCCTTGGGAATTTCCTTCCCCGCAGGTTCTGGATTAGTAGCATTTGCAGCAGCTTTGGGTGTAATGCCTTTGGATATGCCCGAATCGGTGTTGGTAAGATTTAAAGGTGAATTGCAACCGGGTGTGACTTTACGAGACGTTGTTAACGCTATACCTTACGTCGCCATTCAAAAAGGTTTGTTAACGGTAGAAAAGCAGAACAAGAAAAACGTCTTTGCCGGCAGGATAATGGAAATCGAAGGCTTACCAGATTTGAAAGTCGAACAAGCCTTTGAATTAACAGATGCGAGCGCCGAACGTTCCTGCGCTGGTTGTACGATTAAATTAAGCGAATCCACAGTTGCCGAATATCTGCGTTCTAATGTTGCTTTATTAAAGAATATGGCAGCACGGGGTTACAAAGACGCTCGTACCATCCTGCGTCGTGTCGCTAAAATGGAAGAATGGTTAGCGAATCCGGTGTTAATGTCAGGTGATGAAAATGCCGAATATGCAGAAATCATCGAAATTGATTTGAACGAAATCAAAGAACCCATAGTTGCCGCACCCAACGACCCCGATAACGTAAAATTATTATCGGAAGTAGTAGGGAATAAAGTTGATGAAGTGTTTATTGGTTCTTGCATGACCAATATTGGACACTATCGTGCCGCTGCCAAAGTGTTAGAAAACTCCGGAAAAGTTACCACTCAATTGTGGATTTGTCCGCCTACTCGCATGGATGAAAAGCAATTGCAAGAAGAAGGTATTTACGAAGTATTTAAAGGCGCAAATGCACGGACAGAAATGCCTGGTTGTAGCTTGTGTATGGGGAATCAAGCAAGAGTAGAAGATAACGCTACGGTGTTTTCAACATCTACGAGAAACTTCAACAATCGTATGGGTAAAGGCGCACAAGTTTACCTTGGTTCTGCTGAATTAGCAGCGGTTTGTGGATTGTTAGGAAAACTGCCATCGGTAGAAGAATATATGGATATTGTGGCGAAGAAAATTCATCCTTTTGCTGATGATTTGTATCGGTATTTGAACTTTGATCAAATTCAAGGTTTTGAGGATGAAGGGAGGGTGATTGCTTTGGAAGATATGCCCAGGATTGAGGATATTTTGGGGATGCCGAGTGGGGTTGGGAAGTAGTTAGTTTAGGGTGGGCGATGCCCTGGTTAAAATCTGGGTTGTATAAATGAAGCCTGCCTGTGCGGGCTTTTTTTATATCTGTGTTTATTCCATTGGTGTTCAAAGTTATACATTATTCTTTATCATAGGATATAAGAAAATATTACTGTAGAAGTCAGAATGAAAGCATCAGAAACTACTTTTCGTAATCTATTAGAAGGTACTAAACAGTTTCAAATACCGTTATTTCAAAGACCATATTCTTGGAAAAAGGAAAACTGGGAAACTCTTTGGGAAGACTTAATGAGTCTTTACAATGAACAGATAAAAGGTTTTTACTTTCTCGGTCCGATAGTAACCCAAGCTGTACCAGGAACAGCCGAAGGGATTTCTCCATTTGTTGTTATTGATGGGCAACAGCGTCTTACAACCTTAACAATTCTTTTAGCTGTACTACGAAACTATCTCAAGAAATCTCATCCAGAAATGGCAGAGGAGGTATATGAACTGTATCTAATTAACAAATTCAAGAAGAATGATGAAATGTATAAAGTACTACCAACTCAAGACGACCGTGAAGTATATAAAAGTATTATTGAAAGCAAAAAAACTAAGGACATAGCAAAAGCAGGACAGATATACGAAGCTTATAAATTTTTTGATGGCAAGTTTAAAAAGCCACTTCCAGAGAATGATAATAAAATCGACTACGCAAGATTCAAAAAAATTATTTTAGAGAATTTAGTATTAGTAAATATCACTTCTGACGATAGTGACAATCCTTACTTAATATTTGAAAGTTTAAACAATAAAGGGGAAGAATTAACCCAAGCTGATTTAGTTCGTAACTATATATTTATGCAATTATCGACCGAAGTTCGAGAAGAGGTTTATCGGCAAGAATGGTTGCCTTTACAAGAAAGTTTTAAAGCAAATATGAATAATAAAGAATATGCAGATGAACTCACACGCGCATTTTGGTTTTATCTACGTAAAGATGGTGAATCTGTTAACGAAAAAGAAGTTTATAAGAAAATAAAAAAACTCTTTGATAGCTCTGAAATTGGTACACAAGGCGAGTTGAATCAGCTTGTACGGTTTGCTAACTACTATCAGCGTTTAAATTTTGTAGATACAGAACCAGAGCAAGCTTTAAAACGCTGGTTTCAACGTTTAAAAACATTAGATTTTACTACTTGTCAGATATTTATTCTTAACGTTTATCACGATTATGAGGAAAAACGTTTATCATTGAAAGAATTTGAGCAAATTTTACGTTATCTCGAATCCTATTTTATCCGGCGTTTATTTGTAGGACAATCTCCCAAAATTTTAGGTACTTTATTTAATGAATTATATAAAAATGTTTGCAAAGAAAATGCTGATGATTTAGTCAACGGATTACGTGAAGAATTGATAAAATATGAAGATAAAAAAGAATGGCCTAATGATGAAGCTTTCCGAAATTATATTATTACCAAAAGCATATATAATCCAAAAAGTTCGGCAGCCAATCAAAAAGTAAAGTTTCTTTTAGAAAGCATAGAAGAAACTTTGACAAAGGAACGGGTTGATACTCAAACTACAACTATTGAACATATTATGCCGCAAACACTTACTAAAGATTGGAAAGAAATTTTAGACGCAAATAATGCTAGCATACATAAAGAATGGCTGCACACTTTAGGTAATCTTACACTTAGTGGTTATAATTCTGAACTCTCAAATAAACCTTTCAAAGAAAAATTACAACATTTAAAGTCTAGTAATTTAAGTTTAAACCAATACTTTCAAAATATAGATACCTGGAATGAAGAAGCGATAAAATCTCGTGCTGAACATTTAGCGGATATAGCAATTAAAATCTGGCCTAGATAAATATAATTTGTATAAGTAAGTTAGTCGTAGGTTAGGTAGAGCAAAGCGAAACCCAACATCAGATAGTTGATTAACAACAATATTCGATGTTGGGTTACGGCGCGTGATTAATTATTAGTTACATATCAAGACTTTTCGTGCGCCTAACCCAACCTACAATTAATACTACTGTATGATTGAAAAGCGCAATAAGCCGGAGGCTTGACGCTTCGCGATCGCACTCCCAACTCCCCCACAATAATCGCGCTACATTATTGATAAAACCTGTAAAACTAACCCCATGAAGTCTCTACAAGACTACACAATTGTCATACGTCCCGATGACAATAACACCTTTGTTGCTTACGTTCCAGCAATTCCTGGTTGTCACGCTTGGGGACAAACTGATTATGAAGCTCGTGCTGAACTAATCAATGTTTTTCAGATGATACAAGAAGAGTATGCTGAAATGGTAATTTCCAATGCCAACAAGCTAAACTTAAATCACATCCGACCAAATAAATAGCAATGGAATTTTACACAGTAATATTAAGAGAAAGCGCTGGCTATTGTGTAGCTTTATGCTTAGAAAATGGCATTGTAGGGCAAGGTGATACTCAAGAAAATGCGATTAGTAAATTAAAAGAAGCAATAGAATGTTTTGAAGAAGTTTATAACGCTGAAGAAAATATTCATCAAGCAGCTATTCCTATCGATGAACTACATGAATTTGAACAAATCGAAGAAATGATTGAAGATTATGTTTTGGTAAAATTGATGAAGGAAGTTGAAGGAGAAGAAACACTATCTAAAGAAGAAGCTCTCAAATATTTGGCTTCTTTAGAAACTGAAGATATCTAAGTACTTGATAAATATTAACCTACCCCTTGCTCTACAACCTAAAATAAATTAAATTATCTTAATAGTTCAAAAGTATTATTAAAATCAGGTGTGGTAGTGACCGATAATAACAATCAACTTCCTTTAAATGAGATTTTCCTAGGAGATTGTCTAAAACTGCTGAAAAGCTTACCAGATGAATCTGTTGATTTGCTTGTTTCTTCTCCACCTTATAATCTAGGTAAGGAATACGAAGCGAAGCAGGGTTTAGAAATTTATTTACAACAACAAACGGTTGTACTACGCGAGTGTAGCCGGATTCTAAAAAGTACGGGTTCTTTATTTTGGCAGATTGGTGCTTTCTCTAATAAAGGAATGTTGATTCCTTTAGATATTAGGTTTTTTCCTATTTTGGAATCTTGCGGGTTGATTCCCAAAAATCGCATAATTTGGGCAAGACAGCACGGGCTTCATGCTCGAAAAAAGTTTTCTTGCCGACATGAAACGCTTCTTTGGTTTACTAAATCTGATAATTATATATTTAATTTAGACGCTATTAGAGTTCCGCAAAAATATCAAAATAAAAAACACTATCGAGGAAATCGTAAAGGTGAATTTTCTTGTAATCCTGATGGTAAAAATCCCGGTGATATCTGGTTATTTCGGAATGTAAAACATAATCATGAGGAACAAACGATACATCCGTGTCAGTTTCCAGAAGACATGATTGCCCGAATTATTTTATCTACTACTAATAAGAATAATATTGTATTTGATCCATATATGGGTTCCGGTACGGTGGCTGTTGTTGCTCAAGACTATGAACGATATTTTATAGGAGCAGAATTAGAGCCAAAATATCATCAAGTTGCGCTACGTCGTTTGAGTAAAGAACCTGATGAAAACGGGTGTTTTCCTAATTTAAAAACGCTGCGAGATTACGTAGAAAAAACTGGCGAACCTATTGAAAAATTTAGTTTTGATGTCCAAGTAGCTAAAAAAGCATCAGAGCGTAGCAAAGCGAAAATATATTCTGAAGAATACCACTTGCACGAGATGGAAGAAAGATTACTTTATGAGGAAGCTGCTTTTGCTGCTAATTTGCGTGGAGAAGAACTACCTATAGATAAAAAGTTAAATGGAAATGGTAAAAAGACACCTTTAATAGAAAACAAAATAGAACAAATTCAACTTAATTTGTGGGATTAATTGTTTATTATAAAAGGCGAATTACGCAACGGTTACGTGCTGATATTCCCGACATAATTTGACATTGACGAGTGTTAAGAATAACCTGTATTTGGATATTTTGTATATCTTGCTACTTTCTACGGCTTAAATATTGTAAATAGGAAATTGGCGATCGCAATTCCAACTTGCTTAAAATCGCGCTACATTTTTAATAAAATCTATAAAAACAACCTTATAATGTTAATATATTTTTCTTGTTGCACGACGCATTAATTTAATTAGCTTTTTTCTATCCCATAGTACTACTGATTTACAACGGGCAAGTTCATAGGCACTTATAGTAAATGTACTATTAGTTATAACCATTGCTTTATTAGCTTTATGAAATTTCATTCCTCTTAAGACTTCTTCAACAGCTTTCACACCAACAGGATTTTTATACCTTTTTGCTTGTACTGCGAATTTCAATTTATCTTTGTACAGAATTAAGTCAGCACCATAACCTTGATTTGTGGGAGTTAGTTCTACTCTATAACCAGTATTTTCAAACAGAGTTAATACAAATTCATCAAATTCTTTACCCCTCATTTGATCAATTTCATCAATTTTTGGAATAAGCATTGGGTGTATTCCATATTTTTGACGTTTCATTTGCCTTTCAAATTCATATATACAATATTCAAAAATTAATGATGAAATTATAAAAGTCACAATAAATGTCAGCATAAAAATTATTTACACCTAATTTGATAATTATTTTTTCTCAATCAAAATCAAGACTACTCCTGTTCCGCTCTAAGATTACCTATCTCTTTTTACCTCTTTCCTCTGCGCTCTCTGCGTCTCTGCGGTTTTTTTTATCGGTAATCTTCTGCCGGGAAGGGAGTAATCATTGATAGTCTTAATATTTATATTTCCCAAATTTGCCAAAAAAATATAATTTTAAACTGGAAATAAATTAAATTATTAGCCCACGCAGGTGGGCTTTGTTTGTTGGTTCCCCAGGTTTCAACCTGTGGGTACTATATTACCGTCAAACCAAATATCAACCTTCACCCAACAAAGAATTAAATTCCGACTTCAAAGCTTTAATATCCGCTATCCTCGCAACTATTACATTATCCTTACCCGCATCGGTTAAACGAGATTTCCAATAATTAATGCTCTCGGAATTATTCATCCAAAACTTGATGACGGTATCTACGACTTCATCCATATTCCATCCCCATTTCGAGGGTACTGGTTCCACTGTTTCTAAAAATGCATCTAGGGTACATTTATGGGTTCCTAAGTACTCTACTCCTTGACTTTGAAGATTTTCTTCGCTAATCATCTGATGGTTAAAAAATTGCAGAATTGGAGATACACCAACAATATCGAAAGTATATTTCATTGCATTCCTCCAGGTTGTAAACAAACTTTTGATTTTTAAAGATATGTTTTAGCGGTTTTCTGCGGACAATTTTTTGAATACTATCTAAATCATGCTGTTTATTCTTTAAGAAAAAATTAGCAATAACCACGATATAGTGCTAAAATAAATTTTGTGCAAAGTTGGTATTTAATCATCCAAAAAAAAGAATATTTCTTTGGCACAAAATTAGCAGACAGCTTCATAGAGTGCTAATATTTAAAACCCTATTTATATTAAAATATTAAAGATTTTCATTATTTGAAAAGGGTAATTTACTCTTTTTAATATTTCTTAATATTTGTAATGACAGATTTTTTAGGGGAAATAGCGGCTTTGGCTGCTGCTTGTTTGTGGGCTATAGCATCTATCGTTTATGCTCGTTTGGGGGCGCGGATTCCGCCATTACAGTTAAATTTGGTTAAAGGAATAATTGCGATCGCGCTTTTTATATTCACCATTCTCGTTTCTGGGGAAATATTTCCCTCTATAGCGACTTTACCAATGTTGTTGTTACTGCTTAGTGGTGTGATTGGTATTAGTTTGGGGGATACAGCATTCTTTATTACTATAAACTGTTTGGGGGCGCGTCGCACATTGCTGATGCAAACTCTGACTTCCCCAATGTCAGCAATTTTTGGGCTGATTTTTCTTCAAGAAAAGTTAAATATTTTGGCTGGGTGCGGTATTTTATTAACAATATTGGGTGTGGCTTGGGTAGTAACAGAGCGTACTACCGATGTTAAAGATATTTCAAGGGCGGAATTTCGGCGTGGTATAAGTTTTGGCTTGTTAACAGCAATCGCTGGAGCAATTGGTGCGGTACTTTCGCGGAGTGCGATTGCAGATACTAATATTAATCCTTTATGGGCAGCTTTGTTGAGGTTGAGTGCGGGAATATTAATTCTATTGATATGGACATTTTGTAGACAACAAACCAGCTTTAACTTGAGTAATTTACACAATTTACGAGTATTAGGAGGTACTTTTTTTGCAGCTTTTTGCGGAACTTACTTAGGAATTTGGCTGCAACAAACCGCAATTAAATATACATCTGTGGGAATTGCTTCCACTCTTTTACAAACTAGCCCAATTTTTATCATACCCTTTGCGATTTCCATGGGAGAAAAAGTCACTATTCGAGCAATTTTAGGTGTTTTAATTTCAATTGCAGGAATTGCACTGCTGTTTTATCTCAAATAGCTGATATTCTCCCATGATATCATGTCCGGTTGTCAACAATTATCAATTACCAATTACCCATTACCACTAAAAATTTACCAAAAATTTTCTTTCCAAAAAACACATTGTCTTTGTTCAGGGGAAAGATTTTTACTTAACAATTGTAAATCTTCATTACTAAGAAAAGAGGCACCATAATGATGATGTACGATTGGTTTCCTAGAAGTATAATCAAAAAATACTGTATACCGATCAGAAGATACTGGTACTTTACCTCGATGAAAGATACTACCAGTAGCAGCTAAAATAACCGTTCCAGCAATTCCTGTACAAGACTTAAACTCCGACGGAGATATTTGTTTCTCCATTGTTTTATCTTGAACGTAACCATGATTATATTTTAAAGAAGAAACTAATTTGGGGGTCAAAAACTTAGGAATATATTCAAATGGACCATTGTTATCATCTACATCATTGAGATAAATTACAATTTTTAAGACTTTTTTATCTTCAGGATCTATATGCCATAGTCTTGATTTTAGTTGAACTTCGTTGGCAATATCCCTACGAAAATAGGCTCCATGATAAGCCACTGGTAAGCCAATATAATTTTCAACTATGTTAATTAAACGTTGCTCTAAACCCCAGATAAAAATTTCTTGATGTTCTAAAACTTGTTGTGATGTAGCATGAACTACAAATTCATTTTTATTGTCAGCTATATTTTGTGGTATTTGTGGCATTAAAATTTGAGCAGCTTCAAGCATCGACTCGGTAGAAGGAATTGATAAGGCTTCTAAGGAAGTCATCGCTACTCCTTCACTTCTCAACTTACCGATTAAACTTTGCTCGTAATCAGAAATAACGGGTAAATTTTCACAGTGTTTTTTCTCGGCTGCTCGGAAATTAAGTTCAGCTTGAGTACATAAAAACGGAAGTTGACGGGCGTTTAACAGAACTTCGTTCCGAATTTTGTAGACAATTTTTTTATACATAATTTTATCAGAGGTAAAGCACAGGGACAATCGAAAGTTCACAAGTAATAAGCAGTAAGTAAGAAGTTATATGTAGTACCTCTCCCTTTTAGGTAGAGGATTCAAATAATGATACCTAACGGTTTTACTCGTCTTTTAGAGACGAGGCTTTATACCATACTTCGGGCATATATTATCACTTTTTACTTTTTACTTCTTACTTAAGCCCGAAGGGCTTCGGTAAATAAATTTGCAAAAATCTGTATGTATATAAAATATGATTAAAGTAGCCAAATAAACAATTACATATTTTTACTGACATCAACTAAACTAAACTAAAAAATTCGCAAAAATTTTACTTTTATTAGATATTACTTAACACGTGCTTTATATTCTTTTGATAATCAGATTTTTTTGCGTTCAAGGAATTAGTTTATTCAAATAAATAAAAATACATACTATTGTAGTATTACATATAATCAAAGTTTTTAGTCTAACACAAAAAATCTCAGAATTTGAATATTTTCTGAGACTTGATGTCATGTACATAATGAAAATATTGTTAATTTTAGTGACAAAAACTTCACATTTATTGATTTCATCTGAGTATACCTGCGGGAAAGTAAAAAACTACGATGATGAATCTTTGATTACTTTTTCCTGAGTAAAGAAGCTGTAAAACATCAATTTTTCATCGGGTAAGAAGTCGGGTTTTTATGAAGGTTTTGTGATGTTACAAAAAATAATCGTAAAAACTCGACTTTTGTGATTTTTGTCGAATTTATGTATATGATAAGTGCTGTTTGAGTTTAATAAAATAATCCAAAAATTCTAAGTTATTAAGGGTTTATCAGTAAGTAATAATTCCTCAAACTCTGCTGCTGGTAAAGGATGACTTAAAAGAAAACCCTGGGTTTTATCACATTTATATGCGCGGACAATATTTAATTCAGCTTTAGTTTCCACAGCCTCAGCAATTACTTGTAAATTAAGATTATGAGCCATTTCAATAATGCCTTTAGTAATTGCTGATTTTTGTATATCTTTATCAATATTGTGGATAAAGTAGTGGTCTATTTTCAAAGTATTTATTGGTAGTTGCTTCAAATAAATCAGAGAGGAACGCCCTACACCAAAGTCATCAATAGCCAACTTCAAACCGTAAGATTGTAATTCCTCCATGCGATTAATTGCTGTGTTTACGTCTTGCTCAACCATCCCTTCTGTAATTTCTAATTCTAAAGAAGAGGGATGTAGATGATTGTCTGCTAATAGTGTAAGTATTTTGGAAACGAAATCTGGTTGAATTAATTGATTAATTGAAATATTAATTGTCGAGTAGAAATTTTTGTAACCTGCATCTTGCCATATTTTGGTTTGTTTACAAACGTTCTTGATTAACCATTCTCCAATTGGAATTATTAAACCAGTCGATTCAGCTAAAGGGATTAATTCTGCTGGAGAAATCAAACCTAATTCTGGACTTTCCCAGCGGATTAAACTTTCAGCAGCAAGTATATTCCCTGAACTAGTATCAACAATTGGTTGGTAATGAATTTGAAAATCTTTTAAATTTCTTTTTGCTAAAGTTTTCAGCAAACAAGTTTTTAAAATTTGAAATTCTGGTAAAAATCTGGCGGTATTTTTATTTGTTTTAGAGATATATTTAAAAGCAGTTGTTTTTTTCTCCAAACGACTCATTATTGTATTTAGCAATTCGGAACGAGTAAATGGCTTGGTAAGATAATCATCAGCACCCAAATTCATACCTTCACGGAAATCAGCCTTAGCAGTTCTAGCTGTAAGAAAAACAAACGGAATAGTTGCTGTAGCTGCTTGTAAATGCAGCTTTTTTAAAACTTCATAACCATTAAGATTTGGCATCATTAAGTCGCACAAAATCAAGTCTGGTATTTCAGAAATTGCTAAATCTAATCCTATTTTGCCATCAGCAGCAGCTATTGTTTCAAAGCTTTCAGCTTCCAATAAGTCCAAAATATTTTCGCGTACTGATTCTTCGTCTTCAATTACTAATATTTTAGTCATAGTTATATAAATCAACTTATTTTTTAGTATTTAACAACTGATAATTAAAGAATATTTTTCCGAGGTAAAATATTAATTAATCATAGTATCAATTTTTATTTTATGATAATGTTTTTGACTAACGCCATAGTATTTATACCGAAAATTATCTATCTATAATTTATTAATTAATGACAATTTTTGACAACTACCTAATATTTAATAAATATTAAATATTAAATATTAGAGCAATTGTCTAAAGGAATTGTCACTGTAAATTTTGTCCCGATTCCAACTTTGCTTGTGACATGAATTTTACCGTGGAGCATATCTAAGCATTTTTTGACAATCGATAATCCTAATCCTGTACCTTGAATATTACCTACATTTTGACACCGATGAAAAGAATCGAATAAACAAGGTAAATCTTCTGAGGGAATTCCTATACCTTCATCTTCAATTTCAAATACTACTTGTTGCTTTTCAGCAGAAACAGTAAAATTAACGGTAGTTCCAGGTTGAGAATATTTAATTGCATTAGAAAGTAAGTTATTTAAGATATGTGCTAAAGTTCTTTCATCAATATTTACGATTATCCGATTCTGATTAGTGATCAAATTAATCTTTACATCTAGCTGAGCGTATTCATTTTTTATCTGATTAATTTGTATGTCTTCTACTAATTGCCGACTGTATTCAACTAAATCTATATCAACCCGATTACAATCAACTTTTTCTGCTTCCGCTTTGCCGAAGAATAACACATCATTCAACAAATTAGTCATGTGTTTGACTGCTGTTCTTATTCGATTAAAATGCTTCAGTTGCTTTTCCTCTTCCCAGTTATTGCGGTAATTTTCTAACAATTCTGATGAAGAAAGGATAGTACTTAAAGGAGTACGAAATTCATGAGAAGTCATAGAAATAAAACGGTTTTTAAGTTCGTTAAGTTCTTTTTCTTTCTCCAATGCTTGTTTGAAGTCTTCTTCAAGTTGTTTACGTTCGGTAATATCAATCCGATGACCAACAATTTCTAAAGGATTATTGTTATAGTCTTTGACTAATTTAGATTGTTCGTATATCCAAATATAGTTACCATTCTTATCGAGAAAGCGATACTCGATTATGACTTTATTTTTAGTAAATACCTTGGGTAATTCTCTCAAAAATAACTGTAAATCATCTGGATGAATGTGATTTATCCAAAAACTAGAATCGGATACAATTTCATCTGTTTCATAACCTATCATCTCAAAAATATTATCACTAATAAAAGTTATGCTGTAATCTTCACAAAAATCAGAAGTATAAATGACTCCCGTATTTGAAAAGAGTAAGTGCTGTAATTTTTCTTGTGTTAGATACAGCGACATTTCTACAAGCTTATGTTTAGTAATATCAGTTTGAATACATACATAGTGAGTTAATTTATTCTTGCAGTTAAAAATAGGAGAAAGATTAAGTTGATACCAGTATTCTTGACCATTTTCACAGCGGGTACCTATGATTGGGATATATTCTTTTGAGTAAATGTCAGAGTGTAGTTGAGATAATTTATTTATTGCATCATTTATATCTTCAACAAAATAGTTGGTTATTCCCAGTGCTGCTGATCTATTATTACTACTCAAGCGTTGAAATTCCGGATTCCCATACACAATCGGTTTAGCGGGTAATCTCACATCAAAAATCGCTATTCCATTACTACTAGCAGCTATTGCTTTATTTTTTAAATAACAAGCTCTTTCTGCTTTGAATTTTTGAGTAATATTGCTATTAATACTTATCATCCCAATAATTTTCCCCGTAACATCTTCCACTGCATCAGTTCGTACATTAATATACAAAATATCATCGTTAGGGGCTTTTATTTCTAATTGACTATGACATGATTTTCGTTGTATTATGTTTGTTAATAATTCTTGAAATTCTTCTGGTTCTTTCCAGAAAAATGAGAATCCTCCTAATGCATTTAATTGTTTACGAGTATAATTAAAAAGTTTAGTAAAGCTGGCATTTAAATAAATCGCTTGACCTGTTAAATCTGTAATAATAATGCCTTCACTACTACTTTCTAAGGCTTGTTGAAAATCAAGTAAACCGTCTAAATCTTCAATCTCACTTTTTTTTTCTAAGTGTAAATTTTCCCATGCTATTTGATGATTTATATTCGGTAAATCTTCTACTTCTCTGATTTTAATCTTATACTCTTTGACTAAAAAATTCATCATAGTTTCAGGTGAAAAACAACCTACTAATTGTTTTTTTTCATCTTGAATTACAACAGGTAGACTTTTAAATTGAATAAAAATATTTAATATTAATTGAATATCTTCAAGTTGAGAATATTCAAGCTTAACTACTGAAGTATTCATCACTTCAGTAATTTTACTGTTTTTTAAATTAATTTCCGACTCTATGGCTCCTAAAGCATCTTCCCAGGAAAACAACCCCAAAACCTGCCAATTTTCCACTACCAAAACGTATGGTACTGGTGGTTGATATTTATTCATTAATCTGATAGTATCCCAAACTGTTATTTCTGGTCTTACAGTCAGCGGAGTGTAGTCAATTAATTGCTCTAAAAGTTGTAGTGAAGAAACTGGAAAGGCTGCTTGCATAAGAATCTATCTATGGAACTATAAGAAAATCTGTTAAAAAAAACTTGATAAAACGATAGTTTTGATAAAATATCTTTCTATATTTTTGTCTCTTATAAGTCAGAATCACTGGAGTATAAATACTGAAATATCTGTTTTAGTAAATACAGTAGTGTAATAATATTAGGTCAAAGGTCAAAGGTCAAAGGTTAAAGGTTAAAGGTTAATCTGAGTTGGATAAATATAGAAGTCGGGTTTTGACGATGATTTCGGCGTTGCTGGTTCATAAGTATGAATCAAATTTGATGGATAACCGAAAGCTGTGTAGAGACGTTACACTGTAACGTCTCAAAATCTAAATTCATACCCGGATTCTGCAACGCCTGATTTTGTTGTCTAATAAATATTTGAGTCAAAGCCCGACTTCTTATATCATGCCCGGATGATTAGTTATTATTCCGGCTCTCCCTACTCCCTACTCCCTTTATTACAAGTATTTAACCGGGCATGATATTACTCCCCACAAGTTAAAGGTTAAAAATTGTAAAAAAAACTGCAACCATTGTCAATCGAAATCAACACCATGGTTGCAGTAAAAATTGTTCGGTTACAAAAATCGTAACCAACTCTTCCAAATTACTTATCTATGCAGTTTGCGGTTCAACTAAATTCTCAATTCCTTGAATAACTCTGGCTGATTCGATTTTGTCCCCTTGCTTAATTTTCTCTAAAACTTCTTTACCTTTGGTGACGTAACCAAATACCGAATAACGTCCATCCAACAAATTGCGTCCAGCGGGAGTCAGTTCGGCTTCAAATAGAAAGAAGAAAAACTGAGAAGAAGCTCCGTTAACTTCAGTTTCAGGACGAGCCATTGCTACCGCTCCATAAGAGGAAAAAGGTAAAACTGGCATTTCGGTGTAAAGTCCAGCTTGTTCGAGTGTAATACCATAAATTGGCTCTTTATCACCTTCTACAAGTACTTCCAAGGGAATTGCACGATATTCGCCTGTTTTTGGGTCAATAAAACCTACATCTTTACCCGGTGGATCTCCAACTTGTAGTACATAAAAATCTTCAGCACGTAAGAATTCCAAGCCATCGTAAAAACCCCGTTTAACCAAATCTACGAAGTTTCCAGCAGTAACGGGAGCGCTGTAACCATCCACGACAACTTCCAAGTCTCCTTGAGTCGTTTTTACGGATACCGTAGCGCGTCCTTTTAATTGGGGTAAGTTACTATACTCTGCGGGTACTTCATAGGGAAAACCCACCACCATCGATTCTTCAAGTTGTCCAACCAAATCTAAAAGCTTGGCTCGTTCGATCCAAGTTTCTTCCTTGTCTTTATTTTTCGCTACTTCTTGCAGCTTTTCTACACCAGTTTGCAGTTCTTTTATCCAAACCTTCGCTTGCTCTTGTTTTTCTTCTGGAACACTTGTCAATAAACTTTCTGGTTTACTAAGAATCCGCGAAGCACTTTTTAAGTCATTGTTAATAGCTCCCCAACGTCGATTCGCTCGTAACTGGGTAGCAATATCTTCCAAGCTTTTTTGCAATTTTCGTACAGGTTCATTTTCTATGGGAAGTGCATACCGTAATAAAGCTTTACCATCGGTAATTGCATTTCCTGCTGGTAGAGCAGCAATACCCGAAGAAGTCCATCCAGTTACACTTATTCCTAAAAATAGCGTTACTAGCAGTAGTGTAATTAGACTACTCTTCAAACAAGATTTTAATAAGTTGAACATGGAATCTGATAATGCAACATCAATTTATTTTAGATTTTGTCGTAACATATCTATAATCTTCCCACAGTAAAGTCAGCAGAGGAAGCGGAAAGGTTTCCACATATTTACTAATACATTAGTATTCTAATATCAATCGACATTTCTTAAATAGCAGCGGTTCTATCTCTAGAAAAGCTAAATTAAGGAAATGAAGCTGTTCTCATATATTGGAGTCTCAGAAAATCATCGATGAGCAAAGATAAAGATAAAAAAACTCAAGGTTACAAAGTTATTGCTGACAACCGTCAAGCCCGTTTTTTATACGAAATTCTGGAAACCTACGAAGCTGGAATTCAACTCACAGGAACCGAAGTCAAGTCTATCCGGGCTGGTAAAACTAATCTTCAAGATGGATATGCGTTAATTCGTGACAATGAAGCATGGCTGCTCAACGTACATATTTCACCTTACAATTTTAGCGGACAATACTTTAATCACGAACCGCGTCGCAGCCGTAAACTTCTACTTCACCGTGACGAAATTCGCAAATTGATCGGAAAGACAGAACAGCAAGGTTTGACTTTAGTACCTTTAAAAATGTATTTAAAAGGTGGTTGGGTAAAAGTTAGTATCGCTCTTGGTAAAGGTAAAAAGCTTCACGATAAGCGAGAAACCATCAAAAAACGTCAAGATCAACGTGAAATGCAACGCGCCATGAAAAGTTATTAAATGAGGGGATGGGGAGATGGGGAGATGGGGAGATGGGGAGATGGGGGGATGGGGAGAAATAAATATCAACTATCAACCAACAACTAACCACTATCAACTATAAAAGATAGCTATGCCAAATTGATGTATTTTCATTATTTCGGGGAGGAAGCAGCAATCTCCAGGTTTTTCCTTGTTTTTGCAGTTGTAGGTAAATATCAAAGGGTTTTTGTGGTTGCTCTAAAGTTCTTTTTGGTAATTTTAAATTTAAATCATAATTTCCCTGGATGCGGAAAACTGGTAAATGCTCAACTGTAATCAACTTCCGCTGTTTGATTGATAAATGATTAATTTCCAATTCCGGGAAATCTAAATTTAATTTTTCGCTCAACTGCTGTTGCGTTTCTTGCATTGAAATGGCGATCGCTCTTTTGATTAACTGTTTATTTGGTGATGGTGTACCAAAACTACAAGCCGTTAATAATACCAGCAAAATCGCCGTTAACATCAGTTTTATCATGTCCTCCTCCCCAACTTACTAATTACCCGTCGATAGTATATCTCAACTAACCGCTTAGAGAATGTGTTGCAATGCGCAACTGATAACTGTTAACTGTTAACTGATAACTGATAACTGATTCTATGCAAGTCAAAGAAATTGGTGAGCAAGGACTTTTAAAAATATTGCAGCGCTTTTGTCCTCCAGATATTATCGGTGATGATGGAGCGGTATTAACAACTGCTGCTGAAAAATCTTTGGTAGTAACTACGGACGTATTAATTAATAATGTCCATTTCAGTGAAGTTACTACATCTGCGGAAGATGTCGGTTGGCGAGCAGCAGCAGCAAATCTTTCTGACTTAGCAGCGATGGGAGCTTTCCCGTTAGGTATTACCATTGGTCTAGCACTTCCCGGAGAGACACCTGTTAATTGGGTTGAAAAACTATACCAAGGAATGACTCAGTGCTTGCAACAACATAACACCCCGATTGTCGGTGGTGACATAGTGCGATCGCCAATTATCAGCGTGGCAATTACGGCTTTCGGGCAAGTGGCTCCACGGCTTACCATTCGTCGCAATCAAGCCAAGCTTCAAGATGCCATTGTTGTCACGGGCTATCATGGGGCTTCTCGTGCAGGTTTAGAGTTACTGCTAAATCCCGATTTAACAACAAATCTCAGGGAAAATGAAAAAGCAGCCTTAATTAAAGCACATCAACGACCGAAACCACGTTTAGATGTCCTGCCAATTCTGTGGGAAATTGTAGATTCTCACTCTCTGAGTGACATCTGTGGAATGGATAGCAGCGACGGTTTAGCGGATGCAATTTTACAAGTTTGTCGCTCCAGTCAAGTTGGTGCAACCATTGAAGCTACTCAGATTCCCTTACATCCAGCCATGAGCCGTTGGCTGACAGCAGAACAAGCCTTAGAATATGCTCTTTACGGTGGAGAAGATTTTGAATTACTACTTTGTTTACCAAAACCAGCAGCCAATGAACTAGTACAAAAGCTCGGTAATGGTGCAGCAATAATCGGAACAATTTGCGATCGGGATCGAGTTTTACTGCACGATAATAGTGAAAAAATTCCCGACCAAGTTTTAAACTTAAGTCGGGGATTTCAACATTTTACAAATTGAGCGAGATAATTTGAGATTTTGGGTGAATGCGACTATTTAAAATCTAAAATCTAAAATCCCAAATTAATTAGTCCATTTTTCGGCAATCAATTCAGCCAAATCAACAACCCGTTGACTGTAACCCCATTCGTTGTCATACCAAGCCATAACTTTAACCATGTCTCCACCGAGAACCATTGTCAGGCTAGCATCTACAACCGAGGAAGTATCGCTACCTTTGTAATCTGAAGACACTAAAGGTAAATCGCAGTAACCCAAAATCCCTTTGAGTTCACCTTCAGCAGCATTTTTAAACGCTTGGTTAATTTCTTCAGCAATGGTAGGCTTCTCAACTTGGACTACAAAATCTACCATCGAAACGTTAGGAGTAGGTACCCGTAACGCGACACCATTGAGTTTTCCTTTCAAACCTGGTAGCACCAATGCAACCGCCTTTGCCGCACCTGTAGAAGTCGGTACAATGTTCATTGCTGCCGCTCTAGCACGACGGACATCTCGGTGAGAAGCATCGAGCAACCGTTGGTCACCAGTGTAGCTGTGAGTAGTGGTCATAGTACCTTTAATGATACCAAACTTCTCATCTAACACTTTAGCTATAGGAGCCAAGCAATTAGTGGTACAGCTAGCATTACTAATCACGTCATACTTGCTTGGATCGTAATCTTGATGATTTACCCCCATCACAAAGGTACCAACGTTACCGCCCTTTCCAGGAGCAGTAATTAAAACTTTTTTAGCACCAGATTTAATATGCTTTCTAGCTCCCTCTTCGCTGACAAATACCCCAGTTGATTCAATAATTAGGTCAATCTCCCAATCTTTCCAAGGCAGATTTTCTGGATTGCGATCGGACACGCATTTTACCGTTTTACCTTGTATTGTAATGGAGTTGTCATCGGCGGAAATGTCAACATTTTTTAAATTGCCGAGCATCGTATCATAGGTCAGCAAATGAGCATTCGTTCTGGGGTCTGAGGTATCGTTAATAGCAACAAGTTCTAAGTTACTATTTTCTCTCGCCATCCAACAGCGCATAAAGTTACGTCCGATGCGACCGAAACCATTAATTGCAACTCTAACCACAGGTCTTGCCCTCTGTATTTATGTCTAAACAATGCTTATTTATGCGAATGATCATATCGCAAAGGGGGGGTATTAATAACTATGAAGTGCTAGATTCCTTAAAAAACTTGATAATTTATCCCGATTAGCCGCAGCAAACACCGAGATTAACGATACGGGTTCTGAAAAAATCCGTTACCCAATTACCCATAAACTTGACAATTGCTACATAAGTTACGAATAATACTTGACGAAACTCTTTCTAAAGGAGTATGTATTAATTGCTAGTAAATGATATGCGACTAATTGCCCGGTTGTTGTTCTACTTGCTTGCACATCGACTCGGATTGAGTTATATTCACACCACTTGAGAGTGGAGGTGCATAAAACTAATTACACAATTGTGCCAATTCATGTTTTCAGTATCACAATTGGGTACAAACATATCCTAACTAACAGTTAAATGGTAGTAGTATTTGCATACAAGTTCTACTTGTTCATTAAGGTATCGATTTTGTCAAATTTTTGATTAATTGAGTGCTACCAGTTTAGGATGAAATAAAGCCACTATGATTTACGCGGTTTTTAATTTCCAAATCTACAGGTGAATATTTGCTGAGTTATAGCTTGTTTATCAATTAATGGCACTTGGGACATCTAAATAATCCTTTTCTCTGTAGGCTAAAACGAAGCTGTTTAGACTACAAATAAGTGTCCTTTAATGATGATGTCGGAGATACTACTCTGCCGAAAGCTAATATTGCCAAACTCATAGATATGAATTTTATGTAGGTTTAAATCCAATCTCCTAACCAATGTAGTATTCTAGGCAATTGCTTTTCTCAAACCACAAAGATGTATTGTGAATTACAATTGTTTATTTGAAAATTGTGCTTCGATTGTCAGAAGAAACGTCATAATAGTTTGGGAAGAGAAAAAATCTCATTCAGGGTTAAAATCTTTCTGGACAAATAACATGAACGCAACAAATTCCATTTATTAATATGAAATAGAATATACAGGGTGCGTGTCAGTAGAAGGAAAAATCTTGGTATGATGCGCGTGTTAAAAGTATTAATGGTGTGGTGTGGTGTCAGAGGAAAAATCAATGGTAAATGTAGTAGATTTTAGTGGTAGACCGTTTCATTTCATTGGTGTAGGCGGTATTGGGATGTCGGCTTTGGCATACGTACTGGCTCTGAGAGGATTTCAAGTTAGTGGTTCTGATGTTCGTCCAAATCACATTACTCATAAATTAGAATCAATCGGAGTTAATGTTTTTGGTAAACAAGAAGCAGCTAATTTAGATTTCTTTAAAGGTGATTCTCAGGATATTGCAAGAACACCCCAAGTAGTTTGTTCTACAGCTATTAACGCCTCGAATTTGGAATACAAAGCAGCAATAGAAAATGGCTGCCCAATTTTCCATCGTTCTGATGTATTAGCAGCATTAATATCTCAGTACAAGAGTATTGCCGTTGCGGGAACTCATGGCAAAACTACCACTAGTAGCATGATTGGTTATATGTTATTAGAATGTGGCGTTGACCCGACAATCATAGTGGGTGGTGAAGTCAAAGCTTGGGAAGGTAATGCTCGTTTGGGACAAAGCCCTTATTTAGTAGCAGAAGCTGATGAATCTGATGGTTCTTTGGTTAAACATTCTCCTCTATTTGGGATTATTACCAATATAGAATTAGATCATCCAGACCATTACAAAACATTAGATGAAGTAGTAGATATCTTTAAAACATTTACTAGCAACTGCCAAACTGTAGTCGCTTGTATTGATTGCAAAACAGTACGTGAGCGTTTCCAACCTCATATCAGCTATAGCCTTGATCCAAACAGCGGTGCCGATTACTATACTACAAACATTGACTATCGCGCTGACGGTACCACAGCTTTAGTTTGGGAAAAAGGTATTGCTCTGGGAGTGTTAAATTTAAGTATATTAGGTAAGCATAATCTCAGCAATGCTTTAGCAGCAATAGCCATAGGTAGAGCATTAGGTTTAGAATTTGGCGAAATTGCTCGCAGTTTAGCGACTTTTGAAGGTGCAAGACGACGCTTTGAGTTTCGAGGTGAAGTTGATGGGATTGTGTTTATCGATGATTATGCACATCACCCCAGTGAATTGAGTGCAACTTTAGCTGCTGCAAGATTACAAGCAAGACCAGGACAAAGAGTCGTAGCAATTTTCCAACCTCATCGTTATACTCGTACAAAAACATTTTTAGCAGAATTTGGAACATCTTTCAGTCATGCGGATTTAGTTGTTCTCACCGACATCTATAGCGCCGGAGAGCCAAATATTGGTTTGATTAGTGGTGAAGAATTGGCTGCGGAAGTAGCAAAACATCATTCTTCCGTACACTATCAATCTACCTTAACCGACGTTAGCGAGTTCTTAATCAAAAACTTGCGCCCTGGAGATATCGCCCTATTCCTAGGTGCGGGAAACTTGAACCAAACAATTCCCGAAGTTATCGATTTTCTTCGGCAACCAGCACAAGCCACATCCTAAATAACAAAATTCACTGACTTAGGGCGGGTGAACCACTTTTAATTGTAGTTTATCCCCTCAAGTATTACCTGTATCCGACAACCGTTTGATTGCTCGGTTCGGCACCGTATTGTTGTGGCAATGAAATGTAAAAATGTATTCAAGTATTTTGAACATAATGAGGATTTTTCAAGCATCTACTAATATTTGCCAAGTTTTTAATCTAACAACTAATAAAGCAGAAATGAAAGTGGAAGGTAAGAACCAAGGAATCGCGTTAAGTGGTACTGATTGTATTATCAAGCCTCAAGTAGCTTTATCTGCCTACACTTCCTATAGAGTTGGTGGCCCAGCAGAATGGTTTATTGCTCCCCGTTCAAATGAATCTTTGCAAGCCAGTGTCGAATATGCCAAAGAAAACGAGCTATCAGTAACAGTACTTGGGGCTGGTTCTAACTTATTAATTAGCGATGATGGTATACCAGGTCTGGTTATCGCTACTCGCCATATGCGCTATACTAATTTTGATGCGGAAACTGGTATGGTAACATTTGCCGCTGGAGAATCAATTCCGGCTTTAGCATGGGCAGCCGCCGAACTCGGTTGGGAAGGATTTGAATGGGCGGTTGGCATTCCTGGAACTATCGGTGGTGCTGTAGTCATGAATGCTGGAGCGCACAATAGTTGTATTGCAGATATGTTAGTTAGTATCGAGGTGCTAACTCCCGATGGTACTTTACAAACTATGACTGGTGAACAGTTAAATTATAGCTATCGTACTTCGATGCTGCAAGCAAGTAATTTAATCGTTACTCAAGCAACTTTGCAACTCCAGCCTGGTGCAGATCCAGCAGAAGTTAAAGCAAGAACCAAGCAACACAAAGAGCATCGACTAGCTACCCAACCCTACCATTTACCAAGTTGTGGTAGTGTATTCCGTAATCCTACACCTCATTCAGCAGGTCGGTTAATCGAGGAAACTGGTCTTAAAGGTTTTCAAATTGGACAAGCCCAAGTTGCCCAACGTCATGCTAACTTTATTGTTAATTGTGGTGGAGCAACCGCTAACGATATTTTCAATCTAATTCGTCACGTCCAGTATAAAGTACAAGAACGGTGGTCAATTGGATTACATCCAGAAGTTAAAATGATGGGAGAATTTCAACCAGCTTAACTATCAGCGCCACGGAAAATTAGCATTTTCAGTTAAAAATCTGCAATATTCAGTTTGTAAGATTTAATTGGCTGCATTAGACATCTCCGGAAAAGATTTAGATAATTTAATTTTATACGCAGACCTAACCCCCCTGCCCCCCTTCCCAAAAGCGGGAAGGGGGGTTTAAAGCCTCTCTCCTGCAAGGAGAGAGGTTTAGAGAGCAATACAGTTCAGTTAAGAAAATTAATTAATATTGCGATCGAACAGACTGACTTTTCTGAAGGGGGCTTGGGGGACGCAGCCGTCCCCCAATCGGGGGTTTGGGGGAGAATCCCACCGTTCGCGCAGCGTGTCCGAAGGACTCAGTTTGGGGGAAGAAAATCTTCCCCCCAACTTCTCCCAATTCTTG
>JAYKJL010000284.1:0-62928 GCA_035285725.1 Nostocales cyanobacterium 94392 | reverse complement strand
GTTAAAGGTTAAAGGTTAAAGGTTAAAGGTTAAAGGTTAAAGGTTAAAGGTTAAAGGTTAAAGGTTAAAGGTTAAAGGTTAAAGGTTAAAGGTTAAAGGTTAAAGGTTAAAGGTTAAAGGTTAACTGTCCCAGGTCAACTGTCAACTGTCATGACAAATCTAATTTTAGTTGTAGATGATGATCGTTTAACGCGGATGCAGTTGCGGGAATTACTCAAATCAGCGGGATATTCGGTAATTGAAGCGAGTAATGGAGAAGAAGCTTTGGCATTCTATACTCAATTACAACCAGATATGGTTTTGCTGGATGCTTTAATGCCTTTGATGGATGGTTTTAGCTGTTGTGAGCGTTTGCGTCAGCTTCCTGGGGGGGAAGATATCCCGATATTAATGATTACTGCTCTTTATGAGGAAAGTTCAGTAGAAAAAGCTTTTAATGCTGGTGCTACAGATTATATAACTAAGCCGATTCAGTGGTTGGTATTGCGTCAACGGGTACATCGTTTGCTAGAAGCCCATCGTACCATGAAAAAATTGCGTCAGCAAATGGAACAAGCACGCTGGCAAGAAGCACAATTAAGAATTGCATTATCGGCTGCTCATATGGGTGTTTGGGATTGGGATATTGTTACTAATCAGCTAATTTGGTCGGATACTATTAAAGCTTTATTTTCTAATGAAACTAGTTTAAATTTTAATCCAACTTACGAAAATTTTTTGAGTTTTGTTCATCCTCAAGACAGAGAGTTAATTGATCGAGGGTTGCAGAATGCGATTGAACAAACAGGAGAATACAATCTTGAATATCGTGTGGTTTTACCCAATGGTACTGTTCGCTGGTTAGCTTCTCAAGGTCTAGTTTTTCGTGATTCTTCTGGAAAAGCTGTGCGGATGTCAGGAATTGATCGGGATATTACTGCTCGTAAACAAGCACAGCAAGCTTTGGAAGTTCACGCTAATCAACAAGCATTCGTTGCAGAACTTTCTCAAGCAGCACTCGCCCGAATGGATTTAGATAGTTTGATGCAGCAAGCTGTTACGACGATTGCACAATGTCTTGATGTTGAATATGCCAAAATATTGGAATTATTACCGGGGGGTAATGAGTTACTGTTGCGTTGGGGTGTGGGTTGGGATTCTAAACTTGTGGGAACAGCAATCATCAATGCTGCGGAAAATTCTCAAGCAGGGTATACCATTAATTCCCAAGAAGCTGTAATTGTGGAAGATTTAATCAATGAAACGCGCTTTCAAGGACTAAAATTATTATTAGAACACAATATAGTTAGCGGAATATCGGTAATTATTCACGGCAAAGAAAGCCCTTTTGGAATTTTAGCAGCCCACACCACAAAACCACGCAAATTTAGCACAGACGATATCTTTTTTTTACAGGCAACTGCTAATGTTTTAGCTACTGCCATCGAACGTCAGCGGATGGAAGATGCCCTCAGAGAAAGTGAAGAGCGCTGGCAATTAGCAGTCAAAGGTACTAATGATGGCATTTGGGATTGGAATGTCAAAACTAATCAAGTTTTTTTCTCGACTCGCTGGAAACAAATGCTCGGTTATGCCGATGAAGACATAAAAAATAGTTTAGATGAATGGTCAAGTCGCGTGCATCCTTCCGATATCAACTGGGTCATGCAAACGATTCAAAACCATTTTGATCATAAGATAGCCTTCTATAGTAGCGAGCATCGTCTTCGCTGTAAAGATGGAAGGTATAAATGGATTTTAGATCGGGGTCAAGCATTGTGGGATGCGGATGGTAATGTAGTACGGATGGCGGGTTCTCATACAGATATTACCGAACGTAAGTTAGCAGAAGAGCAACTACGACAAAGCGAACAGCGTTTTCAAATACTCGCTCGTGCTACCAACGATGCTGTTTGGGATTGGAACTTAGTTACAGATCAAGTTTGGTGGAATGATTCGGTACAAACATTATTTGGTTATTCAGCAGAAACTGTTAAAGATAACGCTGATTGGTGGCACAAACATATACATCCAGAGGATAGACGCAGAATCGCTGCTGACATTCAGGCTGTGATCGTAAGCGCTCAACCATTTTGGGCTAACGAATACCGTTTTCTGAAAGCAGATGGTTCTTACGCTGATATTTTTGACCGTGGTTACGTTGTTCGCGATAATACGGGAAAACCTGTGCGGATGATTGGTGCGATGATGGATATTACCGAACGCAAGCGCGTACAAGAAGAACTGATGCGACAAAACTTGCGATCGCAATTATTCGCTGATGTCACCCTGAAGATTCGCACTTCCCTACAAATCGATCAAATTCTCCAAACTAGTGTTACAGAAGTACAGAAATTACTCAACGCTGACCGTGTGTTAATTATGCGAATATTTAGCGATGGTTCCATAGTAGTCGTTAAAGAAGCACTGGTTCCGGGTTTACCCATAGTTTATGGACAGAACATTAACGATCCTTGCTTCGGCAAAGAATATATCGAAAAATACCGCCAAGGCAGGATAAGCGCTATTACTGATATCGAGCAAGCCGATATCCAACCTTGTCATGTCGAATTACTAAAAAGATTTGCTGTTAAATCTAACTTAGTAGTTCCGATTATCATGCAAAACCAACTTTGGGGATTGCTAATTGCTCATCAATGTGCTACTCCTCGTGAATGGAATAAATGGGAAACCGAATTATTAAAACAACTAGCCGACCAAATTGGTATAGCCGCTTCCCAAGCTAAACTGCTAGAACAGGAAACTCGTCAGCGCGAAGAACTGACTCGTTCCAACGAAGAATTACAACAATTCGCGTTTGTTGCTTCCCACGATTTACAAGAACCATTGCGTAAAATTATGGCATTTGGTGATCGCCTCAAAACCACCTGCGAAGATGCTTTAACAGATAAGGGATACGATTATCTGCAACGAATGCAAAATGCAGCCCAAAGAATGCAGGCTTTGATTGAAGATTTACTCACTCTTTCACGAGTAACCACCAAAGCACAACCTTTTGTACAGGTAAATCTGGCACAGGTAACTCGTGAAGTATTATCCGACTTAGAAGTACGTATCGCGCAAACCAAAGCGCGGATCGAAATCGGTGAACTACCTACCATTGAAGCCGATCCACTCCAGATGCGTCAATTACTACAAAATTTAATCGGCAACGCTCTGAAATTTCACCGAAAAACAGAACCACCATTGGTAAAAATTTATAGTACAACCTTGAGAAATCAACAGTTAAGTTCTGATTACAGTGAAATCGTTGTAGAAGATAACGGTATTGGTTTTGAGCAAAAATATTTAGATCGGATATTTAACGTTTTTCAACGGCTTCACGGTCGCACCGAATACGAAGGTACTGGTATCGGTTTAGCTATCTGTCGCAAAATCGTTGAGCGGCATCAAGGAACTATTACAGCCAAGAGTGAACCCGGAAAGGGTGCAAGTTTTATTGTCAAGTTGAAAATTAAAAGTTAATCACAGGGAATAGGGAATAGGGAATAGGGAATAGGGAATAGGGAATAGGGAATAGGGAATAAGAGATGGGGAGAAATAAATATCAACCAACAACCAACCGCTATCAACTGTAATTTGTTATCATCTTTTTATTTAACACTATTAATTGTCGCTGTAGTTCAGATAACTGGTATTATTTGTTTGCTTAAGGTAAGTTAACTTTAAGTGAATGAACAATAATTATGGAGTATAAAAGCTTATTATTATGCCAATAATTGCTCGAATTAATTGCTTGAATTAAAAATATGTAATTTTAATTAAGACTTGATTGCTGAATAATAATTATGAAATTGAGTACTGAAATACTTCTGTATGCAAAATTAAAAGATATTTAAAAGATATTTAAAATAATTTAATTTATGCAATAGAGGTAATTATTGGTACTTTAAGAAAAGATAAGCATCAGTTCATAATTGTTCGTTGGCACGGTAGAGTTGATTCAATCAATCTCTATTTCAATCTCTATTAAAGTAATATCTCTAATTTAAGGAATTAACATCAAGATATCACAGGATGTATAGCTAGCGCGTCTCCTCCAGATAAATCGGAAGAATCTTCGGAAAAATATCATGATTTTGGCTGCTGGTCGGTAAGTTATTTTCTCTAATATACAAATGGGGCATATGTGGCATAAACAAAAGAGCAAGAATCCAATAGTTCGTTTGGCTTTATTACTAGCGTTGACATCAACACCAGTAATGATTCATTTTCTCAAATCGGACTATGTAGTGGCACAATCAGCAACCGAAACTCCTTCTTTTGGGCTACCAACAGCGGTACCTCAAGGGACTACAATTCGGGTAGATGGTTCTACTAGCATGACAAAAGCGAATCAATCATTAAAAGAGCGTTTTGAGAAAGAGTATGCCGGTACCAACGTTGAACTTGCTAGCAATGGAACTGATGATGCGCTCAAAGCTTTACAAGAAGGTAAAATAGATATTGCCGCGATTGGACGCGGTTTAACCCCAGAAGAAGAAAAACAGGGTTTAGAACAGCAGCGTTTACGACGGGAAAAAATTGCGATCGTTGTTGGTAAGGATAATCCGTTTAAAGGCGATTTAACTAATCAGCAATTTACCAGAATTTATCGCGGAGAAATCACCGATTGGTCGGAACTAGGCGCACCTTCAGGTAAAATTAGAGTGATTGACCGTCCTAATATTAGCGATACCCGCGAAGCTTTCCGCAACTATCCACTTTTTAGGGGTAATTTATTTAAAACTGGTTCTAATGCGACTCAATTAGTTAGCGATGATCCAGCCGAAGTTGTCAAGGAGTTGGGTAATGATGGTATCGGTTTTGTGTTAGCCAATCAGGTATCTAAACTAGATAATGTGCGTGTGTTGAGTATGCACAAAACTTTACCAGATGATGCTAGATATCCTTATTCGCAACCGTTGGTTTACGTTTTTAGGACAAATCCTTCGGAAGCAGTTAGAAGCTTTGTTGGTTTTGCAACAGCAGCACCAGGGCAGGAAGCTTTACAAGCAGCTAGAGAACAAGAAGCCTTATCGGTTGCTCAAACTGTTGCTCAAGCAATTTCTGGTGATGCAAATACCACAGCGACAACTACCCCCGGTACAGTAACAACTCCGTCCAATAATCAAGCTACCACTGATAACAATACTACAGCTGATAACAATACTACAGCTACCGCAGGATTGGGAACCGCAACCAATACATCTGCTTCTAATAATGTTAATAATGACAACCAAGCATTTGTACCAGGAGAAAGCGGTGATGTTTCGACTGAAGCCGCCCAAGCAAGAACAACAATACCTTGGTGGTGGATTTTATTACCTGTAGCAGTTTTGGGTGCTTTGGTACTGTGGTGGTTGTTGGGAAGACGCAGGTCTCAAGAAGATGATACTGTTGCTAGGGGTGTATTACCAGACAATTCTCCTCCTCCTTTCACTCCCCAGAGTACAAGCGCAAGCAGTGCTGTAGCAGAACCGATTGCAACTACACCTGTTGAACCGGGTGCATCGGGAATAAATACAGCAGCATTGGGATTAGGAGCATTGGGAATTGCTGGATTGGGAGCCGCCGCAGCTTCGAGAAATCAGGAAGATACATCTGAAGTTGCATCGGCTTCTGAATTATCTTTGGATACACCAGAATTACAGCAACCGGATATTCCCGATACTGGGTTAGATTTAGAAGCACCAGCTGCTGTTGTGAATAGTTCTTATCATTCACTACCGCGAATTTCTACCCCAATTGACGAGGAAATACCGCCGACAGAGCCAGATAATCCGGCTGAAATTGATCATGATAATGTTGAGAATAATGTTGCTCCCCAAGAAGGATTACCGAGTAGTTCCACAAGTAACTGGCTGGGTAATTTTGCTCTTGGTGGTGCTGCTGCGGCTGGTGCGGCTAGAATTAAATCGAAGCTTGCTGGTAAGGATGTTTCAGAATCAGCTATAGATGAAACATTACCTGCTGATAATTCGGCTGCGACGACAGATGAAGCAGCAGAAGTTGAGCCAATAATCGAGTATTCTCAATTACCAGATGTTTGGGAAACACCGGAAACCGAACAACCGCAAATAGATGAGCAATCTACATCTTTTCCTACAGATGTTGCAGAAGTATCGCCAAGTGAGGATGACACCCTCGATAGCAGTAATATTGGGGAAGAGAATCCAGAAACTTCACAAGCGGATTTGTGGGAAGAGCCCCAACCCCAACAATCTACATCTTTTCCTACAGGTGTTGTAGCTGGTGGAGCCGCAGCTTTGGGGGGAATTGCCGCAGTCAGTTCAGGGTTGTGGAATAATCAAGAGACATCCGACGACGATAATAATGCACAAGTAAATCCAGAAACTTCCCCAACGGATTTATGGGAAGAACCCGAAACCGAACAATTGGCATCTTTTTCTACAGATGTTGCAGAAGTATCGCCAAGTGAGGATGACACCCTAGACATCAGTAATATTGCGGAAGAGAATCCAGAAACTTCACCTGCGGATTTATCGGAAGACTCCCAAACCGATCAGCAAGAAAATCTACCAAACATAGATATTAGCCATCGCGAACAAGAACAACCGCAAGTAACCGAAGAAGCACAATTATCTACTCCCGATTTACCTGAAATTCGCATTACAGGTTCCAACGAACAGTGGGTAGATGCTCAAATAATACCATCCCCAGAGCAAAAGCGAAGCGATACCGATGGTTTACCAAATGTTTGGGTAACTCAACCGACAACCCCAGCAGAAACAGTCTCAGAAGAACAATCGGAAGAGCAAATTGCCCAATTTGGTGCATCTTCCAACTCAGAAGATAATCCTGCATCTGTTGCTGGTGCTACGGTATTAGGAGCGGGTGCATTTGTACTTGGTTCTCAAATGCTTTCTAACAAGGAACAATCCCAGGAGCAACATGAGAATCTTGTAATTGCCGAACCTTCAGCATCTCAATTATCCTTTAGTGAAGATGTAGCTTTAGATCGAATCGCAGATGAAGCCGAAATAGATGTAGATGTAGAGACTCAAATACCTTCATCCGAGCCAGATTTAGAGGAAGCAGATACAGCATGGGATAGAATCTACGGTATCCACCATCATCAGCGTACAGAAGTACCGGGTGAAAGCAATATATTTTTAGCAAGTCGTACTCCTAAATGGGCTTATGCTTCTTGGAATATTTCTGCTGACTCTAGAGAAGCAATGCAAAATCGAGGTGGTACTCAATTAGTATTGCGACTGTATGATGTAACCAACGTTGACTTGAGTTATCAAGATGCTAATCTTGTACAACAGTACGAATGTGAAACTACAGTTAGTCATCGTTACGTAGCTATACCCAATACCGATCGCGATTATATTGCTGAAATCGGTTATTTGACCAAAGATAAAGAATGGTCGTTAATATCGCGATCGCCAATTATTCGAGTATTTAGTCGTCCCCAAAAAGACTTTTGGTTTGAAGCGGATGCGGAATTAATTATTCATGGTGCTACCGAACCTGGTTCAACTGTAACTATTGACGGAGAAAATATCAAAGTCAAGCAAGATGGTACATTCCATCTACGGATTCCCTTTACCGAAAGCACAATTAACTACCTGATAACCGCTGTTGCCCCAAATAGCGAAGAAGCCAGAACTATTCATATGCAATTTTCGCAGAAAGAGCCGAAGAATAGTTAGGAGTTAGGAGTTAGTACCACCGGAGTTTAACTGGTTTTTTAGGCTCAGCTTAGAAACCCATATCTAAAGGCTCTGTCTTCAGTTTAAAAGCAAGGCAGAGCCTTTATTAATTGGATTATAAGCTTCCACTTTGTAACAAGAAAAACTGTTAAAAGTTCCCTTCTCAAGGCGACAATTTATAACCAATGAAAGATAATAATTATTCCCTAGGGTATAAGAAATTTTAGATATTAACTTATTCAATAAAAATATTGATATTAGAAATTTACAAGAGTTCAACATGAATAAACAATTAATAGCAATTATAGCATTCGGGATGTTGTTCTTATTTATAATATCTCCTTTCAGCGCTCTTGCTGGTTTAATGTTGATATTATTAATTGCAGCAATTTATAATATAGTGATTAATTTATTTCAAGTATTTATCGGTAATAGTAAAGCCGATACGAAATAATTAGAAATACAAATTATATTCATAGGATTAAACTATTTTTTAGCCGCATAATTTCCAGGATTGATGACAAGTCCAACTACCATCAAAATGTAGCTGATAAAAACGTAACTCCCATCTGACGAATGCTCGATGATTAATTGTTTGTTGTGCTATTTTTTTCAAATTTTCTTGTTGCTTTTCTGGGAATTCGTAAGCAAGACTTAAATGCAGCCAATCTTTGAGACGTAAATCTTGATTGCGAGTCGGAGAATTAGCTGTTTTGGCAAAATCAATAATTAACTGCTTTAATATCGGTGAATATAATTCTAAACCATGCCATTCCGGTTTAAATGTTATATTCAAAATCTTAATTTCTGGATTAGGAAATTTTAATAGAGCCTGATTTAAAGCTTTTATATAAATAGGAATAGATATTAATTCATCTTCAAAAAATCCGGTTAAAGTACAGTGAGGCATATATTTATGAGCTGCATTTTTACCGCATTCAATTTGACTAATTTGAAAATACAATTCCAACTGCGAATTAAATTCACCAACTGGACAAGCATAAACAATAAATTTTTCCATATCATGATAATTTTATGTCATAAAGGACACCCTTTACTGATAACTGATAACTGTCAACTGTTACGATTTTGATAAACTTTAACTAATCGATCAATACCTTTAAAGCGATATTTACCCATTGGCTGAAACATATGAGGTTTGGAAAGCAATTGGTAAGTCTGTTCGCTAACGACACATTCACCGGGATTGCAAACTCCTTCCATCCGTGATGCTAAATTAATTGTTGCACCCAAAGCTGTATATTCTACTCTTTGGGAACTACCGACATCACCGACTACAGCTTTACCACTATTAATAGCAATTCTTAATTCTAAAGGCTCTTGCCAAAAATGATTAAAATTTAATTTTTCTAAGCGGGTTAACATTCCCATTGCGGCTGCTACAGCTCTATCTGCATGGTCTGCTTGCGGTTCTGGTGCGCCGAAAAATGCCATAATACAATCGCCAATATATTTATCCAAAGTACCACCGCAAGCAAATACTTCTTGCAACATTTCTTCAAATAATTTATTGAGTAATTCCGCGATTTCCGAAGGGGTAAACCGTTCCGACATTGGTGTAAACCCCACAACATCAGCAAATAAAATGCTAATTTCGCATTCTTTTGGAGGTAAACGTCCGTCGGGTAAAGTTCCCAAAGCAATTAATTGCTGTACAACCGCTGGTGAGTGATAGCGTTCCAATCGTTGACGGATTATTTCTTCACTTTTAAGCTTTTCTAATAATAGCCAACGTTGGACGCTAGAAGAAACTAAATTTCCTAAAGTTGAAAAAAAACTTAAATCTTCCGAACCCTCTTTTACCCAATGATAAGAAGAGAAACTTGCATCCGCATAAAGTACACCGACAACCTTATTTTCATCCCATAAAGGTACTGCGATCGCGCTACGAATTCCTTTGAGAAAAACGCTATGTTCTTCAGCAAATCGTTCGTCTTGATGAGTATCTGCTGATTGAATGGCAACTTTTTCTGCAAATACTTGCTGACATATACTTTGGCTTATCCAACTATCATCAGCGATTAATTGCTGTTTGTTATTAACATTTCGAGTTGCAGCATTCATCAATACCAATTTACCGCAACCTTGGACATCTATTAATAATGCCAAACGGTCAATACTATTAAGATAACGAAATACAACTTGCTCTACTTGAGAAAATATTTCTTCAATAGAAGTAGCACCGGATAGATTTTTCGCTATGTCAACCAAATCCTTGAGACGAGCGATTGTTTTATCCTTGTTGCTGATATTACCGTCTTTACTATCAGCATCTATCCACTGCTCTTGTAATTGCTCAACATTGCGAAGTATTGTTTTACCTTCAGAAAAATCTGTATATTGACTGGGAATTATTTGAGGAGGAAGGCTTAAAAGCACCACCAGCGAAATATCTCCGACCCAAATTACATCACCATGAGAAATTACAGTGGGCGAAGTTACGGGTTGTTCATTTAATATTGTACCGTTTTTGCTACCCAAATCTTCTATGATCCACACGCCATTCTTCCTTTTACTAAAACGGGTATGACTGCGAGAAACACCCCTAAAAGGTAGACACAGATTGCATTCTTGCAATCTACCAACGATAAAAATATCTTGATCTACAGTCACCTTTTTTTGGGTATTTCCCCTTTGGAGAAGCAGTTTCAACTCGATCATGGCTGGGCTTAATTAATTCTCGAAGCAAGGGTTAAACGGGTACAGAAAACCGGATACTTCTGTCAAATCGCTCAAAATGAGGTTTTAAGCTAATGTTAAAACCAATACATTTCATTTATGACACTGCATACGGTACTCCGACAACTATAACTCTTGTACGAGCAACCATCAGCTATAAAAGCTAATAAGGGTATATGTGGTGTTTTTACCGAAAACTTGGGTCTAAAGCCCCGTCCTAAAGGATGACATTTCTTACCTGAATGCATACTATAATCAATTTGTACAGTGCGTAAGTCCTATTTAGTTAAATATTTAAGTAACTTGACTGTTAAGAGTTCTCTATTCCCTACTCCCTAACGATAATTTATTCTGGAAGTTCTAAAGGAAATTGTCCTAAAAGACCTTTACGAAAATCATTTAAAATATGTCTTGCACTACGTTCTACATCACCTTGATATTTCTGTTCGGCTAAAGCATACAAATATTCTTCCCCGGTATATGGTGTTGATTCGAGGTTGTAGCGCGACAAAAAGGGATTTTCTGGTAATATTTCGGGAGCCGTTTGTTGTAACTGTCCAACTAAATCAACGAATACTGCTGCTACTTTTTGATTGTCGTAGGATGCTTCGCCAATATCATCGCAAATCGCTAATTTTAAAGCTACTTCCTGATTGTCTAATCTCAGAGGTATGATACCGGGAGCATCTAATAATTCTAATTCCTTGGAAATTCTTACCCATCGTAAAGAACGAGTTACACCGGCACGAGCTGCACTTTGTACTATACGTCTTCCTAACAAACGATTTATCAAAGCTGATTTTCCCACATTCGGAAAACCGATGACTACAGCACGGATCGGACGAGGTAACATTCCTCGTTCTTTACGTCGTTGATTAACCGCACTTCCAGCAGATTGTGCTGCTTTTGAAACTGCAATTATGCCTTTTCCTTCTTGAGCATTAGTATAAAAGGGAATTTCGTGGTGGGTTCTGAAGTAATCCGACCACAATTCCCTCGCTTCGGGTGAAATCATATCTAATCGATTGAGTATCAACAACCGAGCTTTATTTCCTATCCATTCCGAAACTTGGGGATGATGAGTTGATATGGGAATTCGAGCATCTCTTACCTCTAAAACTACATCAACTAACTTGAGTTGTTCTTTGAGTTGTCTTTCCGCTTTCGCAATATGACCAGGATACCATTGAATGAGATTTAATTTGTAGTTTTGAGTTATAGCCATTATTTTTTACTCTATTAGGGAGTAGGGAGTAGGAAGTAGGGAGTAGGAAGTTTTGAAGTGAATTTAAATTGAGTTATTTCTGTTGTGTTTATTTCCACTCATTAGCTGAAATAGATATAGTAATTAAATTAAACTATATAACGTTATAATTAGTCGCACCTAAATAAGATAGAAATTCAACCTTTAACCTTTAACCTTTAACCTGTTTTATGAGACTGATGTAAGATAATTCGATTTCCATCAATATCATAAGCGTATATTTCTCTACCATGAGAAGCATTAATAATCTCGCCAAAAGGTGGATGACCTAATCTTTCAAGGTGATGCATTACACCTTCTAAATCATTTACTTCCAAACATAAACTCATATAACTTTTGAAAGAATCATTAAATTCGGAAGTATGGGATAGCTTGGGTTGAAAAATGCCCAATTTTAACTTATGTAGCTCAAATTCAGCATAAACATTCGCAATATAGTTAGTCGGGTTTTGAACCAAAAATTTTATATAAAAATCAACCAACTTCTCAAAATTAACAGTTGCGATCGCGACAAATGCATTAGTACATTGGAAAGACATATCAATATATAATATAGATTAAAGGTAAATTAATATTTTTCAAGGTTTTCGGCATTTTACTTATAAAATGTAGCATTAGTTATTGACAGCCCAAAACTATTCATTTAGGCTTTACAAATTGCTCAAAGACGCTTTCGTTGCATACAAATAGTTGCTATTTCAGAGTTAGGTTTGATCCTCCGAATTTTAGATTTTGGATTTGGGATTTGGGATTTTTGGGCTACAAGCCCCAGCCCTAGTGGGTGGAAAAATCTCAAATCGTCAATCTCAAATCTAAAATTGCTTGACAATTGTCAAGATAGGCATTTATACGACGAACTAAAAAAAAATAAAAAAATCGTTATTGTTAAACTTTTGATATACATTCATTCGCCTTAGCATAGCTACCATCAAAGATGTAACTCAATACATAAAATATCATGACTAAGATCAAATCCGTACCCGATTTTATCGAATCTTTATTAGGTAACGAAGCCAAAGACTTGCTTACCTACAAAGCCAAAGTTCCTCAAGATATGCTACATCTACCGGGAAGCGATTTTGTTGATCGAGTATGGAGCATCAGTGATCGAAATCCACAAGTACTACGTAATCTGCAAGCAATGTACTCTACAGGAAGACTTGCCAATACTGGTTATCTATCAATTTTACCTGTAGACCAAGGTATTGAACATTCTGCTGGGGCTTCCTTTGCTCCCAACCCGATGTACTTTGACCCGGAAAATATTGTTAAACTAGCCATCGAGGCTGGTTGTAATGCTGTCGCTTCTACTTTGGGAGTTTTGGCAATAGTTTCCCGTAAATATGCTCATAAAATTCCTTTTATTGTGAAAATAAATCACAATGAATTACTTAGCGTTCCTAATAACTACGACCAAGTTATGTTTGGTGATGTAGAACAAGCTTGGAATTTAGGCGCTGCTGCTGTTGGTGCAACAATATACTTTGGTTCCGATAACTCCACTAGACAAATCCAAGAAGTAAGCAAAGCTTTCAAACGCGCTCACGAGTTGGGAATGGCAACTATATTATGGTGCTATCTGCGTAATAATGCTTTTAAACAGGATAAAGATTATCATCTTTCTGCTGATTTGTCATCCCAAGCCAATCATTTGGGTGTAACCATCGAAGCTGATATTATCAAGCAAAAACTGCCCGAAAATAATAACGGATACGGTGCAGTTGCCAAGGCGATCGCCAAAAGTTACGGCAAAACCCACGATAAAGTTTATACCGATTTAACTACTGACCATCCTATTGATTTAACTCGGTACCAAGTACTTAATTGTTATTGCGGACGTGCCGGATTAATTAATTCCGGTGGTGCAGCGGGTGAAAACGACTTTGCGGAAGCAGTACGTACCGCCATAATTAACAAACGTGCTGGAGGAACCGGGTTAATTTCCGGACGTAAAGCATTTCAGCGACCTTTTGCAGAAGGTGTTAAATTATTCCACGCTATTCAGGATGTTTACTTAAGTAAAGATGTGACTGTAGCTTAATTTTTTGACATTCATCCCCCCTACTAAAGGGGGGATACAGGAATTTAATTTTTCTAAGCATTTAATTAGGACTTACGCACTGTACAAAATAACTATCTTGTGCATTAACGTAAATACTCTGTTTCAGGCTTTTGGATGTCGCTTTTGATTGCTGGCGATCGCCAAAATATGATTTAAAAATCTAGCTGTAAGCTTTGAAAACTATACCTGCTATTTAGGCTTTTCTGTAAATGCGTAAGTTCTAGAAGATTCCTTACTTTCCCAAGCAGCACAACTTCATGCACAAGATATGCTTTCACGAAGATATTTCAATCATGTGTCCCCCGAAGGAAAAACTCCCCGTCAGCGTTATTTAGCAACGGGAGGTAATTCTCGCTTAGGAGTTGGAGAAAACATTGCTCAAGGGAGCGTCAAAGGTTTAGCATTAACTTATGGTGAAACAGAAAGATGGCAGCGTGGTTGGATGTACAGTGACGGACATCGTGATAATATTCTGACTCCCCAATACAAAAAATTTGGTTACGGTATTGCTGCTGGTGCTGATGGACGAATTTATGCGGTACAAATGTTTGCTGATTAATAAGTGAAAATATGAAGAGATTCCCGCTCTTCATAACTGAAGTTTTGTTATTGAGTTATCGGAATTTCAATTACAAATTCCGTTCCTTGTGCCAGTATTGAATTAAAAGATAATTTGCCGTTATGTTTTCCAACTATAATTTTATAAGCAATAGATAAACCCAATCCAGTACCCTTACCAACTGGTTTGGTTGTAAAAAATAGATCGAATAATTTTGAACTTATTTCTTCTGCTATTCCACAACCATTATCAGTAATCCGAATGATTATATGCTGATGATTGGATAATTCGGTACTAATAGAAATTTGAGGAATAAAAAAATGATTATTTTGATGATTTATTTCCGTTTCTAAAGCATCAATAGCATTAGAAATAATACTCATAAAAGCTTGATTTAATTGACCAGGATAACATTTAACTCGTGGAAGTTGATTATATTTTTTAATAATGGTAATTTCCGGATAATTTGCTTTTGACTGCAAACGATGTTGCAGAATCATTAAAGTACTATTGATACCTTCATGAATATCTACCTGTTTAAAATCCGCTTCATCGAGACGAGAGAAATTACGCAGAGACACCACAATATCTTGAATGCGTTGGGTACCTACTTTTATTGACTGATAAATTTTCAAGATATCTTCCTTGAGAAAATCAAGTTCTACAGCTTGGATTAGGTTTTTAATTTCTATGGGAGGAGAAGGAAAGTATTTTTGATAAAGCTCTAAAAGTTGTAATAAATTTTGAGCATATTGCTCCGCAAACCGAATATTTCCATCAATAAAAGTCACAGGATTATTAATTTCGTGCGCGACACCTCCAACTAACTGACCTAAACCAGACATTTTTTCCGTATGAATTAACTGGATTTGAGTATCCTGAAGTTCTTTTAAAGTTTCTTGTATGTGAATATTTTTATCGCTTAATTCTTGGGTTCTTTCTTCTACTCTAAGTTCCAGTTCCTGATTAGTTTTTTGTAAAGCAGCTTCAGCCATCTGACGCTGTTTTAAGTATTCATTTAATAACCGTAGAACTATTAACCATGCTGGAATTAACATCACCAAACTAAAACCCGAAAAAAAACTGGTAAAGAATAACTCTTTGCGATATGTAATCACTTTTTCCCGAACTTGTTTGGAGATAGCAAGATTGATTTTTGTTACCCCATCATTATATTTTTCTTTCTCAGCTTGATATTCATTACTAAATAACAGCGCTTGTGCTGCTTGCTTTTTCCCGTTGTTTACCAAATCAAAAGATTGGTATTCCATTTTGACTAATTTTTGATTTGCTACATCAGTTTGCTTTGCATTCTCAGTCGAATATACTTTTGGTGCTAATTTAATTGATTTTTTGATCGCAGTATCTAACTTTGGTTCAAATTTTCGATATCTTTTCTCCCACATCTGATTACCTGTAGCAGCATTCATACGTGCTGACATTGTTAACACTTCATCAAGATAGACAATTTGATTACTTAAGTTGTGAAGTTGCAATTCGTACACTATAATATTTTTAAATTTATTATGCGCTCGCCAAGTTAATATAATTTGCGGAACAAATAAAAATGCAGTTAGTAATGCTGTTGCTTTGATAGTCCGGGATGGACTCTGAGTAAGAAAACGGTAAAAATTCGCTGAATACTGGCTAATATATTGTTTATCTCCAGTCAAGCTCACAAAAAATTTAGTTATCACTTTTTTATACGGCTTTACTAGCAATTATATTTATAGATTTCCCCAAATTTTGACTCAGGTAACAAGATAAGGGGAGATGGAAGTAGACAAAAGGAAAAGTCATTTCTAACTCCGGTGGTTCTAACTGCTCACTCTTAACTGCTAACGAAGTAATAATAATGGGATATTCTTAAAGAATAAAGAAGCGTGAAGTAAAGATGAAGCTGGCAGCAAGAATTAGTCAGGTATCGCCTTCTCTAACTTTGGCGATCGCCGCGAAAGCAAAAGCCATGAAGGCAGAAGGTATTGATGTTTGTAGTTTTAGCGCAGGAGAACCGGATTTTGATTCACCAGCCCATGTTAAGGCTGCTGCACAAAAAGCCTTGGATGAAGGGAAGACAAAGTATGGTCCCGCAGCTGGGGAACCGGAGTTAAGAAGGGCGATCGCCAACAAGTTAAAATCGGAAAATCATCTGGATTATCAAGCGGAGAATATTATCGTTACTAACGGTGGTAAGCATTCTCTGTTTAATTTAATGCAAGCGTTGATTGAACCAGGTGATGAGGTAATTATTCCCGCACCTTATTGGGTTAGCTATCCAGAAATGGTTAAGTTGGTTGGTGGTAATCCAGTAATTATCATGACGGATGAAAAAACTGGGTATAAAATTCATCCCGATATTTTAAGAAGCTCAATTACACCAAAGACTAAATTATTCGTGCTGAATTCACCATCGAACCCTACAGGAATGGTGTATACACCGGAAGAAATCAAAGCTTTAGCAGAAGTTATTGTTGAGAAGGATATTTTAGTTGTTTCCGACGAAATTTACGAAAAAATTCTCTATGACGGTGCAAAACATCTGAGTATCGGTTCCCTAAATGACGAAATTTTGGCTCGTACCATCGTCAGCAACGGTTTTGCTAAAGGTTACTCGATGACAGGATGGCGCTTGGGTTACTTAGCAGCACCTGTGGAGTTAATTAAAGCCGCTACAACCGTTCAAGGTCATAGTACATCAAATGTATGTACCTTTGCTCAATATGGGGCGATCGCAGCTTTGGAAGGTTCGCAAGAATGCGTCGAGGAAATGCGTCAAGCTTTCGCGAAACGTCGCAAAGTGATGTTAGAAAGAATCAACGCGATTCCCGGATTAAAATCCGTTCAACCCGATGGTGCATTTTACTTGTTTCCAGATATTAGCAAAACTGGATTAAAATCTTTAGAATTCTGCAACGCTTTATTAGAACAGCATCAAGTAGCAGTAATTCCTGGTGTAGCTTTCGGTGCAGACAATAACATTCGTTTATCTTACGCCACCGACATGGCAACAATTGAAAAAGGAATGGATCGATTGGAAAAATTCGTGAAGTCAGTTAACAGTTGATAGTGGTTGGTGGTTGGTTGATAGTGGTTGTGGTTGATAGTGGTTGGTTGTTGGTTGATATTTATTTCTCCCCATCCCCCCATCTCCCCATCTCCCCATCTCCTGTTCCCTTGTAATACTACTACTCCGCCACATTAATTTTGCTGGGTTTGTAGTTGGGCTCGGTTCCCCTCCGGATCCCTGGTGGATGAAGAGCCCTCTGCGCTACTACGAACCTTTTTTACGCCTTAAAATTAATGTGGTCAAGTACTACTTACAAAACCATTAAATAAGTATCTTTACCCTGCTGCGGTAAAACCCTTAATTTTTGATTGTTCAAATCGGGTTCTAATCCTAAATCTTCTAAGGGTATTAATCCTAAGAATGCTTCGGAATCTTCTGGTAATTCAATACAGTTAAATACCCCTTCTCTTCCCTCAACAGAAAGGTTGAGCATTTTAAAAATACGAACTTTTTGTACTCCGATTGCTATTTTTACGTCTGCTTCTCCTTGCATGGGTAATCCTAATTCAAGAATAATATTTTTAGGTAAACAAAGTCTCGTTGCTCCAGTGTCAACTAAGACATCATTTAATGTTATCGAACGAATTTGTTCTGTAGGGATAAACCCTCTTTCTGCTAAAGTTAAGTCAATTTGGTTCGTAACCTTGATTGTGGTTGTGACTTTACCCATTGTTTGATTTTTTGTGGATATCATAATTATTTTCACATAATATTATTTAATAAATTATTTTTATAACTCCTAACACAGATTAAATGGATGACGCTGATGACACTGATTAATAACGGTGCTACTAACTCTTAACTCCTCCCTCCTAACTCTTAATTTCCAAACCCATATCTTTTAATCCTTTACGTAACTGTTCGGCTTCAACCAGATTATTTTGTTTTTCATATAAATTAATAGCTTCTTTAAATGCTGTTAAACTATCTTCCACATAACCAGCTTTCAACAAAACAACACCCAAATTTTGATAAGCTTGAGCATATTTTGGATTTATATTAATAGCTTTAGTGTAACAGTTGATAGCTTCTTTTAATAAACCCATCGCTTTGAATGTCATTCCTAAATTATAATATCCACTAACAAAAGCCGGATCTATTTTTAAACTGGTTTCGTAAGCTGTTTTTGCACCATTTAAATCTCCAATATCTTTGAGTATATTGCCGAGATTGTTATATGCTCCTAACTTAAGTAGCGGATAAATTGGCAGTTTAATTGCAGCTTTATAATGAGCAATTGCCTGATGAGAATTCTTCAAACGACTGTAAGCGATACCCAAATGATAGTAAAGTTCGTACAAAATCTCATAATTGTCCTCAGCAACGGTAACTCCCTTCGATAGCAACTGGATACTTTGAGGAATTTCCCCCAAATCCATATATAATGCTCCCAATTTACTGCAAACATAAGCATCGTCGGGATGAGTTGCGAAAAACTCTTCCATTGCTGCTTTGGCTCTAGCAAATTTATCTTTTTTAGTAATTTCACTTTGTTGATAACCCGAATGTAGAATTGCAATTCCTTGTATATAACCTATTTGCCAATGGGGTTCTTTAAGTAAAATTTCGGAAACGCTGTCATCAACTAAAGCATGATAGGGACGAGAAAAATGAATGTCGGGATGATTCCGAAACAACCGCGAAACCATAGAATAGGGAGATTGCACCGCACCAATTTCATCGCGTACCAAGTTAATTAGTAAATATTCTTCTCTTTGTATTGCTTCTCGCAACTGGGGAATAATTTCCGGTGCTAAAGTTTCATCAGCATCTAATACCAAAACCCAATCACCCGTGACATATTTTAAAGCTTCATTACGGGCAGCGCTAAAATCATTGCACCATGCAAAATGATGTACCTTGGCACCGTAACCTTGGGCAATACTTACGGTTTTATCTGTTGAACCCGTATCCAATATTACTATTTCCTGGACAAACTTTTTGGCGCTACTCAGGCACTTTGATAGCGTTGATTCTTCATTCTTGACAATCATACACAGGCTGATTTTCATAGATAATAGATGTTTTTGATAATTTTTGTGAATAATTGTTTATTCTTTCGTAGTTAGTGATTAATGATAAAGTTAATTATGTTAGGAGTGAAAGTCTAGTAAGCAAAAGTATAAATTGACTATTAACTTACCACAATTAGTAAGTATAGCTATCGATGCGTGATGCATTTCGATATTAAAGATGGAAAAATTTGGCTTCAGCATAATTTGACGGATTTAAACCCCGCAGAGGAACTAGTGGAAATGGGAATACCTAGAGAGGATATTGTGCTGGGGTTGCAAGCTCCTTATAAACGGCAATATACCGATTATGCTGTTGCTTGAAAACATTTAAAGTCCACGGAGGTGGACTTTGTTTGTGTAGCTGCGGTTTTAACCACCAGGCAATATCCTTTACCCTTACATCGGAATGATAAAAAGTATGTGCAAAAAAAACTCTGCGTTCCTCTCTCTTGAAAAGTTGCTCATGGGGGAAACCCCCAAGACCGCACTTTCGGCTGCGCTTACCTCCGCGTCACTTTGCGTTAAAAATATATAATTCCGATACAAACGGATTTGATATAATCCTATTCCCTTAAGACTCCCTTCCCGAAGCCCAAATATCTCTCCATTTTACAGTACCTTCACTGGCAATTACCCAGCGACGAGACAGCAAATTTTCCCGTAAAGGAGAAGTTCCCTCACGCAACATTACATACTTGTAACTAATCAGTTTCCCCGCACTCTCATTAAAAGGAATTTCGGCAAACCAAGTATTAGAATTAATATACTCTAAAGGATATGCCTTACTAATATCCCAATTTCCCAACTCCGGACAATCGCCAATTACTACGATTCTTTCACCAAGTTGGGTTTGTACTCCATTTAACTGCGCTCTCACTATGGTTTGGGCTTTTAATCTTTCCCCTACATGACTAATAACGATCGCTTGTTTTGCATCAAGTTCAAAGTTATAAATTTTGCCATCTTTAACTTCAAATTTACGTCCGGTTAATACGCAGGTATGTTCTCTATCTGGTAACTCAGTATCTACTTCTTCTACAGTAACGGCATCGCTTCTATTTAAGGCTACAAAGCAGCGTGAACTGTTATAGCGACGCACGTAACAGAAAACATCTGGTGTAATATATTTCTCCCATTGACTACCCATGGATATCGCTGGATTCAAGCGACGCAACCCGGAAAGTTTTCGTACATCCCAATAAATCGCGGTTTCGGTATCCCATGTATCCATCATTGGACGGTTGTAGGGGTCATTATTTCCGTAGATGTTATCATCACCGTTGGTGTCGTTATGGAGATATTGTTCGGTACCGTAAAATAAACAAGGTATTCCCCGACTAGTCATCAAAAAATCCACCGCTAAGCGCAAATTATCGACATCTGGGTTAAGAGTCAGGAAGCGATGCATATCATGGTTATCGATAAAAGTGATCAATTCTGTTGCACTGTTGTAACGATAATCCTGCTTTAAAATATCATTAATTAAATAAAATCCCGCTTGATCATTCGTTCCTAACGCTTGACGGAGTGCCATACACAATCCAAAATCGAGTATGGTCATACCAGAATTATTGGCGAATTCTACAGAAAGGTCATCATCCGCACGACTGTAAATCCATTCTCCAAAGATAAATACATCTGGTTTATGGTTGTACATTTCACTGTTAAACTCTTGCCAGAACCAAATCGGCATATGCTTGACTGTATCTACCCGCAGTGCATCAACTCCTCTATCTAACCACTGCTTAATAGCTGATTTGATATAGTTTCTATACTGAATATTATTTTCGTTAAAAGTGGCTAAACCGCACAATTCGCAGTTTTGAACTTGCCATTCATCTTCCCAATTGTTTACTTCACCATAATGATGATACCAATTTTCTTTATCATCGTTGAAATCGGCAATTTTCACACCATCATCATATAATTCACCTTTACTAGCACCAGTATCGGGACTGCTATGATTGCACACAATATCTAATATCAGCTTCATATTGCGTTTGTGCAATTCTTCAATCAAACGGTCAAAAACAGTATTTCTCGTATCTTGAGTTTTATTCAAAGAGGGTTCATCATCAGGTGCAATAAATCGAGGATTTAATCGTTTAAAATCCTTTGTCCAATAACCATGAATTGCCGCACTTTCAATAAATAATTCTTCTACTTGTTCAAATAAAGGAGTTAACCAAATAGCGGTAACTCCCAAATTTCTCAAATAATCTAATTTATCGATAATCCCTTTTAAATCTCCACCCCAATATTTACCCCATTCTTTCCTCTCAGCGTCATACAGTTCTGAATTAAATCCTTTATTATTCCCCGGATTTCCATCATGAAAACGGTCAACTACAATAAAATAGATTGTTTCTTGGCGGAATTCAATATCCCTTGTGTAGAGAAACTCTAAATTAATATCAGCCTCTGAATCCGGAGTTTTGATAATTGCTTCAACCTCAGCTTGAGGATTTTCTATTTGATATTGAGCGTTACTTCCTTGAGATGGAGGAGTGTGTACCATATAAATCAGTCAGATTTTAGCTAGTTTTTCTCTTTTATTTGATTAGAGTAACCATAATACTTGTAAAACATAATCAACATACTTTTAAATATTTTTAATATATTTACTTATCAGTATTTTACTTATGAGATAGTATAGTACTTAATTACTTATAATAAGTAAATACTCCCTTTCTGATTTCTTCGTCCTCATTCTTTAGATAGATATGTTATTTGATTAGGGAATGGAGGACACAGGACACACAAAAACCCTTGTAGAGACGCAAGGGTATCGCGTCTCTAGATTTATAGGACTTACGCAATATGTAGTTCAAACAATTATTTTTGCTTCGGGGTAATTCATGAATTACCCCGACTCTCGCTCCGTTTTGTGTAAGTCCTAATTTAAATTCATACCTGGATTCAGCAACGCCCTTATTCCTAATCCCTACTCCTTTGTCTTTACGCAACCACGAATTTCTAACTATTTAAAATCTGATTCCAAACTTTCACGACATTCAGTAAATCTTCTGAGAGTTGATTCCATGCAGTATCGTTATATTCCACAGTACCATTACGGCTGCTAAGGGTGTATGTAATGTAATCTGCGGCACCTTGAGATATAGGATAACTCAGATTGTTGAATTGATCGCGTTGATTCTGCAATAATTTTTGAAAGTCATTTACCTGTTGACGAGAAACTTGACGGAAGCTACGCTGAGAATTACTAATTATCCGACCATCTTCTAATAAAACGGTTTCGTAGGTTTTTCCCGTAAATCCACCACTCGTAATTTCACGAAAAACCACTCCTCTGCTTAAAGGTGATGGTAGTTGATTACTGTTAATTTTGACGGGTACAACTGTAGTGCGATCACCAATTATTCTGCTGGCAGTTTCGTTTAAAATGACTTTAGAGCTATTATCGGTATGGTAAACGAATAGTTCGGAACCAACTTTGACGGTTACTCGGTACCCATCTACAAGTCTGGAAAAACAATTGTTTGTTTTGCGATCGCCAACTATACCCAAACAGCCATCACGCCAAGTGATTTGTTGGGCTTCGACAATATTACTGGGAGAAACTGCAATTCGTTGGCTAATACGTTTTCTCACGTCAGATAAGATGGCATTTTCAATGTTTTTTGGTAAACTGGCAGTTGCATCAAGTTGAAATTCCGAACCATCTTGTTTAAAACGGTAAGTCCAGGTTTCTCTACCGTCGGATACAGTGGCTTTTATTAAGAGTACATTATCTTTTCTTTCGTTAAGTTGTTCAACTTCAATTATCCGGATTTGCTCGGCTGATGATACCCTTTGAGAACGTCTGGCTGCATCTTGTTTAATTACCGCAGCGGCTCTTTGGGTTAAACTTAGGGAACGGTCAAGAGCGATAATCGAAGCGTTATCGTTAGCCTGGTAAATCCAAGTTTGGTTGTTTGCTTGTACCGTAACTATCCAACCTGGAGTACGAATAAACGCTTTATTACAAATGCGGTTAAAGGTTAAAAAACAAGGATTATTCCAAATTTTACGCTCACTGTTGACAATCCGGAGATTCCCTTGAGATAAACCAGACCATTGAGCAGCATCTCTAAGAATAGCATCAGCAACAACTTGAGGTAATCCCGATTGTGGTTGAGTATTTTGATTAGCTAATTTAACTTGATTTCCGGTTCCATCGCTGAAAAATATCCAATTTTGGGAATTTCCATTCACAGTTACTTCCCAACCGGAAACAGCAACTCTGTCGCAAGGATTATAACCAAAATCTTCACAACCATATGCCCAATTTGCTGGTTTGAAGGAAACAATTTTTAAATTTCTTCGAGATAAACCAGAAATTTTGCTCGCTTCTCTTAATACACTATTACTAACATTTCTCGGTAATCTTAATTGACTCTCTTGTACATTCAAACGAACTTGATTACCATCAATAGAAGTGTGATAAACCAAAACTTGATTTGCACCTTTAACAGTAACTTCCCATCCCCTTTGGTTTGCTCTCAAACAAGATTCAGCCGCACCTCCCAAATTCAAACAACTATCGGTAAAGGTTACTTGTTCAGTTTTTGTAACGCTCAGTCTATTCGTACCAATTAATTGCGATGCGGATTTAAATACAGTATCTTTTACTTGAGCAGGTAAACCACCATTAGTAATTTCACTAGCTTTTTGATTAAGCTTGATTGTCGAACCCGTATTATTGGTATGATAAACCAAACTTTGTCCTCGTGTACCAACAACAACCCGCCAGCCAGGTACTAAAACTTGAGAACAAATTGTATTAGCATCCCCTAATTCTAAACAACCATCTTTCCAAGTTTTCTGCTCAGTTTGCATAATGAAAAAGTTAGCAACTGGTTGTTGTAAACGTTGAGATGCATCTCTAATTACTTGAGATTTTACTGAATCGGGTAATTGTGAAGTTGAATCTCCAGATGCTAAACGTATATTACGTCCATTATCATTGGTATGATAAGTCCATCTTTGATTACCATCGGATACTGTGACTTGATAACCGGGAACTAAAGCTTGGGTACAGCCTTCACCTGGTGTAATTACTTCTAAACATCCATTACGCCATGTTTGTTCGTTATAACCAACAATTCTTAACTTATTTTCAGCTATATTTTCCCGTTTAGACACATCTTTAATTACAGCATTGGCAACAGTAACAGGTAAACCGCTTCGGCTATTTTGTGTTTGTACCTGAATAGTAGTTTGGGAGTTGTTTTGCTGTTGACTAACAAAGATATTTTTTCCCGTCTGATCTAATTGATAATCTTGAGATGTCGAAACAACAACTGGAGACGCAATGGTACTTTTTAATAGTGCAGACTCACTGGCAACGGATATAATACCAGTAAGTAGTAAAACAACAAATACTCGCATTTGATTAGTAGTAGAATTACCTTTAGATGAAGTTTTCATAGCAAAGTTACCTCTATCGTTCATGAGTTTACAAATAATTAAAATATGCCTTCTAGTTTGAATTAGATTGCAACGCCTATAATCCGTTCTATTGTTATTAATAGTGCCGTAAAATAATCAAACACAAACAATATCTCATCCCATCCTATAAAACTTAGTTGGGAAATCCAATGTTAATAGTTAATAGTGGCACTTGTATAGGAAAATAGACGTAGTTAAGTTAGCAATTTGTTCCTGATTTGTTTACAATAACTTTATATATTTGGGAATAGCACATAGCAAATAAGGGATAAGCAAACAAGAGCTAATATTAATAAAAAAATAATACAAGTTGTTAAATTTAATTAAACATAATTTTTTAATAATCAATGGCTGATTCCCAATTTTCTATATTGACAAGAATCCTAATTGACAATAAAAAAATCAGTACACTTAATTATTCCCTATTCCCTATTCCCTATATATAAATAAAACCATGAAAGATTTAGAACAAATCAAAAATACCTATAAAGATTATAAAAATGACTATAGTTTAGAACAGAGAAAAAACTGGTACAGTAAAGTTGCGGATGCGTATAACAAAACCAGACCGCGCTACCCTAGAGAGTTGATTAATCGTAGTATAGAATTAGCAAAACTTGGTAAAAACGCCAAAATTCTCGAAATAGGATGCGGCCCGGGAACTGCAACAACCGAATTTGCTAAACGTGGCTTTTCCATGGTATGTCTGGAACCAAGTCAAGAATCCTGCGATTTAGCAAGAGAAAATTGTGTAGGTTTTCCCAATGTAGAAATTATTAATACCACCTTTGAAGAATGGGAATTACAAACATATCAATTTAATGCTGTTGTTGCTGCAACTTCTTTTCACTGGATTTCACCAGAGGTAGGATATCCTAAAATAGAAAAAGTCTTAAAAGATAACGGTAGTTTAATTTTATTGTGGAACAAGGAACCCCAACCTAGTTATGAAGTTTACCAAATATTAGATGAAGTTTATCAAAAACAAGTTCCTTCCCTTTCACGATACGAAGACAGGGGAACTCAAGAACAAATCCTCAGAAAATTGGGGAATAATGTGATTAAATCAGGTTTATTTAAGAATTTGATTTACGAATACATCGAGTGCGATCGCACTTATAGCATTGATGATTATCTAACCCTATTAACTACTTTATCACCCTATATCACATTAGATTCTCAGCAGCGAGATGCTTTATTCGATGATTTGCGTTTATCCTTATATAAACATCTGGGGGATACCATCGAGACATCATATTTGTCAGCTTTTCACATTGCGTGGAAAAATTAATCTAGAGACGTAGCAATACACCCCGTCTCCCTCATCTATAAAATTAAGGAATTAAATTGCTATAGTCTTACTAGTAGTCGGATTTTACCAGAAATCTTGTAGAGACGTTATATATAACGTCTCTACATTACGTCGGTAGACAAACAAAACCAATTAAAACTAATGGGACAGACCACTACCAACAGTTAAGAAAATTTCTTTGAGAAGGAGCCTCAAATCTCAAAGTACTAGCAGCCCAATCTTTCAAATCCGGTGCTAACCAAATCAACTTGCGTAAAATTTCTTCATTAACGAACAATACCAAGGGAAATTTAAACTGTTTTGCGAATTCGCCTCGCATTAAATTAGTAGAAATAATCAGTTCATTAATGGCTTTTACAGACTCCAAACCCCTTACTACTAAAGCATCGGGTTGAGTAGAACCTAGTGCAGAAACAACATTAGTGTAAAGAGTTTCTACCTTGGGTGACAAAACAATTTCCTTAACATCAGCCATTGAAAACTCTTTTAAAAGGCTGAGAATTTGTTCTTGTTTGTCCACAGAATTGCAGCACGCTAACAGCAACGAAAATTCTCCATCAGAAAGCGCGATCGCTCTTGCCAATCTTTGGACAACTGCTGTATCATTAGCCGCACTTTTCTGAGAATCAATCAAGCTTATCATTTAGTAGTCCCCAGTTTCCTCTTAATTAAGTTATTCAACAACATATCCAAATTATCAGTACAATCACCCAATGCACTCACGCTTGAGGATGATATGTAAGAATAAATAGAATTACTGTTTTACCTCGATTACCTAAGTGTACTCAGAGGGTAATTATCGAGGATGCGGTGCGACACCCCGCATCTTTGGTTACTAAGTAATTTTGTGATTTGTAAATGATTTATAAGATCAAGTCCGGATGATTAGTTATTATTCCCTGTTCCCTACTCCCTTGATCATTTTTACAATCGGTTTCCGGTGGTAGAACATTATTATTCAGTTTTATGATGAGTTGGAAATTTATCAATTACTGCCAATTTGCCATTATAGGTTTTATTACTCTTCCCTAAAATATTAATCGTGTTGCAAACTTGGACTTTATTGCAAAATATTCGCCCATCGGTTAATCATAAATAATAATGTCTCATAATTGTCTAGAAAATATTTACAATTACTTAAAAATCTCCGATAAAATTGCTACAGCAGGACAGCCATCTATAGAAGATTTCTTACATATAAAACAAGCAGGATATCAACTTGTTGTAAACCTTGCATTGAAAGATTATTCTGACGCTTTACCTCACGAACAAGACATCGTAGAAGCTCTGGGAATGCAGTACATTCATATACCCGTAATTTGGGAGAAACCGAAAAAGGAAAATTTTCAAGATTTCATTCAAGTAATCAAAACAAATGTAGATCAAAAAATCTTTATCCATTGTGCAGCAAATAAGCGTGTTTCTGCTTTCATATACCTTTATCGTCGTTGTATAGAAAGTATTGACGAGCAAACAGCGAAACAGGATTTACACAAAATTTGGATTCCTAATCAAGTTTGGCAACAATTTATGCAAGAAGTATTAGGAACAGTTGACAGTTGACAGTGGATTTTCGGGAAATAAATCAGAACTATCGACTGTCAACTAATAATTAATTAATAAATAATTAAAAATTATTTTATTGTTACAACCTTGTGCGATTACGTGATAACGTTTATTACTCGTTGCAATTTGAGGCTTTTTACTCTACGCAGCGATAGATACTTACTACAACATCATTAACCATGTCGTAATTATGTCTTCGTACTTGCACGAGTTAAAATATTAACTATGTCTTTTCAGCCTACAATTAAAAGTATATATACCGATGGCGCTTGTACCGGCAATCCAGGACCCGGTGGTTGGGGTGTTGTTGTTTACTTCGACGATGGTTCAGTCCATGAAATCGGTGATCGAGCGACAAAAACCACAAACAACAGAATGGAAATGCAAGCCGCGATCGCCGCTTTAGAGTTTCTGGAGTCTTCCGGACAAAGTAAACCCATCACGCTTTATACTGACAGCGAGTATTTAATTAATTGTGTTACGAAATGGGTCAAGGGATGGAAACGCAAAGGCTGGAAAAAAGCCGACGGAAAACCCGTACTCAACCAAGATTTATTGGAAACTCTCGACCATCTCAACAATCAACAAATCAAATGGCAGCACGTTCGCGGTCACGCTGGTAATATAGGTAACGAACGTTGTGATACAATCGCCCGTAGTTTTGCATCAGGGAGAATACCATCACTTAAGCAAATGCCGGACATAAATATTAGTGATGTATTTTTAAAAGAAAAAGCCAAACTTGAGGTATCATCTACACTTAACTCACAAATCACTCCCACACTCATCAACAAAAAGATACATAATAGTACTCTTGAGTCGGAAACAAACAATACGAATACTATGGAATCATCTAGCGCTTCTGCTACCTTGCCAAACGAAGAATTACCACGCGAAACAAGAGTTTCGCAACTCCGCAGTTTAGTTGAAACTCTTCGCATTGCTGACGAAGTAGCCGAAAAAGGTTACTTAATTACAAGTTCCGAACTCGCGGACTTAATGAATGTCCACGCTAGCGCTGTTACTAGCCGTGGAGATCAGTGGCGCTGGAGAAACTGGATAGTTTCGCGAGTACGTCGCGAAGGCAATCAGATTCTTTGGGAACTTGAACGTGCTGATCAATTAGAAAACGAAGAAGGAGAATGAAGGTTAAAGGTTAAAGGTTAAAGGTTAAAGGTTAGGAGTTGATAGTGGACAGTTGTTGACAGTTGACAGTTCTTATTTATTCCCCGAAAATGCACTGTCTCCTTGTCCCCTTGTCTCCCTATCTCCCTATCTCCCTATCTCCCTATCCCCTTGTCCCCTTGTCTCCCTATCCCCTTATTCCATTCCTTCCTCAACCATACTCCCGTCCTCGCCACTGTCGCGGGGTACGCAAGGCTGATAGAACAATTCGTAATACTGCTAAAGGGTCTGCGATTGGTGAAAGCCAAAATAACCAGCCTCCTTTGGTTTGACTAAAATCGTAGGACGGTGCGATCGCAAACAGCATTAAAAAGCGAATTATGATTAAAAATAGGTTTAACCGTAGGAGAACGATAGGGGGAGATAAGAAGGGATAGGGAGAGGGGGAGACGGGGTTCGGGGGAGAAAGAAGTAATAATAAAGCTACGATTATTAAAGGTAAGCCTTGCACTGCGGCAAGTAACCATAAGTCTCCCCAAATTTGAGCGCGAGAGGATGCATCTTTGAGGTCAAGGCTTCTTCCCCATTCTTTCCAGGTTTCCCCTGCTCCTTCATACATCCGTACTTTCAGTACTTTCGCTCCATCCAAGAAGCCCACTTTAAATCCGGAAGCCGCGATTTGTCTTGCTAAAGTCACATCATCGCAAAATGAACCTTTCGCGCTGGTATAACCATTTACACGCTCTAGAACTGCACGACGGCAGAGAAAACATTGTCCGTTAGCCATTACCCGCTCTGCTGCTTGCGTGTTTACACCTGCTGGGTCGAATCTATAAAGTAACGTTATCAACAATGCCGGTTGTAGTAAAGATTCACCGGGATATTTGAGAATGAATCTGGGAGATAAGGAAATCAAATCGTAATCTCCCCTAGAAGCAGCTTGAACTAAACCAGCTACTAAACCAGGATGGGGTTGAGTGTCCGCATCCATCCCCAGAAACCATTCACTAGCAGAAGAAGTATGTAAAAAGCCATTGTGTAAAGCCCAAGGACGACCTACCCAGTCTGATGGTAGCGGATCGTCAGTCATCAAGCGAAAGCGTGGGTCTTTTTCTATGGTTGCTTTTACCAAATTACGGGTACCATCTTGAGAATTACTATCTACAACGATGATTTCCCGGACTTCGTAACTTTGTTTGCTTAAACCAGTTAGTAAAGGAGTAATACGTTCGGCTTCGTTCAGAGTCGGAACTACTACGCTAACAGTCCCCAAAAGCTCCGGGGTGGGACTTTGGGGTTGAATCGGAGGTTGACGAAATGGACCTTTGAGTAGACGCGACAGCAAAATTAAAACTGCTGGTACCTGAATTAGTAAAATTAAAAGCGAGATACCGCTTAAAAGCTCCTGCATTATTGACCACTGTATTTTATTGTTACTTCACAGCAACTTTGAGTGGAGCTACTGCAACTTCTGAAGCTGCATTTTCCACTCCATCCACATAAGATGTTGGTGCGCTAGAACTTCTCAACCATAAACTTACAGCAGGAACAACACCCAAAATTAAACCCAAAGAAACTGGGATTATGAAACCATTTCCCAAACTTAATCCCGCTGCAAAAGTAAAGTTACTTAGGTAAACAATCAGAGGTAAAACTAATTGATCTCGCCATAATTTAATTGGCGTATTTCCCCATATCAAAGCTGCGACACTCATAAACAATGCGCTAGTACCGAACCAACCCACATAATTTTGGTAAGGTGTTCCAAAGAAAGCTCCCGGAGTTTCCCAATACCAGAAAGGAAAAGCAGTTTGACTCATCGCTGGCTCAAGAGCAAAATCCCAACTTGTGAACAGTAAAGCACCAATGGCGATCGCCGCAATATGACGAATTAAACTTGGTTTTTCCCCTACCTTTAAACCGCTCCTTGCAATTAAGTATGCTGACAAACCCACATAAAACCAAGACAAAGGAATGGTAAACGGAACCAAACCCCCAATTTTATAACCCAATCCGCTTAGGTAACTATAATCGCCAAAAGGAAAGCCAGTACTAGTTCCTAGCAATTCACTACCAACCGATATTAAAACAGAAGGTACTAGAAAACCCAGCCAAATCCGCCATCCTAAGACCCGACACGCATAAATTGAAACGGCGATGATTCCAAAAATAATATCTACCACACCACCATTCGCCATACTCAACTGCATGGCTGTTTCTCCTACATTGCCAAAATTCAAAATCATTTTGGCGTTAGGTATGACCAACATAATACCTATCAGTCCAAAAACCTTTGCCAAAACATGACTTACAAGGCAGACCCGCTCCGCAATCACAGATTCTCTCATGATAATCCCTTAACAATATATGATATGCCACAACCTAGCTGATATCAGTTTACAAATGTTCAAGAACATATTTAAGCATTTAAGCAATTTATTATAAAATCCTGTTCTATCCTTAAATAAAATATCATCAGGTTTGCCTTTTCACTTCAATCTCAAATATAGAGTTATAGTTTACGCCATCACAGCCAAAATCTGAAGTAAAATAAATTTTCCTGCATCGAATTGTTTGTATTAATACTTACATCTTTTTCCTGTGAGATACTTGATTGATATTGCAATATATTCAGATACAAATTTACCATTCCTCTCCATGGACGAACATATAAATATTTTGTAGATAGTTCAAAATTCAATTGGTATTTTACCAGACATAGTTATGATGTCTATGATTAAAAGACTTCCTTGGCTTTCTCTCGGACTTGTACTACTGACCTATAGTGTATTTGGTTGGATATTAGCTCAAAAAAATCTGCCAATATTGCTATGGATATTAATTATCATTGGTGGGTTATTTTTAATTGCAGCTTTAACTACCCCTTGGTCAGAAACTACCAAATATTTTCGCTTTTTATTTAACACCAATCTTAAAACTTTTGGGTTAGCTGTTTTTGGTGCTTTCCTATTCTTTCTTATTTTTGCCCGCTTCCGAATTTTTCTTAATATTCTGCTAATGTTTAGCGCAACTCTTTTAGTTCGATTAGATTTTCAAACAGCCCGGTTTAAACAAATACAAGCTTTTTGCCTTACTTCAGCCTTTTCAATCGCAGGTTTGATGTTAGGATTTTTGTTGCATCAATTGAGTTTATAAAATGATAATTGGTAATAGGTAATTGGTAATGAGTAATTGTTAACTGATAACGAGTAATTAAATCTGTGAAATCCGTGAAATCTCTTTGAATCCGTGGTCCAATTACAGTTTTTAAATACAGTTAAATAAAAAAATAAGACGAGCAAAACACCCGTCCTAAGAATATTATTAACTAAATCCAAATTTTACTTAGGAAGCAGCTGCTGCTGTCTCAGGCTGAGTAGCACTTGCGTAAACGCTAACTTTCTGACGGCTTTTACCTTTTCTTTCAAAAGCTACAATACCGTCAATTAAAGCAAACAAAGTATCATCTTTACCGATACCAACATTGTTACCGGGGTGATATTTAGTACCACGTTGCCGTACCAAAATATTTCCAGCACGAACCTTTTCACTACCGTAGCGTTTTACACCAAGACGCTGAGCATTAGAGTCACGTCCGTTACGAGTACTACCCGTTCCTTTCTTATGAGCCATAATTTTCTCCTTTTGATATTTAATGTAAAGTTAGGAGTTAGGAGTTAATAGTACTTTAAACTTGTCCCCATCTCCCTATCTCATATTCTTTGTTATTCCGCAGTTACAACCTCTGCTACGACTTCAGTTGGTTGTTCTTCGGGTTCATTGCTAACAGTACTTTCAGCTTGTGCGATCGCTTTACCATTCATACTAATGGAATCAATCATTAAACGAGTGATTTCTTGACGATGACCCCGTTTTTTACGAGTTTTCTTTTTCGGTTTCATCTTGTATACCAAGACTTTGCGACCTCTAAAATGCCGCATCACCGTTCCTTCTACTGTTGCTCCCGATACCAGAGGTTGTCCGACAGTAATCTCACCATCGTGCTGCACGAATAAAACTGCATCTATAGTAACTTTGTCGTCCGGTTGGTTGTGCAGTAATTCTATATCGTAAAAGCGACCCGGCTCAACTTTTAATTGTTTTCCGCCAGTTTCAATAATTGCGTAACTCATTTATTTATCCTTAAGGTTGCCGTACAGGTAGCTAGCTGAAAATCCTTCAAGACGCACTAGTGTAGCATCTCAAACAAATTGCCTTCGCCAGCTTTTATAAGGTGCCTACCTGATCCGAGCAGGAATTAGATAGCCAATAGATAATAATACTATTACCACGGTACATTTTGCAAGTTTGAGCTTGCCCAATCTGATGGAGAAGGTGAAAAGTCAAGATTTTAATGTTGATTATTTTTAAGGTGAATATGAAAAGAATCGAAATAGAAGCAAGAAGCATATTTGTCGGATTAGCGGGGAGCCACGGTTATGGATTGAACCGTCCCGATTCCGATTACGATTGGAGGGGTGTATTTATTGCACCTAAAAAATATTATTTGGGATTTGATAAAGGTATTGAACAAAAAGACAGCGGTTGGAACGAACCGGGAATACATTCTTTCCTAGATAACAGCCAAGATACTGTTATCTATGAATTGAGAAAAGTTATCCAGTTATTAGCAGGAGCAAACCCCAATGTTATCGAATTATTGTGGTTAAGTGAATATCCGGTGTTAACAGCAGTTGGACAGCACTTAATTAATCATAGAAAGCTATTTTTGAGTAAAAAAATTAAGCATACTTATTCTGGTTATGCTTTTGCTCAAATCAAAAAAATAGAAACTCACCGTAAATGGTTATTAAATCCCCCGCAATCCAAACCATTACCATCAGATTTTGAGATAGAAAACGAAACACCTTTAGCAAAAGAAGAATTAAACGCTTTTCTAGAATATCTCTATCTCTTAATCAGAGGTAAAATTGAATTTTTAGAACAAGCAGAACAGCTTTATAAATTATTGACAGCGGATATAGACTTTAAAGGAATGTTAAAACAACATCCTTTACCTAATGAAATTTTAGCAAAAACTCAGCAATTTACTAATAGCCGTAAAGATTTTATTCGGTTACTGCAAAAAAGTCAGAAATATCAAGTAGCTTTGAGAGAATGGCAAGCTTATCAATCATGGAAAGAAAATAGAAATCCTCAAAGAGCAGAAACAGAAAAATTATCAGGTTATGACCTTAAACATGGAATGCATTGTATTAGATTGTTACGTAGTGGATTGGAAATATTACGTACTCAAGAAGTCATTGTAGACAGAAGAGTAATAGGTGATGCCGCAGATTTAAAAGCAATCCTTAACGGTGAATATTCCTATGAAAAATTAATGCAAATGGCAGGAAATTTAGTAGCTGAAATGGAAACAGTTTATCAAGAATCAACTCTACCCAACAAACCAAATTTAGAACAAATTAATGATTTATGTATAGAATTAGTAGAAATGCAAGGTTTTTGAATGACAGTGGGCAGTTGACAGTTGTTATATCAAGTCGGGATGATTACTTATTATTCCCTATTCCCTATTCCCTGTTCTCTATTCCCTGTTTAATTAAAATAAGAGCAGTTTTACAATTCAACTATTTAAAATGCAAATTACTCAATGTTTACATGGAGCCATTCTTGTCACTGACTTAAATCGCGCCGAACACTTCTATGGAGAAGTTCTAAAATTATCTAAAACAGAACGATCGCGAAATTTCCCCGGTAGTTGGTATCAAGTCGGTGAATATCAATTACACCTAATAGTTGCATCTTCACTTGCCAATCATCCCCAAAATGAAAAATGGGGACGCAACCCCCACATTGCCTTTTCAGTTTCCGACTTAGATGCCGCTAAAGACCGGCTATTAAATTATAACTGTCCAATTCAACCAAGTGCTTCCGGTCGTCGAGCTTTATTTACTCAAGACCCAGATGGGAATATTATCGAATTGAGCGAACAGTAATTAGTTGACTGTTGACAGTTGACAGTTGACAGTTATTTATTACCAACTTATGACCTTTGACCTTTGACCTTTAACCTTTGACCTTTAACCTTTGACCTTTACAATGAAGTTCGCATATACTTACAGCGACCCTTTATTAGAGCAAACTCCCGAACCTGCAAGTTTGGGGTGGGAAGTAGATAGAATTTATCAAGATTTGGGAAAAAGGTCACAATTACAACAATTATTTAAAGATTGTCAAATAAATCCTCCAGATCAGGTTTTGATCCGACGTTTAGAAGAGTTGGGAGATACTCTAGAGCAAGTCACATACCATCTTTCCCAATTGGAAGGTATGGGAATTACCCTCATTGCCCTAGAACAAGATTATAATTCTGCCACAAAAACTACTAATACCCACGTAAATTTACTGAAAATATTACACGAAATTCAGCAACAAAAGCACAGCCGTCGTATCCGTCAAGCATACGCACGCAATCGTTTGGATACAGTGCCACCACCTGGTAAAGCACCTTACGGCTATCGTCGCGGTAAAGCAAAATATACTGTTGACCGCAGTACTTCCCCAGTAGTTAAAGAATTCTTTGATAACTTTTTGCTCTACGGTTCGCTACGGGGGGCTGTGCGGCATTTAGCGAAAAAATACGGTAAAAAAATATCCGTTACTACTGGAAGACGTTGGTTATCTAATCCTGTATATCGTGGTGATACATCTTACCGAAATGGAGAAATTATCCGTGATACCCACTATGCAATTATTTCTCGTGAAGAAGCAGCCCAAGTTGATCGATTATTGCGTCGCAACAGTCGTTTACCTTCTCGTACCGCAAGTGCGTCACGTTCTTTAGCTGGTTTGGTTGTTTGTAGCGAATGTCGATCGCCTATGAGCATTACTCGCGTCACCCTCCACAGACAAAAAAAGGAGTATCTTTATTTACGTCCTATTAATTGTTCTCAAAATCCCAAATGTCGTGCTATTTCTTATCAAGAAGTACTAGAAAATACAATTGAAACAGTTTGTCGTGAATTGCCTCAAGCAGTAGAAAAAATTAATTTCCCTTACTTTGAACAAGTAAAAAATAATTTAACCGAAGCTATAACTCGTCAACAAAAAATACTAGAACAAATACCGGCTTTAGTAGAAACTGGTATCTTAGATCAAGAAACTTGCAAATTAAGAGCTTATAAACTCCGTATCGAAATATCTACACTTCAGGCACAATTAGCAATTTTACCACCAGTCAATTTACGTTCCGTTGCTCAAGCCGTTTCCATCGCGCAATTTTGGTTAGACTTATCAGAAACAGAACGAAGATTTTACTTTCGAGAATTTATTCGTCAAATCGAAATTATTCGTCAAGATAAAGGTTGGAATTTACAAATTATATTTATTTTTTAAGACTTAGTTGATGGTTGTTGGTTGTTGGTTGTTAGTTGATGGTTGTTAAGACTACTATCCACCAACCACCATCCACTATCCACTATCCACCATCCACCAACCACCATCCACTATCTACTATCCACCATCCACTATCCACTATCCACTATCCACTAACCACTATCCATACACTTTACAATAATAATCCTGATATTCTTGAGATAATAAAGGTTTCCACCATTCACCATGGTTAAGATACCATTGTACGGTTAGAAATAAACCTTCTTCAATGGTTACTGAAGGTGTCCAACCTAAATCAGTTTTAATTTTAGTTGCATCAATTGCATATCTGCGGTCATGTCCCGCTCTATCTTTGACAAAGGTAATCAATTTTTCTGACGGTTTTAATGGTAATTCGGGAGCTAATTTATCCATGAAACTACACAACATATGAACTAGGTTGATATTTTCAACTTCGTTATTACCACCAATGTTGTAGGTTTCTCCAGGTAAGCCATGATTAATTACGACATCTAAAGCATTACAATGGTCTTTAACATAAAGCCAATCTCGGACGTTTTTACCGTCACCGTAAACTGGTAATGATTTACCTAATAAAGCGTTAATACACATCAAGGGAATTAGTTTTTCGGGAAATTGATAGGGACCATAATTATTAGAACAATTAGTAATAATTGTTGGTAATTTATAGGTATGATAGTAAGCTCTAACTAAGTGGTCGCTACCAGCTTTGGATGCTGAATAAGGACTGTTCGGAGCATAAGCTGTAGTTTCGGTAAAAGGTGGGTCTTTTGGATTTAAGCTACCGTAAACTTCGTCGGTAGAAACGTGTAAAAAACGATAATTATCGGGTTGATTGTTAGCTAACCAATATTGACGAAAAGTTTCTAAAAGTGTGTAGGTTCCCACAATGTTGGTTTGGACAAAAGCACCAGGTCCTAAAATTGACCTGTCCACATGAGATTCAGCAGCAAAATGAGCAATTATATCTATTTTTTCTACTTCTAAAAGTTCTTTAATTAAGGAAGCATCACAAATATCTCCCTGCACAAATCGAAAGTTATCTTTTGATTCTAAATAACTATTATTAGCACGATTTCCCGCATAGGTCAGCGCATCCAATACTATTATTCTATCCGAAGGGTATTTTTCACACCAATGATGCACGAAGTTGGAACCAATAAATCCCGCACCACCTGTTATCAATAATCTACGACTCATTAATTTTATTCCTCTTGAATTGGTTTATTTTTACACTATTATTTCACAGATTTATCGGTAGATATCTAAATTTAGGGAGACGTTGCATTGCAACCGATAATCATTTCATTCTTACTGGAAAAACTCGTACATCTTGAAATTTAGGGAGACGTTGCATTGCAACGTCTCTACATAATTGATATGTTGCCTATTAAGATGGAAGGGTGTTATTGTAATTTCTTTTTTACCTTGTTAATTATTGTTTGTGTAGATAACTTTGCCATACGTATTTTTGTTAATGGTTTAATATTGGAAGCCTGATTCTGTTTGTGGTCAAAGTAATCATTTAATTCGGCTAAAATAATCTGAAAACGTGGAATAATATGCTCACGACGATATTCTTGGAATAAACTTTCAGATAAAGTTAAAGCTGACCAATTTTGTAGGACTTTAAGAATACGTTGGATATCGTATTCTTTGGAATATACAGCAATTTTATGACAATTAAATCCAGGGTCTAAATAATCAGAAAGTCCACCATTAAGGCTGGAAAAAACATGGCAACCGCAAGCTAAAGCTTCCATCGGTTGTAAGCCAAATCCTTCTGTTACTCGTTGTTGAGCCCAATATTCAGCGGAATCATAAATGTAAATTTTAGTTCGATTAAATAATGTTTGAATATCATCTATATAGTAATCAACAAACTCTAATTTACACTTTTGCTGCAATGCTGGAACTAAATCTTTGATTAAATATTCCGATGATTTCCGCGCTAAAATCAAAACATCAATATCTCGCTCAAGATTTCGATTGTTGAATTCATCGCTAATTTGATTAGGTAAATAATAAATTAGAGAATGAGGTGATAATTGTCCCCAATAACCTAAAGTATTTCGACTAACGGTAATAATCGGAATACTTGCCGGAAGTTTAAAACCATAACCAGCACTATGAGCATGATAAACAACATTATAAGACTTGAGACGGCGAGCAAGTTTTGCGACATCAAATCCCCAACTAATTATAAATATGACATCCTTTAAATTTTGCTGCTGAAGTACATCATCTAAGAACAGTTTGTCTTTTTCTCTTTGACGGTAAGTCACTACATCAGCATCGCATATTTGTTTCGCAAGGTTTAGAGTTTTTAATTCTGCCCATAAACCACCACAAGCAAATTTACCATCTGTCCCAGGAAGTAAAAAATAAAGTTTTCGCATCATACCATTTTAGATTTTAGATTTTAGATTGTACAGTTAATAAAAGCCTTGTACTCTATAACGAATTTTGCAAGATATTTAAGATACAGTTGGCTAAATAATTAGTTAAGAATTAGTAGTGAAAACTTTTTTAACCTTTAACCTTTAACCTTTGACCTTTAACCTATAACCTTTAACCTTGAGAAAGCGTACCCATAACCATCCGAGAAAACTACCAACGAAGTAAACGGGAAAATCAGTCCAAACAAAGGTGTTTCCTAGAACCAATCTACCGGGTAAAGTGGAACGAATAGCTTGTAAAAATGGCGGTTTCCATAGCTGCAAAAATTCGAGAGCGCAAGTTGCCAGACAAACTGCGATCGCAATCCGTAACAGCGAAACTCTTGGTAAAATAAAGGCAAATAATAATATCCAAAATATTTCGTAAGCAACGGCTCCTAAAGCATCATGTAGCCACGCTGGATTTAATCCTTGAGAAAATCTAACTATATAACCCAAGGGAATGATAATTATCATATTCGCTAGTAACACTAAGCGATATTTAAATACAGGTGAACTCAAGTTATAGTCTCCGTTATTATTCGTAGAGGTGAGAAGTCGGGTTTTTACAATGATTGTCTTATCTTACACATACTTAACCTAAAAACCCGACTTCTTCCAGATTTGTCATGGAGTGAGAAGTCGGGTTTTTACGATGATTGTGATTATTGATGGATATTTGAGATAAAAACCCGACTTCTAATAAACTTAAAATTTGCCGGTGAAGACTTTTTGAGCAGGTCCTGTCATGTAAATTCGCTGGTCAATTTCTGACCATTCGATTAATAAAGGTCCTCCGGGAAGTTCTACGGTAGCTGTTCGATCGCACTTTCCTGTTAATACTCCAGCAACTAAGGCAGCACAAGCACCTGTACCGCAGGCTAAAGTAATACCCGCACCGCGTTCCCATACTCGCATTTTTACGTAGTTGGAATTGACAACTTGAATAAATTCAGTGTTAATTCTTTCGGGAAAAGCTGGGTGATGTTCAAATTGCGGACCGATTTGTTCTAACTCAATTGCTGTAACGTCTTCTACAAAGGTAATGCAGTGAGGATTACCCATATTTACACAGGTGACATCCCAAGATTTACCCGCAACTTCTAAAGTTTGGTTAATTACCTTTTCATTTTCAGCAGCAAGAGTAGTCGGAATTTCACCCGCAGTCAATCTAGGATTACCCATATCTACCTTAACTTGACCGTCGGAGATTATTTGAGGTGTAATTGTACCACCGAGAGTATGGATACGATATGTATCCCGTTTCAAAGCATCTCCTTCTAATTCAGCCAGAAAAGCAGCCATACAGCGAATACCATTACCGCACATTTCTGGTTCCGAACCATCCGAATTAAAAATCCGCATCGTATAGTCAGTACCATGCTCACCAGGTAAAGCAAAAATGACACCATCAGCACCGATACCAAAATGGCGATCGCACAACTGAATTGCTTGGGCTGGAGTCACCGCAGGTTCTGAACTTGAGCGATTATCAATCAAAATAAAATCGTTACCTAAACCCTGATACTTAGTAAATTCAATTGCCATTTGTCCATTAGATGAATTATCACAGTTATTAGTTGATAGTAATTAGTAGTTCAAACCATCAATCACTATCAACTATCTATTAACCACTATCTACCATTGATATACAAAATGTTGACAGAATTCGATACCTCGTTACCCAGCATCAAACAAGTTCAAAGGTTAATCAAAGAAAACACATCGGTTGAATTAAAGCTAATAACTGGGGATATTATCGCAGGAACAGTTTTATGGCAAGACTCACAATGTTTCTGTGTCATGGAAAAAGATAATCAAAAAATCACAGTCTGGAAGCAAGCTATTGCTTATCTGAGACAGTGAGGAGTTAGGAGTGAGGAGTTAAAAATTATCCCCCCATCCCCCCATCCCCTTGTCTCTTTGTCCCCTTGTCCCCTTGTCTTCTACTCCCTCAACTCATCCAATGGTAAATATTCGCGTAATGCTTCTAATTCTGCGGCTTTGACTATGGGAATTGATAATACTGGCTGATTATTTTGTAAAGAAAATAATTGTTCTAGTTTATTTAAAGCTGATAATCGACCGCATAATAGCAATTGGTCGCGGTTTTGCAGTCGGGTTTTACTTTCGGGATAGCGAAGAAATTTTCCTTCTCTTCTGATTGCTTGTATTTCTACACCGTATTGTCTGCGGATATCTAAGTCACCAAGGGTTTTACCTAATACCGGAGATTCCGAATCCAGTTTTACCCACTGACAAGCGCTGTTTTCTCCGGGTACGGTGGCTTTTCCTGATGCGAATTCTTCTAATGCGGCAATTTCTTCGGATGAACCAACTACTAAAAGCCTGTCTCCTTCTTCTAAAATAGTTTTAGCGTCGGGATAATCAATTTCTTCTCCTGCGGTGCGCTGAATTGCCATTAAACTTACTCCGGTTAAATAGCGCATATCGGCTTGTTCTAAGGTCATTCCGACTAAGGGGGAGTTGGTTGGTAAAGTATACCAGCGTTTGTTTAAGTCGGCTGTAGCACGTCGTAAAGCACGAGCTGCTTCCGAGGGTGATTGTTCGGGACGGAAATCTAGATAGTGACTTTGACGAATTTCTTGAATCTCTTGCTGTACCAATGCTGGTAACAAACCAATATCTGTCAACAGAAAGGAAACCATTTCTAAACTAGCTTCAAATTCTGGTTGTACAACTTCTCGCGCTCCTAATTGGTAAAGTGCTTCAATATTTTTGTTATTAGTAGCGCGGACGACTATGTTTAATTCTGGGAATAATTCTAAACCCCGTCGTAAAGTCAGACGAGTACTCATCGGATCGGGAAGTGCGATCGCCATTGCTTTGGCTCGATTGATTCCTGCTGTTTCTAATACATGAAAACTCACGCAGTTCCCGTATACATAAGGGATGGAGGCTTCCCGTAACTGTTGAATTATTCGTTCGGATTGGTCTATAACTATTACGGGCAGTTGATGAGAAAGTAATACTTTTACTAAGTTTTTACCCACTCTACCGTAACCACAAACTATGATGTGGTCTTTAAGCGGTAAATCGTCGGCTACTTCCAGGGGTTTGCCTTCACCGTTAAGATAGGGCTGTAACCAAGGCATTGTTTCTGCCCAATCAAATAAAATTGGTAACAAACGCAGAACGAAAGGCGTTAAAATTAATGTTACTGCTGTGGTACCCAGTATCAGTAAATATACGCGGCGAGATACCAACCCTAATTGTTGACCTTCACTAGCAAGCACAAAGGAAAATTCACCAATTTGAGCCAGTCCCAAGCCACAAATTAAAGCTGTTTTTAGCGGATAGCGGAATATCTTAACTAAAGGAGTAATAATTAAAAATTTACCAATAAATACCAGAGTCACCAATCCTAAAATTAACTCCAGATTCTTCCATAAAAATATGGGGTCAATCAACATCCCGACAGCAGCAAAGAACAAACTGGCGAAAATATCCCGTACTGGTTCTACATAAGTTAAAGTTTGGTCAGCATATTCCACCTCGGAAATCATCAAACCAGCGACAAAAGCCCCCATTTCAATGGACAATCCTAACTGTTCCGTTAACAGGGCAATTCCCAAACACAACGCCACCACACCCAATAAAAACAACTCCCGGCTTTCCGTTTGAGCTAGCAATCGCAATAAAGGGGGAATCAGCCAAATACCTGTAGCTACAGCACCCGCAGCGAATAAACCAATCTTTAACAGAGCCATTAACACCGCAATCGCCAGAGTTTCCGCTGGTTGATCGAGAGCAGGTAACACCGCTAACATCAATCCCAACGCTAAATCCTGCACCACTAGGATTCCCAACATCACCTGTCCGTGGGGAGTTTCCGTTTCATTGCGTTCCATCAAGCACTTTAGCACCACCGCAGTGGAAGACAAAGATAAAATTGCTCCCAAAAACACACCTTGAACCGGGGAATCTACCCAACCAACCACCACAGATACCAGAGTAGTGATTGCGATTGTTAAAATAATTTGTAAACCACCACCACCCAAACTAATTTTCTTCACCTTATTGAGTTCTGCGAAGGAAAATTCCACCCCCAGCGCAAACAGCAAGAAAGCCACACCAAACTGTGCTAAAGTCTCAACTTGGATAAACTCTTTAATTAATCCAAATCCAGCGGGACCTATAAGCATCCCACCCACGAGATACCCCAATAACACAGGTAAACCCAAAAGCGAAGCAAACAGTCCCCCACCCGCAGCAACAGCGAGAACCGAAACCAAATCAACGATTAATCTAAAATCTTCTTGCACAAGTTTATAAAAAAATATCAATAACTCTTTTTACCAGCATACTAAGTTTTGTGAAGACTAGCTTAGGAGTTAGTGGACAGTTGACAGTTGACAGTTGTTGATTACTAACCTTAAACCTTTGACCTTTGACCTATAACCTTAAACCTTTGACCTTTGACCTATAACCTTAAACCTTTGACCTTTGACCTTTGACCTGTTAAAAAACCATTTCTGTCAAAGCCGTTTCTAAATCTTGGGTTAATTCAGCTACAGACTGCTTTGCACCTTGACGATTTTGTCGATAAATAGGAGCGCGATCGCTAACGTCAATTGGTTGTCCGACGGTAATTGTTGATTTACGGAATCCTAAGCGAGGACGACGAGGATTAATCTTTCCTTTAATTCTGGTAATCGCATCAAATAAAATTAAGGTTGTTTCGGCAAATCTTTCAAAACAAGGTTTTTCTTGAATGTAAGTACCTTTCATGACAACAAAACTTTCTACTAAACGCATATGCAGCATCCGTAAATCTGCTTCTGCTGCAATCCAATCTGCTAACCCTTTTTTGACAGGAGATAAATGTTTAAATTTATCTGGTTCTTCGCGATAAATATAATTCCAACCTGCTTCTTCTAAACGTCTACAGCGCTCAATAATATTTCCCGTTTTTTTTATGCCAAAATATTCTTCTCCTACTTGTAAAGATACATCTAATAATTTTTTTAATCTCACAGTAGTATTTTCTTCTCTATTATTAAAATCTTCAGATAAATCTGGTAAATTACGATGATAAAAATAACGATAAAACTCTTCCATTTCTGAGAGTAAAGACTCTCCCAGGTTCAATAAACGTTGTGAATAGAATTTTTCTGGTTGCTCTGTATTGGTAATTTCTAATGTTTGTTTTGACAACCCACAATCGGCTTCTAATTTACTTAACAACCGTTCGAGTTTTGACCACTGAGGATTAATATAATGATACTGAATATTAATCGGAACAACAATAACTTTTTCAATACGGTTAGCTTTTGCTAAATCCTCTGCACACCAAAATGCTAATTGAGCTACACCAGGTTCGAGAGGACTAATAATTTCACTATGACCATTAGTCGCACCTTCTGGAGCAACTACTAAAGGGAATTTACCATTAATTAATAATTCTCTGGTTTTTTTAATCGCTTGTAAGTCTAGAGTTTTACCTCGATGTACGGGAATTCCTCCTAATTGAGCAAACAACCAACCCAGCCAATCACCAGCCCAGATTGTCATACCTCTGTCATACATAAAATGATTATGTATTGGAAGTTTTAAATTAATCTTTTGTTGACGAGCAATTTTAGGTATTCCACGAGAAAATAAATACAAACCACTCAGAGGGTCATCCACTTCACAATGACGAAATGCTAAGATAAAACGAATTTTTCCTAACTGGAATTGATGGTAAAGATTAACTAAAGTTTCTCCATTTAGTATTTCAATTTGGCTAATTCCTGATGGTAGCCAAGTTAGCAAGCGAAATCTTTGTAAAATTGGCAACGACCAATGAACAAGTCTAAGAATGAAAGGATTAAAATTCGGAGGGATAAAATCTAGTTTTGGTTGAGCGCGGCGCATAATTAAAAATTAAGAATTACAGTAATATTTATATTTTGTAATAGAATAATATTTTAAATCAAGTGTTACTATTATAGTTTGCAAGCTGAGGCTGGAAACCAGAAGAAAGAAAGACGTTGCATTGCAACGTCTCTACATCAAAATCAATAATTTATGATTAGTCCAAATCTTTAACTTCAAAAGTTTGCGTTCCCACTGTGACTTTATCCCCAGTTACTAACTGTCTACCTCGACGAGTTTCTAAAACATTATTAACCTTGACATTACCTCCTACAATAATGTGTTTGGCTTGTCCTCCGCTTTGCGCGACACCCAGCAATTTCAAAAATTGATCAAGTTTTATCATAATTCATTATCTGACCACGGATTCAAAAGGATTACACTGATTTCACGGATTTTATTACCTATTACCCATTACCCATTCAATTTTTTAATTAAAATACCGCATTAATATCAATTCTAGTTTAACAATACCAATTGGTTTACTCACAAAATCATTTGCACCAGCTTGAATATATTTATCCCTGACATCATCATCCGGACTCGGTGTCATCACAACTACAAATTTATCTTCTAAATCTGAAGTTTGTCGTAAAGAAGTAAGTAAGTCCCAACCGCTACAATCTCCTAACTGAATATCTAATAAAATTAGATTAGGCTGGTAAATTCTGACTTTATCTAGAAAATCTGTTCCATCTATCATCCACTCAACTTGATAGCCAATTGTTTGTAAATAATCTTGTAATAATGTAGCAGTGTGTGTGTCGTCTTCTATCAGTAAAATACGTTTATTTATTAAAGCATTTGTGGAAGATATTAAATTATTGATATTGTTAATTTTTGCTTCCCATTTTTCGATTTCATTTTCTGCTCCAAATTCATTGTCGGGAATAAATAAAGTAAACCTACTACCTTTTCCAAAATTTGATTCTACAGTTACATCTCCACCATGTAAACGAGCTAATTTGCGCGTTAAAGCTAAACCCAATCCAGTACCTTCGTACTGGCGATTTAACCGAGAATCAAGTTGCGTAAAAGGTTCAAATAAATATTGAAATTGATGTGGTTTAATGCCAATACCAGTATCACATACCCGAAATGCAATTCCTTGAGGCATTTTCATAACTTGTAATGAAACTGAACCAACAGAGGTAAATTTAATTGCATTTGTGAGTAGATTTAATAGCATTTGTTTAATTCTTCGTTCATCCGCAATGCAACTTTCTGCTCTTTGATCAATTGAACAATTTAATTGTAATCCTTTTTCTTCAGCACGTTCTCGTACTGTTGAAATCACATAATTACATAAATCTTCTACCTGCAAAGAAATTAACGATAATTCTTCTTTTCCTGCTTCTACTTTTGATAAATCAAGAATATCGTTAATTAATTCTAATAAATGCAACCCACTGCTGTATATACAGTCGATATATTCTTTTTGTTTATCATTAATAGAACCAATAATCTCTTGTTGAAGTAATTGCGATAATCCCATAATTGCATTGAGAGGAGTTCGCAATTCATGGCTCATAGTTGCTAAGAATTCACTCTTTGCTCTACTCGCAACTTCTGCTGCTTCTTTACTTTTCCGTAGTTCTATTTCAGTTTCTTTACGTTCGCTAATATCTTCAATAATGGCAAGAAAAAATTTTGGTTTACCATTATTATGTACAATCAAAGAAATACTTAAATGAGTCCAAACTGTACCACCATCTTTATGCAACAGTTTTCTTTCAATTTCCAAACGCTCAATTTTACCCGCTATCAATTGTTTGTAAAGTTCTAAATCACTTTTTTCAAAACAAATATAATTTGTAAAATTTTTCTGGCTAAGTTCGTGAAAATTATATCTTAGCATTTTGCACAGCGCTGGATTAATATCAACAATTCTTCCTTTTATATCTACTAAGCAAATACCCATAGAAGAACGTTCAAAAATTGCCCTAAACTGCGCTTCACTTTGTTTTAATGCTTTTTCTGCTACTTTACGCTCGCTTGCTTCTATTGCTAACGTTAAAAAATCTGCGATCGCGATGGCAAAACGTTCTTCTTCCAATGTCCATTCATGGGATGAAGATGCATCGTTGTCAAGATATACGTGACATACTATACCTACAACGCAACCTCCAACCCAAATCGGTACGTTTAATACAGATGTCACACCAAATATAGTCAGATAAAATTTTAATAATTCTTCGTTAATTAGATTTTTTGTAGTCTCATTGACAGAATTAATATCTGTTTCTAAAGCTGAAAAATAATTGGGATAATCTTCTTTTTTTAAACCAATTGATTGTGAATGAATGCTGGTTTTACGATTATATAAATCAACACTTTGTAATTGAGAACGGTCTTCGTTATACAGCCAAACACCCACTTGTACAACATCCAAAATTATTGCTGCTGCTTGAGTAATTCCCCTTACAAAATCGACTAAATTTCCTTTGATAAAAGCTTTACTATTAGCCAGTTCTACTAAAATTTGATTTTGTTCTTTTAACAGATTTTCTCTTGCTTGTAAATCTGTTTTTGTTCGGTGGCATCCTGTAATATCTCTAACCACTGCTACCCGTATATTTTGAGAACTTTGAGAAATTATTTTACCTTCAATTTCCACCATAAATATAGAACCATCTTTTTTGATTATATTAGCCCGATAAGGTTTTTCATATCCTGAAATAATATTTTTTCTAATTAATTCCTGGGATTCCGGTGTAGCTAATTCAAACCCATTTCTACCAATTAATTCTTCAACTTCATAACCTGTCATTTCTGCTAAAGCATGATTCACGTCTAAAATAGTTCCTCTATCGTGTATCATAACTCCTTCAGATGTTGCCTCAAACAAAAAACGCCATCTTGGTTCACTGTTGTCTTCATTTTGATTGTATGTTTTATCTTTATTAATATCATAATTAAAACGCTTTCTCCTCTCAATTGCAGATATCAAAGTCCATTGTAAATCCTTGCTGATATTCTTTTTCAGTATAATATCATCTACACCTAACTCAATCGTTTTTTGCCGGGTTGCTTCATCTTCATTTTCGCTGATTACCACAATTGCTTTATTAGGTAAGAGTTCACGAACTAAGGGAATAATTTCAAAATCTTCAACATTGCTCAATGATAAATTTAATATAATCGCATCAATAGATTGAGTAGAGCTAATCGATTTAGCTTCAGATAATTTAGCCAAACTGACCTGATGCTGTAACAGCATTGGCTCCAACCACTCGCTATCTTTTTGATTCGTTTCTAACAGCAGAATGCTATAACTATTTAATGCCATGCTCGTCCCCAATAGAGCAATTATTTAAGAAGGTGACGCAACTAAACTATCGTTAGTGTCTCATAAAATCCTATGAGGATGAAAACAATATTTTAGATTAGTGTATTTACATAGACATAACCCAAATGGCAACAACTAAGGCTTTATTATATAGTAAACAGTATCACTTTCAGACCAAAGATGAAAAGCCTTGATATTTATTCATTTACTACTCAGTTATATAACTACTTTCTACTGCCTACTCCCTATTTAAAGCAAATGTTTAATTTAATGTGACGACAAATACTTCTTTGCTTTTATCGCTGTATACAGTTCTCATAATGGTTCTCAAACAACTTTACCACGAACATTTTTTAATCTTTATTAGATTCCAAAATATACCAGGGTAACATTTGTATTTAATTCTCTTGGTAGATTATTAAAATTCTATATTTGAGCCGTTCGGAGTATAGCAGCATTAGGTTTAACTGATGTAATAGTCGAACGTTCCCACGAATGGGATTTTCCCCCAGAAATTCAAAATCTCCCCATTAAAATTAAGAAACCCAGTTTTTTGAAAACCGGGTTTTTAAAACTCGTTAATTGAGTAATTAACTATTAATTATTTTCTACACTAAACTAATTTTATTTGGGTTATGACCAAATTAATTTATTGATTATAACAAGTTGTACCCCGAACATTTTCGGATTTAAACTCATTACAATCTTTAAAACTTTCAGATTGTAACGACCACCAATAAGGTTTATCAGATGTGACTACACCATTAGCCATAGTAGTTAATCGGAAATTTGCTCCTCGAAAATTAGTTAAAAATAACTTTGCTCCATTTAAATTAGCTGCTGATAAATTAGCACTCATCAAAGCAGCAAAAGATAAATTAGCATTTTCCATAGAAGCCGATTTGAGATTAGCACCAACTAAAGAAGCGCTAGAAAGATTAGCATTGTTCATTACCGCATTTTCTAAATCCGCACCCGTTAAATCAGCATTTGTGAGATTTGTACCTGTTAAATTCGCTCCTTTTAAATTCGCATCACGTAAATTTACTGTTGACAAATTCGCTTGCGATAAATTAGCACCACTTAAATCACATCTCGGACAAGCACCAGTCGCTTTAAATAGTTCTATATCTTGGGGATTAAATGCTTTTACTTGCTGTACAAATCCTAAACAAGCTAACAAGGTAATACTCGCTACAATTTCTAATTTCATATTTTTTAGAGAGACTTATTGAGCAGTGGTTTTAAACAATTATGTACTGCTATACTTACATATAGAGATTGATAATTGTAGAACAAAAATAAAGAATATATAAAAGAATTCTAAAAAAATTGTAAATTGTGAGATTTGAACTACTCAATCTCACATATAGGGCTTAAAATAGTTTCATCGAGAAATATACCGAAAGTTCTATAGTCAACGAATTATCGAATCCCTCTAGCCCAGTTTATATGGTGGCGGAGGGATTCACTCTTTTTGGGAATGGGTAATGGGGAGATGGGGAGATGGGGAGATGGGGAGAAATTAACTGATAACTGATAACTGATTATCTCCAACCTAAAAGACGTAATGTGGGAACGATTAAATAATTGCTTATCCCCAACCAAAAACTCATGAATATACCTAACATACAGAAGAAGGCTATTTTCAGCCACAGTTGTGATAGGTCGAAGGGTGTCGCTCCATTTAATATAGTTGGTGATAAACCTAATTTTATTAAGCCTGCAAAAATAATTGCCGTACCAAATGCTGTCATTATGGCATGGATGATTTGATGGGAACGAAGTCCTAAACCCAGAGTCAGCATGGACATGGCAAATAATATCATTCCCACCCATGCGGATGCTTGCTGTGGTGTAATTAACTGTAAAATAAACCAGCCTCCACTATAGCCGATTATTCCCATTAATGATGCGATTAAAAATCGTCGCTTTTGATCGAATCCTCCGGCTAAAGTTATTCCCCAAGCGGTTCCCAAACCGGATAATGCAAATAAAACTATTTCTGAACCTACTACTGGTTGGGGATTAGATGTAAAAGCTAATAATAGGTTAGTCACAACATCGCCGATTTTATCCCCTAAAATTGTCCCGAATGCCAGAAAAAAACCGGCAATTGTACCTATACAAGCCCCAATACTTACAAGAATCATTGCCCATAAAGTTTCAAAACAGCCACGAATTATTTTTATAATTACCTTGAATGTAAAAATAGTAGTCTGACCTACACCTTCAGTTATTCCAACAGTAAATTGTTCGATAAATTCCTTGATTTCCTGGAAAATCCCTTTTCGCTGACTTGCTGGTAGATATGATGTTGACTTAGTTGATTTAATGATCTGCTGTAAACGTTTTTGAACAATTACCGCATTTTCGGGACGCGATCGCACTTCTTCTTGTGCCATATCATCGAGTAAATCTACCAACAGGGGGTTGACATTAGCACCATTTGCTGAAAATTTTAATGCTTCTTTCCAGCGCAATGTCCCTGTCATCGGATCTTCTAAATCTTGAGGATTTTTACCCGTAAGCAATTCAATCATTGTTCTACCAAGAGCGTAAAAATCCGCTGTCGGCCCAACATTCCGTCCAGTAACTTGTTCTGGTGGACTGTAACCAGTAGAAAATAATCTAGTGGAACCCGATTGACGATGAGCAGCAGCAACGCTAAAGTGTTTTGCACCACCAAAGTCAATTAACACCAATTGAGAGCCTTTAAGATTAAGAGAGGGATTACGCAGCATCAAATTAGAAGGTTTGATATCACGGTGAATAATCATGTGTTCGTGGAGATGTCGCAAAATATCCACCGCTTGCTTCAACCAATCCAACACCAATTCTTGAGGACAACCTTGGGGATACAAATAAGGAATTTCCTCCAAAGTTTGACCATTAATTTTTTCCATAATCAAACAAGGTAAATCCAACTCAGTCGTAGAACTTAAGAGATGATGGAAAAAATACCCATTATCTTCAACTTGAGGAGTACCGGGATGCTTTAAGCGTTGTAAAACCTCTGCTTCTTGAGCAAATAATTCCAGTGCTTTGGTTGAAGTTTCCACCAGTACCTTCAATACTTTTTCTGTTTGTGTCTCAATATCCCAAACCGTATAAATGCGAGCAAAACCGCCCGAACCCAAGCGTTCGAGAGGAATAAATCGATTTTGAAGTTGTAATTTTGCACCACAACTCAAGCAAAATTTGTTTCCCCACGGTTGGGGATAAGGGCGGGAACAATTTGGATTTACACAGTGAATTGCATTTAAATTAGGTTGAGACACGGGAATTGGGGAATTGGGGATGGGGGGATGGGGGATGGGGGATGGGGGATGGGGGGATGGGGTGATGGGGGGATGGGGACAATTAATTAATTATTAACTCCTTATTAACTCCTAACCACTAACTACTAACCACTATCAACTATCAACCATCAACCATCAACCAACCATCAACTGTCCATTGTCAACTGTTAACTACATCCTTCCCAAGAAATCGGAAAAGTTTGTTTTGATAGTAACGAGAAATCACTTTCGTTGCTTGGAGTTTCTTCATCAAGGACTTTCACTACTTTGTTATAGATATCTTCTGCTTGTTGGGGGGAATCTCCGATGCTGGTTAATCCTAATTTACCAAATTCTGATAGAGAACCCATTAAGTGGAATACCGTACCTGTTTCGGTTCCGGTATCGAAATGCAATCTGTGGTGAGCGATGATATCCATCAAATCGTTCGGTAAAAGTCCCCGGTAACGGTCTTTTTGCAGATTATCTGTAGCAATATAATATTTTGGTCGTCCTTGTTGGGAATAAAATAAACCTGTCGAAAGTTCATAGCGACCGTTTGTCAGTAATTTCAAGGTCATAAAAGGATGGGTAGTACCACCTTTTCGCAAATTAATTTCAATTGCTTGAATGTCCCATGTTCCATCATTTCGCTTGACAACTATAAAATCTACACCATATCTTTCTAATGCACCTTTTTCTGCTAACTTACGACCAATTTGTAAACCTAATTGTTGTAATTGCAATCGGTAAGCTTCCGCAGCGGGAAATTTACAACCCAGATAAATTTGACCGTCGGGACCTCCTAAAATCTGGTCGTGAGTAGAAAGTACGGACACTTCTCCTGTGGGAGCGATACGTCCTTGAACGCTTGGTGAAACTTTAATATCACCTTCTACAAAAGCCTCCACAATCGCTCCTAATTCCGCAATTCGTCCGGAAAATGTTTCCCAAGTTTCTTGTTTTGCTTGAAAACTCATGTTAACAAAATTATTGGCGATCGCCGCTACTCTTTCTTGATGAGAAGCTTTTTCCAGAACAACTTGGGAAATCGGTCTTAAATCCAATAGAGCGTTTCCTTCTCCAGAAATTCCTTCATTGAGCTTTACTACCATTCTTTGTAATGTGGGTTGACGTTCCCACAAAAGGGCTGCTGCTTCTGCTAAATCTGAAACATTCCACATCCGTTCACTACCATCTGGATGAGGAACTCCAGCTTCTGCAAAAATTTGTCTCGAGCCGCTCTTTGTTCCCCAAATCTGTAAATCGGGAGCCGCAGCATATAAAGGTACTCCCAATTTTAAAGACAATTCTGCTTCAAAATCTGTGGAATTATAGCACGTCATAAACGATTTGTCTACTCTTAGAGCGCGGCGAATATGCTGTAACAACCGGGGACGTTCTAAAATCTTTTGACTCAGGGGTTTGAGAGAAGAATCGTAAGTAGAAAGCAATAACAACCGATTGCGAGCGTGAGAAAAGGGAATTCCCGGTAAAAGTTGCAAATAATAATCGATAATACTCGGATGCAAAGGTACTGATGTCACATAAATTAGTCGGTTACGGGGATTCCACAAGCGAATTAAAGAAAATAGCAATCGTTCTTCATAATGTTCGTAACCTTCTATCTTTTTAAGTTCTCGCTGATCAAGACTAAGAGAAGGAATCACTAAAATATCAACATCACTGTTACTACTTTGATCTCCTTCCACAGATTCCCAACGATCACGTAAACCTGACTGAAGATAACGAAATTTTTCCAGTTGTTCTAAATCAGATATATGAAACATTGCATTAATTATTAATTATTATCTAGAGAGTAGGGTGTTCATTGATCCATCATTATCAATTATCATTTAAAACTTACTTAGCGCAGCGTCACAAGGATGCAATTGAATAATTCATACATAATTTGTAACTAAGGATAAAAACCTTTAATTTAATTTTTATTCCCAATTAATCTTGAAATTTATTCCTGAAGAATCAAAACTCTTCAACCATTAGAGAGATGAATATATCTACAATTGCTGTTAAGATTGCAATAATTATTGTTAACCCAGATTAAATTACAAATATTAAAGATGGCATCCTCTACACCATTAAAAGGTACCGATTTGGTTGATTGCGCTAAAGCAAATGCTAAGCAAGGAATTGAAACTGCTGCTTTTCAATGTGGTTATGGTGATGATTTAAATACATTTGCAGGAGAATTACGTCAAGCGTGTGAAGAAATGAATTTACAAGTCTCCGAACTCAACGAACTGATTACCGACCAAGATATGATCTTAAATATCGGTACTGGAGAAATTGTTGCTCCTGATACTCCAGGGGATTTGTAAAGTAAGGAGTAAGAAGTAAGAAGACTTATACCATCAGCTTTTCACCTGTTTCAGATGGTAGACTTATTTACGCGCCCACTGTAGTAGGGAATTAAATCTAAATATACCAAAATTTGCTTAAAAAGACAGATTAACCCTTCTGGAGGGGGTTTGGGGGACGCAGCCGTCACCCAATTGGGGGCTTGGGGAGAATCCCCCAATTCTTGATTTTCCCCAACAAAGTTTATCATTGACAAATATTTACAATAACAACCTGAATTGAACTGTATAAGTAACTATAAGTTAACAATCACAAATTGAGAATAAATCTTGCTAAACCAAAGTAAATTAAAACACCCACAACATCCACTGCTGTAGTAATAAATGGTGCAGACATCAATGCTGGGTCTAATTTCATGAAGCGGAATAAAAACGGTAATGCAGAACCGGAAACTGAAGCTAAAATCGAAATCGCAATCAAACTAGTACCAACTGCGATCGCAACTTGTAAATTACCTTGCAAGAGAAAAGCCCACACAGTCGCAATCAGTCCTAATGTTGTGCCTAATATTGCACCGGCTACAGCTTCTCTACCAACAACCTGAATTGTACGAAGGGAGCGGATTTCATCGGTATTCATTCCGCGAATTACCACAGTAGAAGATTGAGCGCCGACGTTACCTCCAGTACCCGTAAGTAAGGGTATGAAAGCCGCTAAAGTCACAACTTTTTGTAAAATATCTTCTTGTGATTTAATAATTGTTCCCGTCATGGTATTAGTGACAAGCAAGACTAGTAACCAAACAACACGCTTGCGAGCAACAGTAAATAAATCTGTTTGAAAATAATTGTCACCACTCGATTGTACCCCACCACCAAGAGCATAAATATCTTCGGTGGTTTCTTCCTGAATAATATCTATCACATCATCAACCGTGACAATACCTACTAAACGCTGCTCCCTATCGACTACAGGTACAGCGAGAAAATCGTACTTTTGGATAACTCTAGCAACCTCTTCTTGGTCGGTATCGGTATAAACGTATATTGGGTCACGACTGATGATTTCGCTAATTTTTTGTTCTGTCTGAGCTGTAACCAATTGACGTAAGGAAACAATCCCACTCAAACGTCTAGCATCATCGGTAACATAAAGATAATAAATCATCTCGCTAGCGTTAGCTTGACGGCGAATCCGTTCCAAAGCTTGCGCTACGGTAAAATTTTCCTTGAGCAAGATGACTTGAGGAGTCATGATTCGTCCAGCAGTACCGGATTCATAACCCAAAAGTAAGGCGGTAGCTTCTTTTTGAGCTGGACTAAGCTGTTCTAAAAGACGATTAACAACTTTTGCTGGTAACTCATCAAATAACCTAGCACGGTCATCTGGTGACATTTTATCAACAATATCAAGTACTTCCTGAGAACGAAATTCCTCAAGCAACTTCTCTTGGACGCTATAATCGAGATATTCGTAAACTTCAATCGCTTCATCCTTAGAAAGTAAGCGAAACACCAAAGCGTGCATCGTTTCTGGTAAACCTTCAATTACCTCCGCTATATCCGCAGGTTGCACTGGTACGAGAATTGCTTTTGCACCCCGCAAGTCACTTTGTTCGAGCAGCATTTGCAATTGAGTTCGCACTAAATCCCGCAATTCCCGACGCGAGGATTCTTGAATCACAGAAGCTACATTGTTCATTTCGCTCACATTCGGCTATCTCCTTAAACTAATTTGAAAATGGATACCCAATCATAAGTTTATGGGAAATTGGTATCCAAAATCCTCAAATCTATTAACTTTCATCCTGATGATTGATATTCATAACTGATTGAACTTGTTTTGTTCATCCTTTAGACTTAATTTGAATGCTCACAACCCTCTGGGAACCTTTGCGAGAAACTCAGCGTTCCTCTGCGTTAAAAAAAATATCTTGTACTGTAACGCAAAGGCACGCAAAGTAAGCGCAAAGGAGTGCAAAGAAGAGTGTAATTACATTCTCTCCAAAACACTAATTCCCAACAAAGATAACCCCAATTTCAAAGTTCTCGCCGTCAAATCACACAAAGCTAAACGCGATGTTCTCATCGGTTCTTCCGATTTCAAAACCGGACAATTTTCAAAAAATTGATTAAACTTTTCACTTAATTGATAAAGATATTCGCATAAACGATTAGGAAGCAATTCTTGCTCAACTTCGATAATAATTTCATCTAATTGCAATAGATGTTTTGCTAAACTAAATTCCGCTTCCTCCTTAAGGATAATTTTGACATTATCACCCAGTTGTTCATAATCAATATTACCTTTACGACTAATACTTTGAGTCCGCGCATAAGCATAAAGCATATAAGGTGCAGTATTACCTTTAAGCGCCAGCATTTTGTCAAAACTGAATTTATAGTTACCAGTCCGGTTTTGACTCAAATCAGCATATTTCACCGCACTTATTCCCACCACTTTAGCTACATTCGCAATAAACTCTTCTGTTTCTTCTCTTGCTTCAACTTCATTTAATCTACTTTCTAAATCCTCATGAGCGCGAGCAACAGCTTCATCTAATAAATCCCGCAGTCTTACTGTATCACCAGCACGAGTTTTAAGTTTCTTGCCATCTTCTCCTAATACTAAACCGAAGGGTACGTGAACGATTTCTACATCTTCGGGAATCCAACCCGCACGACTTGCGACTTGAAAAACACCTGCAAAGTGGTTCGCTTGTCCAGCATCAGTAACATAAATTAACCTTTTGGCTCGTTCTTCTTGTATCCGATAACGTAATGCTGCTAAATCTGTTGTCGCGTAGTTATAACCACCATCAGATTTTTGTACAATTAACGGTAAAGGTTCACCTTCTCTATTTTTAAAACCTTCTAAAAATACAACTTTTGCACCTTGGTTTTCTTCCAACAATCCAGCTTTATCTAAATCTTCCACAACGGCACTTAATAATGGATTGTAAAAAGATTCTCCCCTTTCTTCTACCTGAATATCTAGTAAATCATAAATTACTTGAAATTCAAGACGCGATTGTTCACACAGTAACTTCCAAGCGTGAATTGTATCGGACGCTCCCGCTTGTAATCTTACAACTTCTTGCCGCGCCTTTTCTTGAAATTCTTCATCTTCATCAAACCGTTTTTTAGCTTGTTTGTAAAAATTAACTAAATCTCCAATCTCTAAAGCATTTGCAGTTGTTAACGCTGATGGTGAAACTTCCCGCAGATAAGTAATCAACATCCCAAACTGCGTACCCCAATCACCCACATGATTCAACCGCAATACATCATGTCCGCGAAATTCTAGAACCCTGGCGATCGCATCACCAATAATTGTAGAACGTAAATGTCCGACGTGCATTTCTTTAGCAATATTCGGGCTGGAAAAATCCACAATTTCCCGCTGGGGATGGGAAGAAATGGGAACTCCCAACCGGGCATCAGTTTGAATCGAATTTAACTGAGTTTCCAGGTAAGATGGAGTCAGCCGTAGATTAATAAAGCCAGGACCAGCAATTTCCGGAGTTTCGCACATATCCGAAATATCAAGTCGTGAGATTACAAGATGCGCGATATCTCTGGGCTTTTGTCCCAACTTTTTCGCTAAGGACAAAGCCATATTTGCTTGATAATCCCCAAATTTGGGATTTGACGCAGGAACTAACATTGGGTCAGTATCAGCGTATTCATCACCGAAAGCTTCACCTAAAGCCTGCTTTAACTTATCTTTTAGTTGTTCCTGTGTAGCGTTCATGTAAAACTTATACTATACAATATATTACTATTTTTAGATGCAGAATAACTACATATCAAAAATATCATGCCACTCAAATCAAGATTACCTACAATTTTCGATTTTTCAACCTATCTCTGCGTCATTGATCAATTTCTCAGAAGAAATAAACCGATTTTAGTCAGCGGGACAAAATATTTTTGCTTATCTTTATAAATATATTACTTATGACAGATGTCATTTATTAAATACCTTTTGCATTACTTTTGATAGATGTCAACTATATAGCAACTTGCTAGACAATTATTCTATCTAAAAAGAAAAAAACTACCTTAAATTGTTAAATTTAGAAACTTTTTATGGATATCTATATATATGTATATATATTTTATTGTTAATTATTTTTATAGTTTTATTTGAATAATCATTTAGACAAGTAGATTACTCACTTTCTAATATAGAGTTCTAATCTTAATCATAAATTAAGACTGGCTTAAATTTAAAGTTTTCATGAAGATAATGTAGTTTTTTGATGATAGCTGCTTTTTTATATGATAAACTCTTGACAGAATGTTCAATAATTTATTATTAGTTACGGTAGCTTCCTAAAAGGTGTGAGGAACTACTATTCTCTAGGGAAAACAGTCTTTGATGTATTCCAGATTCGGTAGTCAGTTATTGAATATAGAATCCCTATTGACAGACAAGTTCGGTAAAATACACTGTCCTAAGTCTATTAGGACGATTCATATTTATGGTTTCAATTCGTAAATATTTATGAATCGTTGAGTTATCAAAATTAACCAATTTGTTTAGGAGTATCAGATAACTAAAGCTTAAACTCAGGAAAATTACTTAAAGTTCTAGTCTTTTTTCCTGGATATCCGTATTTTTGAGTTGATTGAAAAAGAGATGAATACAACTTCTTATCAGTTGGGGAGCAAATCAACTTTAGCTCCTAGAGTTGTAAACAACAGTCACAAATGGCTGATATGACTTGGTTGCAAACTATATATTGGTAAATATATAATACCGATGGTTTCTACCAAGCTTTATACAGCTTACAACTTCTGAAGTATCAGCTTGTTTTAGCTATGATGACCAGGAAATTGTTCACGGAGTTAAGTACAGCATCAAAAGTAAGCTTAGTTTCTCAAAGTTTCATATATTAAGTGGTCTGGAGATGCATATCAATTATCGATGCAGGTCATTAAATAATGCCATAGTGCATAAACCAAGAAAAAAATACCCATATATTTATTAGGGAAGTTATCAGAGGAGGTTGCAATGGTTTTGTGTGATTAAATGTAATTTGTGAAAGACTTAGAAAATAAAGGCTCAGACCCTTTTTGATGAAAGTTAACTCGATCGGTTTGAATAATAAGGTTTCCTTGGTGGTTCAGTTACAAGATACAAAAGTTAAAAAAAGCTGAACAATCAATGTAAGTAACTGTACAATCAAAATTAGTTAACCAAAGTTTGCAATCGAGGCTTTTTGGGTATCAAGAGAATCAAAATTAATTAATAGAGCGGGAGAGTATCAATAACTGAGTTGATCAAGAAATCCGATGAAACAGCACAAAAAAGCATCGATTCATTCGTACTAACCCAGGAACAATCCCCCTAAACACTCGCAATGTTAGAGGGAAAGGCTTCCGAGGTTAGTTGCAACAAGAGAGTAAATTGGCAAAGCTGTAAAACCTTGGCAGGGAACCTACAGCAATGCGCGGCTATTCAAGGCAACTTATAAAGATTATGTCATACCAATTTAGTTTCTCACAAGCTTTTACGAGCTACAATTTCGTAGAAAGTAAGTTAGTACCTGCTTGTAGGCAGAAAAACTTATTACAAGAAATACGTGCTGTTGTACGTATAGAATATTGTCGGCTAATTGAAATGATATTGCTGACGGGTATGGGGCAATTTCAAACTCAAGTCTGTCAAATATTAGGTTGTTTTCAGCCGATGTTAAGGTATAGCAGTGGCTCAGCTTGCACATCTGAAGTTGGGAAATGCTGTCATCCTCCTATTGGTAGACCTAAAATTGCAAATAACCAATATATTCAGCGACTGAGAAAGTCCCTCACTCAGACTTCGAGCGATTACAGGAGTTGTGATATATTTAACCACTACATGGTTATATATCTGTGTAAATATTTTTTGAAAAAAAAAGGAATTTTCAAGAATCAAAGAGTTTGTGGTGTTCAATGTTGCTTAATTGGTGACTTGTAATCAAAGTACGTCATTTGACAAATTAATAATTAGGGCAGTGGAGGTACGGAAATCATGCAGAATGTACTTTCCCAAGAACAGTTGTGTAAAACAATCATTGCTACATTAGGTGAAAGCCTCACAGAGCAAGAAATACAAAGCTGCTTGAAGGTAGTAGAAATAATTGAGCCAAAAGTCGCAAAACTATTTTGGCAAGTAATGGAAGCTAAACCCGGCATTTTTATGGTGCTTGAGGGTAAAGCTAGACTGCTTGATGGTGCGGATAATTTAATTGCAACCCTATCATCTGGTGCATCCTTCTCGGAACAGAGTTTATTTAGCGAGCAGAATTTTTTGTTTTTAGCAGCAAGAGCTTCTACTTCTTTAAAACTTGGTTATATTCCTGGTGAAGTGATATGTAAGTTAATGGAAAAGTATCCTCAAATTCGCGAGCGTCTTTATAAACGTGCGGAATTTTGGGACATATTGCTACTGTGTCGTCAGAATTCGCAAATCTCTCGCAATTCCTCCACTTCGGAAATCTTCAAAGCTTTATGTTTATTTGAGCGGTACAATATTGAACCTGGGGGAAGCACTAATCAACTATTGGAAGATAATCAACTGTTGCTGTTGCGACAGGGAGAACTAAAAAATCCCACAAATCAAACTTTGCTGCCAGGAAATATTTATGTAAATACAAATATAAATACAGATACAAATACCGATGCAAAATGGGAAGTCACCCAACCAACTATTGCTTATAGTCTTAAAACTTCTAACTTACAATTAGCTCTCGAAGAGTGGAGCGAGTTGATAACGTGGATTAATCCATCAGAGGAATTCTCCCACAAACAAGTTCGTTCTAGAAACTTCGCCACTAAGATATTTCCCAAAGCCGAGGGGCTTCCTAGTAACAGGAAAATTATTCCCTTCCCTTCTCCCTCTGCTCAAAAGCAAAAAACAAAACCCTACTTCCCCAGCCCCAAAACCAAGGCTAAGCATATCTGGGAGCGCTTCAGTAAGCAATATCCTTTTTATGCTCAACAAAGCGCTTCCGACTGCGGCTGTGCTTGTTTGGTAATGATTGCCAGACATTGGGGTAAACGCTTGGCTGTGAATCGGGTGCGGGATATTGCTAATGTCAACCGCAGTGGTGCATCTTTACGCAGTTTGGCTGCTGCTGCTGAAAGTATCGGCTTTTCCAGCAAACCCGTAAAAGCCAGCTTTGATAAATTAGCACAACAGTCTTTACCAGCAATTGTTCATTGGGAAGGTAAACACTATATCGTTGTTTATTCCATTAATCAAAAGCACGTCATAGTTTGCGATCCTGCAATCGGACAACGGAATATTACTCATAGCGAGTTTAAAGATAAATGGACTGGTTATGCATTGTTATTACAACCGACACTTGCTCTCAAAGAAGCTCAAGAAGAGACAGGGAGCGTTTGGAGGTTTTATGAGTTAATAAAACCTCATTATCGGGTACTATTTGAAGTATTCATGGCTTCGCTGTTGTTGCAAGTATTTGGGTTAATAACGCCCCTATTTACGCAATTGCTATTAGACAGAGTGATTGTTCAAGGTAGCGTATCGACATTAAACGCCGTTGGTTTGGGGTTATTAATCTTTGGCTTCTTCAGCATTGCAGTTAGTGCGGTGCGTTCGTATTTGCTATATCACACCGCTAATCGGATTAGTGTTGCGATGCTGGTAGGATTTCTCAAACATACATTTAGCTTACCTTTGTCTTACTTCGAGTCCCGTTACGTCGGCGATATTACTTCCCGAATTCAAGAAAATAGCAAGATTCAGAGTTTTCTAACTGGCGAAACACTTTCAATAGTTCTGGATTTAATCACCATAGTTGTTTATCTCGCTGTGATGTTTTGGTACAACTGGCAGCTAACACTGTTAGTACTGTTGATAGTGCCGCCATTTTTTATTTTGGCATTAGCAAGTACCAGTATTCTCCGCAAAATGTCGAGAGAGATTTTTAACGCTAGTGCTGAACAAAGCAGCTATTTGATTCAATCGCTGACGGGTATTCGCTCCGTGCGAAGTATGGCGATCGAACATACAGTACGCTGGAAGTGGGAAGAATTGTTAAATAATGTCATCAAAAAAAGCTTTCGAGCCCAGATAATTGGGACTCGCTTGCAGATTGTCAGTGGTAGCATCGATACCATTAGCAGTACGGCATTGTTGTGGTTTGGCGCTTATTTGGTAATTCAAAACCAACTCACCATCGGACAATTAATTGCCTTCAATATGTTGAAAGGCAATGTGATTAGTCCTTTCAAGAGACTTTCGGGAGTATGGAATCAATTCCAGGAAATTATAATTTCTACCGAACGCATTAATGATGTTTTGGAAGCCAAAGCGGAAGAAGATTTACTCGCATCCCCCCGCAGACATATATCTAAACTGCGCGGACACATTCGCTTTGAAAATGTCACATTCCGCTATCACCCAGAAAGCGAAATTAACGTTTTAGAAAATCTCAGCTTTGAAATTCTGCCAGAACAAGTGATAGCAGTAGTAGGACGTAGCGGTTCCGGTAAAACTACGCTATCAAAGCTGATTTTGGGTTTATATCCTCCGACAGAGGGCAAAGTTTTAATTGACGGTCATGATGTATCTAAAATTGCTTTAAAATCCCTACGTCGCCAAGTAGGTGTAGTAGACCAAAATACCTTTTTATTTGGTGGAACTATCCGAGAAAACATCAGTGTTGCTCACCCAGAAGCTTCTTTAGAAGAAATTACCGAAGCAGCCCGTTTAGCTGGAGCGGACGAATTTATACAGCAATTACCGATGGGTTACGAAAACGAAATCGGTGAAGGTGGGGGAATGTTATCTGGAGGACAACGGCAACGTATCGTAATCGCTCGTGCTTTGTTGGGCAATCCTCAATTATTAATTTTCGATGAAGCAACCAGTAGTTTGGATGCTGAAACGGAACGGATTATTCAAAACAATTTAAAAACAATTCTCAAAGGACGTACTAGTTTAATTATTGCTCACCGGCTTTCTACAGTACGCAATGCCGATTTAATTTTAGTTTTAGACAAAGGTGTATTGATCGAAAGCGGTACTCATGATGAATTAATTGCCAAAAAAGGTCATTACTACTATCTCAACCAGCAGCAATTATCACAAGCTGGATAGATAAGAGGATGGGGTGATGGGGGGATGGGGAGAAATTTAAATTCCTAACTCCGATGGTACTAACTCCCGTACAGACGTAGCAGTGCTACGTCTCTACAACAACTCCGGTGGTACTAACTGATAACTGTTCACTGATAACTGTTCACTGACTTATGCCGCACACACAACACAATTCATCGTCTCTGGCTTACACTCCGCCGTTGCATGAGGAAAATACGGAAATACAACCGTCGCCAGCGGTTGCGGAAGATGCCGATAATTTAAACTACGGTACGGAAGAATTACTCGATGCTTTACCAAAAGTTTGGAGTCGTTCTTTACTCTATGTTTTTGTTGGTATTATCGCTGTTGGAATACCTTGGTCGATGGTTTCTACTGTTGATGAAACTGGTAGCGCTAGAGGAAGGATAGAACCTTTAGGAACAATCCGTAAATTAGATAGTGT
>JAYKJL010000283.1:0-23209 GCA_035285725.1 Nostocales cyanobacterium 94392 | reverse complement strand
ATGGGTGAAAAGCTACCAGAGCTTGGAAGCAAAGCCATCGAACAAATAGGAAAGCTTAAGCAAGTATTATGGCGAAAAGCTCCAGAAACAGCCAGCGCTATTGAGCGAGTCACCTACCAACCGGAATTAGTGGAGCAGCAGCCAGAGGAGTTTGGTATTGAAGCGCTGACTGCAAAAATGGAATCAGCAACTAAACAAGATGCAGAGATTGCTGAGGTTGTTGATGCTCTAGCAGCAGAGGTTTTACCGCAGATACCATCTAAGGTAGTACAAGTTATGGCGGTAGGAATTAAAGGAAAAAGCTTAACAGCTAAAGATTTAATTCAGGAAGCAGCAACAGGTAGTACTGATATTAATCAGCAAATGTTGAAGGATGTGGAAGTGGAAGGAGATATCAATTTGGGTAATTTGACTCAGAAAGGATAGTAAAGATATGTAACGCCGACGGCATCTGTTATGTAATTATATATAAGTTTTATTGTCAAAATTTTGTCGTCGGTAGTTATTTCATTATCGGGGTTATGAAATTGCCTCACTTTATTCGGTGGACGTAATACGGTATTAATTAAAACTAGCAATTTCAGGAAATTATTATGCTTGAGGTAAATTAGCTACTGCTCTCCACTGTGTTTGAGTAACTTGATATCTACCCATGAAGAACGTTGGAACCGTTACTTGGTGTTGCGGACGTTCATTATCTTTGCTGCCTTCTTCATCTTCTGGAGCGCCCATTGTAAAAGTTCCTGCTGGAATTAAAACCATTTCTAGTTCAACTCCATTACCCAAGTCTTCAATATAATATTGTGCTGTGCCTTGTTTATATTGAATAATTGCTTTTGTCATTACTGCCCAACCCCGCAGACCACACGAAAACCAAGATTGATATTAACGTAGTCGCGCTCCACCCTAACGTCGTTACGATACGCGGAACGGCAGTTTCCAGGATAGTAGTTCCAGGAACCACCCCGCAGCACTTGATAACGATTATTATTCTTGCTTCGATTTTCAGTTTTTACCCATGCACTACCATTTGTTGGCGCACCTTCATAGTTATTGTGCCAATCATCAAGACACCATTCCAAAACATTTCCGTGCATATCGTATAGTCCAAAGGCATTAGCTACGTCAAAACTGTCCACAGGTGTTGTTTCCTTATGGTAAATCCCTTTGGAACCAGCACCGTAAGTATAGGTAGCGTTGTAGTTTGCCAATTCAGATGTAATTGTTTCGCCAAAATGGAAAGGTGTAGTAGTACCAGCACGACAAGCAAATTCCCATTCAGCTTCACTGGGGAGCCGATATTGTTTACCCGTGTCTTGGGAGAGACGATTTTCTGCGATGCGACTAAGGCGACCGCAAAATTCAACCGCATCGTACCAAGATATTTTTTCTACTGGTCGGTTGTCTCCTTTGAATCTTGATGGTTCTGGCTTTAAATCCCGATTAACCCGGAGATGCTGCATATTAGCCACTACTCGCCATTGCGCTTGGGTTATGGGATATTTGCCCATGAAGAAAGTTGGAACCGTGACTTGATGTTGGGGACGTTCATTGCCTCTGCTATCTTTTTCCTTTTTTGGAGCGCCCATTGTAAAAGTACCACCGGGAATCTTTACCATCTCTAGTTCAACACCGTTTCCCAAGTCTTCGGAAAAATACTGATTCTGTTGACGACGGCGGTTAATTATTAATTCCGTATTACCTTTAGATTTTTTCAGTTCAATAGTAGCGGCTTCAAATGTAAAAGTTTGCAGATTAATACCACCAGGTGTTTCAGTTTCTCCTTCAAGAGATATGCTCGGTATTCTAAATTGAAAAGTTTGCAGAGGAGGAAAGCCAGGAATAGAATTAGGAGAGGAAGATTCCTGAGTAATATTTCCACTACCTGTTACTTGAATATTTCTATCACCTGTTGCTTGAATATGTTGAAGTAATGATTGTAATCCCAAACCTGCTGTTAAAATTTTAGGCGGCATCAATTCTTCAGGTAAAGAAAGCTCAACTCCCCCTACAATATAAGAACGACGTAATTCCGATTCCTCAACACCAGAAGCATCAATCAAAACTTGACTCACCAATTCAGCATATCTTACCAATTCCGCATAATTATGTAACTGCGGTGCTAATTCTTGAGTAATCTTAGCTAAACGCGCTATCTCGGCTCGATTTACCAAACTTCTACCAATCGCAGTGCTTTGAAAATCTTGAGCAATTTCCCTTGCTGCTGTTTCTGGTTCTATATATACCATCGCTGCCCATTGCTGCGCTTGTAGTTCTTTGGGACTGATGTAAGGATTATTCTGATAAATATACTTCACGTAGCTAATCAATAACCTTGCTACCTCTTGCATCCGCTCGTCGCCAAATTCCCGCTTCATTTCTTCGAGCAAGTAAGCGCGTACAGCAGTATCCATCGCATACAATTCGTATCCTACCTGACGGCACAAATCGGATAGCAACAAGTCAACTTCTGCTACAGGCGGTACTTCACCTCGCAAAAACTGCACTCGCAGAAAGTTCAATAATTCTGGTGTCAAGACTAAAGGTAATGCAGCATGACAAGCCAATAACTTATAAGACAATTGAAATCTACGTACAAACCGTTCTACCATTTGTTCGGCTCTTTGTGTTTCTTGCTGCTGGCTAATCATCAGGAATCAGTAATTAGTTTGGGTGTGAGTCAGTATATATAAAGATGGTTATGGTAACATTTTTTAGCTTATCGCCTTCTTTATTCCATCTTTTAATAAATATAGATAATGATAAAATACCATCAACCTTTATTTATCGGATTGCTAATTTCTGTCCTTAGCTTATCAATGGCAGCACCAGTAAGAGCCGAAAGCAAAATTAATGCTACTCCTACAAATTTGACGGTTGCGGGGAAAAGGTGTCTTATTAACCGAATTAATTGTACAAAAGTTAAACGTAATTTGTTGCTACGTTCTAAACAAGAAGTTACCAATATCAAAATTATTAGTTCGGATTTAAATAGAACCGATGCTGCTCAAGTATTCCCTGCTGATGCAATTCAAATCAACTCTGCAAATATTTCTACAACTATACAACAGCTAAATGCCAATGAATTTGTAACGGTTCCCATCGAATTTGATTTACAAAATATTCCTAGCGGAGAATTTAACGGTACTTTGTTGGTAATTTATGCCGATGGAGAAATAATAATTCCTGTAAATATAAAAGTCAAAGACAATTGGTTATTACCATTATTCGTATTATTATTAGGTGTAAGTTTGGGAATTGCTATTTCTGCTTATCGTAACGAAGGAATGGCTCGTGATGAGGTTTTGGTAAAGGTTGGACGCATACGCAGTCGAGTAAGGGCTGATAATGAAATTGATGAAGCTTTTACTAACAAAATTAATGCTTATTTAGTAGAAGTTGAAACAGCTATAGAAAGTAAAAATTGGCAAACAGCAACAGAAACGGTAAATCAAGCTCAGAAAACTTGGGATAAATGGCGTAAAGGAAAATCTGATTGGTTAAATTTACTTAAATCGGAATCTGAGTTACGAGAATGTTTGGATAAAGAATATCCTCAAAATAGCAAGCAAAACATTCCTTACTTACAAAATATACGTTGGGAACTGCAAAAAACTCGCCGTAATTTAGCTGCGATGGATACTCCCGATAATTTCAGTCAATCATTAAAAGAAGTACGTCAACAACTCAATCGTTACTTAAGCGCGAAAACTCAATATGAAAAATTCAGCGAACTAAGATTACAGCTTCCAGATGAGGTAGATGATAAATCTCTTAGATATTGGGATTTGGAAGATACAGAGTTAGAACAAAAATTATACAATCTTCCTAATCAAGATGAAGCATTTACCCAATGGCAGCAAGAAGTTAAAAATAAAAGCCAAGAGTTAATCCAGGTAATTGAACAACAATCAAACCAAGATTCTACAAATCAACAAGTAGAAAATATTGCTCGCAGTATTAAAAACCCAATTCCCGATACTCAAATTAGTCCGATTCCCGATATTCAACCTTTTGATAAAGAAAAGATAGATAAATCTGCTCGTCAACGGCTATATTTATTTAATATTGTCAGCTATGGAATCGCAATATTTTTATTGGGAGGAGCCGGATTTACCCAACTATATGCAGCGAATAAAACTTTTGGTAGTAATGGCTTAACTGAATATTTTGCGCTTTTGGCTTGGGGATTTGGTGCGGAAGCTACTCGCGAAACCGTAACTAAAGTTTTGCAGGATTGGAAGTTGTCGGGAGTGAAAGATAAAAGTTAATTGAAATGCCAAAATTATCCTTGCACAACACTTATTGCTTGAGCCAATCCTTCTTTATTCATGGGAAACATCGGTACTAAATGACTGATAATCTGTGCGGAGCTACTTTCCCAACGTTCTTTGGGCATTGGATTTAACCAAGCAATTAAATTAGTGTATTCTTTAATATCAAATAACACTTCTGTAATTGCTCGCACCCTATCCATGCGACGATAACCCCTCGCGGCTCCTGCATCGCTAATCACTAATACTTTACTATCGTTGTCGCATCGAGCTAATATTTCATTTAAAGGAATAGGTGCAGTTAAGTGAGAATCCTTGTATACACTTTCTGCTGGAGTATTGTGAAAGTAAACTACATCTACCCGTTCAATATCGCTTTCGTATTTAACAGTATCTACTAAATCCCTGGTGAAGCGATGGAAGGGAGTCATAGAGCCTTCTTGGTCAATTAATAATACCAGGTGAGCGTGATTCTTTTCACGACGACGATAAACTGGTTGCAGAAAAAAGCCTTGTTTGGCAGCTTTTTCTACGGTTTGATTTACATCCAAAACGTCTTGCTGTCCATCTGCAACCAAACAACGTAGATAACGCCAAGCATAAACCATTTGACGACGGGAAAGCAGCCAATAATTTTCAAATTCCCTATCTTCTTCAATTTCAGCAGGGATAAAAGGAGGTTTTACTGGTTGTGCTGCAATTTCTTGAGTAGTTTTAGCTGTTGAAACTGGTTGTGTTTTGACTTCTTGACGGGATGATGGTTTTTCTTGATAATCGGATTTCGTCGGAGCAGGAGTTTTAATTTCTTCCTCTAATTTCTCTTCAACAGTTTTCTGCTTAATATCAGCAACAACCGTATCCCACAGAATCCTTAACCTACTTTGTTCAGCTAAAGAATTACACCACAATAAACATAAAGCATCGAGCAATTCATCTTGATTGCTTCCCCATCCACCTTCAATAGCTTCCACAGCATCCATATATTCACCCATACCCAAATTGAAACCGTCGCGACGCAGGCGGTTAAATACACGGTTTAAAATTAACTTGGGTTCAAAATCGCTCATGAAGCTGCTGGCGATGTATAATTTTGCCAATCTTGTCGCATTTTAAATAATAATTCTGGATAAGGTAAAAATTGGTTTTCATCATCAAGCTTTTTAACCGAGTAAGGTGATGAATCAAAGCTTTGTAATGCGTATAACCAATCTAAAAATTCACTTGTTCCCGGTAATTTGAATAATCCACTATCTTTTCTTACCGATAAAAAGCGATTAATTGCTGTTTTTTTTAATTCGTCTAATGGTGCTTCGTTTCCCAATTCTTGAGAATTAACTTGATAGTGTATATCAACAATTCTTTCTAAATCTTCAGGATTGCTAGGAAATTTGAGATAAAAATATAAGCATCTGCGTAAAAATGGAGCGGGTAAATTACCTTTTTCTTTATTACTAGTAATAATTACAATGGGTTCGTGTTTGGCTGTAATAGTTTCTCCCGTTTCTCGGATATTGAACTGCATCGGTTTGTCCAAAACCGCTAATAAATCATTGGGAAAATCAACATCCGCTTTATCAATTTCATCAATCAAAACTACCGCAGGACATTCTTGTGAAGTAAAAGCTTTACCCAAAGCTCCAAAATAACGATAGCATTTAGGGTCTTTAGGATTTCGTTGTTCCTCAAGATTTTGTCCCAACTTCAGAGTTTCAACATCGTGCAATCGCAAGATTGCATCATACTCATATAAGCCTTCTGTTGCTTTAGTAGTAGAACGAATATCCCAACGATAATAAGGAAGTCCTAACTGATAAGCCACAGCACGAGCCAATCTAGTTTTACCACATCCAGCCTCCCCTTCTATTAGTAAAGGTCTTCGCAAGAAAATTGCTAAATTAACTGCTTTGATAAGTTCATAACCAGCAATGTAAGGTTCTGGTTCTTGTGGTGAATCTGGATGGTGATTTTGAGGTTTTGTGTTTGGATTTGCTGTAAACGTATACTGTATTTTTTTAGTCATAGTTAATCACATTACTGAAATTCTTTTTCTAAGATATCGCACACCATTCTTGGAATACCATCTCCAGTTTTGTTGTAAATTTGTCTGGCTTTAAAATTAATTTGTGGAGCGGGAAGACCGGAATAAAATTCCAACCATGTTGTAATATCTTCTAATCCCCATATATTTAAAGGTAGTGTCAGTATTTTTGTATGAGTAAAATCATCTTGATTACAGTAACAAGGTAGTTGTTTGCATTCTGGAGCCAGCTTTGATTCCGAATCAATAAGAGCTACAACTTTAATTCGTAATAGCTGTTTTTCTGTAGCTACTATTTGACATTGATTAATTAAACTGCACCAAAAATCTTTGATAAACCAAGCTAAAACTTTGTCCTGATAGGGTAAGCAATCCCATTTCTTAAGTTCTATAAAAATTACACTTCCACTTTGAAGCGATTGACAAATTGTCTGAATAATTAGATTTACACAATCTATCAAATTATTATCATCGCTTAAAGATATACTTAGATAACCGCCAATACTCGCCAGCAACCCAAATTCATCGAAACTATTATTAGCAGATATCTCAACTTTAATATGTTTAATACTGCGAGTTTGACGTTGTAATTCTTCTCTAATTTTATAAATTAATAGCTCTCCAGCCATAAAATAACTTTCTTCTAACAAGAAAAAAGCTGCTCCGACATCGCGTTTAAAACGGTTATTTACTATATCTATAATTTGCATCGCTTTACGAAAATCTATTTGAGGAAGATTTTCTTGGATGCTTCGATAATTTTGGTTATAGTTATCTTGTGAATTTTCTAATTCTCCTAGCTCTTCTTCTACTTGCTGCATCTGCTCTAACAAATCATCTGCTTGTTTTTTCAATAGCAAGCGTTCTCGTTCATCTTTTGTTTGTCTCCGCTGTTTGTTTACCGCAGTATACTGTGCAGTTAAACTTGCAAGTTCCTCCTCAAGCTCTTGTTTTTGAATATCAATTACTCTGGACATTTAATACTAACCTTAATCAAGCTGCTGTAATTTAACTTCAACTTCTTTCATTTGGTTTAATAAATCATCGGCTTGTTTTTTATACAATAAGCGATGGCGCTCATCTATTATTTGGTTGCGTTGTTTGTTTACCGCAGTATACTGTTCGCTTAAACCTTCTAACTCTGCTTCTAACTCCTGTTTTTCGATGAGTTTTACTCGACTCAACTTATTAGAAGTAGAATCATCTCGCGCACCCAATTTACTTCCATCGCTGCTTGACGATGCAGTTTCCTCTAGTCCTTGCAATTCCGGCTGGGAATACTGACGATAGTCAGCAAGAATTATATCACCCAATCCCTCAGTACGAGCAGTTGGTTCCTGCGTCAAACTTTCCTTAACGTTCCATTTACGCAACTCGTTCAATACGTAATGCTCCAAATCCTTAACCGTCACAAAATTACCACGAGAGTTAGTACTATTAACTAACCCTTGCAACAAATAATATGTAAATACACCATGCTGCTTATCTTTTAACTCAAACGCTTTTTGCTCGGCTGTACTCGCTGCAATCAAAGCAAAACCTTCAGCTAAATCATGAACGTTCTTGATAAACTCAGGGTCAGTTAAATCTCTACCAATTTCAATACCAGTATGACAAGCATCCAAAGTTAATATTAACCTTTTAGCTCCGCTACCTTTCATAATTTTTTCAACTTCTGCAACAGGTAGAGAGCGTGTTTCTAATAAATGCTGTCTGGTATCTCTAGCTATTAATACGGGTTCTTTACCGTTTCCTTTATCTATTTGCGTACCATGACAAGCGAAATGCACCCAAAGTAAATCATTCGGTGCAATTTGACTGCAAAGTCCTTTTAATTCAGCTTCGATGTTATCACGAGTGGGGAACCGATGGTCTTCTGGGTTTAATTCATCGTGGAGACAAACTACTTGATAACCCACCTCAGTAAGAATTTGTTCTAAAGCTTTGACATCATTAACGCAGAACTTTAACCTACCAAAATTTTTGTCAATATAGCGATTTACTCCAACTAAAAATGCCCAATGGTTTTCTACTGTACTACTTTCCACTCACTACTGCTCCTAACTTAAATTACGCTATATAGTGAAGTGTATTTTAATATAGCGGTTCCTTATGTATATATATTTTTATTGTAGTTAGCGAATTTTTCAAACATAGCTCAAAAGAAATTCAAGCTATTCAAAAACGTTTATATTTTTGATATTAAAATTGACCAGCAGAATTACCGTAATAATTGAAATCACCGTTATTAGCATTTAAATCAGCGTCGTCATCGAATAAGCCATCGGTAGATAAATTTGCTTGACTGGGGTTGACGACTTCGACATCTCCAAATTTTTCCCAGGAATTATCAAGGTTGATATTAACTGCTTGGGCTGAGGTGGATAGTATTAGGGTTGGGTTAGTAGGTTTAGGATTTTGGTTTTCATTGTTTTAGTTTTTGTGTTTAATAGTGTATTTGCTGGATGGACATGATATTTGGTCACTTATTAGGTGATAGTTTATCGATGTAAATACATTAAATACTTAATCTATTTACAATCACTTTCAATTTAGCCCTAACGAGGCTGTAAGGCCTCAAGATACTTTAAGCCTTGCTCGTATCCGTCAACAAAACCACCGCCTCCCAATTTAAAGGTTTGAGTTCTTTTGGCGCTTGCTTGAGCACCGACTGAAAGATTACCGTTAGAAACGGCAGCCCCAACTGTAATCTTAAGTGTGATACTTAACTTAAAACCTGCACCATCAATAAATCCTGCTACAATTCCTTGTTGATCTACTGAATTGAATTTTTCCAGTGCTTTTTCAATCTCTTGTAATTTAGTTCTAGTTTTAGCAATTGCAGTTCCCCATTCAGCTATAACATCTCCCCCTGTGTTCGCAATTTCTAGAATATTACCAATGAAGATCAAGGAGGTTCCGCCAAACCCTTGCAAAAATCCAATAAGGGCACCAGAGGTCGATCCTATTGGTCCGAGCGTTACCTTTGATGTCACCAGACCATATGCAATCGCTGCAAATAATCCACTTGGATCTGTAGCATTGACAGGATTGTTCCCAACATAACGGTAAAGATTCGCATCTTCTCCGCCAAATCCAATTGGATCTTGGCTGATAAATCTTCCTAAGCTAAGGTCGTAGTAACGAGCGCGATAGTAGTAAAGTCCTGTTTCTTCGTCGTATTCCCTTCCGGTAAAGGCAAATCTATCGTCTTCATTCGGATTTGTTTGACCAAGGATTTCACCGAAGCTGTTATAGTTAATGCTATTAACTAAATTACCTACTTCATTAACAATATCTCGTATGGTTCCAAGACGGTCAGTTAAATACCAATTTGTTCCTTCATCGGAATTATAGCGAGCGATTAATTCATCAACATTCCCACCTTGTAGGTAACGATTAACTATTTCTCCAGCTTGATTGAGTTCAGCCCAGATATCATCACCGTCATTAATAAAGTATGTAGTTTCTCCGTCAACTGTTTTGGAAATACGACGATCAAAAGCATCGTATCTAAATTCTACAGTTTGAATTGTGTTTCCATTCGTATCTGTATCTACTACTTTTACCAATCGATTGCGAAAATCATAGGTGTAGGTTGTAATATCTCCGGTAGCAATATTAGTTTTGCTAGTTAGATTACCTTCGTTGTCGTAGCTGTAATTAAATTCTCCATTAGATAATATTTGGTTGTTTGCACCAATTACAAAACCGTTTCCTGTGGGATTTCCGTTTTCATCATAAGTGTAATTCTCGTCAGCAAGTACAGACCTATCAGCGTTAGTTAGTTGATTTGTTTTATCGTAAGTGTAATTTGTGGTTTGTCCTTTATAGGTTTCGCTATTGAGGAAACTTGCTGCATTATAGTTGTATTCGTAATCAGCTAAAACATTACCGCTACCGTTAAAGTGGGTAATTTCGGTTAAACGTCGCAAAGCATCATATTCAAAGGTGCTGCTACCTACAAGTTGCGTTCCGTTTACATCAGAAAATCGCTCTATTTGATTGCGATCGCCATTGCTATTGTATGAATATTCAACTCGTGCTGTGTCGATACCGCTTCCTTGCCAAGTTTGGCTGGTTAGTAAGTTGCGGGGGTCGTAACTAGAGTTAACGCTGACTCCTAAATTATCGCTGACAGATGTTCTGTTACCCGTTCCATCATAGGAATAGTTCAAATCAAAAGTTGTTAATCCCGATATATCCGTACTGACTTGGGTGACTCTATCTCGGTCGTTGTAAGTGAAGATATTTGTACTGTCAGAATTTGTTGCTGAAAGCAAATTACCTACATCATCATAAGTAAAGTTAATTATTCTAACTGAAGTACCGTTATTGTGCCATTGTTCTTGAGTCAAACGGTCAACAGCATCATAAGTGAAGTTACGTTGTCGATTGTTGCGGTCAATGATTTCAATTAAATTATTAACAGCATCGTAACGGTATTTAGAAACATTACCCAGCGGGTCGGTTTGACTAATTTGTCTTCCCAAAGCATCGTAAACAAAAGTTGTCCGGTTTCCTAACGGGTCAATTACAGCAGTTTGATTTCCTGCTAAATCATATTCAAAGCTAGTTATATTACCCTCAGCATCAGTAATTGCCGTAATTAAACCATCGTCTCGGTAAGTTGTTGTGGTTGTATTACCTAATGGGTCAGTTTCACTGATACGTCTACCAAGAGCATCGTAACCAAATTCGGTTACTCCATTCAATGGATTGATTTGTCGAATTAAGCGACCTGCATCGTCATATTCGTAACGCTCAGTGTTACCTAATGAGTCAGTAATACTGGTGATAAATTGAGCGTCATAACTATATGTGGTTTCATTACCCAAGGGGTCGCGTACTGCGATTAATCGCCCAACCGAATCGAGAATATACTCTGTAGCATTACCGTTTTCGTCAACTAAGCGAGTAATTTGACCGAATTGATTATATTCAATTTGCTGGGTACTACCATCGGGGAAAGTTACTTGGGTTGGCTTGTCTAAAAAGCTTGTTCCGTCGTAATCAAAGTTTGTGCTATTACCATTCGCATCAATAAAGCTGCTAACTCTACCCAGATTATCGTAAGTAAACCTATCGCTTTCTCGCGTAGCGTCAATCAATTCAACTAAATTACCGTTGTCATCGTAACTAAATTGAGTGATTCGTCCCAGGGGGTCAGTTTCCGATGTCACATTACTGAATTGGTCGTAGGTAAAGGTAGTAGTATTATTTAAAGCATCAGTAATACTGGTAATATTTCCTTGTGCATCGAAAGTCCTGGTAGTAGTAAAACCTCTGGGGTCGGTAATTTGAATGGGATTGTTATTCTCGTCGTAGACGGTTGTTGTCGTCGCACCAACAGCATCAGTTTCAGATACAATATTCCCGCGACTATCTCGTACTGTAGTGTTAACTTGACCCTGCGGATTAGTAAAAACTTCGGTAATGGTTCCGTCGGGGTTGTCAATGTAGTTTCGAGTACTCGTATTTCCTAAAGCATCTGTAGTTTTGGTAATTCGTCCAAAATTATCAAATTCAGTACGAGAAATAGTCTTTCCTCTCGGGTCTATAATTTTATCGAGGTAGTGGGAATTATCTTCAAGATAAGAATGGGTTGTAGTCAGGTTTTCTTGGTCGGTTAGCGCAATCAAATCCCCATTTGCATCGTAGCTATAGTTAATTGTATTACCGTTGGGGTCGGTGATAGCCGTAATCCGACCTGCACTATCCCGAGTAAAGCTAATAGCTGTTCCGGTAGAACTGAAAATACCTTCATCGGTGTAGGTTAGAGTATTACCGTTAGTATCCTCAATTTTTTGCAGCCCATCAAACTGGTTATAGGTGTAGCTCGTACCATCTCTAGTTATTAAACGATAATTTTCTGGGTTGTATGGGAAAGGAATGAAAAATAGCCCAGCAGAACCATCGGAACCAATACTCAAAGAAATATCATCTACCTCTAACCTATCAAAGACACCGGGAGCAGGAGTAAAGCGGGGTTTCCAAATTGCTCCTAACAAGCTTGCTCCATCAACAAAGGGGTCGAAGATAAAACTAACACGTTCCCCATTCGGATTAGTTAATGTGACGGTATCTCCTATTTTTAAGGGAGTCGAGCTAAAGAGTGAGGGAACACCTGGTATATTATCGGTAACGGGTGCCGATTCTTCAATGCGAGCTTCTTGAGTTTTCAAACTCCATCCAAAACCAAAATCACCGGACTCATCTGCATCAAAGCTATCGTAAACACGGTTAATTTGAATCGGAATTCCAGCTAAAGGAACCGTCAAATCATTAATTTCAACGCGGAATTGTCCCGACTTTTCAGCACTATATAAAGTAACAGGAATTCCTTGAATATTAATGTTGCCGCTGAAGTCTCCAGCAATTGCTCGCAAGAAATAGCTTCCGTTGGCGAATTTTCGAGGATCTATAGTACCCAATACACCATCAATACCGCTATTACTCTGGGCTATGACCGTATAGTCCGCATCGTTAGCGCTAGGGTTATTAATATCTGCTCTGGAAATTGGAGCTATTTCTAAACGGAAGAATTCCAAACTCTCATCTTCAACTGTTCCAATAATGTTAGTTAAGGATTCTAAAGTCGTATCACCTCCAACAAATTGACTAGTATCAATTGTAATTGATGGTGATTCTGTATCATTGGGGTCAATTACCCGAACTGACAAAGTTTTAGTACCGACATTTCCATCAGCATCGTTGGCGATCGCTAAAATATCAACCAACCCAGCTTGGTCAAAATTAACTACTGCTTGATTAACGGTTCCGTTAGTAATATCACCAGGATTTAATGTAACTGGTGAACCATCAACCAACAGTTCTAAACTGGTAATTCCTTCATCATCAACCGCTCTAACTTGCAGATTGAGGTCTTCACCAATTTCAATTACGTTTGAGTTAAAGCCCAAGGAAACAATAGGAATTTCGCTATCGGTACCTCCTGTACCACCCGTACCTCCTCCTGTTACTCCACTACCAGAATTACCAACGTTTAACAGGAATGATTGCAACGCTCGTTCACCTTCAGCATCGTTCGCAAAAACAGTAATTGGGAACTGTCCTTGTTGTTCTGCTGTTGGTGTCCACTGAATTACTCCAGTATCTGAATCGATAGTCATACCGTCAGGGGCACCATTCCGTAAACTGTAGGTGATAGCCGTTCCTTCGGGGTCGCTAGCATCTACGTCATATTCGTAAAGTTGGTTGGGGTTTGTAGCTAAGAAAGGATTGGAATTAAAGATGGGTTTTTGATTTTCGTCAACGGTAAGTACAAAGCTTTGGGTATCCGAACCACCGCGACTATCCACAACCTTGACGGTAATCGTTTGCTCTCCCGTTTGTGCTTCAGCTGGTGTCCAGGATACTAAACCTGTATCGGAAGCGATTGTTACTCCTTCTGGAGCTTCTGCGAGGAAATAGGTAAGCGGGTCGCTTTCAGCATCTGTAGCAGTGACTTGGTATTCAAGATTGCTACCAACTCGTATTGTATCGGGTGCAGTTGATGTAATTGTGGGTGCGGTATTATCTCCCCCAGCAGCAACTACCTCAACTTCAAAAATTTGAGTGGTTTGGGCACCGCGATTATCTGCTACGGCAATTTCAAACTGGTAAATACCTGTAGTTGGAGGTGTCCAATCAATGCGTCCGGTTGCAGAATCTATGGAAGCTCCGGTGGGTGCGTTGAGCAAACTGTAGGTAATTGGGTCGCCATCCGGGTCAACTGCTTGAGCAAGGTAAAGGTAGTTTTGATTGATTGAAACGGGAATCGAACCCAGAACAAACCCGGTATCTGGTCTAACAAAGAACAATTCAAAGTCACGAGCCAGCCCATCTCCAGTAATTTTGGTATCAAAGCTAGCTGTTTCACCAGGATTAACACCGAACAGCGGTCCCGTTAAATTTTCAACTGTAACATTAGGGTCAGTTGCAAGAATATCAACGGCTAACTGGTCGCTAATTTCTTCGGCTTTAACATTTACAAATGCTTTAGTAAATGAAACTGCGGTATCCCCACCTTCTCTAAGCTGATTGAGATCCCAAGCCGCTCCCGCGCTATCCCATGCTAAATCAACGTAATCTGCTTTAATAGTACTAAAAACACCAAATGCTCCACCTGGGCTGGTAATGAATCCACCTGCACCATCTGCAATATAAGCAATACCTTGAGAATCTACACCAAGAGCGGAATTACCATTTCCATCAAGGAAGGAACCGTTAATAGTGGCATTAAGTAAAGCATCTTGAGAATCTAACTTATTGAAAATGCTTTCAAAGGTTAAGTTGAGGTTAACAATATCTCGGTCTTCGTCAGTAACCAAGATAATGTTAGTTGCCGCACCGTCGCGGAAAGGTAGCCCAAGTGCAGTATCAATACCCAAGTAACCATCTTCTGTTCCTCCTTGTGCAGTACTTAGGAAGCTAGTAGCGTTAGATGCTTGAGTCGCAGTACCAAAAGTTGCCTCTGTAGGGTTAATAGTAAATTTTTGTCCCTTGATTCCTTCAAACTGAAAGACTTGCGATTCGTTAGGAAGATTAAATGTTCCAGTAATATTATTTGGTAAGGTGAGATTTGACGTAATTTCTAAAACTTGGAAACTGTAATCACCAGTAACGCTTCCTGGATTACCTCTGCCACTGTTGACAATTAGGGAATACTCACCAGATTCAAATAAAGTGAAGGGAGTATCACTATCTTGATTAAGTTCTACCCGCTCGAAGATTCTCTCACCAAAAGGATTCACCAGTGCTACTTCTATTTCAGAAGCAGCCGATTCCAACCCATCAAACCAGATTTGCTGACCGACAACCCCATTAAACTGGTAAATATCTTGTTCACCTGGTTCCGTCAATGCACCAGATACAATATCCCCAATAGCTAATGTTGATACCTGAGTTTGGGGAGTACCTACCTGAACGCTAAAGTCAAAGGGAGTTTGATTTTCACCATCAAACAGAATTTTATAAATACCATCTGCTGCTAAAGTTGCAGTAAAATCACGGTCTAATCTACTTTGTGCTAGCTCAAGGTTCTCTGGACTATACAACTGCCAATTCCCCGAACCAGTTGCGGAAATACCATCAAAGAAGAGCCTTTGACCTTTGCTACCCGTAAACTCGTATATATCAATGCCTTGACCTACATTTAAAGTACCGTTAAAGACGCTATCTAAAGGTAATGTTTTTGCATTATCTAAGTTAAGAACTCGGAAACTGTAATCTCCCAAGTCTCCCCTAGTATTGACTGCGATGGAGTAGGTTCCAGATTCTGGCAAGGTCAACTGACCCAAATCATTGTTCAGACGCTGATTTGAGAACAGTACAGTTCCATTGGGAGCAGTTAATCGTGCGTTGATATTAGAGGAAGCTGAAGTTAGTCCATCAAATACAATACGGGTACCAGCAGTCGCATCGAAAGTAAAAATATCTTCTTGGTCTGATGTAGTTAAGGTACCTGTGCGAATTGTATCAAAGCCGCTCGAGGTAATATTAGTAGGTGTAGTAATATCGCTGATGTTAAATGTGTAGTTAATTGGGTTAGTGCTGCTACCATTTACTACCAGAGTGTAGGTTCCATCAGTTGGTAATACTGCGCTAAAATCATCAAGGACAGTATTTCGAGCAATAAAGTCATTTGATGCAGCCCCATAAAGCGCCCAGCTACCGCTGAATCTACTATCAATGGCAACCATATCAAATAAAAGCTCTTGACCGGCTGTACCTTCAAGGGTGTAAATTTCTGCACCACTACCTGGTTCAACTGTACTGGTAAAATTAGTATCCAATGTCAGTGAATTTGCATTTTCTTCATCCAGTACCCGGAAACTATAGTCTCCAGTAAAGTCATCACCATTAACAACTATGCTGTAAGTTCCTGTTTCCGGTAGCGTCAGCATACCAGAATCACGATTTGCACCCAGGTTATTAATTAGGGTTTGACCCGTCGGACTAGTCATGCGGATATCAATATTAAACGAATCCGAGGCTAAACCATCAAACCAAATCCGCTGTCCCGCAGTACCTTCAGTTAAGTAAACATCTTTTTCACCAGCTTCGCTAAGACTACCAGTTATAACTTCCCCGATTGTCAAAGTTGTTTGCTCAATTTCCGGAGTCACTAATCTAAAGTTGTAATCAACCGCGTTTTCACTATCGCTGCGAAGAATCAAAGTATAAGTTCCATCACTAGGAACAACTGCACTAAAATCTCGTAAACTAAAGCTACTACCAAGCAGTTGATTATCTGATGCGTAAAGAGCAGTCCTTATATTTGGACTGACTACTGAATCAAAGTAAATTTGTTGTCCTTTAGTAGCATCGAATTGAAAGACTTTTGTTGCTAAACCTGTAGCAATTGTGCCAGCTATTTCAGTATCGGGAGCAATTTTAGTTGCAGCCGAGTTAAAATCTAGCAGTTGGAAACTAAAGTCACCGACCGCATTACCACCACTGACGATTAACGAATAAGTGCCAGCTTCTGATAGCAGATATGGACTACTATCTTGATTGAGACGGGCAAAGCTGAAGACGTTATCACCATTGGGGTCTACCAGACGAGCGCGAATATCATTTGATGCGCTCGAACCCAATACATCAAGTAAAATTTGAGAACCCGCAGGAGCATCAAAGGTAAAGGTTTCTTCCGCTTGGGGTGCAATAGTTCCGGTAAATGGGGTATTGAAGTTAGTTAAAGCAACTGCTGGGATATCGATTACAGTCCCATTCAATTCGTATTCCAACGGTACTGCTGTTCCTGACGCACTAATTACAACTGTATAAGTACCATCCGTTAACAAATTAAATACCAATTCTGGCTCGTTAATTACCGATTCAAAACTGCCAGAAGCAACTAGCTGATTTCCCGGACTGTAAACTGAAACTTGGGTTTGGGCTGCCAAGTTAAACAACCGGGTTTGGTTTGTATAACCAATTAAACTGTAGCGATTGTCAGTGATGCCACGGTCTTGTAAAGCAGCATCTAACTCTAGCACCATGTTAGTAAGCCATTCATGCTCCCCAGACATCGAGCCAGATTCGTCTACTACAAATACAATATCAGCTTGACCTCCGGTAGATGTTCCACCATCTGGTAATGTTATGGATACCGATTCTGTAGCCATTTCCCCATCAGAAAGATTGAGTGAAATTAATTCGGGATTAACATCCCCTGTAGCTGTATTGGGAACCGCTACTGCAAAATCGGTAACTGGGTCGCTAATAAAGATAGGTGCTGCATTAGTGGCTATATCCTGAACCGAAATTGTGAAAGACTGAGTATCTGTCAAGCCTTCTTCATCACTTACTTGAATTGCGACCGAGTTATCACCTAGCTGCTCAACAGTAGGAGTCCACAATAAAAGTCCTGTTTCAGTTTCAATACTTAAACCCGGAATATCTTCAATTAAAGAGAAAGTTAATGTATCACCATCCGGGTCGGTTGCAGTAGGTTGATAGCTGTATTCTGTGCCTACATTGCTTTCAATAATAGGAGTGGAAGTAAAAGTAGGAGGACGGTTATCAATAACAACGTTAGGAATTTCTACCGTAAAAGCTTGAGTATCCGTACCACCTCTACCGTCGCTGATTTCAATATTAAAGTCATAAGAAGTACGCAAATTACCTTCGGGTGTAAAGGTGAGCAAACCATTTGTATCAATCTCAACCCCTTGAAGCCCGTTGAGCAAACTATAGGTCAGTGTATCGTTGTCGGGGTCAACGGCTTCAATTTGGTAAGTATAACTATCCCCCTCATCCGTATCAAAAACAGTTTCGGGAGTGCTAATAATTTCAGGGGCACCATTTATGCCAATTCTGGTAAACTGCTTTTGTACTCGTCCCAGATTTCCCGCAATATCTACAGTTACGAGGCTAAATGGTGCTGTTCCCGCTATTGGCATGGGAACATCTGTCAAGCTAAAATTTCCATCACTATCAGCAGTAACCATTTTTTGGGTTTCTACCAACACCATTTCTAGTCCGGGTTCTGTTTGTCCAACCAAAGTAACAATACGTTCGGTTGTGCTTCTATCGCCTAATTCACCCGTATCGCTTTGGGTAGCTAAATCGAAGTCTATTGGTGGTGGAGTACGGTCAAGGGTGAAGTTTACCGTTATTACATCAGATTCTCTACCAAAATCATTCGAGGCCTTTAATTCCAGAACATAATTTCCATCAGGTAAGGAATTATTACTTAAAACCTCATACTGCTCTAAAGAAATGGTAAAACTTCCATCGTTCGACAAAGCATCGCTAATATCAACAAAACCATTACCGTTAAGATTCCCTTGCAGAGAAGTAGCACCTATTGCTTGCCCATTAATAGTAGGGTCAACGGTTATTCTATCACTGTCACTTGCTCCTGTATCGTTAGCAAGAGATGCGCTAATGCTTGGCAGTTCGTTGTCGATAATTGTCCCTTTACCCTCAGTGTCGGCAATAATCGCATTGCTAGCATTGTTAAGGTTGATGAAAAACGTCTCATCCGCTTCATTCAAACGGTCATCTATTATTGGAACAATGATACTCTGTGTCGTCTCTCCCGGTTTGAATGTAATAGTACCATTCACTGCTTGATAGTCTGCATCGGCGATCGCTGTATCATCCGCAGTCGAAAAATCTACAGTAACGGTTTTTGAGCTTGGTGCAGACAAACTAACGGTGAATTTTGCCTCGGTTGTATTTGTATCGCCTTCTACAATCGCAACATCGTCAATAGATAGCTGAATATCCCCACCGCCAACGCCACTTGTCGGTGTATCGAAGGTGTATTCAAATACTAAGTCATCAAAATCCTTGTCGCCGCCATTGGTTAAATCTTCCCACCCAAAGCTATTGACTGCCACCGATTGCAAGTGGTCAATACCATCAGGATTTTCTTGGGGAAAAAAGAAAAATGCCAGGGGTTCTTTATTTAGTTCATTTTGCGGATTATGATTCAAAAACCTTTCAGTAGTAGCATTCTGAATCAAATAAAAACCGATATAGCTTTTGGCGGGAAGTTCCATCGTTTTTGCAGTTCCACTGGTCTGACCACTAGCAAAAATGATATCGCGACGGCTATCAGATAATGCTGCTTCGATATATCCCGGTTGTCCTGGTAATATACTGCCAATACGCCCTTGAGCATCATCTACCACAAACAATCCCATCTCATTATGGAAGCTTGCTTCCTGGCTGACTTTATTGAAAGTAACCGGAACAATCTCACCCGATTCCCCAGGAACCAATACTGCCGATCTTACAGCGCTGACATTAAAAACCACATCGTTAAAATCGTGATCGCCACCAAAAGTCGAATCTTCCCAGCGAAATTGCTGAACCCCGTCTCCTAAATCCTGCCTCTGGATATGGTCAAATTGGTCGGGATTGACACCATCTATAGAAAAGAAAGCAATTGGGTCATTTGATATGTTGTTACTCACATTAGAGGTCAGCCAGTCTTTGGTTAAATCGTTTTGAATGAGATAAAAACCAAGAGTATCCCCTGCTTGAAAAGTTAATTGACGTTGCGCTCCTGCCCCTTGTCCACTGGAAAAAATAACCTGCCTTGATGCATCGTTGATAGCCGCTTCGGCATATCCAGCCTCTTCTGGTGCAACACCCCCTACTTGTCCCAATTCATCAACAACGAAAACTCCCACTTCATTATTAAAAGCAGCATTTCGTTCCACCCACTCAAAACTAAGGGTTGTCTCTCCCACACTCCCTGGCACGGTGAAAATATCGCCAATATTCAATGAATTGGGAAATAAGTTTTCTGAAAAGTTGGGTGTTACGTTGGATAAATCGTTATCAGGCAGGCTGGCAAAATTTTCCATAAAACATTTGCCCCTGAACAAGGGGGATTTTTAAAATAAATTTTTACTACTAAGAAGGAGAAAATCCGAAGCGATGATGCATCCATATACTCAATCAAATAGTTAAGTTATAAATATTTTAACTTTTTGGCAGAGTATTATTACGTATACTCAACATGGTTGATTCTAGTGTAATTTTACTCTTTTGGTAAATGCCTTCATTGTATTTTTATATTTACCTAATTAACTATATAGAGATAATGAAGTATAAGTTGATGCGCTTGACACAATTAAAAACAATTGATTTACTTTAGGTTTTTTGGTTAATTTTATTATTTTGCAAGATTATAAAAAATAATAAGAATTTTATATCGCGTTTGAATAGATTGAACTCTATAATTTGATTGCGCTTCCATGTTTTTCTACTAACATAATCTAGTTCGCGACCATCAACTTTTCTTGAATGTATTGACATTTCAGCGTGGTTCCGTAGCTAAAATTCACAATCACTTTTATAATCTTTTAGAAACAACACACAAAAATCTTGTGATTCTACAGCACTTTTAATATTGGATTTTCCACTTTTACATATCCCTTTCCAGTTTTCATAATACTGAAGACAACAGTATATAAATATAGGAAATAGTTAGCTACTTTTTCGAGAAATTTTCTATACTTAATAAATATTTTTTGAATTTTTTAAGCAACACGCCAATTTCAAATACCTACGAAAGCGCGATTAATGATTGATTCATCGGAATTGCTGATAATACTTGAGCATATCCTCAATGGCAGTGCAGATGAGGATGAGATTAATTTATTGCGCCAATCCCTTACAGCCAGCTGCGGTCAAAATTTTGTGCAGTTGGGGAAGTACAACGTTAATATTGGCGATGCTAAGGATATTCATATTGGCGATAAAGTTTATCAAGGAACTGACGCAGAAACTATTCGTAACATTTTGCGAGAAATACTTTCCCAGAACACCCAGCCAATAGAAATAAACTGGCACGATATTGGTCAAACCATGCTGTCGGAACAGTTGCGACTCACCACAAACCCACTGACATCGGTTGAGGGAATTAGCTATCGCACCGAGCAGGTATACGTACCCTTGGGACTTGTGGAGCGGAAAAAGCAAGCTCGACGACGGGGGGATGTATTACCGGAGAAGGGTTCGGAACTTTACCAGGAAACTGAAATTACCCAAACCTTTGAGCATCAGCAATTTTTAGAGCAGGTACTCCAGCAAAGACAAAGCCCCAAAAGTCAGGGAAGACGGATTGCAATTATTGGCGAACCGGGAGCGGGGAAAACTACGCTGTTGCAGCAAATCGCTCGATGGGTGTCCGAAGAAATCTCCGATGCAGTTGTGATTTGGGTATCTTTGGCTGATTTACGTGGACGGGAACTGGGAGCATATTTGTTTGAGGTATGGTTACAAGCGGTAGCCAGGAAAATCGGACAAGCTGAAGCTTCTACTCAAATTAAAAATGATTTTGTGGCTCAGTTTAACCAGGAATTGGTGTGGCTGTTGCTGGATGGAGTTGATGAAATGCAAACAAAAGTAGGCAGCCCCTTAGCAGAAATTAATCGCCAACTTCGCACCGGAACTTTGCTCCAACAAGCGCGGATTGTGCTTTCGTGTCGGTTAAATCTTTGGGATGGTGGTAGCAATGCTCTCGATTCCTTTGATAATTATCGCACCCTGGAGTTTTCCTATCCCCAACAAGTGGAGCAGTTTATCGGCAATTGGTTTACCTCCCTCCCATCGGCGGAAATCCATACAGGACAAAGATTGTGTGCGGCATTAGCTGAGTCGGGAAAAGAGCGAATTCGGGATTTGGTGAAAAACCCGTTGCGGTTGACGCTGTTATGCTTCAACTGGTACTTGAGTGAAGGGAAATTACCGGAAACGAAAGCGGGTTTGTACGAGCAGTTTGTAGCGGATTTTTATGAGTGGAAGAAGGGACAGTTCGGAACAACGGGGGAACAGCGCAAGCGATTAAACGCAGCTTTGGGAGAATTAGCACGGGAAGCGATTGATAAGGAAGCAACGCGGTTTCGGTTACGACAGGATTTTGTGTGCGAGTATCTGGGTGAACCAGATGATGCAGATTCCTTGTTTGGGTTGGCGTTGCGGTTGGGATGGTTAAATAAGGTGGGGGTAGATGGGGAGAATCCCAGGAAGGCGGTATATGCGTTTTTCCATCCGACTTTTCAGGAGTATTTTGCAGCGTTGCCAATTGAGGATTGGCATTATTTTTTGAATCATATTCCTGAGAATCCAAAGGAAGGAATCTACAGAATTTTTGAACCTCGGTGGAAAGAAGTATTTTTGCTTTGGATGGGGCGAAAACATATTTTTAAGCAAGAAAAGGAAAATTTTATTGATGCTCTAGTGAAATTTGAAGATAGATGTAACGGTTTTTATTGGGAACAAGCTGTGTTGATTACAGCAGAAGGTATAGCTGAGTTTAAAGGTTCTATTCAGGAAATAAAGATTATAGAACAGTTGATTTTGTGGGCTTTTGGATATTTTGATTTCCAAAAGCAGCAATGGTTACAAGCTCTTAATCCACTTAGAGAAGAAAGCAGAAAAACTTTGCTAAAAACTAATCGTAGTTTAGCAATTAAAAAAATTGTTGATTTTATCCAAGATAATCCTGATGGATTATATGCTCGTTATAGAGCTATTCAAATCTTAGGGGAAATAGGTTCAGGATATCCAGAAGTAGTACAGCTTCTTTCTAATTTGTTGTGTAACAGCCAAGATAAAAAAACTGTTATACAAACGGCTGAAACTTTAGCAATAATTGTTCCTAATTATCAAGAAGCAATCACCATTTTATTAAAATTACTTGAAGATGAAAAATATTGTATATATGCAGCAAAAAGTTTAAGAGAAGTAAAACCTGATTCCAAAGAAATAATTTATTTATTTATTGAAATTATTACTAGATATCGTAACTATTCACATACCCCCAGTTGAATAGGTCAACTGGGGAATGCAAGAGAATGAAAATTAATCTGTTTTATGGCGCCGTAGCTGTTGGCTGCGCTGGATACAAATAAAACTCAACATGTAT